>JBBQZT010000020.1:0-69757 GCA_038207455.1 Chloroflexia bacterium
TTGAGAGCGGCAACACCCTCACGATAGCCAGGGTAAATTAGGTTTTCAGACATGGCCCCCACCGCCACTTGTTTGAAAAATAAGATCAGATGTAGCCTTTACGTGAGACCCAAGCCTATATTTTGTGTAAAGTCGAGCTAATAACAGGTCTGTTATCATCTACTCCCGGCACAAGTACAATTTTACCTCTGTAACTCATTCTATTAAAAGGTGATTTCATGTTAAAACTACCATCGTGCGACGTTACTCGTCGGAAGCGAAAGCGATACAGGCCAAAATATCCTCTTTGGTAATATATGGGAAGTCGGCCAGCACTTCTTCGTAAGACATACCAGCCGTCAAATATTCCAACACGTCTTTGGGTGTCATACGGGTGCCTTTGATAACGGGCTTGCCGGTACGTACTCCTGACACAATCTCAACTCGGTATATGTAATCCATAATCGCCTCCAAAGCGCGTTGATACCGTTTACATTAACAATATTATACCTTGCGATGAGCATAAGGTAAAGGAAAACAGGCACGCAACCAAGTAGGACGTTTGTGGGACATTGCTCTGTCAATGGACTACTTCGAACGTCTATTGGCGGAGCAATATCCAACAAAACAGTCTTCCCACCGACTTTGCAAATAAAGTGGGCAAGAAAAAACCGCTACCACATACGTGATAACGGCTCTTTTAGCATAAATACTATTTATGGCGTTGCTGCCGTGGTACTAACAGGCGTAGTAGCCAGGGCGATAGTGGTGCTTGCCGTGGTAGTTAGTGCGCTGGTCGTAACGGCGGCTGTTGTGGCTGCCGAACTGGTCGTACCAGCGATTGTGGGAGTCAGGGCGGAAATGGTGGCCGAGGCAGTTGTACCAGCCACCGTACCCGTCGTACTAGCTCCTGCCGAGGTGGTGGTGGCAGCGGGAGAAGCGGCAGCGGTATCACTCGCACCAGGGGTTGCGCCTGTCCCAGCTGTACCCGAAATAGGCGTACTCACGGGGATAGGCTGCGTCGGTGCGACTACCGTAGCAGTCGCCGGAACGACGGGCGTAAAGGCGGCAGTCGGCAAAGCAGTGGCAGATGGTACAGGCGTGGGCGGGGTGTTGTAGGTAACTTTAGCCGCGTCCACCTGCTTTTTGAGCCAGTCCCCGTAAACCTTCGCGTTCCCGTCCTGACCCTTCGATGGGTCGGTCAGGAAGCTATAGACATCCACTTCCATCGGGCCGTTTTGCTTTTTATCCAGCATCTTGATAACGTGCCAGCCGAATTGGGTATGCACCGGGTCGCTAATCTGGTCTTTGTTCAGCTTGCTGGCCGCATCCCAGAAAGCATCTACAAACAGACCTTTGGCGGCCCAACCCAAATCGCCATTGTGTGAAGCGGCAGTTTTGTCGCTGGTCGCATCGTACTGACGGGCTAGTTCCGTGAAGGTGGCATTTTTATCGGTAGCCGAGTCCAGTTTAGCCTTAATATCTTTGGCGGTCTGCTCGTCATTCACCAAAATATGGGCCACATGGATTTGCAAATCAGGGTAGGGTTGGCCCGGCAACGGTACTTGCGAAATCAGTTTGGCCGTAACCTTTTGTTGGAGCAGTTGCGGCTTGACCCAAAGCTTTTTATAATCGTCTTCGCTGATACCAGCCGCGTCCTTCAAAGATTTGAGCGTTCCGTCCTGGCGGGCTTTAACTGTGGCGTTGGATTTGTCCGCCGGAAGCGGAGTGGCACTCGGAGCAGGTGTGGCCGTCGCACTCACGGTGGGGCTGGCCGCTACAGTAGGGCTAACTGGCTGACTGGCAGCGGCTGTTAAACCAGACGTACCGTTGGTGGCAGCAGTATTTTGAACCACGCTGGTCTGGGTACCCACACCCGGCGTACCGTTAGCGGTAGGCGCAAGTGTAATTGTGCCAGTGGCAGAAATGGCTGGGCTGGCTGCGGCATTGGGCGTACCTGTAGTCACCGTATCAGTTACAACCCCTCCCGCCGCTTTGGTTTGAGCTACGACAGTACCTCTGGCTGCTACCTCTGGTGGTAGGGCTGGGGCGACTGGAGTGGCTGTCGGCAACGGCGTAACCGCGCTGGCTGTTTGAGAGGCTTGCTGGTTGCTGGCTGTAGCAATTACGTTGGCGGTTTGGGTAGATTGAGCCTGTTCGGGCTGGGCAGTCGGAGTATAAAGCGCGAAATCGTTAGTCAGCCCAGTATTAAGGTCGGCATCGCTAACCGTAATGTTGTATTGATTTTTGGCCTCGCGCTCCAAAAGTTGGTTTGAAACCAGCCGTTCGAGCGTGGGCTGGTCAACCGGAAAATTCTGAATATCGGTTATCTCGGAGCTAACCGCCCGAATTTGCGCCTGGATTTGTTGCTGCTGGTCGCCCGCCTGACTACCACTGATATTTTGCAACTGGCCCAATTCTTTGTAAAGCACGATTTTACGGTAGGTAAAATAATCGCCACTGCTGACATTGGTTCCACCATACGCAGCCAAAGTCTTGATATTCGGCCCAATCAGGCTTTGATAAATACCGACAGCAAAAACCAGCACAATCAACACGACAATCGCAATAGCCGCAAAAATTAGCTGCCGCTGCCGCCGCATATCGCTTTGATAACGAGCAGCCATCCGGCGGCTCATGGGTTGGCCTACGCTTGGCACATTGCGGGAAAGCGGACGTTGAGCCGGAGTTTTGCTGCCAACCGCGCTTTTGGGAGGGACGGGTACCACAGGTTTGATATTTTTAGGGTTTTCGGTGTTATTCGCCATAGGAGTGAAAAATCTCCCTGATGCACATTTATAATAAATTTAACAATAATAAAAGCAAAAAGCACAGGAAAACGGTCAGAAAATCTAACCCGTAAACCTGTGCCTTTTTGATTTGTAAAGTAAAGACTTCACTTTTGGTTGCCATCGCAGACCAGCGTTAACGGGTGTGGGCAGAGACGTAGGGCAGCAACGCCATGTAACGTCCCCGCTTGAGAGCCGTTGTCAGCGAACGTTGGTGACGAGCGCAGGTGCCGGTTTTGCGGCGCGGCTCAATCTTCCCTCGATCTGACAGGTAACGACGCAAACGCTGGAAGTCTTTGTAGTCCACCAGGCGGATTTTATCCACGCAGAACTGACAAACGCGCCGTCGCTGCGAAAAACGGTCTTTGCCACCGGGACGACGCGGACGACGTTGTTGAGGTCTGCCACCCCCGAAACCACCGCCACCGCCACCATAACCGCCCTGGCTACCGCCGTAACCACCTTGACTCTGACCGCCGCCATCATTATTGTCGCCGCTATCAGAATTGCTTTGGCTGTTGTATCCACCCCCGGCGGGCCGGAAGCCGCGATTACCCAGGTTACTTGGGTTGCTGCCGCGATAGCCACCGCCATTGTTATTAAAGGGGCGGCTAGTACCACCGCCGCCAGGGGCAGGCCGATTGCCACCCGCGCTTGCAGGGGCAGAAGCGGACGCAGCTGCTTCGCCGCCGTTGCCCGCTCCGTTATTGTTATCAAAATCTTCAGTTGACACTTGTTATACTATCTCCTTCGGCTAAACTTGCCTTTTCGAGCAGAAGCCGAAATGGGTTTTAGAGATTTGAATTTTCGTTGGGCTTAGAACGGAATATCATCCGGCTCTAGCGTTTGGTCATCGGGTTGGTTGTAGCCCCGGTTGTTGGGACGGGCGTTGCCGCGATTGGTGTTGCCGTTGCTATTAGAGTTGGCACTGGCATTGCCAGCACGATTACCCGCAGGCGCACTATCAAAAGCCTCGTCAATATCTCCGTCCCGTTCGCCACTTCCAGCTTCCTGGGACTTGCGCGACTCTAACACTATGTAGTCGTTAGCGATAACTTCTACGCTACGTTGCTTTTGGCCTTGCTTATCAACATACTCCTGGGTTTGCAAGCGGCCTTCCACATAAACCCGGCTGCCTTTAACCATTTGTTTAGTAATCCGTTCAGCCATCTCGCGCCACGCTACTACTCGAAACCATTCCGTCTGACTACGCCAGCCAGTCGGTTCCTTCTCGTCTCTAATGGCACGGTCACTCGCTACCGAAAAAGTTGCCACTGCTTCGCCACTTTGGGTGTAGCGCAATTCTGGGTCGCGGCCTAAGCGTCCTGTTATCATCACTTTATTCAAATCTTTAGCCATCTCGGTTCTCCTCAAAATAAAAGTTCTTGGCTCAAAAAATCTTGGCTAATCTTTCTCCAGGCTAATCAACATATGCCGCAGCACTTCTTCCGAAATCCGCAGGTCGGTTTCCAGTTCCAACGTTTTGGTCGGACTGAGTTTGAAGGTCGCCATAATAAAGAAACCGTCCTGTTGCTTGTCAATCGGGTAGGTCATACGACGTTTGCCCCAGGGGGCCGCTTGATTGTTTTCGATGCTCTCGCCTCCCAGCCGCGTAATCAGGGTATTAACCTTCTCGATTGCCACTGGAATGTTTTCTTCGCCAATCTCAGAGCCTAGTATATACAGCATCTCGTAGCTGCGTGGTGTTTCGCGCACAGCCATGTTTCACACCTCCTTTCAATGGGTTTACCTCGAACCAATTTACCAGCTTTTAGCTTTAGCCGGACAGCGATTTGCAAGAGTGTGAGGGCTTGCAACATCAGGTTCGACGACAAAAGGTTTTGCTATTCAATTAAGTTTTGCACTTCCGAGGTTTATATCTACGCTTTCGCGTTTTTGTGCCACGCTATTATAGCACTTGACCCACTTCACCGCAAACGCTCTTTGAGAAGCGGGCAGGGCTGTTGCAAGACAGGGCCATTGCAAGGTCGGCGCGGTGGCTGTTTTGTTGGTTATGGCTCTACCCATAGATGTTCCCGAACAATCTATTGACAGCACCCACACCCAGGGGATACCCGCGCAATATCCCACAAATACCCGACTATGCAATAGTCTGATTTTACCATAGCCCTGCTTGAAGAATGAGCCAGAGGGTGTTACAATCATTATCACAAATACAAAGAACCTGATTTGCCAATTCTGTAGCACTTTTGTCTATAACGTTAGATATATTTAAGAGCCAAACGAACGGGAAAAGTTATGCTAGACGAGTATCCTAAAGAGTTCGAGGTGCGCGATGGTCAAAATGTGACTATCCGTCTCTTGACGCGGGCCGATGAAGACCGCGCTTTGATGTTTTTTCTGACTATTGCCGAGGCTGACCGCGATTTCTTGCGCTATGACGTGACTGACCGCGACACGCTGGTAGGCTGGTTTGGTGGCCCGAATTGGGAGGAAGTCTTTCCGTTCGTGGCCGAAGTGGGCGGGCGCATTGCAGGAGTGGCGGTGCTGCACGGCTTTCGAACACGCTGGCACGCCCATATTGGCAACGCCTGGACGATGGTGGGCAACGACTGGCGCGGTTTGGGGATAGGTCGCATTATGGCTACCGAACTTTTCAGCTTTGCCAGCGAACTAGGTCTGGAAAAGCTGTTGGCCGAGATACGAGGCGACCATCTCGACGCGATGCGTATTTACAAGCAAATGGGCTATGTTCATGAAGGGGTACATACGGACTATATCAAGGATGCCGACGGACGCACTCACGATTTGGTGTTGATGGCCTGCCCCATCAAGGATTATTGGCGGCGTTTGGAAGAAGGCCAGCACAAACCCAAAGAATACGTGTTGCCGCCCACTTTCGCGGATAACATTTAGCCCCACTTTGCGCTCATATTATTTTAATACGAAGAAAATGAACGAAGCTTACATAAACGAAAAAGTAAAATCGTTGCCCCAGCGTCCCGGCGTATATATTATGCGGGACGCGGACAACGCCATTATCTACGTGGGCAAGGCTATCTCGCTACGTAACCGCGTGTCCAGCTATTTTGGCTCGTTGAGCGGAGCCGCGCCCAAAGTCGTGAGTATGGTGGAGCATATTGCCGATTTTGAATATATTGTGGTGGACACCGAAGCCGAAGCCTTGAACCTGGAAAACACCCTCATCAAACAACATCGCCCCAAATACAACATTTTGATGCGCGACGATAAAACTTATCCTTACATCAAAGTGACCACAAACGAAAAATGGCCGCGTGTGTTTATTGTGCGTAAGGTGTTGGAAGACGGAGCGCACTATTTCGGGCCATTTGCTGGCAACGGTTCGGCAGCCCGCACCATCAAGTTACTAGAAAAGCTGTTCCCTTACCGCAGTTGTGATTTGACCATCACGGGCAAAGAGCCGCGCCCATGTCTGGAATATTTTATCCATCGCTGTTTAGGGCCGTGTGCGAGTCTGGCCGACAAAGTTGAGTACGATGCGGCCATCGAACAGGTGATTTTGTTTCTGGAAGGCAAAACCGACGAGATTGTGCAGCAGCTAGAAGACCAGATGGCCCAGTCCGCCGAAAACCTGATGTTTGAGCAGGCCGCTATCTTGCGCGACCAGTTGACAGCGGTACGTGGGGTGGTGGAACGTCAAAAAGTGGTGTCGGCCAGCAACTTTGACGAAGACGTGGTAGCGATGGCCCGCGCAGAAGGCGAAGTGGCGGTGCAGGTTTTCTTTATCCGGCGCGGCAAGCTGGTGGGGCGCGAGTTTTTTATGTTGCAAGGCACCGAAGACGAAAGCGACAACGCTGTTTTGAGCAGCTTTGTCAAACAATATTACTCAGACGCGACTTTTGTGCCGCCCCGAATTTTGGTACAGACTGCCCCGGAAGATACCGCCGCTATCGAGGTCTGGCTCACCAAAAAGGCCGAGCTAGAAGTACATCTGGAAGTACCCCAAGCCGAAGACAAAAAAGAGTTGGTGGCGATGGTGGTGCAGAACGCCAAAGAAGCTCTGGAGCAAAACCGACTGCGCTGGCTAAACGATGAGCAGAAAACCACTGCCGCCCTGGTAGAGCTACAAAGCTATCTGGAACTACCGAACAAACCACGCCGCATCGAATGTTATGATATTTCCAACACGCAAGGCACCAACTCGGTTGCCAGTATGGTGGTGTTCGAGAACGGCAGCCCCAAGAAAAGCGACTATCGCAAGTTCAAAATAAAGACCGTCGAAGGGCCAAACGATTTTGCTTCGATGCAGGAAGTGTTGCGCCGCCGTTTCAAACGCGCCAAAAGCGTCGAGGCAATGAATCTGGCCGTCGAGCAAGCAGCGGAAGACGAAGACGATACCGCCGAACTGGAAAAACTGGCCGAACTTGAGGCCGCCGTACATAACGATTTAGTCGAAGCCGAAGGTTTGTTTGTGCCAGACCCGCACACTATAGATATGCGCGGTCACGGAATGGAAATCGTCAGGACAAAGGGGAAGGGCAAGGCCAGCCCAAATGGTCACGCTGCCGATGGTGCAGAAGACAACGCTGTTACCAAACCAGCCAAAACTGGGCGGATAGATTATTCGTGGCAAAGTATGCCCGACCTGATTATTTTGGACGGGGGCAAGGGCCAGTTGAGCGCGGCAGTCGAGGTAATGCTGGAACTGGAGTTGAGCGATGTGCCGATGGTGGGGCTTGCCAAGCAACACGACGAACTTTTCAAACCAGGTCAGGATATTTCGGTTTATCTGCCACGTACCAGCCAGGCTTTGTATCTGGTGCAGCGTGTACGGGACGAAGCCCACCGTTTCGCTATCACTTTCCATCGTCAGCTACGCAGCAAAACCACATACATTTCGCCGCTGGACAGCGTGCCGGGGATTGGCCCTAAACGCAAACAAGCTTTGCTCAAAAAATACGGCACATCCGAAAAAATTAAGGCCGCCAGCGACGAAGAACTGCTGACCGTTGATGGTATGAACAAGGCCACCCTCGCCAAAATCAGAGAGTTTTTGTAAGTATTTACCGCAGAGGACGCAGAGCAGGGAGGGAGTAAGCAGCCAACAGCTTGTCTCCGCTTTACCTATTCTGTTTCTTTCTCCGCGCCCTCTGCGTCCTCTGCGGTGAATAGAGAAGGCATATTTTGGAGCAAGACGAACTTAACAAAGAGAACCCGGAGTCCGCCCTGGCTACGCGCTGGATACTGGCGGTGGGGTTGGGTGGCATTTTAGCGTTTGTAGTCCTGTCTTATGTATGGTTCGGGCTGACCAATGCCAATTCTAACGCTGGTGACAACTCTACTGCCACGCTCCAGGCTGTCCCTACTGCCCTGGCTACGACAGTGGGGGCGGTAGCTTTTGTTGGCAGCCCACGTGCGGCAGTCACGCCTACTGTGTTTCTGACTTTTCCCCGTCAGCTTATAACGGCTTTCGCTTTGCCGACCCTGCCAGCTTATAGCTCCACCCCGTTTGTTATTGTCTTACCTACGCTACCCCCCACCGCCACCCCTACGCCCGAACCAACCGTTACGCCTACCCCTACCGATACGCCTACGCCTTTTGCCACCGCTACCGCCTACTCAACTCCCGCCCCCACCGACGCGCCCGCAACAGCCTTGCCCAAAGCGGCAGCCCAGGCTTTCGACGGATTACAAAGTATGCACTTTGTCATCGAAATTCGGGCGGGTAAAATCGAGATAGCACCCAGCACCCAGCTAAAACGCGCTGATGGCGATTTGACGCGCACCAAACGGTTTCAGGCCAAAGTGCTGGCTCATGTTTTTATTGGAGATTTGACTATCCAGACGATTGGCCTGGACAACGAGCAGTATATGACAAACCCGATTGGCGGCAAATGGAGCAAACTCAGCCCCGACCAGAGTTTTAATCTATCGGTTTTGTTCGACAACCAAAACGGTGTCGGTGGCCTGACTCGCCAACTGCAAAACGTCCAGGTGCTGACCGATGAAACTATAGATAATGTAGGCTGTAATCATTTCGTGGGAACATTGCCGGGCAGTGCAGTTGGCCCAGTGACGCTCGGCACGCTCGGACATAACCCGGTCACACTGGATATTTGGGCGGGACGCGACGACCACCAAATTCGGCAGGTGTGGCTTAAAGAAACCGTCAGCAACGGAGCTTTTTGGGCCATCAACTTATCCAAATTCAATCAAGATTTCAATATCCAAAAACCTAATGTATAAATATATTAGTGACCGCGCAATGTTCTACAAACTTATTTGTCAAATGGGCAATGGCTGATTAAGCACGGCCATATCCTGGCGTAAAGCCGTCCAGCCCCACACTTTAACCGTGCTTGCCAAAGCTGCCATACCTGCCAGAATAGCCGCCACCAAACGGATTACATTGGAAAGATGCCCCACCGTACATAGCGTTTGGGTACAAAAGATAGCTGCAAGGATTACAAGAGTAAGCAGCATGGGCAACTTAGCGACCTGCCACCAATCAGATAATTTTAGACCTAAAAGTCTGCTGACTAAGACCGCCCACACCAAAGAAGTCAGACCTACCGCCACTAACATAGCCCAGGCAACTCCGGTCACGCCGCCGAACGTGCCGATAAATACAACTATAACGGTTAAAACCAGGCTGGCGTTGTTGACCCAGGCGTAAGTGCGGCTGTGACCCAAAGCCAGCAATAGCGTGGTGGCCGGATAAAAAACCACCCAAAAAGCTTGCAAAAGAAACAGGCCGAAAAGCGGTTCAGTCACACCCAGCCAGCGCGAACCCAACACGATGGCTACTAAATCCTGACGCACCAGCACTCCTGCCCCAAAAACAGGTAAAGCCAGGGCAGCCAGCAAGCGCGTAGCACTGAGATAAATCTGGCGCAAAAGTTCGCGGTGGGCCGCAGCCGCACCCAGCCGGGCGAAAGTGGCATAGCCGACATTGTTGAAAAAAGAGTTGAGCAGCAGGGCGGGGCGGTCTGAGGTACTCCAGGCCAACGAATAAACTCCGAGCATACCTGTCCCAAGGCGCAGTCCGGTCAAAGCGGTATCAATGTTGAAGCGGGCGTAAAGTGCGATTTCTCCCAAACCAGCAGGCAATGCAAAACCCAATAACTGTTTTAGCAGCTTCACTTGTGGTCTGCGCCGGGTGGGTTTCCAGCCCACCACATACCATGCTACCACGCTATTCAGCCCAACCCGCACGACAGTATAAATAATCAAGCTATAAACACCCGCGTGCAAAAAGGCGGCAATCAAAGCTAGGGCTGCACCTACACCAGTCGAAACCGCTTCGGGTATCAGTTTGCGCCGGAAATCCAGTTCGCGGGAGAGCAGCGCGTGGGGTATCGCACCTAGCGCAATCATCAGCACGCCAGGAGATAGCAGTATCAAAAGCAAAACCAGGTCTGCATTGTTATAAACCAAAGCCAGGGGGAAGCCCACCAACCCGCACAGTAGCGTCCCAACCAACCCGCTAATGAGAGCCAGCCAGAAAGTTGCCTGAGCTACTTCGTTTGGGTCTCCTGGTGTCCTCACCAGGGCGCGGATCAGCCCTAATTCAATCACCAATGTCAGTCCAGCATAAACCAGTGTGGCTTCGCTATACAAGCCAAAATCGTCCGGGCCTAGCAAGCGGGCCAGGGGTATATACAAAACCGCGCTGATAGCATAAGTTAGCACGAAGGAGGCGGTAGCCCACCCGCCCGCGCCGAGTGGGTTAAACTGGCGGCGGGGCAGATTGTTATCGGTTGGGTTTAAGGCTATGTGGGTTTCGCTAACTTGCATTTAGGCAACGCTTACGCCTAGTTTTGCCAGCATCGCGCGGCCTGGTTTGAAATTGGAGTCATCGGTCAGCGAGGTTTTTAGCTGGTTGATAGCTGCGTCGCGCTGATTGGTATTCATCAAGGCAATAGCGTACTCGTAACGCGCTTCGGCAAAAACTTTAGCGTGGTCAATTTCGTTGGGAGCCATTTTCAAAACCTGCTGGTAGTTGCCGAGCTTGTTATAGCTTTCTACCGGCCACAACTGATACCACAAAAAGCGGTTGTACGGGCCGTTGTCGCTAGGAGTCAACATTTTGGTCAGGTGCTGTTCCCACACGCCAATCGCTGCCTTGTAGTCGCCCATTGCATAATCCAGATAGCCCAGGTTGCGCCAGGCATCTATATCTTGCGGTTTGCTTTCAGTGGCCTGACGAGCGGCGGTCAGCGCGTTTTGCATATTGGCGGCAGGGTCTGCATCGCCAGCCAGCATCGCCATCACTAGCGGCTCCTGGGCGGCAGTATAAACCGGGAAATAGCGGCGGTCAAAGCCTTTCCACAGTTTGTCTTCCAAATCAGCAGGTACGACGGTTTCGGCGTGGCGATCCATCGAGTCGTTATAAATAAAGGTGTTCTTACTCAAATCGTAGCCGCGTGCTACCCGATAGTGACCGATGTCGTCGGGGTCGTGCAGCCATTGTTGGGTGATTACGGGGATACCCGCTGAAAGGAATTTCCGCAAAGTGTCGAGGTTGCCATTTTCGCGGGCGACGGTCTTAAAACCCTGTTGCTGAATAGCTGCTACCAGTTCTTCGGGCGTAACGTGTTTATCGCCATCGTTAGGGCGCATCGCGTGGCCCATATCTTTTTGGGTCAGTTTTACCCCGTAATAGCTGAGGGCAAAGATGATGGACATCGGGGCGCAGTTGTTCCAGGTCTGCGGCTCCCAATACATCGGCGAAAGTAAAACCCCACTTTTGATAGCCGGAACGCTGACGGCAGCGGCTTTGGTAGTGGCCGCCTGAGTAATAGCTGCCTGGGTGGTTACGTTAGCAGTCGAAGGGGCGGCTGTCGTAGTAGTGGCAACCCTGGTCGAAGGCGCATTAGTCGTGCTGGTATCCATTGTAGTGGCAGCAGAGGTCTCGGTAGTGCTGACAGCCAGATTGGTAGTGGCGGCGACGACAGTAGTTTGGTCAGCAGTAACAGTGGTGGCAGCCACAGCCGCCGTAGTGGTTTGGGCCGCGTTGGGGCTGACCTTAACCGGATTGGAGGCGGTTATCACCTCAAGGTGGGAGGTATCCACGCTGGGGCTGCTGTCGCCACAGGCAGCCAACACTCCAGCTAGAATAATAATAACCAGTAACAGGTAAAGCGGTTTGGCAGACCCTGCCAAAGTTTGTTTCAAATTCATGGGTAGGCAAATCCTTTATTGATACTTGAAAAGTGCGGTTTGTTCCGTTGAAGCAGTGGGAACATGGGTAATTTACTCCAATCTGGCAGAAAAAGCAACCATCCATACTGGAAGGGGTGGCGCATAATTTGGCAAGATACGCAGTACCGATGGATGAATCCATCGGTGCTTTGTGTGTGCAGAAAACTGAAGCGCGCCCAAACCTTTAATTTTTTTTACAACGAAAGACCACTACCGCCGCCACCTGAGTGTAACCCGCGCCACTTCCTTCTAAATGGTCTTGCGCCTGGGGTTCAAGCACGCGCTCAATAGCCAAACCTGCTGCCCCTAGTGCGTTGATATAAGTGGAAAAGGTGCGATGGATTGCACCAATTTTACCCCGTACCCCATCAGGATTTTCAGACACCCATTCGCCTTCGTCAAAATAACGTGCCACCACCCGGCTGAGAGTGCCGTCAGCCTGGGTTATCCAGCCAGAAGCAGAAGTTTGAAAGCAAGGATGGGTGATGGAAAAAACGAACCAGCCGTGCGGACGCAAAATACGCCGGACAGTTTGTAGCGTCGCTTCTAGGTTGGGGATGTCCATCAGGGCCATATTACAAGTCACGCCTTCAAAGCTTGAGTCCTTCAAGATAGGGGCAGTTTGCGCGTCGCCTTGCAGATAAGTGATGCCCAGCGAAGAACTTTGTTCAACCTGTCGGGCAATTTCTAGCAAACGGGCAGACACATCCAGACCTGTCACACTTGCGCCAGATTGGGTCAAAAGCCGCGCTATCAAACCTTGTCCACAAGCCAGGTCACAAATCTTTTGACCCTCTACCTCACCCACCAGTTCGAACAGGGCCGGAACAACCAGTTGATGAATAAGCGGTCTATTCTGCACCCACTGGTCGTACCATTCAGCAATTTCGTCGTATTTTGCCTTGACCATAATTTGCTCCAAATCTAAAAGCGTATCTAACAATGTCACGGCCCGCCGGGTTGTGAGCGGAAGCGTCAACTGGTTGCTGCGAAGCGAAGAATCTGTTTTGAGTTCAAACTAATAGACCCTTCACTATGCAGAGCCTTCGTTCAGGGTGACAGTACCCCATTATTAGACACGCTCTAAAGCTTGTTTTTCCACCGCGTTTAGGGTTAAAAATCGAACTTTTGCTCGGATTAAGCTTTACGAATAGCCTCAAAAATGCTATAATAACCCTACAGTAAAAAGTTTTTCTGCCCATATTGTAACGAGGTAAGCTAAAAAATGTCAAAATATCCCGAAGATTTCGCTCATTTGCCCGAACAACTGCTCACCAATAGTGCGCGACAATATTTGGACACCAAACTGAAATACCCCGATATTATCTTGTTCTGGCGCACCGGAGACTTCTACGAAACTTTTGGCAACGACGCGCATACTTTCTCACGGGAATGTGAAATCGTCCTCACCCGCAAAGCCTTTACGCGGGATAACGCCCCCGCGATTAGCACCAGACCCATCAAGGCGGCCAAAGCAACCAGCGGCTTTAATTGGGATAACCTGGACAGCGAAGAAACCGAAGCGGGCGAAACCGAAGAAGCCAATGTTGATGAAACCGCCGATGATAGTAGCACGAAGGCTATCAAAGTGCCAATGGCGGGCGTGCCGTATCATTCGATTGATAAATATTTGACGCGGCTGGTCGAACGGGGCTTCAAGGTGGCGGTAGCGGAACAAATCGGGGAAGCGGGCCAGACTAAAGGGCCGATGGACAGACAAGTTTTGCGAGTGGTTACGCCCGGCACGATTACCGAACCAGCTATGCTTGATGCCAAACGCAACAATTATCTGGCCGCGCTCTGGATTGAGCCGAACGCTCGCGGCGCAGGGTTGGCCTATACCGATATTACCACGGGTGAATTTTTCTGTACCGCTTTTGCCGAAGCCACCCCCGAAGAATTGCAACTGTTGGTGCGTCAGGAATTGGGCAGGCTTGGCCCGGCGGAAGTGATCGTCCCCAAAAAGCCCGAACCACGCCGCTTTAAGCCCGAACAGCTTTATAACGAGGATGACCCTTTTGCCGAATATCGCCATTTAATCGCACCCTATGGCCCAACCTTCCCCGCGCCCACCCTAACCCCCACCGAATTTTTTACATGGCACGAAGAAAGCTGTCGGCGCAATCTGCTGGGTCATTTTGGGGTGGCTTCACTCGAACCATTTGGCTGCGCGGGTTTGCCTGCCGCAGTTCGGGCCAGTGGCGCAATTTTGGAATATTTGAAGGAAACCCAAAAAGGCACGATTGCCCGGCTCAACCCGCTCCGCACCTACAGCACGCACAGTTATATGTTGCTGGATGTGCAGACGCGCCGCAATCTGGAGCTATTAGAAGGTGGCCGCAGTGGTTCGCGCCGCCATAGCTTGTTTGGAGTGCTGGACAAAACGCGCACAGCGATGGGCGGAAGACTGCTGAATAAATGGCTAAACCAGCCCTTGCTTGACGTGGAACGGCTGCAAGCACGCCAGCAAGCGGTGCGGGTACTTTATGACCATACGGCATTACGTGACCAACTGCGCGAAGTTTTGAGCAAAATTCAGGATTTGGAACGGCTGACTAACCGGATTGCGATGGGGATTGCCATGCCGCGCCAGCTAGAAGGACTGCGCGATAGTCTGGAATTGATACCAGAAATCCGCACTATGCTGGAAGGCGCACCACTCGAAGTACGCAACACTCTGGCTTCGCTGCTGAAACGGCTGCACCCCTGTGATGATATTTGTCGTTTGCTGCACCGCGCCCTGGCTCCCTCTGCCGAACTGCCCGCCGTTTTGGGTACAGGTAACGTGGTGGGCGAAGGCTATGACCAGGAGTTTGACCGTATCCGCACCGCCTCGCGCAACGACAAGGAGTGGGTCAGAAATCTGGAGACTACCGAACGCGAACGCACTGGCATCAAAAATCTCAAAGTCAGTTACAACAAAGTTTTTGGCTATTATATAGAAGTGACCACCTCCAATTTGCGACAGGTGCCAAAAGATTATATTCGCAAACAAACCCTGACTAACGGCGAACGTTATATCACTACGGAGCTAAAGGAGCGCGAGAATTTAATCCTGACCGCCCAAGAAAAGCTGTTAGACCTGGAAGCCAGCCTTTACAAAAATCTGCTGGTGGAGGTGACTAAAATCAGCGACCAGTTGTTGGCGACGGCTCAATCTCTGGCGCATCTGGACGTTTTCGCAGCGTTGGCCGAAGTCGCAGTGCAGCAAAATTATGTCTTGCCCGAACTCAACCAGGGTTCGGTTATCAAGATTACCAGTGGGCGACATCCGGTGGTTGAAACGACCAATCTTGAAAACGTGTTTGTGCCGAACGATTTGTGTCTGGATAGTGCCAATGAGCAGATTTTGGTTATCACCGGGCCGAATATGGCCGGAAAATCTACTATTATGCGGCAGGCCGCTTTGATTGTACTAATGGCCCAGATTGGAGCGTTTGTGCCTGCCGAGTCCGCTCACATTGGCCTGGTTGACCGCATTTTTACCCGTGTGGGAGCGCAAGACGATATTGCGACGGGTCAATCTACTTTTATGGTCGAAATGGTCGAGACGAGTTATATTCTGGCCCACGCCACCCCGCGTTCGCTAATTATTTTGGACGAAGTGGGACGTGGCACCAGCACTTATGATGGTATGGCAATCGCTCAGGCTATCGTGGAATACGTGCATAACAACCCCAACTGCGGGGCGAAAACGTTGTTTGCCACCCATTATCACGAACTGGTAGGGCTGACCGAACAGTTGCCGCGTGTGCGTAACTTTAACGTGGCCGTGAGCGAAGAAGATGGCAAAGTGAACTTTCTGCGGAAGCTGATACCAGGAGGCACAGATCGTAGTTATGGTATCCACGTGGCCCAATTAGCAGGTTTGCCCAAAAGTATTATTCATCGGGCCGAGGAACTTTTGCAGCTTTTGGAAGCCAACAACCAGAAGAAACAGGGTGGGCTTCCGCCAGCCAACCCCAACGGGCATTCTCAACCTATAGATACCGACGCAGAGTTGCCCGCTTTCACAAATAATATGCCTGTTCCAACGTTGCCTGAAAATCCGGTATTGCCAGCCCTCCGCCAGTTGCAAGTTTTTGACTTGTCGCCGCTGGAAGCCATCAATAAATTGTTCGAGTTACAACAAAAATTACGCCAGTTCGAGACCCAAACCGCGCCCGCCGCTGCCCCGGCCCTGGAGTACGAACCCGAAATTTAATTTATTCATAATCACTCAGGTTTGTCACCACCCGCAAGGTTATAGACTGTGGTGCATAGGTTTGTTTTGGCAGTTTCCAGAACAGCCTTTTTATGGTACACTTAGGGTGGCAAACCATACGGTAAACGCAGAACAGACAAAAATAGGAGCAAGCCCGGTGCGAAACAAAGGTTGGGGACTGATTGCAGCCATATCGCTGTTAATAATAGTAGCTGGCATATTGGTTATTTTCTTTGTCAGTATAAATAACGGCTCACGCTCGCCCGTGACCAGTCAGGGCGCAGTTGCCAGTAACGAGAACCCGCCCCAAACTACGGCTTCCCAGACCCAGGCTATTGCCACCGCTACTTCTACCATTCTTGCGCCAACGGCGACAGCTACGCCCGTGCCTGTTCCTACCATCAAAGCGGGAGTTAAGATAAACGGGCTGGATGTCGGCAACCTGAACCGGGAAGCGGCCCGTTCCGCTTTGCAAAACCAGCTAATCGCCGATATTGAGCAACACCCCCTGAATTTGAGTTTTGGAGATGGTAGCTGGTCGCCCAGCCTGGCTGACCTCGGTATAAGCTTTAATCTGGAGGAAAGCCTGGACAAAGCTTTCGCCCTTAACACTGACTCTCCAATTCTGGATGTGGCCCTGGTCGCACCCAAAATTGACCCTACTAAAGCCAAAAGTTACCTGGATAGAATCGCCGCTACAGTCAATCAAACTATGGTTGAGCCGGAAGTAGTTTTGGGTTACGAAAGCGGCCAACTCCAGATTACCAACTCCGGTAAAATGGGCTACCAGTTGAATTATGACCGGACGTTAGAGGCTATCAAAGCCTACTTGCCCGGACAAAAACTTGACTCTGCCAACACCCCGAACTTGTTGGTGATGCAAACTATCGCGCCAACTATCAGCAAAGATGAGATATATAACCTCAAATCTCAGGTGCAACTGGTGGTTAGCCAGCCGCTTACTATAACCTATGCCGACAAAATTTGGACGCTTGACCAAAAGACACTGGCAAATCTCTTGAGCCTGGCCCCGCTTAAACCGACTAAGACTGCCGCTATCAGCGCGAATAGCCAGCCAGCCACGCCCCTGCTGACCACCAGCCATTTCAGCCTGACCATTAGCCGCGACAATCTGACAGGGTTTGTTGCAAATCTGGCAAAGGGGCTTGACCAAAAACCCCAGGAAGGTCAGCTAGGTTGGGCTACCGACCACCCCATTGCCCTGACCCAAAGCCGCAACGGGCTGACGGTGGACGTGGCAAAATCGGTGGAAACCCTCGTCCAGCATTTGACTGCCGACATCCAGGCCAATCGCCAGACAAGTTTGGTGGTTACAATCCTCAAACCATCGCTGGACACTTCCAACCTGAACGCGCTCGGCCTCAAAGAAATGGTGGGCGAAGGAGTGTCGCATTACGGCGGCTCGATTGAGGCACGAGGTCACAATATCGAAACCGGAGCAAAATATCTGACGGGTACTTTTATCAAACCTCACACCACTTTTTCATTTTTGGACACCATCGGAGATATTAGTACGGCGCGTGGTTATGCTCAGGGCTATTCTATAGTGGCTGACCAAACTGTACCTGATGTGGGCGGCGGGATTTGTCAGGTTTCCACCACTACCTTTCGGGCGGCCTTTTTTGCCGGGCTACCTATCGTAGAGCGACACCCTCACGCTTATCGTGTCCACTGGTACGAGGAGATGGGCGAACCTGTCGGCTTTGATGCGGCGGTGTATGAACCGGGTCTGGATATGCGCTTTGCTAACCCTTATGACACCTGGCTTTATCTGCAAGCCTACACCCAGGGCGGCTACCTGCACGTAAAATTGTATGGCACCAAAGTGGCCGGGCAAACTATCGAGCTAAAAGCTTCTGGCCCCTCCAACTTCAAACCACCCTTGCCCGACAAAACCGTAATAGATCCGGCCCTACCCAAAGGGACACGTCAGCAGTTGGATTATGCCCAGCAAGGGTTGGACGCAACTATCACCCGCGTGGTGAAGATAAACGGGGTCGAGACTAGAACCGACAAGTATTTTAGCCAGTTCGCGCCCTGGGGCAACATTTATAAAGTGGGCGGCATTCCCACGCCTACCCCTGCCCCTACCAAAAAACCCTAAAGCAGACTTACTATCGTGGGCGTGATTTGGGTAATATTTTCTATAGGAGCGAAAGCGGGCGCGTCCGGGCCTTTGACCAGGAGCGGGACGGGGTTGAGAGTGTGGGTTTTGCGGCTTAAATCTTCAATATTGCCGTGGTCGCTGGAGACAATTACCGTCGTAGCCGGGTCAACCGCCTCAAAAAGCGAAGCCAAAAAACCGTCAATGATAGCCAGAACATCTCGTGCCTGAGTTATATCTTGAGAATGCCCAGCGAAATCGGGCAGGAAACATTCAAAAAGCGTCAGATTATAGTTACGAGCTATGTTGGCTAAACGTCGCCCAGCGGTTTGAGGTTCGACTGGCGGCACGTCCACCCCACGCATCGGCAGATAGCGGTTGGTGATGTCCCAATTAACCGCTTCGCCCCGTTCCAAATCGGCGGGCATCCGAAAAGGCACACCCGCAGTCAAGGCGAGCAGCGTGCCGACAGCATAGCGCAGACGACCTTGTGCAATTGCCTCGAAGTAGGCCGGAGCGTAAAGATTAGCCAGTGTCACCTTGCCCCCCAACTCCAAAACCTGTTTGAAAATCCCGCTTTCCTCAATCAAAATTCGTAACGAGCCGTTGGCGAAACCAGTCAGGTGGCGACCTAGCCAGGCCGGAGCATTGCGCCCGGTATAAAGCGCGGTCTGGCCCGTCGCACTTTGGGGACGGCCCGCTACACCGAGAGTGGCATCTATAGGTTTAAACAAAAGTTGGGGTTGGCTAACATTCAAGCCGCTCAGAAGTGGTCCACCTAGCAGTTGGGATAGGGCTGGGGTAGCTTCAACCAGCAAGTGGGAAGTGGCAGAGCCAAACGGGGTAAAGGGATTATATTCACCAGGGCCAGCCAAGCCTACACCGTCCAGAAAAACATACACAAACTGCTTCAACGTTACTCCAAACCGACTAATTGCTTGACCTTCGCGGCCAGGTCTCGTGGTACAAAGGGCTTTACAATATAATCGGTAGCACCGGCACTTAAACCTTCGCCAATTTCGTAGGTCTGGCCTTTGGCCGAAAGAAACAAAACGGGGATACTAGCAGTTTTGGGGTCAGCCCGCAAATGGCGGCACACTTCGTAACCATCCAGATGAGGCATCATCACGTCCAACACTATCAAATCTAATTGGTGACGACCCGCTTCCGCCAACGCCTGACGACCATCGCTGGCTTCCACGATTTCAAAACCAGCTCGTTCCAGAGTGAAAACTATCAGACGGCGTATATCTTTTTCGTCATCAGCCACTAAAACCTTCATATTCAAGTCCCTTTATACAAATGCCCTTAAACTAATCGGTTACGGTCAAACGCCGTATTACGCTCACGAGACGCTGACGGGTGAGCGGTTTAGGCAAAGTGTTAAGCGTGACATTCTTGTTATTATTACTAACCCCAATACCTGCTTGTGAGCTACTACCCGGTTGATAATCTGGCGGCGCACTGGTGGCGATGTTTTCAGTTGAAGTGAAAACCACCGCAGGTGTAGTATGAAGCAAAGGATCACTATATAGTTCTTCAAACAGTGCGATACTGTCTGGCTCTGGCCCCGTTGTCACAAACAGCAAATTAGGCTGATAGCGACGAGCCAGAGCCAGCGCGTCCGACACCATTGTAGCCCGAAAGACACGTTTATGACCGAACCCGTGTAGCATTTTGTCGAAAACCCGCAAAGTGTCGGTCTGAGGGCTGACCAGCAAGACCGTCTTAGTCGCCACAAAATTATCCAAAGCCTGGCCTTCCAGTTCGCTTCCCAGCAGCTGGATTAGCTCGGATTTAAGGCGCATTTCCTCAGAAGGCCAGGGCAATACCGCTAAAGCCCCGGCTCGAAACGCCCTTTGTTCCAGTTCCGAAAGTGACAGGCTTAGTAAGGGAGTCTGTCGGGTCACATCCAGGGGCTGGTCGGCCACGCTGACTTTAGTTTCTTGCTCCAATTCCAAACCGTTCTCGATAATCAAATCCGGCTGCCAGGCAGGTGTGGTAGCTATCACCTCTTCGCG
The DNA here is from genome assembly GCA_038207455.1 of Chloroflexia bacterium. Lineage (GTDB taxonomy): Bacteria > Chloroflexota > Chloroflexia > Chloroheliales > Chloroheliaceae > JBBQZT01. The sequence continues at coordinate 20,266 of JBBQZT010000020.1, forward strand.
CTCCTGCGCTACCACCACCTGGCAACCTTCACTTTTCAAAATGGTTTGCATGGTCTCGACAAAACCCTTGTCCTGGCTGATTACCAACACCGCTGGCTGGTTGGTGGGCCAGGTTTCTTCTGCCGCCCCGCTTCCAGCACTGTATAACAAGGGCAACGTCACCACAAAGCGATTGCCCAACCCTTCTTCACTTTCCACCTCCACCTGCCCCTGGTGCATTTCGATAATAGCCTTCGCAATCGCCAGCCCCAACCCGGTGTGGCTGTTTTCGCGTTCGTTTTCACCTGCGTGGGAGACTGTACCACTATAAGTCTCATAATCCGTACCAGGGAAGGAAGGGCGAAAAAATTTGGTAAAAACACGCGGCAAATCTTGAGGAGCAATAGGCGGCCCGTCATTGCTGATTACAATTTCGGCCTGATGTGGCTCAAAACCCCGGCTAAGGGTGAAACGCACCGTGCCGCCCTGAGAACTGAACAAGCCGGCCTGGGACAGGAGAGCGCGTAACGCTTGCAGCAAGCGGTCTCGGTCTGCCAGCATTTCGAGATGACCACCCAACGGGATTTCCGGCTTGAAGCTAATATTTTTGGCTTCAAATTGAGGCCGCACACTGTCGGTCAACGCCTGACACAAGCTAACCAATTCGGTCAAAAAAGGCTTAAAGATAGTGCGACCCGTTTCTAGCCGCGATACATCCAACAAGTCACCAATAATTGAAGCTAATTTGTTGGAGTTAGCCCCCACGATAGCCAGGAACTCACGCTGAATCTCGTTGATGTCTCCCGCTTCTCCTTCTAACACCAAATCAATATAGCCTTTAATTGAAGTAAGAGGGGTACGGAGTTCGTGGGCTACCGTCGAGATAAAAGTGGTTAGCTCTTTTTCGCTTGCGCCCGTCGTTTCCAGACTTTGTTGCAACTGGAAAGCTTGCTTGTAGAGGCTGCGGTTCTCGGCTTCAAGGACGGCTATCCGATGACGCAAAGCTTCGGAGTCGTTCCCTTCCCTTTTTTTTAGGGTAGGGCGGCGTGACCTGGCTGCCGGAACTAAATCTGTAGTTTCGCTCCTCTCCAGATTAGTGGGTTGGCGGGCGGGTTTAATTTCAAAATTATTCATGGAATTAAATTATAATTCTAAGCACTAATATGATTGACCGCCGCCGTTTCCAGATTAGCTTGCCCAAAAGATTTGAAGCGATAACCTACCCGGCGTTCGGTCAAGATATAGATGGGTTTGCCTGGGTCAATTTCAAGTTTCTCACGCAGGCGGCGGATATGGACCCGCAACCCCTCCACATATACTTCTTCGTCAGCATTCCAGACGCGAGTCAGGAGCGAGTCAGTAGTCAATACTTGCCCGGAGTGGCGCATCAACATATGCAAAAGCTTGGACTCAATCGGCGTAAGTTCGACTCGTTGCCCCCGCACCTCGGCCCAATGCTGCCCAAAATTCACGTGCAGCCCCGTGTCCACCACTACTTCGGCACTGAGGCTGGTGTTTTGGACATCGCCATAGCGTTTTAGAACCCGACGCACGCGGGCCGCCAGCACCGAAGCCTGGAAAGGTTTGGTAATATAATCTTCGGCATAGTTGTCAATACCTTTGACAATCATATCTTCGGCATCCACCCCGGTTAGTAAAATTACTGGAATAATAGCATACTGTTGTAAGCGGCGGCATAAGTCAAATCCGTGCATATCCGGCAAGTTCAAATCTACGATTGCCAGGCTGGGCAATTCTTTACTCAATTTGTTAAGAGCCTGCTGGCCGGTGATGGCAGTAGTCACCTCAAACCCGTCGTTTTCCAAAGCGGTGCTTACCAGCTTCAAAATGGAAGGGTCGTCATCAACCACCAAAATTGTCGGCAAATTTATCATGGGTAAGCTCCACCTGACCCTAGACGCAAAGCCTTTTGCGTTTGTAGCTACTCACGTGTGGAAGCTACTTGACCGCTTCCATCAAGATTTATTACTCCCATTCAATAGTCGCGGGGGGCTTGCTGGTGATGTCATACACCACCCGGTTGACTCCTTTGACCTCGTTCACAATCCGATTGCTCAAACGAGCTAATAGCTCATGGGGCAACCGCGCCCAGTCCGCCGTCATCCCGTCACGGCTGCTAACTGCCCGCACCGCCACCACGTTGGCGTAAGTGCGCCCATCTCCCATCACGCCCACACTTTGCAGAGGGGTCATTACAGCGAAAAATTGCCAGACCTCGCCCTGGCGGTCAAGCCCGGCAGCCGTAATTTCCTGGCGTACAATCGCATCCGCCGCCCGCAAAACTGCCAACCGTTCAGGGTTGACCTCGCCGATTACGCGCACCGCCAGACCTGGCCCCGGAAACGGTTGTCGCCACACCACGTCGGGTGGCAGCCCCAGTTCCAAACCCACTTCGCGTACTTCATCTTTGAACAAATAGCGCAACGGCTCGACCAATTTTAGCTGCATATCGGCGGGCAAACCGCCCACATTATGATGAGTTTTGATACGAGAGGCGTTTTTGGTTTCGGGGGTGGCACTCTCGATAACGTCAGGGTAAAGCGTCCCCTGCACCAGCCAATCCACCGGGCCAAGTTTGGCAGCCTCGGCCTCGAAGACCCGAATAAATTCCGTTCCAATAATCTTACGTTTGGCTTCGGGGTCAATTACCCCTTCCAGAGCCGCCAGAAAACGCGCACTGGCATCTACATACACCAGGTTCAGCCCCAAATTGTCCCGGAAAGTCTCGACCACGCTTTCGGCTTCGTCCTGGCGCAGCAAACCATTATTGACAAAAACGCACGTCAAACGCTCTCCGATAGCCTGGGCGACTAAAGTGGCGGCCACCGCACTATCTACCCCCCCGCTCAAAGCACACAAAGCCCGTCCGGTGGGGCCAATTTTTTCCTTGATGCTGGCAAGGCTTTCCTCAATAAAGTGCTGGCTTGTCCAATCGCCCGCGCAGCCGCATATATCGAACAAAAAGCGACGGTAAATCTGGTCTCCGTGCTGGGTATGGGCTACTTCGGGGTGAAACTGTACGCCGTAAACAGGCTGACCTTGCGGCCCACTTCCGGCCATCGCCCCCACCGGAGCGTTCGCACTATAGCCAATGGTTTGAAAACCAGGCGGGGGTGCGGCAATCAAGTCGGCGTGGCTCATCCAGACACTCAAAGGGTGCGGCAAATCCTTAAACAAAGGGCTGCTGGTATCCAACATCACATCGGCCTGACCATATTCGCGCCGCTCGGCAGGCTGCACATCGCCACCCAAAGCCTGGGTCAACAAACCCATACCGTAACAAATCCCCAATATAGGTAGTCCGCTTTCCAAAACATACGCTGGCAATTGGGGCGCACCCGCTTCATAAACGCTGGCCGGGCCGCCCGATAACACAAAACCACGCGGGTTCAAAACCTGCACGCGTTCCCACGTGGCATCATGGGGTAAAATCTCACAATAAACCTGAGCTTCCCGAATACGGCGTGCAATCAGGCGGGTAAACTGTGAACCAAAATCCAGAATTACGATTGATTCAGTGGCCGGAACGTTAGTAACCCGACTGCTGGTATGGGGCATATCGCTGGTCTGCATAAATAAATTTATTCCTATAAAAATTTGCGTTTATTCGCTGGCTGGCTCATCACCCAAATAGACGTATTGTGTATCAAATTGCCAATCAAAAATAGCTTCCATCGTCAATTCCAAACGTGGGTTGAGCGGATCAATTTTTTTTATTAAGTGAATATCCACCACCCGGTTATCGTTCAAATCCAGCGCGGCACAAACTGCGTCAAGGGTGATTTTCAGACCGCCATCTAGGTCGCGGCGGTGGGGTGTAGCGAAATAAAAATCTAGGAAAAATGAAAGATGATTGCTGTTGAAGGTGTGTTGCATCGCTTCACTTATCACGTCTCGCTCTTCTAACAGTCTGATGCGCTGCGCGACTGACTGCTTCCATTTGCGGGACGCTTCGCTCAAAACTCGTCGCCCATTAACCGTGCTGTATTGAGTGTTGATTCCGGGCGGCAAAGGCAAAGTCAGCGTGAGTGTGGCGGGTGTTTGATTCTTAGACATAACCGTTCACATTGCCGTTCTAAGAATTGGGTGTTTCCGTTTCCATGTTTCCGTTTCCATAGGTTGTATGGCCCTATTATATTACACATTAAAAATCTTGTCACCTGTTTCCCGTTCTAAACGCCAGATTCGTTACTTCTGGTTCAGTTACCAGCCAGCAGTTGTCAATCATCAGTTAAAACAAGTAACCGCTCTTTATTCGTAACTATTTAGCCAGATATTGTCACCCTGAGCGGAGGCATCAACTGGTTGCTGCGAAGTGAAGGGTCAATTGCTTCGATTCGGGTATTCTATGGTTCACAAATATTTAGCAACAGATTCTTCGCTTCGCAGTGCCTCTGCTCAGAATGACAGTACCTGAGCAGTTACCCTTGTTTATTGCCTTAACTGACCACTAATAACTGCTTACTATTTGCATCTAGTATTCGAGATAGCTGCTTTCAAGTCGGTATCTGTCGCGGTGTCGTTGTTTTGATTTTCGGCGGCGGCGGTTACAAAATAAAGGTTGCCACCACACTGGACAGCCAGAGCTTGCATCCAGTAGCCCGTGACGACGTTTGGCACACTAAATTGTAGGATTGCCAAAGCAGCCAGATTGCCATCCCTAAGCTTGACCTGCACAGGTTGAGTCGAAATGGTGACGTTTTGGGCGTTGGCCTGGACATTCACTACGTATTGGCGCACTGCCGCTTCGGGAGACAGGTTGCCATTGAGCAAAGTTGCGCTAGGCGGTTTTTCGATAGTCAGGGCCGTGGTAGTCTGACCTGGTTTGATAAATACGACACGGTTTCCCGCCGGGTCTTGAGCGCGTTTCCAGCCCGTAAAAACTGGCACGCTTACTCCCAACACTTCGGATACGGTGTTGGCACTGGCGGGTGACGCTGGCAAATTTAGCTGTTCCATTGTGGTGTAACTGCTGGTGTTTTTGTTCAAAGCCTGCACCAGCAAGAAGCCGCCTACCGCCAGCACAATAATTACCGCCAGCAAAAGCGGCACAATAACTAGATAAGGTGTACCTGGGCGACGTGGTCTGGACTGAGCAGCAGAGAGCGGGCCATTGGGATAAGACTGGCTACCTTGTCGGTTTTGACCTGTATAGCCGTCTGGGTAAAGGTCAGGCACATAATTATCTGGTTGCATATTCGAGCGTGGCAGGGGAGTCGGTTGCACAGGCACATAACCAGGCGCGTACTCTACCGGATTGTAGGTATTATAGCCAGAAGCAGTGGGTGGCTGGTTCGGCTGGATATTGCCCTGGTTATAAACGTTCGCGCCCACCTGATTATTGGTGTAACCCGACGAGAGGGATTGATTATAAGCGGCCTGCGATGCAGAGCCAGCAGAATTATTAAGATTATTGTATGAAGGCGCAGGGTTGTAGGCAGCTTGCGTCCCTGTTGGTGGCTGGTTATAGAGCGGTGGTTGCGACGGGGGTGGGACATAACCAGCCGGATTGGGATTGCCATACGCGGCGGAGGTGGGAGCAGCAGCTCCATAATTAGGAGTGACGGGCGGGTTATAGGCAGTAGGCTGGGCCGCACTGTTATTAAGGGCTGTTGTTGGTATGTCTTCGATAGGGGTGACATTAGCAAGTTTGAGCGTGGTCAGAACGTTGCCCACTTTTAACCTGTCGCCGGGCCGCACCAATGTCCGTACCTGGGGAGCTAATTGCTCGTTGTTGAGCCATGTCCCGTTCGCGCTACCCAAATCGCGCACCGCAATTCCGTCCTGGAACACCTGGACTTCGACGTGGTGGCGCGAAACACTAGAGTCGGCCAGAATAACATCGTTGTCGGCTTGTCTGCCGATAAAAAGAAGCGGGCGGGCAGTATCGGGTTGCAGATCGAAAGAAGTGGGTTGGGGTAGGCCCGGCAACTGGCCCGGCATATCAAGCACTACTAGCTGTAAAGCCACTGGCATCTCCTTATGTTTTCAGTTCGGCTAGTTTTCTAAAAATTATAGCTAAATATTACCCGCCACTATATAGCAAAAACAGGCCATTCGCAAGGGCAATTTGATTGGGGTAAAAGGTTGAAGCCGACAACTATCCAATCAGCACATCGTCACCATCGAGATTCTTTAGCTGGGTGTGAATATTTGTTTTAAGGGAAACAGGAAGCGTGGTTTGACGAACGTCAGTCAATATAGTTTTTATTTCACTTGCCATTTCCTTCAAACTTTGCAAATCTTTTGTATCAGCGTAACCTTGCTGGTCGAAAAGGTCAAGCAAAACCAGCAGCGCGGTTAGGGGTTGGCTGCTATCGTGCAACAAAGCGCGAACAGTTTCTAGTATCGCCTCGTCCTGGTCTAATTGGTTGATGACCGGGCGATAAGTAGCTGTCTGTCGCAAGAAGGCCGTCATCAAGGATAGAGCATAGCCTGATTGGGGCAAAACTGGTGGGAACAGGCTACAACCCTGACGCATCTGCTCAAGCTTATCAGGGCGGTAGTGCGCCAACACTTTGCCCAATATAGCTAGAGTATGCTCAATCACGGTGGTGTCAAAGGTTAAAATAGTATCAAAAGCGCGGTCAGCTTCGTTTTGGGCAGGCAATTCCCGCTCTTTGGCGCAAAAAAGTACACTGAAATAGTCGGTTAAAAACAGCAAAAACCATTCCTGGCAGAGTACATCTTCCGCCGCCAAATCTACTTTCACAATATTGCTACCAGTAAGGGAAGGCTCAGGTTGTATCGAAAGGCCAGTAATTGCAGGGCCAGCAAAAACGTAAACGGAGTGGGCCGAAACTGCCAATTTTTGGTAACGGTCTAGCTCTTGATTTACGTATTTGTTACTCTGGAAGCCAGTAAAAATCATCGCTGGCAGATTACGATTCAAAATCGCTTCTTCCAATTTGTGGCTTGTTTTCACCAAAATAGGTTTGGTCAGGTGGAAGATTGGCAAATCAACATCAAATTCTGTTTGCAGCAAACGAAAAAGTGAATTTTCCGTTGCGTCAGTAGGCTGGGGGGTAGGTAAATTTATAGCAAAGCTACGCCTACAAAAAAGGTTAAGACTTGTCCAATAAATATTTAGCTATTATAACACTAATTGTACCTATCTTCAAGTTTTTTAAGTTATACTATCAAAGCTAATAAAGTGCGGTTTTAGGAACTTGAAGAACCTCAAATTATGCCCTGCGATAGTATAAAAGCAAAAGAATTGTATAGTACAGTCAAAGTAACCAGGAAAAATATGACCTTTGGCACATCCTTTTTCTTAGCCACAAAGGTATGCTTCAAATGATATGAAACTATTACGGCAAAGGCAGTGTCTTAATCCATGCAGCACAACACAAATGTTTTTGGGTTGACGCATCAACCCTGACCCCGCTTGACAAAGGTGTTGAGCCAGCAACAAGCTATTAAGTAATAATTAAACGGGAAGGAGACCTATGAGTAATCTCGCCCTTTACTTCAAGTATGCCTGGCGTTCCATCCAACGAGGTGGGCAGCGCAGTTTCTTTGCCATTCTCTGTATTGCAGTGGGCGTGGCCTCGATTGTAGCGTTGCAATCCACCGGCCACTCAATCCAGGACGCGGTGGCCGGAGATGCCCGCGCCAGTTCCCAATCCGATGTGTTGGTTAATAATCGTCAGGGTGCTTTCACGACCCAAGACCTGGCTAAATTGGACAGCCTTAAATCCAACACCATCGTGGATTACACCACAATGGTCAATAATACCGGTGTGGGTATCAATAAATCCGACGGCAGTAGAAGCAACGATTTTGGCAGCAATTACCCTTCCTTTGTGGTTGACCCGACCAAATATCCTTTTTATGGCACGGTAGAACTGGCAACTCCGGCAGGGAAACACCTCAAAGATGTGCTGACCGGGCCAAACCAAATAGTCGTAAACGATAAAATGGATAACAGCATCGGCGCGAAAGTCGGGGATAAGGTCAAAGCCCTTTCTAATGACAACAAAACCCAAACCCTGACCGTCGTAGGTATTTTGACTGGCAAGAGCGTTACTCCAGCCTCGGATACTGGTCAGGCAGCTTTTACTGGCTATGGCTATATTTCACAGGAAACGGCCAAAGGGTTGTTCACCCCCGAAAATATCCAGCCAGAAACTGTTTATGTCAAAACCGCCGATGCTAAAGGGGCAGACGCTAAAGCCCGCGATGCCATTAACGCCCTTTCACCGAGTTTTGATGCCCAAACCAGTACCGAACTCAACGACCAACTCAAACAGGCCAGCAAAGGTATTAGTGATTTGCTGAACTATGTCGGTTTGCTCTCACTCCTGATCGGCAGTGTAGGCGTAGTCAACACTATGTTGGTAGTGGTGGGACGGCGCAGCGGCGAAATTGCCACCATCAAAGCCCTGGGTATGGAAGCCAGCCAAACCGTCGAGGTTTTTGTGATTGAGTCGGCTATCTTGGGGTTGATTGGTAGTGCAGTTGGGGTAGTATTGGGCGAACTTTTAACCCTGGTAATCAACAAAGCTGCCGAGGGTTTTGTCAGCACGGCCCTTCCTTACACTTTTTACCTCCAGCCCGTGATATTGGGCGTAGTAGTCGGGATTGTGACGGCTATTGTGTTTGGTTTGTTACCAGCTTACTCAGCCAGCAAGATTCCGCCCGCCCAGGTGTTACGCCAGAAAACTAACGCCCTGCCTCGCATTTCAATAGTGGCAACCTTGTTAATTATTGTGTTGATGACCTTGATAATGGGCGTGTTAGCCGGAGTGGTGTTGGACGGTCAGTTGGTATTAGGGATTATCGTGGCCTTTTCAACCCTGGTTAGCTGTTCAATTTTGGTGTTGATTTTTAGCGGTATCTTGTGGATAGTGGGCAAAATCCCTTTACCCTTTGGTCTCAACTACAAAATGGCGCGGCGCAACCTGAGCCGGGGACGGGCCAAAAGTGCCACTACGATGTTAGTAATGATGGTCGGTATCTTTGCAATGGCAGTGGTGTTTATTCTGGCAAGCAGCCTCAAAGAAACTATCCAAACCTCACTTGCCAAGAGCTTTGGCTACAACGCTCAGGTAAGTGCCACAAGCGACACCCAGGCGACTGCTATCAAACAGGCTCTGGACACCAATAAAGTGCCAGGGCTGCAAAAATATCTGTTGGACGAAAGAGTGCGTTTGCAGTTAGTCAGCGCGGGCGGCCTCAGTGCGGAACAGTTGGTAGCTGATAAAGCGGCCCGCGACAAGGCCAAAGGTCAAAATAACAACCGGGGAGGACAAGGCGGTGCCGAATTAACCAATCTGGCTGGCGTGTCTGCCTCTGATTTGGGAACGCTAGGCACTATCGAAAGTGGTGGGCAGGCTTACCAAAATGATGACCAGATGGTTATAAGCAAGGGCATCAGCGACGATTACAAACTCAAAGTGGGCGACCAGATGGTGTATCAAGAACTGAGCGGGAAGCAGTACAAGTTTACTATCTCCGGTATCTACGATGGCAAAAGTTTCATCGTGATTGTGCCTATAGCCACCACCTTAAACCGGGTACAGGGAATGCCCAATCACGCCACTGATTTCAACCTGACCCTCGATAAAGACAAGGTTGACGAAGCAATTAAATACGTACAAACCAACTTTCCGGGAGCAAGCGCGAGCGACCTTTCGTTTATCAGCAATATTATCAACAGTATCATTGATAATATTACGGCTTTCCCCGTCTTGCTGGCTTTTCTGAGCTTGATAGCGGGCGCGGTTTTGATTGCCAATAATGTCGCGCTGGCCGTGCTGGAACGACGCACCGAGATGGGCGTAATGAAAAGCATTGGGGCGGACAGTGGGCGCGTGTTAGCAATTATCAATTGGGAAACGGCGGTAGTAGGTTTCCTGGGCGGTTTGTTTGGCTTACTCCTGGCTATCTCCATCGGGGCATTTGGGGTGTCGCAAATCGGCACGAAGGACGACCCTGGGGTGCTATCTATCTCGCCCTTGATTATTATTGGAATGTTGGTTTTAGCGGTGGGCCTGGCAATCATCGCCACGATAGCCTCCGCCTGGGGCGCAGCCCAAGAGAAACCGATGGTGGTGTTGAGGTATGAATAGTTATCAGTTTTCAGTCATCAGTTTTCAGTTAAGACTAAGTGCGGTCAAAAGAATTGGTAAGGTAGGCTGGTAATGAGGGTCTTAACTGACGACTGCTTACTGATTGCTGATAACTACTAATAAAGGAGTTTTCTTAAATGCAACCACAAGCTAACGGGGTGATGGCGACAGAAAACGGTGGCACTGGTGGGTTAATAGTAGAATGCCGCAACATCACCAAACAGGTCAAACTGAACAGACAGCAGTCGCTTGAAATTCTGCACGGAGTTAATTTCCAGGTGCGGCAAGGCGAGATGGTGGCGATTATTGGCGCAAGCGGAAGCGGCAAAACTACCTTGTTGGGCATCATCGGTGGATTGGACGTGCCGACCAGTGGGCAGGTCAGTATCGCCGGGCAGGACATCAGCCGGATGCGCGAAAAGCAGCTGGCCCGTGTTCGTAACCGCACCATCGGTTTTGTATTCCAGTTCTTTAATTTAGTGCCGACGCTTTCGGCTCTGGAAAACGTGATGTTGCCCATCCAGTTCGACAAAAAAGCCCAGTTCAAACCCGAAGAGCGGGCCAAAGAACTACTGCAACTGGTGGGTTTGAGCGAACGCCTCAACAACAAACCGACCCAGCTTTCGGGCGGGGAGCAGCAGCGGGTGGCGATTGCGCGGGCCTTAGCCAATCAGCCAGCGTTGCTGCTAGGCGACGAACCGACGGGTAATCTGGACAGTGCGCGTAGTCAGGAAATTCTGGATTTGCTTTCTGGTCTGCGTCAACGCCTGGGGCTGACGGTCTGTCTCGTTACCCACGACCCGACCATTGCGGCCCGTTGTGACCGCAGCGTAACTATGCGAGACGGAGTGCTTTATGAAGGCAATTTAGCCCAATAAAAACTCTAGCTGGTAAAGCTGTAGCAACTCGAATGGTTGAAACAAACTAAGCCCATTGCAAATCAGGGAGTGCTGCTTACAATGGGCTTATTATATGTAACCCTGTAGAAAGCTCCCCAGAAACACTTTGTCAGAGCCATTATAAGATCAGACGGAAAATTGCCTAATAAGCATGAACGGGGCCGTTCCTACCATTCTAATAACGAGGCAAAATATTCTTTAGAGACACGGCGATGGGCTTGTACCTGGGCGCGTTGCCGCAAAGTTTGAGGTAACAAACGCAAAGCTGCCAATTGACCTTTGAGCCGGGCGCGTTCGGTCTTGAGCCGCAAATGACGCAGGGAAAATAAAGCATAGCCCAACTGCGTAATTACAATGGCGGGAAGGTTGGCCCATAAAATCTCGGTGGGCAGGTTTTTAAGTGCAACGGTGATAAAATTGCGCCCGTTATAAAAACTGGCTAATGTACCCGCACCCGTAGCACTCAGCCGATGATAGACTCGTGCTTTCGGCACATACAAACAGCGCAAACCACGCAAACGCAAACGCAAATTCAAATCTACATCTTCGCAATACATAAAAAGTCGCTCATCCAATACTTTGCCATCAAGGTTATCAGCGCGAACTTCGTCCAACACGCTTGTGCGGTAAGCCGAGGCCGCTGCACAAGCCCCAAATACTTCCTGGACAGTATCGAACTGGCCGTCGTCGGTTTGCCATACTCCCCGATTGCTTGGCACGCCGTTGGCCCGATAAAAATCGCCTACTGCGTGAAAAACTTGGTGGCGGTCATATAGCATAATCCGGCTGGCAAGCGATGAGATTTCGGGCCGCGTCTCAAAAGTCTGCTCCAGAATAGCCAGCCAGTCGGGAGCGGCTTCAGCATCGTTGTTAAACAGACAAACAATCCCGCCTGTCGCCGCGTCCAGCCCCGTATTAGCACAGGCGGCAAAGCCTCCGTTCTGTTCGCGCAGTATCAGCTGCACCTGGGGGTACTGTTGGCGCACGAGAGCCACCGAACCGTCGTGGCTGGCATCGTCCACCACAATAATCTCGTCAGGAGGTCGGGTTTGCGTCAACAACGAGGCCAGACAGCCCGCCAGGAACTTTTCACCCTGGTAATTAGGGATTACCACCGATATTTTTTTTGCACCGGCATCAGCCGAAGATGACTCCACGCCTAACCTTTCCACACATAGTTTGGACGGTTTTGGACTAATCAATTTTGGGGCGGTATTGCCGATACAACTTGATTTTGCTGACACCCACCAATAACGCAATTAGACAGGGCGTGCCGACTAATACCGCCAGACCGCTAAAAATATCCAGATTGAAGGTCGCGCCACTGGCGAAGTCCGTCGTCAGCATCGCAAAGATTAACACGCCCGTGAAGGCCAACAACGGAATTATCCCCGCCACGATTAAAAACCAACCAGCGATAAGCGTGCGATTATTTACGTGCGGTTGGGCAACAGGTTTGTCTATCACTTTTTCCACTTTGGTTTTCCTTTGAAAAAGATGCTAAATCAATTCAGAAGATTTATAGGGCAATTATAACGCTTTGTGGCACTTCTGCAAGTCGTTATAGATTATGTAAATTAGCTTTGCAAGCTCGAAAAAGATGCGATGGGACTGGACAGAGTATGCTAGAATAGAACAAGCACTCTACCCTAAGAATAGTTTGGGTAAAGTTTGGTTTTGCAGGTTCGTTCGGTTCGCCATTCTAAAAGAAAACACTCGCGGGGCAGGCATATTCCCTTAGCCTTATTTTTGGTATCCGCGCAGTAGTTGATAAAGCGAAGGCTAAAAGCGTATGCGGCATACCAAAGACGGCAAGCTGGTGTTGAGCGATAGTATGATGAAGCTGTATCAAGATTGCGGGACGCGATTTTGGTTCAACTATCTGGAAAATCCCGAAGAAATGCCTCGTTACCCCGCGCTAGAATTCGGCACGGTTTTACACGGCTTGTTTTACGAGTATTTTCGGCGCAAAAACCCCGAAGCTAAGATGTATCAGTCGGCGGCCAATTTTGCCAACGTTTTTCGCGGCAAATGGTTCGGGATAGACTCGCAGCCCAAAACCGACAAAGGTCGCAAAAAGCCCCCCGTATTGTGGCGCAGCCCCGACGAAAAAGAAAAACTTTTGGGGGCGGGTTACAAAGCCAGCTATGAATTTTTCCTGCGTAACCAGGATGTGCCTTTCTCCCACGTGGCCGTCGAGCATTATTTCATTATCAGCCTGACCAACGAAAAAACTAATAAGGGCTATGCTCTCCAGGGTTATATTGACCGCCTGGAACTCAAAGACTCGACCCATCCCCCCAGTTACGATCACGCCGATTTGGGCAAGGCGATTGCGAAGGGCCGTGATGGGCATTTGCTGGTGGTGGATTACAAATCCGGCTACAAGGCGATGGCTCCCCACGCCCTGGATATGGATACGCAGTTTAGTTGCTATGACCTGGCCGTAGAAATGCTTTATCCGTTCTTGGAACGCCGTTTCGCTATCGAAAATATTCGGGACGGCAGCCACATTCCCACGATACGCGGCGAAGGCGAACGGCGGGTGTTGCGCGAACGGATTTTTACTATCGGGCAGGCCATCGAAAAAGAAAAATTCCCCCTCGCCTCTAATATGTACAAGTGCGATGGGTGCAGCTTTTTGAAACATTGTCATAGCCTGCAAACTCTGGCTCACGACAAGGGTATCCACCCCGAAGATTTGATGCGGGCCTCGTCGCCTTTTACACGCGGAAACCGCCGTCAGAAAAGCTTGTTTGAGTGGCAGGATGGCGAAATTATACGGGTGTCGGACGAACGCCGCTTGTTGCAAGCCGAAAAACAGCGTACCAAACCCGTGCAGCTTTCTTTCTTTATGGGCGAGGAAGAAATTGAAGAAACGCCGGAGATTGCCCCCAGCCACCAGATTACCGAAAAGCTGGTAACGCTGGAGGAAGGTGAAACTGTGCGGCCCGACAACAGCGACCTACTTCTGGACGAAACGGGCTAAATAGTGATGTCCAACATAGCTCAACCAGTTTATAATGCAAGGCTATTGCAAAGTCAGGTTCTGGTAAGACATTGCTCCGTCAATAGATTGTCTCGAAACGTCTATTGGCGGAGCAATATCCAACAAAGCCGTCTCCTGGCCGACCTTGTAACTGCGGGGGCGCAATGACCCAAACGCTTGCCCAACCTATCCCAAAAACTCATATTTACGCTTTCAAACCGGCCCAATTATTGTGGCTGGTTTTGTTTGTGCCACTCTTACCCCATCTGGCCGAATTTGTGGCTCACTCCTGGCAAGTTTTGAATTGGGATTGGCAGATTGATTTTGATGAAGGTTTTAATCTGGACGCAGCTTGGAAGCTGGCGCACGGTGTCAATATTTATGCCCAGTCTAGCCCCGATGATTTCTTAGCCGCCCCGTATCCACCCCTTTATTATCTGCTTTGTGCCGCGTTCCTTAAAATCTTCGGCCTGAACATCGTGGGCGGGCGACTAATTTCACTGGTATCCAGCCTCATAATTGGCGCACTACTGGCCTGGCTAATCTATCGGTACGCGATCCGCAATTTTGGGGTGGGCAAAGTCAATAGTGCCATCGCCGGGCTGTTTGGGGCGGGCGTATGGTTCTCTCTTAACCCGACCTTAATTTGGAGTACCTTCTACAAACAGGATATGCTGGCAATCGCCATGGCGACGGGCGGTCTCGGTCTGGCCTGGATATGGGCTGACGCGACCAACGGCAAAGGGAGACGATGGCAACTATGGATGGGGCTGGGCTGCTGGCTCTGGCCTTTTTTGCCAAGCAAAACGAAGTGGCGACGGGTGGGGCGGTGTTGGCTTATATTGCTTGCAAAGACTGGCATAAAGGCTGGCGGTTCGGCCTGGTTTGGGGCGGTTTACTCGCCATACCGTTCGCCGCGCTGGATTGGCTGACCCACCATCGCCTTTATTTCCAAACTTTTACGGCTCAACAAGTTCCGTGGGTTTAGGGCGATTTCTGGCGCAGGCTGTCGTCCCGCATTCTGCCCGACCATCTGGCTTTGCTGGGGCTGGCGTTGGTGTTGGTGGGTATCGAGTTAGGGCGGGCTTTCACACATTGGCGGCGCAAACAGTGGTACGCGCCGGGTTTGGCGGTGTGGTGGCTTGCAAGTGGCACAGCTACTTTGGTTACGGTGGGAGCGTATCAAAGCGGCTACAACCACGCCCTGGACTTCTTCCCACCACTTGTTTTGGCTGCCGGGGTGTTGACAGCCGGGGCTATCGAAGCAGCTGGCAGAATTGGCAAAGATAGCTGGCAAAGAATTGGAGTGGCAGTGGGGATAGCGGGAATTTTCGCGTGGCAAAGCCTGAGCTATCCAGGCAGCAATTTATATTATTCGCCCGGCAGTATGCCCGCCGCCAACCGTGCGGCCATGTTGCAAGGTCTGGTTAAACAAATTGAGGGAACACCGGGCGACGTGCTTTCGGAAGATATTTATTTGCAACTTAAAACGAACCGCCCTGTCGTATATGACGATTTGTACCATCAACAGTTACAGGCCCACGCCGGGCAGTGGGACGAAAGCCAGTTCATTGCCGATTTGCGTAGTCGTCGTTTCGCCCTGGTGTTGTTGAATATTGGTTCACACCGCTTTACCGAGGCGGGTTGGGAAGCCCTTAACGCCAACTATCAGCTGATTTTCCCGGACGGAATTGGCTTATGGAGACCACGTCCGCAACCGCTCTTGCCGCAATTTGCCTTTGATAATTATATATTCGGCAGTGCTTTCAGGCTGGACGGGGTGAGCTACGAGCGGCAAACCGGAAGCATTTTAACAGTTAGCTCGTATTGGCAGGTACAACAAAAGCTGCCCAAGAACTACACTTTATTTGTGCATTTGCTGGACGCGAACGGTCAATTAATCGCCCAACAAGATGCGCCACCCAACGGTCAGGTTATTCCTGACCCCCACCAGTTGGTGCGGCAGGGTCTGGATTTCGGCCCGTTTAATCCCCAAACGCTGGCAACGAGCAGCTGGCAAGCGGGCGAATGGCTACTAATCAGCCAGAGTTTGCCGCTACCTTCCGGCCTAGATTTGCGCCAGGGCCATTATCGGCTTGAAATCGGAATGTACGCGACTAAGCCGGACGGTAGTTTGGAAGCCTTGCCGATAAGTTACAAGGGGAATGAAAAAGCTGAATTGGTATTGCCCGCGTTGCAATAGCTGGATTTGAAAATGTATAAAGTCTCTAAAACCAAAGCTCAACGCCTGCGCTTGATGCGCCTCACAGCTGTTATTCCGCCCCCATCCTCCGTGCCAAATAATTTGCTAAAGCCATTCGGTCTGAGTTTGTCAGATTTGGCCGAAAAGATTGTAGAAGGTTTGCCCTCCTCGGTCTTAATTACTTATGGGCCGCGTCATAAGATTGTTATGGCGAATCAGCTTACCCTTGCCCAAACCGGCCCCCATATTATCGGTCTGACCTGGAACGAACTGATGCAAGACCAAACCGGAGTGTTGAAACTACTTGATGGCTCTAAAAATGCGATTGAAGAAGCCTATTATTCTGGCACACCTCAAATTTTAGAGACCTTACAACGCCTCAACCCTGATGGCTCTACTACTTACTGGCAAGCTTATATCTATCCTTTCTTCAACCAGCAAAAGGAAGTGGAAGGACTAATAATTTACTCGACTGATAACACCGAACAGGTAAAATTGCACTTACAAGCCGAAAAGGTAATTTGGCAGAAACAAATTTTGCTGCTACAGGTAGAAGACCAACGGCGAATTTTTAATGCTCTGGTGGAAAGTATCGGGGCGGGGCTGTTTCTAGTGGGAGCGGACGAGCGCGTGATGTTTGCCAACCAAAAGGTAGCCGAGTTATTGGGAATTGAACCACAAAATGCTATTGGGCAAACTTTCAATCTGATTTTGCAGCAGGTCAGCCGCAATGCCCGCCAACCGGAGCGGGTGGCAAGCCAAATTGCCGCTGCGATGACTACGCAAAGCAGCCCAGCTGTGGTTGAGTTCAGCTATCTTCACAACAATGCAACCGAAAGCAGCCGCCCTAATCGTGAGTTAGAGTTTTCCTTTTTTGATGTACACGACGAGAGCGAACGCTTGGTGGGGCGGGGTAGCCTGGTTCGAGATGTCACCCACGAAAAAGAGGTGGAGCGGCTCAAAAGCCAGTTTATTTCAACGGTTTCCCACGAAATGCGTACCCCGCTCACAGGCATCTATGGTTACGCCGAGTTGTTGCTTCATCGGGCTGCCTCTCCTCAAATTCAAAACTCGTGGATTACCCGTATCTATGAGGAGGCCCGCCAGCTTAACGAAATTATAGATGAACTGCTGGATCTGTCGCGCATCGAGGCAGGACGGCTAGAACTGCTTAAAAGCTGGTTCAGCATGGAAACATTGGTGCAAAAGGTGCTAACTAATTTTGGGTTTGTCGTCCAACAAGAGGAAACCCGCGCATCAAAGCTACAACACCGCTTTGAACTTGAGGTAATGCCAGACTTGCCCCAGGTGTATGCCGATGAAGAAAAGCTGACCAAAGTGCTGAACAACTTAGTCGCCAATGCTGTCAAATACTCCCCCAATGGCGGCCTGGTTCGGCTCAAAATAGGGCAGACTGAGGCCGAGCCGACCAGTTGGAGCAGTAACGCCACCACTATTGTACTCCACGAAATACAAGTAAGCATTGCAGACCAGGGCATGGGTATTGAGCCGGAAGACCTGGCTCGGATTTTCGAGCTCTTTTATCGCACTCGGCGTGGTCAGGAGCTTAAAGTGCGCGGGACGGGTCTGGGTCTAACTATCGCCAAATCGTTGATAGATTTACACCAGGGACGCATCTGGTTGGAAAGCCAGCCAGGAAAAGGCACTACTTTTTACTTTACCTTGCCCCTAACCTTCTGACTTAAATTGTGGGACATTGCTCCGTCAATGGATTTTGGTGGCGATATTTGTGCTGGGCTGTTTTTTGCTATAGGATATAAGCAGATAGGTAAGATTAGTGGAATTGGAACGAAAAGCCAAAAGGAAAGAGCGAGGATAAAGCGGAGATGGATTACAAAAAGTTGGGCCGCACGGGTTTGAAAGTTTCGCCCCTGTGCCTGGGAACAATGCAGTTCGGTTGGACTGCCGACGAGGGGGCTGGCATCAAAGTGATGAACACTTTTGTGGAAGCAGGTGGCAACTTTATTGACACGGCGGACATTTATTCACGTTGGGCGGAAGGCAATCCGGGTGGCGTGTCCGAGGAGATTATCGGGCGGTGGGTCAAACAGCAAGGCAACCGTAGCCAGCTAATAATTGCCACTAAATTGCGTGGCCCGATGGGAACTGGCCCAAACGACCAGGGATTGGGACGTAAACACGTTTTTGATGCGGTGGATGCTTCGTTGCGCCGCCTACAAACCGATTATATTGATTTGTACCAATGCCATTTCCCCGACGATGACACGCCTATAGAGGAAACGCTGCGGGCCTTTGATGATTTGCAAAAGGCGGGCAAGGTGCGTTACGTCGGTGCGTCCAATTTCGACGGCTGGAAAATGGTCGAGTCGTTATGGACGGCAGACGCACGTAACCTGATACGTTTCGACTCGTTGCAGCCGCACTACAACCTGGCTAACCGGGCCGAGTTTGAGCGCGAAAACAAAAAAGTCTGCGAAAAGTATGGCATTGGGGTAATTCCCTATAGCCCATTGGCTGGCGGCTTCCTGACGGGCAAGTATAATCGCAATCAGATGGCCCAAAGCCAGCGAGCCGACAGCATCAAGGGTCGCTATGATAACGAAGCGGGCTGGAAAGCCCTGAATGCGGTGCGGAACGTCGCGCAAGAAACCGATAGCACTCCGACTGCGGTTGCGCTGGCCTGGTTGTTGGCCCAGCCCGTCATTACTGCGCCGATTATTGGGGCGAACTCGCCGGAGCAGTTGCAGGCCAGCCTCTCCGCCCTTGATCTGAAACTTACCGAGGCCCATATTTCGCATTTGAACGATGCGTCGGCGTGGAAGTAGCTAACAGTTATCAGTCGTCATTTGTCAGTAAAATGCAGCTATCTACTCCTAGAATCGTGACTAAACAGTTGTTCTTGACTGACGACTGATAACTGACCACTGTTTACTCTCTTATGATTGACAACAAATGGTACGATAAACTCGGCGACGAGTGGTGGGACGCGGACGGGCGGGCCTTTCTGCTGCACGAAATGAACCCAACCCGTACCACCTATTTTCTCGATGTTCTGCGACAACATAATTTAGAGCCGGGCCAATGTCGTATCCTGGAGGTGGGTTGTGGCGGCGGCCTTGTGAGTGAAGAGTTGGCCCGCGCTGGCTATCACGTAACGGGGCTGGATTTGTCGCTGCCGAGTTTACACGTCGCCCATTTACACGCGCTTAAAGTAGCTACTGACCTTAAAGGTAAAACCATAAATTATGTGTGCGGGCGGGCCGAAAGCTTGCCGTTCCCTGATGGCGCGTTTGAGGTTGTCGTTAGCAGTGACTTTCTGGAACACGTTGGGCCAGAATTGGATAAAGTTTTGGCGGAGATGGCCCGCGTCCTCAAACCCAACGGCCTACTGCTTTACGACACTATCAATCGCACCTTCTTGTCACGCCTGATTGTGATTTGGGGAGCGCGACTACTCGCCAAACGCTTGCCGCCCAACGTGCATAGCTGGCCCTATCTCATCAAGCCCGGCGAACTGGTCTGCAAAATGCAAAGGTTTGGAATTAGCAGCCGGGATATACGCGGTTTATCGCCTCGTCTGGCGAAGTGGCACGTCCCCTGGCATTATGTCAAGTATCGTAAAATTGGAGGCTTTAAGCTGTCGGGGAATACCGCGTTGTCGTATATTGGGTGGGGTATCAAAATAGCAAACTTCTAGGTTTGGGAATTGGTTTTAGCTCGAAGCCCATAGCTATAAAAGTTTGGTAGGGGCGCGAGGACGCACGGCTAAGGCAAAGGCAGCCAATGCCAACACCAGCGCAATCAGCGCAATTTCAGCTATACGCACGGTAGGAGACGCACCTGTAGTGGTCATAACAAACTGGGTAGGGGGTTGCGGTGTGGCAGTTCGGACAATAGTACCGGGTTCACCACCGCTACAAATCACGCTGCCTTGACCGCTGACTGGCCCACAAGCCGGGCGCGTCCCGATAGGCGGCAGCGAATAGTCAGGAGTGGCGGTTGCCAAAGGTTTAACGGCAACATTGGTTTGAGTGGTCTGATTGGCAAGCCCTAAGAAATCCAGACCGAAAACGAAGAGGAGCAAGGCTGCCGCCATAGCCAGGGCCACACGAGCGGCGGTATAAAGTGGGCGCGGGGTCAGGCGGCGGGTGTGGGCAGGGGTAAGGGCAAAAGAACACGGGACAGTTAATTCGGGCAGACTCGCAAGCCGGGCTTTCAATAACTCGGTAGCCTTGACCTCAACCTGACAACGAGCGCAAGCGGCCACATGAAAGGCTACCTGCTGGATGGCGACGACATCAAGTTCGTTGTCAATGTACGCCGTCAACTGCTCAGACCAATCTGCATTATGAGGCAAATCGTCCGCCATCCCAATATTTCGTTCCCCAACAGGTTCGTTCACCTTAGACCGTCCTTGCTAGTGGCTTGCCTTCGATAATAGCCACTACAACCACTGTTGTTAGCCACCAATGCTCAATCTTAATTGACCCTTACGCTTCCGCCAATTCCAAAACCACCCAAAAACAGTGCTTTGGATATACCTTGTATTATAGACGATGATGACGGGCTAAAAGTTCCGGGTTTTGCTGCAAATACTCACGCAATTTAGCCCTGCCCCGACTCAGGCGCGATTTGACTGTGCCAAGCGAGCAGTTGGCGATTTGCCCAATCTCGTCATAACTCAAGCCCTGGATGTCACTCAAAATCACAATCAGGCGTTGGTCGGGGGGTAGAGTCTGAACAGCGGTTGCCAGTTCGCGGGCCAGTTCGCGGTTAAGTGCGTGATTCTCCGGGTCAGCCGCTGCGTCTTCGAGCAAACTCGTCGCGCTGCCGCCCGTATTTTCGGCTTCTTCCAGCATCGCGTCTAACGAATCGCTAGGTCGCCGACTTCGCACCCGCAAGCGGTCATAGCAAATATTACTGGCGATACGCAACAGCCAGGACTTGAAAGAGCCGCCCCGATATTGCGACAGGGCGCGATAAGCCTGGAAGAAAGCATCTTGAGCCGCATCCGCCGCACTTTCCGCATTGTTCAGCATCCGGTAAGCGAGGTTATAGACGCGCTGTTCGTGCCGGGCGACTAGCTGGTTGAAGGCAGCCAAATCGCCTGCCTGCGCCGCCATCGCTATCCGGTTATCGCTTTCTTCTTCGGTTTCGTCCGCCTGCACCTGGACATTGTTGACTGGCAGGCGCAAAATTTTGGCCTGGTGCGACTTCACCTTGCTAAAATCTAACCTTTCCAAAACTGGGACATAATAAAAATGAGGTTGGCGGGACGCTCGGCCATCCGGCGCATCAAGTAGGGATACCACTCCGCTCCATACGGCACATAAGCGCGAACGTTGAAGCCTTGCTCTACCAGCTTCTTTTGCAAGTCACGCCGCACTCCGTACAACATTTGAAACTCAAAACGTTCGGGTGTAATTTTATGGTCGGCCACGAATTTCAGGGCGTGGTCAATAATTTGCTGGTCGTGGGTGGCGATGCCTGGATAATTTCCTTTTTCTAGCAAAGCCTCCATACATTTGATATAGCTGGTATCAACTTTTTCTTTGTCGGCGAAAGCCACGGTATCCGGTTCAAGATACGCCCCTTTGCACAACCGCACTCGCGTTTCCTGTCCAATCATCTTTGCCACATCGTCCCAGGTGCGGTACAGATACGATTGTAACACCACGCCGATGTTACGGAAACCTTCGTCCCACAAACTTTGAAACATCTCCAGGGTGCGCTCGGTATAGTCCGAGCCTTCCATATCTAGCCGCACAAAGGTATCGTTGTAGCTTTTGGCCCGCTCCAAAACTTTACACACGTTTTCGCGGCAAAGCTGGGGGTCAATATCCAGGCCCATCGCGGTCAGCTTAATCGAAATATTGGCATCAAGCTTTTCCTGGGCGATGCGGTCAAGCAAGCTCAAATATTGTTGGGTAGCGTGTTCGGCTTCAGCGGGGTTAGAAGTGTTTTCTCCCAAATGGTCGAGGCTGACGTGAATACCACTTTTATTTAGCTCCTGGGTGGCAACAATCGCGTCGTCCAGCGTTTCTCCGGCCACAAAACGCCGCGCCATTGTGCGCCCCAAACGGTTACGACTGACAAAGCTCCGCATCCCGTTGCTGCGCGAAAGCTTCAAAATAGGCTCTTTTAATACCGACATTTCCTCAACACCTCCTCGTGTTCCGTCCTTTGCTCACCCTATTCTTGGGCCAAAGTGGTCAGCCATAGCCCGCTTAGAATTGCCCGGCCTTAATATAGCTAAATTATAGCATAAAACTCTCCAACCCTTTTTTGCAAGCGAATGAGGCCACGCCCAAAAACTCTTGTTTTGACCTACCCTAAGTATGCCCCTTCCATTGGCCCGGCAGCCATACGGCTATAAACGGCCAGAATACCCCGGTTATGGGTGTTTTGGGGTGGTTGCCAGTGGGTGCGACGTTCGGCTAGAATTGCATCAATTTCGGCGGGCAAGAGGGTTTCGCCATTTACGCCTACGATGTCCAGGCTGCGGGCTGGAATGTCCAGCTTGATTAAATCCCCGTTTTGAACCAGAGCCAACGGCCCACCTGTATAAGCTTCGGGCGTGACGTGGCCGATACACGGGCCTTTGGTCGCGCCGCTAAACCGCCCGTCGGTCACAATGGCAACCGCACTGGCAAGGGCTGGCGTACTGGCTATGATGCTGGCGCAGAAATACATTTCCGGCATCCCGCTCGAACGTGGCCCTTCATTGCGAATAACCATCACGTCACCGGGTTTAACCTGGCCTCCCAACAAGCTTTTGATAGCTGCTTCCTCACGCTCAAAAACCAGGGCTGGCCCGGTATGCACTAACATCTGGGGCGCGATGGCCGCCGCTTTGGTAACTGCTCCACCCGGCGCAATGTTGCCTCGCAGCACGGCAATCGAACCTTCGCGGGTCACGGGGTCAGCGACGGTTTTAATTAGGTCGCGCCAATGCAAATTATAGTTTTTCAAAAAGCCGCGTGTCTCCCAAAAGAAACTGCTTTTTTTGATTTCCTCCAGATTTTCGCCCAGCGTTTTGCCTGTTACGGTCATCACGTCCAGATGTAGAAAATCAGTTAGTTCGAGCATCAAGGCTGGCACACCGCCCGCATACCATAAGTATTCAGCAGGGTACGGGCCAGAGGTTTTGATATTGGTTAGAACAGGGACACGCTTACCAATTTGATCAAAATCTTCGGGCCGCACTTCGATACCGACTTCACGAGCAATGGCGGGCAGATGTAGCAGCAGGTTGGTTGAGCCGCGCACGGCGGCGTGCAGAATAATGGCGTTTTCAAAAGCTTTACGGGTAAGAATTTTGTCAGGAGTGAGGCGTTGGTTGACCAGGTGCATAATTTGCTGTCCGGCTTCGTGGGCCATACGTTGATGCGCGGTGAGTACAGCCGGAATAAGTGCGCTGCCGGGCAAGGCCATACCCAACGCTTCACTGATAACCTGATTGGTGCTGGCCGTTCCCATAAACTGACACGCCCCACAGGTCGGGCTGGCGTTCTTTTGGGCCGCGATTAGCTCCTGCTCCGAGATTTTGCCTTCGTCCATCTCCTGGCCCAAATGGTACATCTGCTCACTGGTCATACCGTCGGGCGCGTTGAGTTGCGTCCCGCCTGGAACGTGAATAGCTGGCAAGTTGACGCGGGCCAGACCGATTAGATGGGCGGGAATACCTTTATCGCAACTGCTGACCGCCACTACACCATCGTGGGGGTGGCCGAGCGCGTGGATTTCGAGCATTGCCGCCAGCACATCGCGGCTAACCAGGCTATAGCTCATGCCCTCGTGAGCCTGGGCCTGTCCATCGCAAATATCCGTCGCGGTCAGCACGGCAGGCTTACCCCCGAATTGGTAAATCCCAATCTTGACCTGCTCAACCACATTGGGCAAATGGGTACCGCTAGGATGTGCGTCACCCATCGTACTTTCAACCAAAATTTGAGGGCGGCTCAAATCGTCCACGCTCCACCCCATCCCCATTCGGAGCGCGTCCCCCTGCCGATTAACAATACGTAATTTTTGACTGCGTAACATAAAAACCTCCACTTAAAAAAGCTTGGCGGCCAGGCCACCGTCCACCAGAAAAGGTGCGCCAGTAATATAGGCGGCGGCATTGCTAGCAAGAAAAACCACCAGACCCGCCACTTCTTCGGCAGTACCGATACGTCCCAACGGATAATTTTTGCCCCACTCCTGAAAGACTTTGGCAGTATCGGGTTCGGCTTCCTGGCTGGCAGCGAATTGCAACATCGGCGTATTGATCGAGCCGGGCAAGATAGCGTTGACCCGCACGTTTTGGGGCGCAAAGTCCAGGGCCATTTCGCGGGTCAGGGCCAACACTCCACCTTTGCTGGCAACATAAGCGGCGGAGTTAGGGAGGCAAGCCTGGGCCTGGACGGACGCGGTGTTGATAACAGAGCCGCCTCCCGCCTCAATAAGGTGAGGAATAGCATACTTCGAGACCAGATAGATGCTTTTGAGGTTAACCGCGATAGTTCTATCCCAAGTCTCCTCGTCCGTCGAAACCACCGTGCCGTAAGTCTGGATACCAGCATTGTTATGCAAAATATCCAGACGACCAAATTGGGCAATAGTACGGCTGACCAAATTTTGGCACGAAGCAGCCTGCGATACATCGGTTTGGACAAAAAGACCCTGGCCCATCGGAAAATCTGAACCCGCCAGTCGTTCTATTTCGGCCACAGTAGCCAAACCGTCATTGGCGTGCCAATCAGCTACTACCACGTTTACACCTTCGCGTGCGAGTGCCAGAACCGAGGCTTTGCCGATACCTGCGCCCGCCCCCGTCACAATCGCCACTTTGCCTTTTAATTCAGAGAAATTCATCGTTAAACTCCAAATTTTTCGAGCGATGTTTTCAGTCGCCAAATAATTAAAACCATTGACACTTTTAGCCTAGCGCAAAGGCAATGGTCTGATCGGAATTCAGGGCGCGGCCTTCGTTCCAGGCTTGTTGCCAGATAGCCGGGTCTAGCTGGCTTTGGGCAGCGTTTAGTAAAGGTTCGAGCAGAGCGCGGTCAGCCTCGTTGACCAAAAGACTAAAAGTTTTGCCAAAAGTTTCCGCAGCCCCAATTAGCCTGGCGGTGCGGAGCAGATTCTGGTAATTTTGACCCTGTACGCTGGCTAACCCTGCCAGACCGTAGAGACTAAGAAAAATTTCGGAGCGGTTGCCCGATGCTACACATGAAGTTATACACTCTCTAAAGGTAGAGTGAGCTTTGTCATATTGTTTGTCTAGCAAACTGGCCTGACCTAAATTAAAAAGGCTGACCTGGGTGGCGAAAGTCATGTTGAGTTTCTTGGTCAGCTTTACACCGCGTTCAAAATAGTGAACCGCTTTTTTGTAATCGCCCTGAACCTCGGCTGCCACTCCTAGACCATTAAGCACTATCATTTCGTAGGTGGGTTCGGCTACTTCTTCAAGCAGTTGTAAGCTTTCTTCCAGTAAGGCTACGGCTTTGGTGGTTTGGTTCATCATAGCTAAAAGTTCGCCAGCAGCACTCAAACTAAAGGCCAGGATTTTTTTGTCGCCCAGGTTACGAGCCAGCACGACGCTTTGCTCCATCAATGGCAAAGCCTGGTCGAATTGATTTAATTGAATAAGCAAAGAGCCAGCTTTGGGCAGCAACCTTGCCAGTAACCCAACCAGAACCGGGTTTGTCAGCAAGTCGGGGTTGGCTGCTACCCTGGCAATAGCTTTGTTCATCCAATGAAAGCCTTCGCTAAAATAACCGTACATAGCCCAAAATTGCACTAAATTATTACCTAACCGCAAAGCAGCCTGGGTTGCCCAGTTGTTTTCGATGGGAGAAACCAGTGTCCAGTCATAAATTGAGCGCACATTAGCGTAGTCATAATTCAAACGGTTTAGCCATTGGGGTTGCTCTGCTCCAAGTAACTTAGGATAGGCCAACTCCGTAAATTGCACATAATATTCGGCGTGACGCTGGCGGAGCAGACCAATTTCCTGGCCGTCTGCCAGCTTTGCTAAAGCATATTCCCGAATGGTTTCAAGCATCACGAAACGAGTTTCGACCTTGTTATCCGCCGGATTGATTTGCTCCAATCGGCGTACAATACTTTTGTCCAAAAGAGCCGCTAAGATATTTAGCCACTCTATTGCTACGTCTTCCGCTGGGTCTGTTTTATCTTCAGAGTCCGCCTCAAAGCAGATGGCCTGGATAGCTTCCCACGTACCACCACCCACAAAGATGCCCAACTGCCGGAACAAGCGGCGTTCCGCCTCGGTTTCCAGCAGTTGATAGCTCCATTCCATAGTGTTATGCAGCGTCTGTTTATGCGTGGGTAAATTGGTTGCGCCGCCCGTCAACAGCTTGATACGTGTCACCTGGGTATGCTGGTTTAGCAGTCGGGCCAGCAGTTCTTCGGGTGTCAGCATTCGTAGCCAGGCCGCCGCCAGTTCGATTGCCAACGGCAGACCGTCCAAACGAGTACAAATCTCGACTATGGGCGCGGCGTTGGCAGAATTCAGCACGAAATCTGGTTTGACTGCCCGCGCCCGCTGGACAAACAAAGCGATTGCATCAGAGCGGCTCAAAATATCAAGGGACGGTAAATCAGAGCGGTTTGTTCCAGTCTTTATATTGGGCAGACTCAGGGGCGGCACTTCAAATTTGTGTTCCCCATAGAGCCGCAGCACGATGCGGCTGGTGACAAGCAATTTTAGCTTAGGCGCAGTTTCTAGCAGTTCGCCCAGTAGCGGTGCGGCTGCCCTTATCTGCTCAAAATTATCCAGTAACAACAGTATTTGGCGGTCTCGCAGATGATTTTTAAGTGTGTCCGCTAGGCTTTGGAGAGGTGTGCCGCCCGGTGTTTCCTTGACCCCTAACGCGGTAGCAATGGCATTGGCTAATAAAGCCGGGTCTCTAACCACCGTCAGCGATACCAGCCACGCGCCATCCCTAAAATCTGGCAGCAAATCGCTGGCAATCTGCAAAGCCAGGCGCGTTTTGCCAATCCCGCCCGTCCCTACCAGGCTCAACATTCGCACATCGGCCCGGCGCAATACACTTCTGGCCTGGGCGGTCTCTCCTTCACGGCCAATCAAAGGGGTCGGCTGGGCGGGGAGGTTATGACGCGGCGGGTTATCCGCTTCGTCAGGTATAGTCAGGGTCGGCGGCTGTTGGGTGGCGATAGCGGTTGCACTTGAGCCATTGTCATGAAATGAAGGTTGGCCCGTCCCCACGATTGCACCAGCTTTACCCACTGTCTGCTCGCCTTTAGCCGCCGTTACTTCGTTTTCAACTTCTAGCCGGGATAGGGGAGCGGTCTGCCATTCTTCGACTCCGAAGCTGGTAGCCTTTAAGCCCATCGCTTCTAAAAGCTCAACCGCCTCGCGCCAGGTGCTAATCGCATCGGATTGTGCCAGAAATTTAATAATTTTCTTGACTTCGGGCTGGCTCAACTTAAAACGTCCCTTGCCGTTGAGTTTATGACTTAACGCGCCAGGGTGAAGGCCAAGTTCGCGGGCTAAAGTCGCCTGGGCCACGTCAACGCTGCGAAGATAAGCGCGTACTTTGGTTCTAAATGTTTCCGGGTTCACAGGTGTACTCCTATGCCAAAAGTTGCTGTTTTAGCCCCGACAACTTTGTATCAACTTTGTATCAACTTTTGAACCACTTGTCTATAGTCAGATTAAAAAGTTTTTGTAAAAATAGGTACATCTATAACAGCGTATTAAATGAGTAGAGGTCGTGTTGTATCTCCTCGATATTATACAGCAGTTCGCGGAAGCGAGTAAACGCCGATGGGTAAGGGGAATGAATACCGCTAATGATTTCTGAAGATTAAAAATTAAAATCGGTATAGCAACGCCATTGGATAAATCCAACGTCTATTCAACCCAAGTACGCTAAAGCGCACTGCTAACCCGATTTATCAGGTTTGGGTTGGTTAGGGGGTACCCCCTGGCTGGGTTTCAACCGTTGTCTGTGCCAAATTAAATTGTTAATGTTTATCAACCATCGGGTTCTAGCGGGAAAGGGAAACCTATAATGTTATTCAAGACTTTAAGTGCGCGTGCTTTTGCACGCAGCCGCAAGTCGGGAAGTATCCTGGCGGTACTTTTGATGCTGCTAGTGAGCAGCTTCCAGCCTCTTTTTAGCTTTAGCGGGTTGGTCGCCCAGGCTGCTGCGCCAGGCCCAAAGCTTGGCTCTATTTGGATAAACACGGGCAGTCTCAACACTGGCCGCTATGCCCACACCGCTACGCTTTTGCCCAATGGTAAAGTTTTGGTGGCAGGTGGTCGTATCAACGGTAATTATCTTGATAGTGCCGAGCTATATGACCCAACGACGGGGACATGGAGCAGTACCAGTAGTATGACCACCTCTCGCTCAGGTCACACCGCTACGCTGCTGCCCAGTGGCAAAGTTTTGGTAGCAGGTGGGTATCATGTTGGCAGTGAATTAACCGCTTCCGAACTATACGACCCGGCAACAGGGACGTGGAGCAGTACAGGTAATCTGAATACCCCTCGCTCACGTCATACAGCTACGTTGTTAGCTAACGGTAATGTGTTAGTTGCGGGTGGGGATACTAATGGTAATACTGTTGATACTGCTATTAGTAGTGCCGAGCTATACGACCCTGCAACCGGAAGCTGGACTAATACGGGTGGCCTTAGCACCGCCCGCGATACTCACACCGCGACCTTACTACCCAACGGCAAAGTTTTGGTGGCAGGTGGTTGGCACGTCTATTATGGTTATGGCATCATCAACGCTACCGAGTTATATGACCCAGCGACGGGGACCTGGAGCAACACGGGTAGCCTGAACACTGCTCGCGCTTTCCACACTGCCACCTTGCTACCAAATGGCAAAGTGCTGGTTGCAGGCGGTAATAACAGTTCGACAATTTTAGCCAGTGCCGAACTTTATGATCCAACTGCTGGAACGTGGAGTAATACAGGCAGCTTCAACACTGCCCGTACCGAACACACCGCTACCTTGCTACCAAATGGCAAAGTGTTGGCGGCGGGCGGTGGTGGCAGCACTGCTGACTTAGCCAGTGCCGAACTTTATGATATTACGACGGGAGTATGGGCAAACACGGCCAGTATGAACAACATTCGTTTTGTACACACCGCTACCTTGCTACCAAATGGCAAAGTGTTGGTGGCAGGTGGTGTTGGCAATACAGGTGGTAATCTAGCCAGTGCCGAACTATATGACCCTGGGACGGGCAGCCCCAGCTTAACCTACAACTTACCATTGCTTGCCAACAATGCAGATACGCCTGTCGGCCATATCACTACCTTCATCACCTTCCAAAATCTATCCACCAATACCGCCGCTACCGTCAATGTCCAATATTACGCCATTGCTAACGGTAGTGCTGGGCTTACCGAAAACCCTATCACTATCCCGCCCAAAGGCCAGCACGCTATTGCTTCCAACATCCCGTCTGGTTCGAGTTACGGCGGCATTGTCACCAGCAATGTACCGCTCAATCTAGTGGTGTCCGAAGCTCTGAACGCGGGCGGTAGTGCTTATAACGTAGCTGCCAGTACCGCTTCGACCCTGTACTCACCCCTCGCTCTCAACGGTCAATACGGTTTCACCACCTCTATGATTGTCTTTAACGCCGCAGCTACAGGTACTGCGACGGGCCAAATCCAGTTCTTTGACGAGATGGGCAACCCTGCTGGAACGACCCAAAACCTCAATATCCCGGCTCACGCCAGCCAGACTTTCAACCAGGCAGCCAACGGTAGCGGTCTCGCCAACAATCACGCTTATTGGGCCAAGATTGTGGGTGCGGCGGGCAGCCAGCTAACCGCTCAGGTGATCGAGTTCGGCCCGGCTAACTTTGTGGCGACCTTCAACGCGCTGGTGCCGAGCCAGGTACAAAGCACAGTTTATGCTCCAGCTACTTTCAACGGCAACTACAACTTCGTGACAGGTATGGCAATCGCTAACCCGAATGGCACGGCGGCAAACCTGACTATCAGCTACTACAATGCGGCTGGCACTCAACGGTTGCAAACCAGCAAAATTATTCCGGCCAACGGCAACATTGGGGTGTTCCAGCCCAACGAAACGGGTTTGCCAACAGACGTGACCAGTGCGGTCATCAGCAGCAACCAACCTCTGATAAGTACCGTCAACGAACGGGGGCCGGGTACGATTTCGGGGACGTATGTAGGATTGACAAGCGGCAGCACGACGGTAGCGTTGCCCGTGATGGCGAAAGGGTACGCCAGCTTCATCACAGGCGCAACCATTTTGAATACGAGCAGCCAGCCAGCGACGCTGACATTCACTTATTACGACCAGTCGGGGACGCAAATTGGCACGCCGCAGACCCCACCCCCACTTGCCCCAAATGCGAGCTTCCTGGCGTATCAAGGCGACGCGGCCCAGGGTTTGCCGGGCGGTTTCTTCGGCACGGCCATCATCACCAGCAACCAGCCCTTGCTAGTTACAACCAACGCCCTCCAGACCGGCACGGGTTTGTTCTACACCTACACCGAGCCGAACAATATGATAAATCCGGTTTGAGTAATCAGATGTAAGGTAAGAGCTTTGGGAAGAAGGTAAAATCCTACCTCTTAAATTTCTTACCTCGAAAGGAAAACCCCTAATGTTATTCAGGACCTTAAATGCGCGTGCTTTTGCACGCAACCGCACGTCAGGAAGTATCTTGGCCCTGGCGGTACTTTTGACACTGCTGGTAAGCGGCGCGTTGCCCGTGTTTAGCTTTAGCGGGCTGATGACTCAAGCTGCTGCACTTGACTCGGCGGTTCCAGCCCAGACCGCCAACAATGTGCTGGCTAAACTAGGGTCACACACGGCTACTGTTGTAGGCGATGGTTCCGCCGCTTCGTGCAACGAGGCCAATTTGCGGAACGCTGTAGGTAATGGTGGCAACATCACCTTTAATTGCCCGGCTAACATGGTTATTACCATCGCCAGTCAATTGAGTATCGGCAGTGTGGCGACTACGATAGACGGGTCTAACAACGGCCATCCTATCACTATCTCCGGCGGTGGCACTACTCGTATCCTTACCACCAACGCTAATAGTGTGGCGACGCTTGCCAATCTAACCCTGACTAACGGCTATATTAATGCTGGCGGCAACGATACGACTAGCGGTGGTGGCGGTGCGATTTATAGCGATGGCAATTTAACCTTGATTAACACAACTGTCACCGCTAATACCGCTATCGGTGCGGTGGGCGGCGGGGGCATTTTTATCAACAGTGGCAGCCTGGCTATGAGCTATAGCACCGTCTCGGCCAATAGTTTCGCTGCTAATAGTGGCTATAGTTCAAGTAGTGGCGGTGGCATCTTTGTAAATGCTGGTATGGTCAGCTTGAGTCATAGTACCATCGCTTCCAACACTGTCGCGCCAACTAGCAGTGATCATTATTATGGAGGCGGTATCTTTGTACAGGCTGGCACGGTCAGCTTGAGCCATACCAACGTCGTTTCTAACACCACCCCTAGCTTTGGAAACGGCGGCGGCGTTTACGTCAATGGCGGCAGCGTCACCATCAACGACCAAAGCAGCATCGCTTTCAATCTCATTCCCTCAACAAACGGTTGCAGTGGTGGAGGTGGTGGAGGTATAGATATATTTGGCGGCACTGTAACGGTCAACAATAGCAGCATCGCTTCCAATACCGCTTGTTTGCAAGGTGGAGGTATCAGAGTAGGTGAGAATGCGTTGGGAGTGGCACTTACCGTAAATAATAGCAGTATTGTCTCGAACACGGTTACAGCCGATACCTATACTGGCGAGGGTGGTGGTATCTATAATCTGGGACCAGCCGCAATGGTAATAAATAACAGCAGCATCGTGGGCAACCGGGCGGCTACCAATGCGTCTCATTCTGGCTATGCGGGAGGGGGTTTTGGTGGCGGCATCTACAATAACACTGGAACAATGACCGTCACCAACAGCAGCATTTTATTCAACACTGCTTCGCTAAATAATAACGGTGAAGGCGGTGGCATTTACAACTATGCTGCTGCCACGGCGACCTTAAACAACGATACCATCGCTTACAATACTGCTGCTGCCGACACCAATGCCGCCGATGGCGAGTTGGGCAGTGGTGGTGGTATAGCCGGTAATTCGTCAATTACCATAATCAACAGCAGCATCGTATCCAACAATAGTGGTGGCAGTACCGCAAACAGTTCTGGCGGTGGTGTTGATACAGGCAGCAATCTTGCCACTAACATTGGCAATAGCATTATCGCTGATAACATTGGAGGCGGTAGCCGTAGGGATGTAAATGGCAATTTCAATTCGCTGGATTATAACCTGTTTGGTTCTTATCCTAATAGTGGTGGCAGTATTACCGGGCCGACTACTCACAACCTCAACAACACCGACCCGCTCCTGAATTCGCTTGCCAACAATGGTGGCCCGACCCCGACCTTCTTGCCTCAAAATAGTAGTCCAGCCATTAACGCGGGTGGGGATAGTTGTCCGGCTACCGACCAGCGCGGTGTCACCCGGCCACAAGGAGCGCATTGCGACATCGGGGCAGTCGAAGTCGGCGGCACTGCTCCAATTCCTCCCACTGTCCAATTGACTGCTTCCGCGCCATCACTCACGCCCACGCTAACCTTTACTATTAGTAATCCCAACAGCACGCCTTTGACCAACATCGGCATTGCCGACGATTTGCCTTTCGGCTTGAACTTTGGGGTGGTAACTGCCAACAGTTGTAGTGGCGGCAATCTTACGCTTACCAGCCCTAGCTTGTTCTTGTCTGGTCTTAATTTGGCGGGCGGTAGCTCTTGCGTTATCACGGTCAGCCTGAATGGTACTTCCGGTACTTATAACACCGCTACCGACCCCATTACCGCCAATGAAACTCTGCCCGGCGCGGGCAGCAATACCGTTAGCATTACCGTTAATTCGCCACCGCCCACCAGCTATACCTACTACCTGCCTCTGGTAGCTAACGCGGCAAATACGCCTGTTGGTCAAACTACTACCTTTGTGACCTTCCAAAACCTTTCCACTAGCACGGCTGCCAACATTTCCATCCAGTATTACGGCCTCAACAACGGTACACCGGGCAACACTGATAGTGTGACTGTGCCAGCTAAAGGCCAGAAAGCTATCCTGCCTAATGTTGGAGCTAATAATAGCGGTGGCGGCATTATCACAAGTAGCCAGCCTCTTAACGTGGTCGTTTCGGAAGCTATCAGCACGGGTGGGAGTGCCTATAACGTTACCAGCTTGACCGCTTCTAACCTCTACAGTCCTTTAGCTCTCAACGGAGCTTTCGGTGGCTTCACTACCAACATTGTCGTCTTTAACACTGGTAGCTCGGCTTCATCCGGTCAAATCCAGTTCTACGATGCTAATGGTACTGTGGCCGCCACTCAAAGCTTCAGCATTGCGGGCCACGCTAGCCAAACTTTGAGCCAGGCGGGAGTGAGCGGCCTCGCCAACAACCAATCCTACTGGGCCAAGATTGTGGGAGCATCAGGTAGCCAACTGACCGCCCAGGTAATCGAGTTTGGGCCACATAACTTTGTAGCTACCTTTAACGCTAGTGTGCCAACCCAAGCGGCTACTAAGTTGTACGCTCCGGCTGCCTTCAACGGTTTGTACGGCTTCGTCACGGGGATGGGCTTCGCTAACCCGAATGGCACGGCAGCCAACGTTACCGTTACCTACTATGCTCCCAATGGCAATCAAGTCGGCAGCAAAGCCGTACCGATACCTGCTAACGGCAACGGTAGTTTGTTCCAGGGAGCAGCAGGTACATCGGGTGACGTGGCGAGTGCAGTGGTGAGCAGTGATCAGCCGATTGTGATGACTGTCAACGAAAGCGGGCCGAACAACGCTTCGGGGACATACGTGGGGATTGCGAATGGCAGCATAACGGTAGCATTGCCAGTAATGGCAAACGGTTATGCCAGCTTCGTGACGGGGACGACCATCTTCAATGCGGGAAGCGGGACGGCCAACTTGACCCTGACCTACCTGGACGGGGCTGGCAATCCGGTGGGCAACGCTCAAAGCACGACTACGCTTGCCCCCAACGCCAGCTTTGCCTTATATCAAGGAGCAGCCAATCAAGGTCTGCCGTCGGGTTTCTTCGGCACGGCGATAATCAACAGCAACCAGCCGTTGCTAGTCACGACTAACGCCTTGCAAACAGGCACGGGTTTGTTCTATACCTATACCGAGCCGAGCAGCTAAAAGGCAAGGGATTACGAGCAATGAGACATTCTTTTACCTTTGGGTCTCAATGGTTGCATTTAGCTCATTGCTCGTGGCTCTTGGTGGGATACTGCTCCGCCAATGGACTACCCCGAATTCTATTGACGGAGTAATATTCTACTTGGTGTAGGGCTGCTTACCCATAACAGTTGGTTGTCTGCTGCCGTCAAATATTTAACGTCCGGCGTTTTCCAAAGCGGCCCGCGCCTGGGTTACGTCCTGGGCCAGTTGGGTCTTGATTGCGTCCAAACCCGCAAATTTCTGCTCATCGCGCAACTTTTGGATAAACTCCACCCGAATAGTCTGACCATAAATATCCTGCTCGAAGTCAAAAATAAAGGTCTCGACACTGCGTACCCCGTTGTCGAAAGTTGGACGCACTCCTATGTTGGTTACGGAATGGCGCGAGACGTTCTCACTCAGGTTAGTCGTAACCGTCGCATAAACCCCGTTGGAGGGTACGGCAAACTGTGCGCTCACGGCCATATTCGCGGTGGGAAAACCTAAAGTGCGCCCGCGCATGAAGCCTTGTACGATGACACCTTTGAGGCTGTGGGCGCGGGCCAGCCAGCGATTGGCCTGTATCACGTTTCCCTCGGCAATCAGCTTGCGAATGGCGGTGCTGCTGACAATTTGGTCGTCCACTTCCAACGAAGCCAAAGTTCTAACCTGAAAACCGCGTGCCTGACCTACCTCACGCAACCGCTCAACCGTACCCTGGGCTTTGTAGCCAAACCGGAAATCTTCTCCCAAATGCACTTCGCAAACATCACCACCCCCCAAAAGTTTTTCAACAAAGATTTCGGGGCTAAGTTTGATAAAATCGCGCGTAAAGGGCTGTATCACCAGGAAGTCCACGCCGAGTTCCGAAATCAGAGCGGTTTTGTCGGCCAGGTCGGTCAGCAGCACCAAATGGTTTTGAGGTCGCAACACCAAATCCGGGTGTGGGTCAAAGGTAATCACTACGGCCCGCCCGCCCAACTCCCGCGCCCGCATTACTACGCCCGCAATCAGAGCGCGGTGGGCAATATGCACGCCATCGTAAGCCCCGATAGTCAACACTAACTTTTGGTCGGGCGGGTTATGCTGCGCTAATTCGTCCAGGTCGTGCAAAATTTCCAATTTTCTTCACCTTTACTCGTTAAAAACCTTTGCCGGGTGCCAGGCTGCGCCGTCACGTTCCAACAAAGCCAGGAGTTCGCCGTCTTGATTATAGACACGCCGAAAAGGTTGGGGGTCGTTTTCGTTGGGGGTGGGCCATTTTCGCCAGTCCGCGTCCGGGCCGGGCTGCACATTGCGGCCTTGCTTGATATAATTGGCCGTCACGCCATTGACAATCCAGGCGGGCCACTCGCCCAGCACGGTATCCAGGGGGAACAGGGCATCATCCAAGCGACCCGCTTCCACTATCTGCGCCAAACTCGCTAAAGTTAGAGCGTGGGCTAAATGGAACGGCCCGCTCTGGACGCGCACTAGATGTTGCATATATGCCCCACAGCCCAACTCCGCCCCAATATCGAAGGCCAGCGAACGGATATATGTCCCCTTGCTACATTCGATCCATAGCTTGAGCCAGGGCCGTTCCCAATGGGTGATGTGTAAATCAAAAATCCTAATCGGGCGCGGCTTTAGCTCGATTTCATCGGCCCGACCCGCGCGGGCGGCTTTGTAAAGAGGCTGACCTTGCACCTTGATGGCCGAATAGATAGGCGGCACTTGCTGAATAGGGCCGCGAAATTTTTGCAAGACGGTTTCTATCTCGCCTAAGCCAAAGTCCGGCACGTCGCACACACTGGTTACGACACCTTCGCGGTCATAGGTATCCGTCGTGATACCCAAAACCAAGTCGGCACAATAAATCTTGTGGGTATCGGTCAGGTATTCGACGATGCGGGTAGCTTGACCAACACAAATCGGCAAGACTCCTTCGGCAGCCGGGTCTAGCGTTCCAGCGTGGCCCACCCGTTTTTCGTGCAGAATACGTCGTACTCCAGCCACCGCGTCGTGGGAAGTGCCGCCGATTTCCTTGTAAATGTTGAGAATACCACCCAAACCGTTCATTGCACTTCTTCCGATTTAGCCACTAAGTATTCGGCCAGAGGTTGCTTGACCGCCGCCACTACCAACACCATAAACGGAGTTAAGTCCCCAGTTTGGGCCGTTTCCAACGTATCATAATAAAGCAGACGGTCTTCGCGCCGGAGGATAGAAATAGGATAGCCGTAACGCATAAATATCAGGTTAAGCAAGAGCCGGGCGGTGCGTCCATTGCCATCAATACAAAAAGGCCGCCTGTGCTATAATTCTACCACGATTAGGAGCGGTTCGCGGCGTGTATTCCATAATTCAGAGGGTATTATGAGCATTGAAAAGGCTCACGACAAGATGCAACACAAAAAAGAAGTGCAATTCGCCTACTTGCAGATTTACAGCACGGCAGGCGCGTTCGGTGGTGTGAATGAGCCAGGCGTGTTGGCGGCAGCCTTCGCCCAAATGGACACCACCAACGGGCCGCTTGCAGTGGCCTTGACCGACAGATTTAGTTTGCGGGGGGCGGCGGAATGGGCCGCACAGTTGACCGATAACCCTGATATTGTACCGTTAATCGGGGCGGAAGTCGGTCTTAAATTTCCAGGCAGCTTTAACTTACCGTTCGGTTTGATTTTGCTGGTAACAAGCGAACGCGGGTATCAGAACTTATGTCAACTAATCGGGCTAGGATTGGAAAACGCTACCACCCGTCCGCTCACCGCCGCCGTTGAGTTGGAAGACTTGAGTCGCTATCACGACGGACTGATTGCGATTGCCCCTTATTATGGCGGCCCCGTCACAGCCGGGGTGCGGGGTGGCAAAGGCGTGACCGAAGCTAAAAATCGAGCCATCGCTTTGCGGGATGCTTTTGGGCCGGATAACTTTTTTCTGGGTGTACCGCCCGACCTGACCGCTCCCCTGCCCGCGCCTGACCCCGAAGGCCAGGAAACGCACCTGGATGCTTCGATTAAACTTAATTCTGCCTTGAACAAGATAGCGCGGGAACAGAAAATTGGCTTGCTTGTAACAGGAGAGACACGCTATGTCGAGGCGGCCCAGGCAGCAGATTATGCCGCCCTACGCAATCGGTTGGGCCGCGCTTTGGCCGAACAGTTTCAGCCGTCCCAACTGCAACAGAAAGTTGATTGGCTGTATTCGTTGGCGGCGGGCCACCCGGTTGCCAGTCTGCAAATTCAGCAGCCCGCCACCTTAACCAGCCGTTACACTGAAGCGGACTGGCCGGGCGCAATTGCCAACAATCTCAAGGTGGCTGCTCGTTGTACGGCTTTCCGCGTGGCAGATACGCGCGGGGCGACTCAGGCCGAGCTTGCTCAACATTGCCAGACCGAACTAAGCCGACGTTACAGGGGGGAAGGCAGCGAAAAATTACCCGACGAAGTGCAGACGCGCGGCTGGTTGGAAAGCGAACTGGCCGAAATTGCCGATTTGGGTTTGGCTCCAGCGTTGCTGGCGGCGGCGCGACTTTTCCAACAAGCCAACCCGTCCCAGGTATTGATGGCGCGAGGCGTGGGCGGTAGTTTGGTGGCTTACCTGTTGGGGCTGACCGAACGCCCGCCCGTAGCTGATGCCTGGCAAGATACCACCTACGCCAGATTTGAAACTTACGGTAACAACCGACCCTTGCGAATTGAAACCGGGCGCGATGGCCGGGAACGCTTGATTGCAGCTTTGAACGCGCCAACTTTTGAACCAGCCGAATGGGTGGCCGCGCCCATTGCATCGCTTTCGTCTGAAGCCGGAGCGTTACCCTATATTCATCCGCGTCTGACCGCCCTAAGCTTGAATAAACGTCCATTGGCCCAGTTATTACCCTTGCAACCAGCCCAAATTGACTCGACTGGTCTGACCCGCCTGGCAGCCCAGGTAGGGGCAGTTCCGCCCGGCTACGTCAGTGTTTTAGAGATACGCCAGTCGGCAGCGTTGGCCCGGTTGCAACTGGCTCTGGATATTGTCAACGCCTGGAAGCAGCAGCACGGTCACGAACCGCTTGAGGTACGTCATTTGCCGCATCCTGCCGAAAACGATTATGATACGCCCCACGAATTTGAACGTGCCTTGATACGGGAGCGGCTCAACTTTTTGCGCGTCACTCACCCGGCGGCTTATTATGGAGCCACGCTTTCCCTGGTTGACCCCGAACAACGTCCGGCCCACGCCCAGGCTGCCCGCCAGAACGACTTGCGAATTTTGCCGCCATCTATCAACTATAGCCACGCCGACTTTGTGATGGTGGACGAAAATACGATACGGGTGGGGCTGGCGACGCTTTTGGGCCACACCGTAGCAAACCAGCTTTTAGATGTACGCGGGCCGCACTTCGCTGGACTGGATGATTTTGCCCACAAATCCGAACTAGATGCGGTTCAACTGTCAAAACTAATCTGGAGCGGCGCGTTAGACCCATTTGGCGAACGTCCGGCTCTCGCCTTGCTTGTACCTCAGATTATTCAGACTGGCAAACGTTTCAGGGAACTGCAAAATCGCTCTAAGGATGCCGCCTTTTTGCCCCTGGCAGACAGCGACAACGGCCAGCTTTCGTTGTTTAGTATGCTGGGCGCGGCTGAGGGTACTGCCTTGCCTGCCCAAGATGAGCCACCCCCGTTACAACTGCCCAAAGATGCGCCCAAACTTTCGCTGTTGGAACGCTTGCGCCGCCAACGGGACGCGCTGGGCTATTTTACATCGGAACACCCACTATGGCATTTACAGCCCGTGCCGCATAGCGACGCTGCCCGTACTGATTTTACGCCTCTGGCTGCTTTAGCTTCAACCGGAGACGCGGCAGCTAACAGGGCTAACCAGAATTCGCGGGTGGCGGGTCTAGTGGTAGGTTTGCGGCGTTTACCGCTGACCGATGCGGATGGCAAGGGCCAGGAATTGACTATTTTGAAGCTGGAAGATTGGGATGGACGGGCCGAAATTTTAATTCCGCCAGGCGTAGTGGAGGTGTCGGGGTTGGAAAGTTTGGACGAGGGTCAGGCGGTGGCGGCTCTGGTACGGGCCGATGCCTTACAATTTGGCCCGG
The DNA here is from genome assembly GCA_038207455.1 of Chloroflexia bacterium. Taxonomy (GTDB): domain Bacteria; phylum Chloroflexota; class Chloroflexia; order Chloroheliales; family Chloroheliaceae; genus JBBQZT01. The sequence continues at coordinate 59,744 of JBBQZT010000020.1, forward strand.
TGCCGTTGATGGTAGCGGAAGCGTTGGCGGCGTATTCGGCCCAGGCCGATTTGTTTGGGTCAGTCAGTGACGACGATAAGTTTGACATCGAGGCCGAGCTAGAAAAACTCAAACAGGAAGCAGTGGCCTCCGCCATAGCCGAAATGGAAGCGGAAGTCGCCCCATTTGACGCAATCCCGCTCCCTAACGAGCCGCCCCCCGATGATTGGTCTGCTGGCTTCTTCGAGACAGTAGGGGCAGCCCCGCCTTCAGCCAAAGCCGTCGCTACCTCTATTGCCCAAATCGGCGCAGCTAATGCCAAACGTGAAGCGGGTAAGGCCGGAGCAAAGGGCGGCAAAGAGATAGCCAAACCAGCCCGCCCAATCCAAAAACGGGTCAATATTTATCTGCCGACCCTGGAAACTGAGGACGCTGAAGAAGAGTTTTCCCGCCAGGTAAGCGAACTTTTACATCGGCATCCCGGCGAAAATCAGGTGATGTTGTACGCGCCGCAAGAAGATGGCACCTGGCAACGTTACGAGAGTACCACTAAGAACGTCACTATCGGGCCAGCCTTTGAGCAGGAAGCCCATCAGCTTTTGGGCGAAAAGGGCTATGTGGTGGAGGAATATTAGCAGTTAGTTGTCAGCCAACAGCAGACAGCTATCAGCCGCACAAAAAGGCCAATGGTTAAAACCTATCCCTCACTGCCAGTTAATGCATCCAGGCAATCCATTGACGGAGCAATGTCCCACAGAATACCTTTGTTGGACGCGCCAGGCAATCCATTGACGGAGCAATGTCCCACCAGAACCGGGTCATTTGTTGGATATTGCTCCGTCAATAGACCGTTCCATTTTTGGTTTTGGCTGACGACTGCTAACTGACGGCTGAAAACTGCTAATGAATGAAATTTCGGATTTGCACAAACTAATCCTGGAACGTATCCGTCAGGCGGGGCAGCTTACTTTTGCCGAATTTATGCAAATGGCGTTGTACGAACCGGGCCTGGGCTATTATACGCGGCAGCCTAATTTGATTGGCGCACGCGGCGATTTTTATACTGCTCCCCATCTGACACCCTTTTTCGGCGAACTGCTGGCCCGCCAACTGGCCGATTGTTGGGAAGGGTTGGGTTCGCCTCTCAACTTCCAGTTGGTCGAGATGGGGGCCGGTCAGGGGGTGTTGGCGGGCGACATACTGACGTGGTTTTATCGCAATCGGCCCGAAATTTGGCCCACCCTTACTTATACTATCGCGGAAGTGAGCGAATTTTTGATACGGGGTCAACGCCGCCGTTTGCAAGTGGTTGGGCAAAGCCTGGGTGCGCCGGATTTGCTGACACACGTGACCTGGCGAAAGCTGGCAGACATGGTGGACGCGGAAATCACGGGCGTATTTCTATCTAACGAGTTGGTGGACGCTTTTCCGGTGCATCTGGTACAACTTGAGAGCGGGAAGTTGGGCGAGATTTACGTCGAGGCAGACGCACAAGGCCAGTTCCAGGAGAAAATTGGGCCGCTTTCCACAGGCCAGATTGCCAGCTACTTTGAGCAGTTGGGGCTGGACTTGACAGATGGCACGTACCCGGACGGCTACCGCACCGAGGTAAATCTGGCTGCTCCGCTCTGGCTGACCCAGGTTGCGTCGAAACTGGCGCGCGGCTTCGTCTTGACGATTGATTACGGTTACACCGCCGCCCGCCGTTTTAGTCCGTATCGTAGCCAGGGTACGCTCCAATGTTATTTCAATCACACAATTAATCACAATCCCTACCTGCGAGTGGGAGAACAGGATATTACCGCGCACGTGGATTTTAGCACGTTGATGTTGGTTGGGGAACGCGACGGTTTGAAAACGGCGAGCTTTGAAACGCAGGCGGAATTTTTGACCAGATGGGGCGTAGGCGACAGATTTGTAGAGTTGAGCGCGGCAGAGTCGGGCCGCAGCCAGAACGAGCGAATGACCGAACACGCCGCGCTGTTGAAACTTATCAGCCCGACAGAAATGGGCAATTTTGGAGTGCTGCTGCAAAGCAAAGACATCTAATTCCCCAAAGACCTGGAGCGTGTTATAATTTGGGCGAAGAAACAGCTGCCATTCTACCTCACGCTAACTAACAAATTAGCTATAAAATAAAGTAACTATTCACCGCCGAGGACGCAGAGGGAGGCGGAAGTTAGCAGCCAGCACCAGAAAGAGCAAGGTGGGTAAGTAAGATGAATAAACCAGAACTGGTACAGGAGCTTATCAAAATATTTGGGCCGGACAACGTAATGCACGAGCCGGAAGATATTTTGTGCTACGAAGGCGACTTTTCGATTGATAAAAGTCTGCCCGAAGTGATTGTGCTGCCCGACAACGCCGGGCAGTTGGCTTTGCTAATGGCTCTGGCCGCCCGCGAAAACGTACCGATTGTGCCACGCGGCGCGGGAACGGGTTTGAGTGGCGGAGCGATTGCGGTGCGTGGCGGCGTGCTAGTGGCGATGACTAAGCTCAAGCGTCTGCTCAACGTAGATTTTGATAACCGCTACGCCGTTGTTGAGCCGGGTATGGTTAATATAGACTTGACCCACGAAGTTGAACACGCGGGCTACAATTTCGCCCCTGACCCGGCCAGCCAAAAAGCCAGTACCATCGGAGGCAACATCGCCCTCAACGCGGGTGGCCCACACTGTCTGGCCTACGGTACGACTACCAACCACGTTCTGGGAGTAGAGATTGCTTTGCCTGGGGGCGATTTGGTAAGTTTGGGTGGCCCGGTGCCAGACCGCCCCGGCTACGATTTAACTGGCTTTGTGGTAGGCAGCGAAGGCACGTTGGGCATCGTCACAAAGGCAACGGTCAAGATTATGCGGACAGCAGAGGCGGTACGGACTTTTCTGGCTTTGTTTACGGGTGTCGAGCCAGCCAGCGACGCAACTTCGGCTATCATCGCACACGGTATCGTTCCAGCAGCTTTGGAAATGATGGATCAAATGACCGTTCAGATCGTTGAGGCTGGTTTGCACGCAGGTTATCCGCCCGAAGCTGGTGCCTTGCTCTTGATTGAAATTGACGGCTTGAATGAAAGTATGGACGATTTGACCGAGCAGATTGTCCAGATTTGCCGCGACAACGGAGCTTTTGATGTGCGCTACGCCAGCACCCAGGAAGAACGAACTAAGTTGTGGATGGGCCGCAAAAGCGCAGCGGGGGCGTTTGGCCGGATTGCACCCAACTTCTACTTACACGACGGAGTAGTGCCGCGTAGTAAGTTGCCGTTCGTCCTGCGCCAGGTGAGCGAAATCAGCCGCGAATATAATTTGCCGATTGCTAATTTGTTTCACGCAGGGGACGGTAATCTGCACCCTAACATCTTGTTTGATGCCCGCGAGGAAGGGATTATGCCGCGCGTACTCGAAGCAGGCGAAAAGATATTGAAGCTGTGCGTGGATGTGGGCGGCACAATCAGCGGCGAACACGGCATCGGCACGGAAAAACAAGAATACATGAGTTGGATTTTCACTCCCGAAGATATGGAGACCATGAAGAAACTCCGCAGCGTCTTCAACCCTGATAATATCGTCAATCCCTGGAAAATATTCCCCACTATGAAGTCTTGTGGTGAAATGAGTTTGAAGATGAGATTGCTCAAAAGCAAGCCCGGCATGGAAGAAGCCTGGATTTAAGATAGAGCTAAGGGGAACGAAGGATGAGTATAACCGAAAATAGACGCACCGAGGGCTTGTTGTCATTGCTAGGTATAGTGGGTGAAGACAACCTGACTAGCAACCAGAGTGCGTTAGAGGCCGCGATGGTAGATGGTCAAATGCCAGCCGCCGTCGTCAGCCCAGCGAATACGGAAGAGGCCATCGAGGTTTTGAAATGGGCCAGCGCACACAATATGCGAACGGCTATTAGGGGCGGCGGAACCCAGACCAATCTTGGTAATCCCATTGTGGGGCTGGATTTGATAATTAGTACGGCCCGGCTCAACCAGATTACCGAACACATTCCAGCAGACCTGACTATCGGGGTGCAAGCGGGCGCGAATTTACAAATGGTGCAAGACCATTTGGAACAATACGACCAGTTTTTGCCGATTGACGCGCCTTTAGCTGGGCGGGCAACGGTGGGTGGCGCGGTAGCTACCAATGCCAGTGGGCCGCTCCGCTTGCAATACGGCCCAACCCGCGACTGGTTGATTGGTGTAAAATTTGTGTTGGCGGACGGGACACCAGCGAAGGGCGGCGGGCGTGTGGTCAAAAACGTGGCTGGGTTTGATATGATGAAGATTTTCATAGGCTCGCTTGGCACGCTAGGGCTGATTACCGAGATGAATTTCAAGCTGATGCCGTTGCCCAAAGCTTTCACGACGCTGCTGTTGACTATGCCCGACGAGCAAATCGCCAGCCGTATCGCCCTGAAAATCATTCGGGCCGGGCTTTTCCCCGCCAGTCTGACGATTTTGGACAATCGGGCCGTCCAAGCGGTGCTACTTGAAAAAACGGGAGCTAGTCAGGCGGTTTTGGCTGTCGAGGTTCGCAATACCCGGCTGGCTGTCGAACGGCAGATACGCGACATCTACCAACTGGTGATTGACGAAGTGGGCCACCCCGTCACCTACACTGACTTGACCGAACTACCACTCCAGAAAGAATGGCGGCGCAGGCTGGCCGACTTCGCCTATCGTCCGAGCCTGGAAGATAACAGCAGTTTCGCGCTCAAGCTGGCAACCCTGCCTAGCCAGGCTGTCGAAGCTGTTGATGTTGCCCGGCGTGTCTCCGCAACACACGAAATCGAAATCGAAGCCATGAGCCATGTCGGTCACGGTATCAGTTACATTACGGGGGGGGTAAATAATTCGGAGACAGCCCGGCAAGCCATCGTGGAAATTACGGCCCAGGTCGAAAAGTTGGGTGGCACAGTCACAGCCGAGCGCGTCCCGTTGGAAATCAAGCAGCAATTGCCCGATGTGTGGGGTGCGGCCTTGACCGAAGGCGAACTAAAACTGATGCGGAGCGTCAAACAAAAGCTTGACCCTCAAAACCTGCTCAATCCAGGCCGCTTTGTAGCCAGGATTTGATTACAGGGTCAAAGCAGAAAAACGTAATGATTCACCTGTGTCTGTCATTCTGAACGGAGGCTCTGCAGAGTGAAGAATCTGTTGCTAAAGTTCTGAAATTTGGCTAGGTGGTTCACGCAATTTTAGCCACAGCCCCCTGCAAGCTGGGAATGACAGATGAGTAGTTACGAAAACACAAGGTACTCTTTATGACGCAAGCTTTAGCCGGGCCTAAACTTTATACGCCCGCCGAGTATCTGGCTTTGGAAGATAAATCTCGCCACAAACACGAATATTTTGATGGCGAGATACGTGCGATGGCTGGGGCAAGCTACAATCATAATGTTATCTCCTTCAATCTGTCGGGTCTGCTCTACAACACCTTCTTGCAATCAAATTGTCAGGCTTTTGCAATTAATATGAAGGTGAGGGTAGAAGCAGCCAATACTTTTACCTATCCTGACTAGTTATAATCTGCGGTGAGTCGGAATTTTATCAGGAACGCACAGATACTATTACAAACCCGGTGGTGTTATTTGAAAGCTTGTCCACCTCCACTAAAAAATACGATATGCACGACAAGCTTGAGCAATACCGCGCCCTCCCCACAGTTCAGAACTACGTGTTGATTGACCAAAAGCGGGCGTTGGTTAGAAATTATCAACGTTTGGAAAATGATCAATGGCTAACCAGTTTGTACAGTAATTCCGAAGATATATTGGATTTGTCATCGGTAGGAGCTAAGTTAGGGCTGGCTCAAATATATAATCGCGTCCACTTCAAACAGAAATAGATTTAGTAAAGGTAAACTTAATGACAACCGAAAATGGTATGACAAAAAACGTGGGCGGTACACCCATCATAAACCGTAGTGCTGAAATCCAAAGCAAACTGATAGGTTTTAAGCTGACCGAAGGGCCGAGCTACGACGATATGACGCGCTGTATTCATTGCGGTTTGTGCCTGAACCAATGCCCCACTTATCGGGAGACTGGTAATGAAACCGAATCGCCACGCGGACGGCTGTATCTGATGCGTAATTTTGCCGAAGGTAATATTGCTGGGACGAGCGACAAACTTTTTCAGCATTTGGATTTGTGTTTGCAATGTCGGGCTTGCGAAACTGCCTGTCCTAGTGGCGTAAAGTATGGGCATTTGTACGAAATGACGATGGACGAAATTCTCAAGCAACGCGAACAAGTCCCGGCTAAGGTAGAGCAGCCAAGCACACGCACCCACGAAATCCTGAAATGGTTGGTGTTTCGCCAGCTATTCCCCTTTCCAGCGCGGCTGCGAATGGTAGGTATTGGAATGCGGATTTACCAGCGTACCCCGCTACGGAAATTGGTGCAAAATAGCGGCTTACTAAAAATGCCTCTGCTAAAAAAAATAGGTTTGGGTAGCCTGGCCGAACTTGAACCGATGATGCCTACTATTAGCAAGCCGATTTTCACACCGCCAACGAGTGGCAAAGTCGAAGCCTTTACCCAGCAAAAATATCGGGTGGCTCTGTTTAGCGGCTGCGTCATGAGCGTGGCTTTTGCCCGTGTCAACGAAGCTACCGTCCGCGTGCTGGCTTATAACGGTTGTCAGGTGATCGTGCCGGATACGCAAATCTGCTGTGGTGCGCTCAACATCCACAACGGAGACCGCGACTATGGCAAAGAAATGGCGAAACGCAACATCGTAGCTTTTGAGCGAGCCGAAATCGAAGCCCCTCTCGATGCTATCATTATCAACGCGGCAGGTTGTGGCTCAACCCTCAAGGAATATGGTCAGCTATTGCACGAGGAACCCCTATGGGCGGAACGCGCCGAGAAATTTGCCCACAAAGTCAAAGACTTTACCGAGTTCCTGGCTGGAATAGACTTTAACCGCCAGCTTGGGCCGCTCAACCAGCGCGTAACCTATCAAGATGCCTGCCATCTGCTCCACGCCCAACGTATCCAGAAGCCGCCGCGTACTTTACTTAAAGCGATACCGGGTCTGGAATTTGTGGAGATGGTGGATAGCGACAAATGCTGCGGCAGTGCCGGAATTTACAACGTCACCCAGCACGAAATGAGTATGCAAATCCTTGACCACAAGATGGAAAACGTAGCCGCTACTAATGCCGAAGTAATCGCCACCGCCAACCCTGGCTGTCACGTCCAGCTAGAGCTAGGTATCAAACGCGGTGGTCTGAACAAGACCCGACCCGCTAACGACCCGCTAACGGTGCGCCACATCGCCGAAATTTTGGACGAAGCGTACCGCAATTATAAAAGCTGAAGCTATGATGTATAGTAACAAAATGACAATTCCGAATACCATAGGCTTTTCCTATCATAATGCCATAAATGCTAGAAAGAACCTCTTTATGGCTATTTGGTGAGGATTTGATTAAATTTTGGTGCAAAAAAAGTTGACAAGGCCCGTAGGGTTGTGCTAGTATGCCATAGGATAAAAAAGGGCGCGATATTTTGCTATGAGTGCTGGCATTTGGCTCTAGCCGCGTGAGATCTGTGCAAGTTGAGAATCAGCAGTTTGCTCGGTTATTTTGCAACAAGATTACCCCATTAAAAACTAAAAAGTGAAGATTGAGCCTGATTTCGGCTGGTTGCATCATAAAGCTGAAATCGGCGCAATTATCGCGGCCAAAATTTATCCACACAATGAATTGTTATTAGCAACAAAACCTGTATCAGCACAAAAGTAAGAACTGAGGCAGTAAGAAAGGGAGGAAGTTTTCGGTGAAAACTACTGGCAAGGTGAAATGGTTTAATGACGCAAAGGGTTACGGCTTTATCGAGCGTCCCGGCGGCGAAGATGTGTTTGTTCATTTTTCGGCTATTGACATGGATGGCTTCAAGACTTTGACTGAGGGTCAAGAAGTCGAGTTCGAGATTGAAAGCACAGACAAAGGCCCACAGGCAGTTCGGGTGGGTCGCGCTGGACAGCTAGAGCCGTCACTCGCCTAACCAGGTAGCGCAATCGGATTTTTCTGAACTTAACTGGCTTCTCTAGTTTAGTTGCATCGGCAGTAAATTCGGCACTTAGTCATTCCGCCAGACCTATTAGAATAATTCGACTTACCTGAACTAAATTTCACACTAATAAAAAAGCTTCCGTTTCTTCTCAAGATCGAGAAAAAACAGGAAGCTTTTTTATTAGTAACTATTCAGCCAGGCAGAAAAGGTAAGGGAAAGAGAGTTTTTTTAGGGGACACCCCTATCCCCGCACGGGGCGTTCCCCGTGACCCCTGAATAGTTACATTTATTATTCTATTAATATTCTCGGCACAAACTATGCAAACAGGCTCAAGCAGAAACAACAAACCGAACCGAATTTTTGCTTGGGAGAATAGTAATGACGACGAAATTGGAAGATGAACCGCAGACGTTAATAGATGGAACGCATCGGCCTAAAGCGGTTATTGCAGGGGGCGGGCTGGCAGGAATAGCCTGTGCCAAACGTTTGACCGATACCGGATTTGCTGTCGAATTGGTAGAAGCCGAAGACCAGTTTGGAGGACGCACTGCCAGTTGGATTGACCACGATGGACAACCAATCGAAAGCGGCGTACACACATTTTTCGGAGTGTATAGCCATCTAATCCGTTTGCTGAATGAGGTGGGGGTTGACATTGATAACAATCTGGTAAGCTGGGACGACAAAGTTGGCTTCTTGCAGCCGGGCGCACAACTCAACATTTTCGCTATAGATGCGTTGCGAGATTTGCCAGGGGTGCTAGGAGGTGTATTAGGCAACAACAACTTGCTCGGCCCACTCGACAAAATTACGACGGGCTTTACCATCTTAAACGGCCTTTTGCGTCGTGAAGATTACGAAGCCCGTACCGTCTATCAATTAGTCCGCGATGGCGGGGTTGACCACAATACCTACGAGCGAATTTTTAGGCCGTTGGCACGTGGTTTGGCCTTCTGCGAACCGGAAGAACTTTCGGCTTATGTTTTGCTGACCTTGCTGACACACGGTATCACCAATCCGTTGAATTTGCGAGCCGGAACTTTTCGCGGTGGCATGACCCGGATTATGATTAACCCGATTATAGACTGGCTAAACCAGCACGGTGTTGCTTTGCATACTAACAGCCCGGTACAGGCTATTCGTTACCAGCAGGGCCGTATCGCTGGTTTTGAATTAAAAGACGGTAGAGTATTAACCGGAGATGTGTATGTGTCGGCCCTGCCTTTGGAGATTTTCAAGCCTTTGATGCCACCTGTACTAACTGAAATGCCATATTTTGCCAAAATCCAGCAAATCGAGACCGTTCCGGCCATTGCTGTGCAGGTCTGGTTTGACCGCAAATTTATGCACCGCGACGAATTTATCTTTCTGAGCGGTAGTCCACTGGTGGTGTTTCAGGACGAGTCAAAGCTGACCTTTCCCTATCCTGGCTGCCGTATTTCCGGTCAAATCACGGCCCGCTATACCGATAACTATTCTGACCAGCAATACATTGATTTGTTTTTGGAGGAATTCAGACGGTATGTACCGTCCAGCCGTGCCGCTCAGGTCAAGAAAGCTTTAATAGTGCGTCATCAAGCCTTTGCTATGAAGCCCGGCACCCAGGCGTTACGTCCGCAGCAAGGTTCACCTGTGCCAAACTTCGTACTGGCCGGAGACTATACACGACAAGACTGGTTTACTACGATGGAGGGGGCAACCCGTAGCGGAGAAATGGCAGCGCAGGCTATCCGTCAGCGCGTGGCTTATCAAGCAACTTCTTGAGCATAATAAGTTGTGGTTTGAATGCTTTAAAAAATTGTGCTAATATAAGCCATATCAGCTCCAATTTTAGTCAAATTATTGATTTTTAGTAACTACTCAGACCACCGCAGCAAGTAGGGGGACTTGTCCGTTAAAAACCGATGTTAGTACCTTAAAAATTGACTGCCCTTGTTTACGCATTGTTGAAATATAACCGCGTATTCGGCAGAAATAGCTCGCTCCAGCCTCGCTCCGAAATCCCCCACTAATCTTCT
>JBBQZT010000021.1:0-66068 GCA_038207455.1 Chloroflexia bacterium
TTCCTGAGCAGTAAAATATTCGTCCAACGGGCGCAAAAATTTCTGTTGCGACGGAGCGTATTTGATATGAGTAGAAATCAAATCGTAAGCTACTTTGGGCGTGGGAGCATTATAATTATCCGCTATGTGAGCGTTGAGTTCGGGGTGCGGTAGTTGCACCTCCATCTGCACCTTGAGACCGCTTTCCTGCTCAAAACGTGGCAGCAAGCTATAGAGTGTGTCGTACTGCTGCCCGCCAATCAGAGCCACCCGCAGTGTTTGCATTTATTTGTTCCTCGCAGCAAAATAGTAGCCAACGGTTGAAACCGTCATCTAAGTACACCAAACACGTTAAAACGTGTTATTAGAACCTGATTCATCAGGTTTGGGTTGCCTAGACGACGGTTTCAACCGTTGGCGATTTCTCCTGCAAAATTATGCACCGCATCCCAGCAAGATAGCTTCCAAACCGCATATTTATTTCAATTTCCGCTTGAAAAATTCGGTCACACATCGCAAATATTCTTGCGAAATATAATACGAAAAACCGGAAAAGACAAGCCCCGACTATTCTCTGGGTGCGCGTCAATTTTTTGCAAAGAACCCCCCAACGGTTGAATACAAAGATTGAAGCACACACTACTCTCCTCACTACGAAGGTAGTACACACTACAGACGACAGAGTAACCATTGAATATACTTTGGGTACAGGTTGGGTTAATAACAAAAGCTCAAAAGTATTCAATCTGATGCTAATTTTGCGCTTCCGGTAAGCTAATTTTGCGAAATAAAATGGGGGCCTGTTCTCACTCCCACCCGTTCCGCTTTGGAATGGCTGGCTGGCCCATTGCACCGTTCACCTGGAAAGAGGTATTTTATGCGAATAATTCTGTACGTGGGCAAGGGTGGTGTCGGTAAAACGACGATTTCCGCCTCTACCGCCGTGCTTTCGGCTGCTCAGGGCCGCCGTACTTTGGTGGTCAGTACCGATACCGCCCACAGCCTGGCCGACGCGCTCGGTACAGAATTGAAATCCGCCCCTACCCAGATAACAGACCGTCTCTGGGCGCAAGAAATAAATGCTCTGGACGAAGTGCGTCAGCACTGGAGCAAGCTCGAAGGTTATTTTGCCGCCATTCTCAAGAAAAAAGGCGCGGAAGACGTGATGGCCGAAGAACTGGCGATGCTGCCCGGTATGGACGAAATTATTAGTTTGCTGGAAATCTGGAAGCACAGCCAGAGCGGAGATTATGACACGGTAATTATTGATGCCGCTCCGACGGGTGAGACGGTACGCCTTTTGAGTATGCCCGATATGTTCAACTGGTACGCAGACCGAGTAAACCGTTGGCACACCAATACTTTGAAACTTGCGATGCCTCTGCTCAAGCCGTTTATGCCCAAAGAAAATATTTTTGAGGCTATTCCGGTGTTGGCGGCGCAAGTAGCCCAAATGCGTAAAGTCTTCACCGACCCGGCCATTGCTTCGTATCGCATCGTGGTCAACCCCGAAAAAATGGTGGTCAAGGAAGCGCAACGGGCCGCCACTTATCTGGCCTTGTTTGGCTACCCGATAGATGGAATTGTTTCCAACCGGATTATGCCCGAAAACAGCAGCGACCCCTTCTTTGCTTCAATCTGCGCTCAACAGCAGCAATATCGCGATTTGATTTTCCGCTCGTTTGCGCCGCTGCCAGTCTTTGAAGTGCCATTGCAGCCCAAAGAAGTAGTGGGCGTGGCAGCATTGGAAAATCTGGCTCAACAAATCTACGGTCAGCGTCGTCCCGACGAGATTTTCTTCCAGGGCCGCACCCAGGAAATCGTGCGGGTCAACGGGGATTACGTTTTGCGGTTGCCTTTGCCACACGTTGAAGTAGATAAAGTGGTGATGACCAAAAAAGGCGACGAGCTAATTGTGGAAATCGGCAATTTCAAGCGCGATATGCAGTTGCCCCACACCCTGGCTACTCGTAACGCCAAAGGTGCGCGTTTCAAAGACGGTATTTTGCAGGTAAATTTCTCGAATTAGTAGTTGACGACTGATAACTTTTCTGAAAGGTTCTTTTGATGGCAACCAGGGTACTCATCTATAGTGGCAAAGGCGGTACGGGCAAAACTACCGTTAGCGCGGCGACGGCGGTTTTGCTTGCCAACCAGGGCAAACGTGTGTTGATTATGTCAAGCGACCCGGCTCACTCCCTTAGTGATGTAATGGGCCAGCAAATCAGCCGTGATGAGATGACCCCGCTTGCCCCAAACCTGTACGGCCTGGAAATAGATACCATTCACGAAATGCGTAAGAATATGGGCGGCTTTCAGAAATATATGGCGAACGCCTACGAAGGGCAGGGTGTCGAAAGCAGCGTGGCCGCCGAGCTTTCCAATCAGCCCGGTATGGACGAAATTCTGTCGCTTAATCGCTTGATGGCGGAATACCAAAGTGGTAAATGGGATTGCATTATCGTAGATACCGCCCCGACGGGCAATACCCTGCGTTTGTTAGCCTACCCCGAAATGATTATTGGGGGTGAAAGCGGTAAAAAATTCTTTAAGGTCTATCGCGGCTTTAGCAACGTAGTCCGGCCTCTGCGCCAATCCGGGCCAAAAGACGATTTCTTTAAGGAAATTAACACGCTGATGGACGTGATGAACAGTCTCAGCCGCTTTATAATATCGGAAGATGTGACGGTACGCCTGGTGCTGAACCCGGAAAAGCTGCCGCTGATGGAAACCAAACGCGCCTACACTTTTTTGAGCCTGTACGGTGTCAGAATGGATGCCTGTATGGTCAACAAAGTGCTTCCGGCAGGCAAACGTTTGGGGGCGTATTTCGATTATTGGGTGCAGTTACAAACCAAATATATTAAAGAAATCGAAGAAAGCTTCCAGCCGATGCCTATTTTTAAGTCGATTTTGGAAGATGGAGAGCCAATCGGCATTCCAAAACTTTGCAAGCTGGCCGAACGGCTTTATGGCGACCAAGACCCGATGGGACAGCTTTATACCCAGCAGTTGATGTGGGTGGAAGATATAAAGCAAGCTGCTCCGGTCAAGTCAAAGCTTAACGCAGTGCCACTTGAAACTCGGCGACGGTTGTGTATCCAGCTACCCTTTGTGGAAGAACAGGATGATTTATTGATTACTTGCATCGGCACGGACATCCAGGTAACGGCGGGCCGCGTGCAGCGACTAATCAACTTGCCACGCATATTAGTGGAAAGTGAACTGAGCAACTACTTCTACGAAAAGGGTGTTCTCAAGTTGGAATTTGTGGAAAAGCCTCCCGTCGAAGAAGTGGCGGTTTGGGAAGATGACCCCTTCTTCGTGGGCAGCAATTTGAACTAATGCTAACACCTCTTGATGAGCAAACTTTCCGGCAAGGTTTGCTTTTTTTATCCGCCCGCGACTCCGACCTGGCTCACATTCTGGAGACGCTTGGCCCACCTCCGATGTGGGAACGCGACCCCGGTTTTGCCACTCTGGTACATATCATTTTGGAGCAGCAGGTTTCCCTCGCCTCGGCACGGGCCGCTTTTAATCGTTTGGTGGCTGCCACTAATCCACTCACTCCTACCAGTCTTTTGACCCTGGACGATGCCCAACTCAAAACTATCGGGTTCAGCCGCCAAAAAACTGCTTATGTGCGTTATCTGGCTCTGGCTATCCTGGAAGGACAACTGGATTTGGACGCGCTGGCTACTTTGGACGACCAAGCGGCCCGCGCCGAGCTAACTAAACTAAAGGGTATTAGTTTGTGGACAGCAGATATTTACTTGCTGATGGCTCTACGCAGACCCGACGTGTGGCCGCGTGGCGATTTAGCCCTGATTCTGGCTCTCCAGAAAATCAAAAAGTTGCCAAACCGCCCTACCCACTCCGAAATAGAAGTGTTTAGCACGGCCTGGCAACCCTGGCGGGCAGTCGCGGCCCGCTTGCTGTGGCATTTTTACTTGAGTTAGTTTTTTAGCCCATATGGACTGCCACTGCCTCTTGCTCTTGGCCTGCCGCTTTTGCTTTTTCTTTTTGGGCTTCTTGTTGCTCTGTCATCTTCTGACGGCTGGGCAACCCGAAGGATAATAGCAACACCAGTACCGTAGCACCCGCCAAATAAATAAAGACATCGTTGACAGCCAGAGTGCCACCCTGCGCCCCAAGTTGTTGCATCATTTGCTGGAACTGCGGGCTGCCCGGAGCGGGTGGGGTCGTACCTGCCGGAGTCTGGCTTTGGGCCGCCGCTACCAAACTACTGATGTGGCTGGCGGTTTGCTGACCCAACAAAGCGATTACTACCGCGCTGGCGATGGAACTGGCAATCTGGCGGGTCACATTGAACAACGAACTGGCTTTGGCTAGTGCCGCCCCACTTAGCGATAAAAAGGCCAGCGTTTGGGACGGTATGAATGTAAAGCCTAAACCTATTCCCAACAGAAAGTTCCAGGGAGCGACGGCCCAACCGTCCGACGTGGGAGTTAGTTGGCCGAATTGCCATAGGGCTATGATAATAGCGATAGCTCCTACCGCCGTGATAGTACGCACCCCGATTTTGTTAAATAGCGGCCCACTGATAGACACCCCCACAATCGCCCCTAATCCCTGTGGAGCTAAAGATAACCCGGTATTCAGAGCCGACAAATGAGGAATACGGATTTGTTGCAGAAAGACGGGGAACAACAACAACGCGCCAAAAACTGAACCGCTTACCACCCACGTTAAGACGCTGGCAATCGAATAGTTGTAATCCTTGAACAGTCGCAAGTCCAACACGGGGTTTTTGAAGCGTAGGTCGTAGATGCCAAATAATACCAGCAAAGCCGCGCCAGTGCCAAACAACGTCCAGACTAACCAGTAACCCCAACCGTAGGTGCTACCCATGGGATTTTGGGCCGTCACCGTAGCTGGGTCAACCTGGTTGATCAGGGTAAAGGCATATACTACGGCTACCACGCCGAGGGTCGAAAGTACCAGCCCCACATAGTCGAACTGCCCTTGCTTGGTCGCCACATCCGGTTTATCGTCAGGCAAGATGCGTAAGCCCAATGCGACGGCTATGATACCGATAGGCACATTTATCAGGAACAAGTAGTGCCAGCCAAAACTGTCGTTAATCCAGCCGCCCAAAATTGGCCCGAAGACTGGCCCTAGCAGCACTGGCCCGACGATAAGGGCGGTAGCTGCGCCGCGTTCTTCGGGTTCAAAAGGGTTCAGAGCCAGGGTTTGGCCCAATGGGAAAAGTGCGCCCGCCCCGATACCTTGTAGCACCCGGAAGATAATCAACAAAGTGGGGTCGCCCGCAATACCACACAGCAACGAGCCAATCGTAAAAAAAGTCAACGAAAGCAAAAACACGCGCTTGGTTCCAAACAGGTTGCCCAAATAGCCCGCGACGGGAATAACCGCCGCTTGTGACAAAAAGTAGCCCGTCACCAGCCATTGAATGGTGCTAAGGCTAACTTTTAAGTCTGTAGAAATGGGTATCAGGGCGATGTTGATAATGGTATTGTCCAAAACACCCATAAACAAGCCTAACGCAGCGGTTAGGGCAATGGCATACTTCCTACGTTGTGACACTAGCTTAAATTTCCTTTCTGAACTCAAACATCACGGTTAAGTGCGCCATTGCAAATAAACCAATAATCAAACTTGCTTTGGCCGGGCCACCGCAGCCCAGGCCATTTCTACTATTACTTGCTCGTTCTGGGTAATAAGACACGGCTGTATCTTCTGGAAAAGGGCAAAATGGGCAAAGGCAAAAAGTTGGATAAAACAGCCCACAAAGGCACTGGCTAGTAGTACGGGGGGGCCACTTCGCACCTCGCCCGTTTTTTGGCCTTCCGCAATCACCTCTGCAATTATATCCAGGGGCGAAACAACATCGGTTGGTAACAAATGCTTAAAGGCGGGTGGCTGGATCATAATATAAGAGATACTCGCTGCATCCTCCCGATATTCGTCCAGTGCCATTTGTACAAAACCTTTAAGCCGCGCTTCGACTGAAAGACTGGCAGCCGCTATCTCGCTTAGACGCTGGGTCAAATCCTGACAATGCTGCTGGAATAAAACCTGGGCAATGGCCTCCTTTGAGGCGTAATGACGATACAAAGCACTCTCGGCTACTCCCGCACGTTCGGCAATATGGCGGGTGCGCGTGCCTTCGTAACCTAATTCAGCGAAACATTGTAAGGCTGCTTCTAATATTTTGTTTTCCTGGCTAGGACGTGGCATATTTTCTCCTCAAATGTAAATCGAAAGTGAATATTCACTCCTGGTCAATTATAGCAAAAAAAGGTCTAAAATCAAGAGTGAATACTCACTTTTAACGCTTTCTTTATTGAAATTTCTTCTTAGCTATTGAGTTGTTTTTACTTGCGCTCTCGCTGGGCAGATGCTACGATAGCCACCTGAATGAACCAACTTCTATATCAAACGGTTATTAACCAAAGTAGTAATGTGAAACAAATTGTGTTGAGCTTTTTGGTGGCTTTGCAGTTTTTGACAACTTTGCCCGTGCCATTGTCCAAATCTCCCGATGCCCAGGATGTGGGCCGCTCGTTGCGGTACTTTCCGGCGGTTGGCTTGATACTTGGCATCATTATTAGTCTGCTCTATCGGCTGCTGATTTTCTTTTTGCCGTCTAACCAGGCCGATCTGCTAATGGTGATAGCCTTACTCTTGCTGACAGGTGGATTGCATTTCGACGGTTTTTTGGATTCGTGCGATGGATTATTTGGCTACCGCACTCCCGAACGTCGCCTCGAAATAATGCGCGATAGTCGGGTGGGTAGCTTTGGAGTGGCGGGCGGTTGGGTTTTACTGACACTCAAATATATTTCGCTGCTCAACGTGCCGGGCGACCTCAAAATAGCGGCTCTGCTGCTTGCCCCGATGTTAGGCCGTTGGGCTTTGGTCAATGCCGTTGTACTGTTTCCGTATGGACGCGAGAGTGGGCTTGGCACAATCTATAAGCAGCATACCACCCGGCGCGAACTAATACTGGCTACGCTGGCAGTGGCCCTAATCGCAGGGCTGGTGCTACAAGCTTGGGGCATAATTTTGGGCCTGCTGGTATGGGTGCTAACCATTTTGCTAGGCAAATGGGTGATGACAAAATTACCAGCAGGTTTAACTGGCGATAGTTACGGCTTCGTAGCCGAGTTTTGCGAAATGGCTGTCTGGTTTATCCTGGCTGCTGCCGCTTCTCTAATTCGCTAGTTGAGTTCGCTGCCTCTAAAGAAAGGGTCATCTTCCCAGGCAATTTCGTTTTCGACCAACGGTTTTTCCACAAATTCTAGCTTGAGCGTGTTATCCTCATAATAATAATTGCCGAGTTCGCTTTGCAACAAAATACGCGGCAAACTGACCGAACGCTCGATGCGGCCCGCCGTTATCATCACATCTGTGCCTTCGCAGCTGATATAAAGCTCGTTTTCTTCGTCCAGGAAGGGCAAATAAACACAGAGGCGGCGGTGCATCGGTTGGATAGCGGGATTGAGCCGATTTTTACCCTGGGTGGGGGCGGGTTCGATATTCTCTACCCACACCAACTGGCGGTCAAACAGCTTTGCCATTGGGTCAACTTCACCAAATAAGCGTTCGGCGACACCACGCAACTTCTCAACCCCAATCGGCTCTTCCTCCTCCAAAATAGATTTGAACACAGGCATCGGCTGGAAACTGTTTTCGGTTTCCAGGGTATATTTGGCCTGCAACTCTGTCCAGTAGTCGAAATAAGGGCCGAGGTCTTGATTTTTGGGCAAAACTTTGTTGATAATGCAAGCGTCCAAATTTACCCCATATAGACTCAAGAAGGTGGCGGCCCGTTTTGTCTCCATTACAGGCAGCTTTTCCGGGTTCAACACGAGCCGAATAGTCACGTCCGAAGCAACCACAAAGTCGCTCAGATCGTTCAGCAAGGTCATAATCTGGTTGATTTGCTGGAAAAACTCATCTTTTTGGGCCGCTTTGCCAAAGGGCCGCAGCATCGTGTTGACCCCCCGATAAGCCTTGAAAAAGTTTTTGCCGCCCTCGCCCCCAATAATCATTTCGGGGTAAGCCAGCAAGCGTAGGGTGTTGCCTGTCGGAGCAGTGTCCAGCACAATGCAGTCCCACTTGCTGCTTTTGTACTCTATAAGCAAACGGTCAAGCGACAAAATTTCGTCCATACCAGGCTGGCTAGAAAGCTCGGCGGCAGCCCCACTATTAAGACCGCGACCTTCGTAGGTTTTTGCCACGTATTGCTCAAAGTTTCCGGCCTTCTTACGCATTTCGTGGATAGTATCTATTTCCAAACCGTATAGATTGGGCGCAAGTAGGGTCAGGTGGTCACGGCTAATTTGCTGACCGACTACATCACTCAAAGAATGGGCCGGGTCGCTAGACATCACCAACACTCGCTTGCCCCGGCTGGCAATCAAGGCGGCAGTGGCCGCACTAACTGTAGTTTTGCCCGTGCCGCCTTTGCCACTATATATAATCACCCGCGTAGCCATTGTCTCACCTTTTCAATTTTTTGCTTTTTAACCACAACACCATTCAAATAAGCTGTAGGCGGCGCGTCCCCGCGCCCGCTATAATGTCAAACTCACCGACAGTACGAGCGCGGGGACGCGCCTTCTGCAATAAAATTCCGTTTGTTTAGGCTCGGTTCCGGTGGCGTGCAGGTCGGAGAATTGATACGCTTTAATTGGGCTTATAATACCGCAAATAGAAAATTGTGTCTAGCGTATTCTTTGTAAACCGAGTTGACAGACATTGTTTTGTAGCTTACCATAGCCAAACCAAAAGATAAAGCTTTAAATTTGGAAACGAGGGATAAATTCTATGCCTTCTACTAAAATAGCTACCTGGAACGTTAATTCGATTGCGGCCCGTTTGCCCTTAGTGCTGCGCTGGCTCGAAAGTCAGAAACCGGACGTGCTTTGTTTGCAAGAAATCAAATGTATAGAGACCAAATTTCCGACCAGCGATTTTGCAGCCTTGGGCTACCACAGCCTGGTTTTTGGTCAACCGACCTACAATGGTGTGGCGACTTTGGTACGCAACGAATTGGCCGATAGTATTGAGCAGGTGCAGCAGGGCTTTGTGGATGACGCAGCCGACGCGCACCGCCGTTTGCTGGCGGCTACTATCGCTGGCGTGCGGATTGTCAACGTTTATATTCCCAATGGGCAGGCGGTTGGTGCAGATAAATATGTATATAAATTGGACTGGTTGGCGCGTTTGCGCTCTTTCCTGGATAGCACTTGCGACCCAACCCAACCTCTAGTGCTTTGCGGCGACTTCAATGTGGCTCCCGAAGCGATTGATGTGTATGACCCGGCGGTTTGGGAAGGCAAAATATTGTTTAGCCCGCCTGAAAAAGCCGCCCTCAACCACGTCCGCGCCTGGGGCTTGACCGATTGTTTCCGCCAGCTTTACCCTGATACCGTCGCTTATTCGTGGTGGGATTATCGTCAGGCTTCGTTCCGACGCAATTTAGGATTGCGGATTGACCATATTTGGGCAACGGCCAGTCTGACGCAGCATTGTGATAATGTGGTGATTGATATTGAGCCGCGTAACTGGGAACGTCCTTCTGACCACACGCCCGTGATGGCAACCTTTTAATCTAATCAACAGGGGAGTTAATATTATGGCTCAGTCAATCGAGGGACAACCAATTACAAGTGTGCTTGAACCGAACGGCAAATTGACACTGACAGAATGGTGTGCGAAATTGAGCAGCCTAAGCTGGCTCAAAAAGCAACCGCCAGAAGCCCAGGTCAAAATTTTACAGGCTTTGCTTACACAGTTAGACCAGACCGAGGTGCTGGCTCTCCAGAACTTCGATGAAGCCTGGCCGGAAAGCTACCAAAGACTCCAGCCGTTATACAAGTCTAAACAATTGGTGGCTTTTGTTATCAAGATAAGTGCAGGCACGGAGATTATGCCTCACAACCATCCTAAAATGGTAGGGGTTATTAGGGTTTTGGAAGGAGAAGTCAAAGTTACCACTTTCAAAACGCCTAAGCATTCCAATGTGGCCTTTTTAGAACGCGACCTGGAAGTAGATTTGCAAGCTGGAGACACTGCCAGCCTTACCCCCACCCGCGGTAACTTCCACCGAATACTTGCGGTTCAAAATTCGTATTTGTTGGACATCCTCACGCCACAATATAGCCTCCTGCGGCTGCCAACCTTCTATCGCGTGACTATGCAAGGCGATGGGGCTTTTGTAGGGGTGCTAAAAGTTGATGACCGCACCAAAATGGTCAAGGCAATCTTAAAGTACGCGCTGGGCAAGCTGCTTCACAAAGAGTAGCTTACCTTTTGCTTTTTTAGACCGACATAACTTGTTCAAAGTTGCGAGTGTAGAGCCGATAATACAACCCTTCACGGCGCAATAGTTCGGAATGCGTGCCTTCCTCCACCACCCGACCATCTTCCATTACCACAATCCGGTCTGCCTTTTCGATGGTAGTCAGGCGGTGGGCAATCACAATGGTGGTGCGGTCACGCATCAAGTGGTCAAGGGCTTCCTGCACCAGACTTTCGCTTTCGTTATCAAGTGCGCTGGTGGCTTCGTCCAAAATCAAGATGCGTGGGTCACGTAGCAGAGCGCGGGCGATAGCGATACGTTGACGTTGGCCGCTCGAAAGCTTTACGCCGCGTTCCCCCACCAACGAATCATAACCATTGGGCAGTTTGATTATAAACTCGTGGGCATTGGCGGCACGGGCGGCAGCTTCCACCTCGGCGAAAGTAGCATCCAGTCTGCCATAAAGAATGTTGTCCTGGATACTCATACCAAATAAAACTGGCTCCTGCGGCACAACTCCGATTTGTTCGCGCACGCTGCGGCTTTCCACCGTTTTGATGTCGTAGCCGTCCAGGGTGATACGTCCCGAAGTAGGGTCATAGAAGCGCGGTATCAAACTGATGGTAGTGGTTTTGCCTGCCCCGCTCGGCCCAACCAACGCTACCACTTCGCCCGGCGCGGCCCGGAAGCTCACATTCTGCAAAACCGGAGTTTCGTCGTTATAGCTAAAGCTGACGTTCTCAAAACGTAAGTCGCCGCGCACTGGCGGTAAAGGCTGGGCAGAGGGCATATCAACTACTTGCGGCACAGTATCCAACAGTTCAAAAATACGCTGGCTGCCACCCAAAGCCAACTGAAAGCCACTATACACCCCGGTTAAGCTCCCAATCTGGCCGCCCACGATACCCATATAGGCCAGGAAGCCGATTAACTGACCCGGCGAAATGGTACCAGCCAAAACTTCCCGCCCACCGTACCACAACACAATTACCACCGCCTCGAAAGTGACCAACACCATCGTACTGCTAAAGAGGGAACGGATACGAGTAGATTGAAGGGTGATATTGAAGATTTCTTGCACGCCGCTCGAATAACGCTTTAGCTCGTAATCCTCGCGGGTGAAAGCTTTAACCGTGCGTTGGTTGGAAATAGTTTCTTCCAGGATAGTAGTGGCCTCACCGATTTGGGTCTGGACTTTATTGGAGATTTTGCGTAGCCACCGCCCAAACAAAAAGGCTGTGATGGTGATAAGAGGGACAGCCGCCACAATCAGCAAAGTTAGCCGCCAATCCGTCAGCACAATAATAAAAATCGCGCCCGCCAGGGTCACGATGTTTTGGAAAAAGCTAATCAGGTTGTTGGTCACTGCCGATTGCACCGTCGTCACGTCGTTAGTAAAGCGGCTCATCAGTTCGCCAGTGCGGTGTTCGTTAAAAAAGTTCACCGACAGGTTTTGGGTATGGCGATACAGCTTGAGCCGCAAATCCGCCACCACTCGTTCGCCAGCCCAGGAAATCATATACGACTGGATATAGACAAAAACCGCCTGGATCAAAAAAACAACAGCCATAAACAAGGCGATTTTGTTGAGCGTATCGCCATCGTGTTTGAGGAAAACGGTATCTATCAGGCTGCCAGTGACTGCCGGAAAAACCAGGCTGGACAGACTACTAACTATCATAGCGATACCAGCCCACACCAGCCGCAACCAGTAAGGCTTAACTAAAACCAGCAGCCGCCGCATACTGGCCGCCGAAATTTTGGGCCTCGGCTCTTTTTCCTCGCCCTTGTCACCTGTGCCGTTATTAGAATTGATTGGAGAACCGCGCCGATTACGCATTATTTTCTTGACCTTACTTTATATTAATACTAACTTTTGTTAATCTTACTCTTGGCAAGCCGTTCCTGTTGGGCTTGCTTATAGTTTTCAATATCACCCCGCAACTTCGCCAGCTTGCCGCTCATAGCCGGGTCGCCGTCGGTCTGCATCTGTTCCACCAGCGTGTCAATCACTTCGTACAACCCAGCGTTGATTAGCGGCTCGTTATGGTGCAAAATCTTACGCTTGGCAATTGGGTCGGGTGCGTTCAAAAGCGCATTGATAAACTGTAGCCGAGACATATCTTCGATTACGTCTTGGGTTGCCAGCCCGTCCGCGATAGCCTGCACCACCGCCTGCACCACCTCAAAACCATCTACAATGGTGGGCCGCAGCAAATAACCCGGCAAAATCTTGGCCGCTTCTTCCGCCGTCATAGTGGCGAACGGTACTACTTCGCCTTGTTCGTTACGCGGCAGAGTGTTGGGGTCTGGCAGCGGCAACTCGATACCCAATTCGTCGGCCACCCGCCCAATCAAACTGCTATATGGAAACTCGATAGCCGCGTTGATTTCTTCTGGACTAAGCTGCGATGCTCCCGGCACATAACAAATTAAAAGCTCGTGAGCCAGGTCGTGATAAACCAGAGGTAAAGGTATCCGAGCTTCCATACTACAATTCGGGCAGGTCGCCATATTCAGTTCGTTATTTTGCAAAGCCTCCACCTGGACGCTATCCTTTGCGTCCACCAGGATAAAACCCTCCTGGTCAAGTTCGCTGTCGCAATTGGGACAGTGATAGCGACACGCCGCTATATCAGCCATTTATTTATTTCCTTTTTGAGTAGCTATCAGCCGTCAGCTATCAGCCAGCAGCTAAAACCATACCTGAATATTTACGAACCTTTACAAGATAACTCGTGTAACGTCAGGGGAACGCCAACGGCCTCACCGTCGTCTAAGCAAACCAAACCTGATAAATCAGGTTGCCGAACCGTTTGATAACACGTTAAAACGTGTTTGGGGTGACTAGACGACGGTGAGGCCGTTGGCGATTTCTCCTGCAAAATCTTGTGGATAGGCAGAGTTTCTTCCACTGCTTTCAATTCGACTACAACCAGACGCTGAACCACCACTCACAATCACTCGCAATTTTAACTTGAAATTTCTCTCCGCGCACTCTGCGTCCTCTGCGGTGAAATTCTGGTTTTAACTGACGGCTGATTACTGATTGCTAATCGCTGGCTGAAAATAGCTCACCCGCACCCGCGTTGCATCCAAAGTAAAACCCTCGGGCGGCCAATCATAGCGCGTGACCGAAGCGTGCTGCGGATATAGGTTGGGCTGGCGCAGGCTGGCAAGACGAATGGGCATCTCGCAATAAAAGGCGTGCAGCAACACCACCACGTCGCCATGCGAAACCGCCGCTACCTGCTGACCAGTATGCCGCGACATTGCTAGCTTCACAAACTGCTGCGTCCGGTTCAAAATAATATCCAACGTTTCGTCGTCAGGGTGGGCGGGCGGCTCATAAAAATTAAAATCGTGCAGGTTCGCCAAAAGTTCACCCTGGCGCGAGGTGCGTACCTCCAACAAAAGTTTATTGATACCAACTTTAAGCTGGTGAGGCTGGGCAATCGCCGCCGCCGTTTGTCGCGCCCGCAGCAAAGGACTGGCATAAACCGCTTTGAGAGGCTGCGCGGCCAAAAACTGACCAGCCTGCTTTGCTTCGGTCAAACCCAACGCGCTCAAACGAAAACGCGGCAAGCGGCCATAAAAAATCTGTCCGGGATTATACACCTCGCCATGCCGAGCCAGCCAGAAAGTGCCGCCCGCCCCGATTTCTTCTGTGGTCAACCCTTTAGCTTCGTGGTGTAATCCAACAAAATTATACAAACCCGCCGTTGGTTTTTTTGGTTGAGTCTGAACTGAAATTTCTTTGGCCTCCTGGCACTAAACCCTAAAGCTGAAAGGCCGCCCAGGTATTGTCACGGCCCGTAGGGTTGCGGAGGCACGAGGAATCTCTAACTCGGTTTTCTAATTAGAGATTCTTCACTCCGCAGACCCTCCATTCACAACCCTGCGGGCCGTGACAAAACCCTGTAACTAGCACAACTCCCTAGCTATGTGAATTTTAGCACAGGCCCGGCCAATTAGCTATTAGAACTGCATTTGTCTTCATTCAGCGGTCAATCGTGCTATAATTTCTTAGAAAACGTGGTTAGATGAAATAATATTTTTGGCTCTTATAGCAGGTAGAAAGAAAGACAGCTATGTCTGACGATGTGCTTGACCAGTTGCCCATAGCCGGGTATATCCCCGAAAGTTTGACTGGAAACGGCAAAATTCAGCTAACCAGTTGTATGGCACGCATCGAAACGGCGTTGCTCAACAACAGTCTATTTCCTGCCGAGCGCAAAATAGCCGAGTATGTGTTGGCCCACGCTGGAACAGTCACCAGCTTTTCGGTCAACGAGTTGGCCCGTAGTGCCGATGCCAGCGAAGCCACCATTGTGCGTTTTTGTCGTCAGTTAGGATTCGGCGGCTTTCGAGAGTTCAAGCTGGCTCTGGCTTCCGAAGCCAAAGGTTCGGTGCGGCTCGTCCACGAAGATGTCAACGCCAACGACGATGCAATGGCAATCACCCGCAAGGTCTTCCAAAGCGATTTACAGGCTATCGCCGACTCCCTAGAAACCCTCAACCGCAACGAAATCGAACGGGCGGTGCAGGCACTCAGTATCGCCACCAAAATCGAATTTTATGGAGCGGGCAGTTCAGCCCCCGCCGCCATAGATGCTTATTATCGTTTCCTGAAAATCGGCTTGCCCGTCCAGGTCGTCACCGATACTTATATGCAAGCTTTAAGTAGTTCGCTGCTGCGGGCCGGACAGGTGGCCTTCGCCATTTCCCACACTGGACGTAGCGAGGAGTCTATTTTCGCGCTCCGCAAAGCCAAAGAAGGCGGCGCAATCACCATTTGCCTGACCAGCAACCTGCATGGCCCGATTTTACACTATTCCGACATCAAATTGGTAACGGCAGCCCGTGAAAGTGCCTTCCGTAATCAGGCAATGGCAAGCCGCATCGCCCATTTGAGCGTGATTGACGCGCTGTATGTCAACATCGCTATGCGTCGCTTCGACGACTCGACAGAAAAGGTGCGTCGCGCCGATATGCTGCTGGACGAACGCCGTCTAACCAACCAGTAGCTATAAATTATCCATTGGCGGAGCAATGTCCCACAAAAGCTATCCATTGATGGAACAATGTCCCACAAATTTCCTAACTGTTGGAGGCTGCTCCGCCAGCCGATGTTCCAGACTTTAACTGACGACTGAAAACTGTCCAAACATAAAGAAAAGGTACGGTGGTGAGAGCAACCCTCAAATCTCAAGCTTTCCAGGATTTTGAAGCCCCAAAACCACCAGCCAGCCAATTAGTGGCCCAATGGTTGGGTCGCAACTGGCAAATGGTAGCGTTGGGCTGCCTGACGCTTCTGGCTCTGGCTTTGCGACTTTATCGCCTGGACGTACCGAGCTACTTTAAGGGATATGACGAAGGGTGGACATTTTTCAATTCGGCCCACCCGCTCAACCTGATAATTCCCTACCTCTGGCCTGACCACAGCCCGCTTTTCTTCCTAGCATATCATTTTGTGCTTGATGCGCTAAATTACACCCACGACAAAGTTTGGTTGCGTCTGCCATCGGTGCTAATTGGAACTTTGACCGTCCCCGCTACCTTTTTGCTGGCCCGTCAGCTTGTTGGTAATGTTAAGCTGGCTTTACTAGCCGGGTTTGGCGTGGCGATTGTGCCGTTACTGGTGGAGTTGAGCCGCCACAACCGAATGTATAGCCTATTGGCTTTATTGTCGGTGTTGTCAGCCTATAGCTTGCTCCGCGCCTTACGTTCGGGCCGATGGCAAGATTGGGCCGCTTTCGTGCTTTCCACTATTCTCAACCTTTACAACCATTACGATGCTCTATTTGCCACCGCCGAGCTAGGCTTGTTTGCGGGTTTATATTTACTTATCAACCTGTTGGCAAATTCGAAATTTGCAAAGGGCTGGTTGGGTGATCTCAAAACCTTTGAGAGGCGGCAAATTTGGGGGCGGGTGCTGGGTTCGGGTTTGAGTTTTGCGGCCATCGGGGTTTTGTACCTGCCCTGGCTTTCCCATTTTATGAATTTTATTCAAACGCCAGAGTTCGGAGTAAACCGGGGCTTTGCGAAGGTCGGCTTAGATTTTGGCACGATTTACGAATTTGTCAGTCAGGCCAGTTTTGGTCACGGTTTGGGTTTTTGGGTAGGTTTGCCCCTGTCGCTACTGGGTTTGGCCGCGTTGCTCTATCGGCGTTTCTATTATGGCTTGTTTTGTCTGGTTTATTTTTGGGGATTGCTGCTGATATTGGTCAATTTGCCCCACACCAGTTCGAGTAATCTTTTGGTCAGCCCACGCTATTACTGCTTTATTACACCCGTTTACATTATTACCATAGCCCAGGGCGTAGGTTTGCTAACGAGGCTGACAGCGTGGGTGCTGAAGCGTTTTAAGCTCAGGCCGCCCCTTTCGCGCCCTCTGGTTTTCGCTCCCGGCGTGGTGCTGCTGGCTCTGCTTGTTTTTCAGGTCGGTCAAGAATTTGCCAGCCAGCAAATCTACGAACCACAGCGCACTTATTTAGAGGATACCACCGATTTTTTGAGAAAGAATCTGCAATCCACCGATGTGGTTTTGATGGCAGCCCCACGCATCCAGACCGATTTTTTCCGACGTAACCAGTTAGTTGCCCAAATTTTGATTTTCGAGATGACACCCAATCGGGCCGCCGATGCCCTGCTCTGGCCGCATTTTGCCGAGCTTGAAAAGTTCAACACGCTTGCCAACATCGGGGCGTTAAAAACGTCAACCGCCCGCACCTGGTTATTGGCGGTTCTGGACGGTACAGCCGATGAAGTAGCCGCCAAAAAGCAGCAAGTGGAGCAGGTGGCCGCCAACAATTTCGAGAGCCATTGCTTCGACTTGATTTGTCTGATAAGTCCTAAAGCCGCCAACCGACCCAATCAATATGCTGACTTCCAAAGCTTTTTCCAGACTTTCGGCTTCTTGAACGAAGACTTTGGGCGCGAAGCCCGCATTTTTGACGCAGCCAGCCAGCCCCTTCAGCCGCTTGCACTGACCACCCCCGCCTCGTTAAGTCTGGGCCGCCAGCCGACTTTTGTAAAATTGCCTATCGTCACACCCAATGTTGCCCAAATATATTGTATCAAATACCAATACCAGGGTAGCCCTTCGCGCATCGAAGTGGGGGCGCAAAACCAGCAAGGCCAAAATATCGCAGTGATGCCGGATTGGGACGGCTACCAACCGCCCCCTAGCCCTATAAACGCGGTGGATTGGCAAAGCGACAGCCTGTTGTTTGAAGCCCCGCCCGGCACGGCCCATGCCAGCTTGACTTTGTTTGGCGAAAACGGCCCGGCCCAAATCAAAAACATTCAGTTGTTTAAGCTAGGCGATAAATGAGGCAGGCTTATGTTATGTTACACGCTCTTAAAATTCAAGCCGAAACAAAGCGGTAGCCTACGCCTGGTTCAGTGAGCAGGTATTTGGGAGTACCCGGTTCAAGTTCCAACTTCTGGCGCAAACGGTTTATATAGACCCGTAAGTATTCGGCCTCGTTTCCATAGGCTGGCCCCCACACACTCTGAAGTAGCATCCGGTGGGTAACGACTTTACCCACGTGGGTGACAAGCTCCTTTAGCAGAGCAAACTCTATTGGGGATAGCCGTACCTCTGCGCCCCGCAGTCGTACAATATGTCCTGCAAGGTCAACCTCGATGTCGCCAAAATGGGCGAAGCCCTCACTCTGTGCCACCTGTTCGCCCTGGGTACGACGTAAAACAGCCCGGATGCGGGCGAGAAGTTCTTCCACTCCAAACGGCTTGGTCAGGTAATCGTCGGCACCGAGGTCGAGGGCTGTCACTTTGTCGCTTTCGGCATCCAGAGCAGTTAATACAATAATTGGCACGGTTGAATGACTGCGTACCCGTTTACACACTTCGAGGCCATCCATACGAGGCATCATCACATCTAAAATCAGTAAATGAGGTTCTTCCCGCTCCCAAATAGCCAGAGCCTCCAACCCGTTGTTTGCTTCCAGCACTTTAAAGCCCCGTATTTGCAAGTTTCTAACTATGAAGTCGCGCAGCGTCACTTCATCTTCCGCTATCAAAATACGCTTTCCATTAAAAGTCGAAGCCATTTCTACCTCCATTATCCGCTCAAAAACGCTGCTCCTAGTGCCTCATCTCGTTCTGAGACAGGGTTAAGAAGCGGCAGCGAAAACGAAATTGTGGTGCTATACGCGCTACTTTCCGCCCAAATAACATTGTGGTGGGCCTCGACGAAAGCCTTGCAGATAGTCAAACCGAGACCCGTTCCACCTGCCCGTTGCTGCTGTCCCCGCCTGGCCCGGTAGAAACGCTCAAAAATATGAGGTAACTCATCCGCAGCGATACCTGGCCCATTGTTTGAAATCGCTATAACAACATCGTCAGCCCGCCTTTCGGCAGAGATGGAAACCTCTCCATCTCCATATACCAGGGCGTTGAAGACTAAATTATGAATAACTACTTCTATGCGGGCTTTATCCACGTTGACCAGGGGCAGATCAGCGGGAAGATTCAGGGATAGCGAGGCAGCTGGGTGCTTGATTTGTTCAAGAGTTTTTGTAACCAATGCCCGGACGCTGGTGGGAGTGCGATTGAGCAGCAGCAAACCGGCTTCCTGACGGGAAAGGTCTAGCAGATTACTGACTAGCTGGGCTAATCGGTCAGACTCGGCACTGATGATTTGCAAGAAATGACGCTGATCAGCCAGAGGCCAGCTCACATCTTCTTGAAGTAAGGTAGAGGCATAACCTTTTATCGCGGTCAGGGGAGTACGCAATTCGTGGCCTACCGCCGCCAACAAGGTTGTCTTAAATTCGTCTAGTTCGTATTCGCGGGTCACATCACGCAACAGCAGCCCTCTACCAATAACACGGCCCGTCTCGTCGCCCACATCGAACAAGCGTAATTGAATAGCCTGGTGCTGACGGCTTTGCCTGATTTCCACAATCACCTCAGTCGCTTCGTTGGTCGTAGCTAAGGCCATTACCCGCTCGCTATTTATAGTATCTATAGTCGCCACACGCAAGGCTGCATATAACACACTAATAGAATGATGCTCCAGGTTCGGGCTGGAAAGGCCGGAAATAGTGCTGGCTCCTAGATTAGCGTAGAGTATCGTACCGTCAGTCCCAGTTAGTACCAGGCCATCACGCATACTACCCATAATAGCTTCCAACTTCTGTTTCTCCTCGGAGGCTTGCTTGTACAATCTCTCATTCTCCTGAGCTACTTCGCGTAACCGCTCGTCGCTGCGTTCATATAGGACGGCGTGCTCCCAGGCCAGAGTTGCGTAATTGGCGAAGGTAAGCAGCAAGTTGATTTCATTTTGATTAAAGGGCTGCGGCTCACTGCGATGCACCAACAAAACTACGCCTCCGGCGTGACGACTGATAATAGGCACCGCCAAAACTGAGCGAAAACCTTCGTGGTAAGAGAGGGCCGACTGCTCCAAAAGTTTTTGCACTGGCTTACCATCGCGTAGAGCCAGCACTGGAGTAGAACTCAAATCGTCAGGTGAACGCGAAAGTTCAGCGTCGTAATGGCTACTATGACCATCGCTGACTAACACACGTAACACGCCTTTTTCGTCTGGTAAAAGTACAGCGGCGGCCTGTATATCTACTAGCTTACGGACTTCGCGGATAATCTTTCTTACAACGGTGTGCGGTTCAAGCGACCTCACTACGGCGTTAGAAGTTTCCAGTAAGGTTTGAAGCTCGGTAAGTTTTTTAAGGCCGTCGCGCTCCAACCGGATAAGCGAACGCTCTAAGTCCCCGACCTCGTCCTGGCGTGTGGGAAGGACGGTGGCTACCAGGGAAGCTTGTTCAGTGGTGGGCAAGGATTGATGCTTGATTGCCAGGGTGTGTAGGGGACGGATAACTCTATTCAGCAATAATAACCAAAATAGCAAACCACCGAGCGCAAACAGCAGCACTGCCGACAATAACCATAGCCTGAATTCAGCCACTACTGCTAACGCCTCATTGGTAGGTCTCTGCACTACTACCGCCCACCTGACATCTCCGACTGGCACGGCACTAAACAACCATTTCTGACCGTCCAGCCCGGTAGCCAGGCGCGAGGCAGTCTGACCATTCAAGGCTACCTCGGCTCCTGGCAATTCATCCAATACCGTCTGTAAAATACGCTGCTGATCGGGGGTGGCAATAAGCTTGCCGCTTTCATCTATGACGCTGATCTGGAGATGCCGACCAAGCTGCTGTAGTTGAGCCTGAACTACCGTTTTTAGGGGTAAGCTCAGTTCGACCAGAGAAAAGCTGACGGCAACAATTCCAATCAACGTGCCATCAACACTACGAACAGGTTCAGCAATGATAACCCCCGCAGTTCGGACAGTGGTTTCGGTAGCAATTCCCACCTCCATTACGGGTTCGGTGGAAGCGAGGGACTTTTGAACGACTCCCGGTGGGGAAAACTGCGCTCCTAATGTTACCTTGCCCAAAGGCCAGGCGAGTCGCAGCACTCCGACGGTGTCGAGCCAGTAAACCTGATCCACATCACTGCGGGAAGCCTGGAAAGCCTGGAAGATCTCGGTCATTGCGTCAGAGTTCTCGGCCTGTGCCGCCAGCTTACCCAGGTCAATCAGAGCTTTTTTTTCACCGCTCAACTGGAGATTGGTTTGAAGTGCGATTTCTTGAGCCAGTGCCTGGTCTGCCGCCTGTACGTCATTACTGAGGCGTTGCTCAATTATCCCGTCAATTACCAACCCTCCGCTTAGTACGACTAAGACAAAAAGCAGATAGACGCTCAACAATTGAAACAGGATAGAGCGACGTGCAAAAAGCAGCATAAGCACCACTCCTCATCGAGTTTAGGTTTACGCAATCTTATGATTGCTTTATAGAGGTATAAGCTGGCGGGTTAAGTCAGCAAATAAAACGGTTGTCAGTATGTGTATTATACCACCCAGTATCAATTATGAGGCTGACAAGCTGGCAATATTAATAGCTTATTTATGGCAAGGCGGCCTACGTTTATGCGCTGTTTATACCCTTTCGACTATACTCCTAACTACACTGACAAAAAGTGAATTGGTAATTATTAGCTAGTGTCAGCCAGACTACCTGGGCAATATAGAAAGGAGTGCGGTTAGCACCGCTCTACCTATGACAAATTTAACTGATAAAACCTCTAGTGAGCCGAGCCAAATGACCTCCGCCATCGAATTAAGGAACGTAACCAAACGGTTTCGGACACCTACAGGCCAGATATATACCGCTATACGTGACCTCAGCCTTAGCGTCGCGCCTGGCGAGTTTTGTGCTGTAGTCGGCCCGACTGGTTGTGGCAAATCCACCACTCTGGGTCTAATTTCGGGCCTGGAAAGACCGAGTGCGGGTGAAGCGCGGGTAATGGGTAAGCCTGTACAGGGGATTGACCCGCGCATTGGATATGTTTTCCAGTCTGACGCGGTTTTCCCCTGGAAAAATGTGCTTTCTAATGTTGCCACTGGCCCCTTATTTCGCGGAGTACCCAAAGCCCAGGCCCGTGAGCAGGCACGGGATTGGATAGCCCGAGTAGGGTTGTCTGGCTTCGAGGATCGTTATCCACACCAGCTTTCGGGTGGTATGCGTAAAAGGGTGGCTCTGGCCCAAACCTTTATAAACGGCCCCCAGATTCTACTGATGGACGAACCGTTCAGTGCGCTTGATGTCCAGACCCGCACCATGATGGAAGACGAATTATTGCAATTATGGTCATCAACCGGAGCTTCGGTGGTTTTCGTTACCCATGACCTGGAAGAAGCTATTTCTTTGGCCGATAAAGTGTGTGTGCTTACGTCGGGACCTGCGACGGTCAAGGGAGTCTATACGATTGATTTGCCGCGCCCGCGCCACGTCACAGAAATCCGTTTTGAACCGCGTTTCGTCCAATTGTATCAAGAAATTTGGGAAGACCTACGTAGTGAGGTGTTATTTAGCTATGAGCGTAATAAGCAAAGAGTTTAGCGAAACAGCTGCCACGTCGGAGCGGGCCGAAGTGCAAGCCAGTATGCAGGCTCTCCGTCGCCGCCGCTGGGTGGTTTTTGGTTTGCGGGTTTTAATCCTGGTGGTTTTAGTGGGCGGGTGGGAGCTTGGTTCGAGTACGGGCTTCATTGACTCCTTCTTCTGGGGACAGCCTTCGGGAATTTGGAAACAAATTGTGACGTGGGTTACAAATGGGACGGCCCAGGGGCCACTATGGGAACAAGTTGCCGTCACCTTAGAAGAAACTATCCTCGGTTTCATAATTGGCGTGATTTCTGGTGTCACTTTTGGGGTAATCTTGGGACGCAATCGGTTTTTGGCAGACGTTTTAAGCCCTTATATCAAAGCAGCCAATTCGATCCCCCGGGTGGTGCTTGGCTCTATTTTCGTGATTGGGCTGGGGCTGGGCATCCAATCTAAGGTCGCGTTGGCGGTAGTCCTGGTTTTCTTTATTGTTTTCTTTAACGCTTTTCAGGGCGTGCGAGAGGTTGACCGAAACCTATTAGCTAACGCCAGAATTTTGGGAGCAAACCAACGCAGACTATCTACGGACGTGATTATCCCTTCGGCCTTGACCTGGATCATTGCGAGTCTGCATACTAGCTTTAGCTTTGCCCTCGTAGGGGCGGTGGTAGGCGAGTTCCTGGGTTCAACCCAGGGTTTGGGTCTGTTAATCCAGCACGCCCAGGGAACGTTCAACTCCAACGGGGTGTTCGCGGCGATGGTAATCCTGGCAACGGTTTCGTTGACTTCGGAGTTTCTTATTACTACCCTAGAAAATCGTTTGATTACCTGGCGGCCCAACACCGTCAACGATGTAACTCTGTAGCCATCATTTAATTTGGGAAGGAGGATAAAGCAGCCCAGCAAATACAAGACTTATGCGCTATTGTCACCCTGAGCGGAGGCTCTGCGTAGTCGAAGGGTCTGTTACTTATGAGTTCTCAGCCACAGATTCTTCACTCCGCGCTTTGCCAGAGCCTCCGTTCAGAATGACATCTCTTAAATGTGGTGCAGTAAACCCAGCAGCTACTCTACCCCTGACAGCTGGGGTCGGTTGGTAGTAGCAATTGAGTACGATTGTGAGCTAGACATTTAACCCTTATCATTGAAGATAAGATAGGAGGAGACACTTGAACCAAAAGATGCGACGACTTAGCCCGATAATTCTCATATTTTCGGTTTTGTTACTTGGGGCTTGTGGGGATGCCACCACGCCTGGGGCTGCCGCCAAAACCCACCTCCAGATTATGGTTGGTGGGATTAGTAAGCAGATTTATCTGCCGAATATGCTTACCAAACAACTGGGGTACTTTGACGAGCAAGGGCTGGACGTGACGCTGATAGATGAAGCTTCCGGCCAGTCGTCAGAGGACTCAGTGATAGCGGGGCAGGTAGATGCGGGTTCCGGCTCTTACAACCACACTATTGAGCTACAAGCTTTAGGCAAAAATACCGAGTGTGTGGTTCAACTCGATATCGCGCCCGGTGAAGCGGAGATGGTTTCTTCCAAAGTTGCGGGCCAGATTAAAACTATGAGTGATCTCAAAGGCAAAAACCTGGGCGTGACCGAGCTTGGATCTGGTACGCAGACCATTACTACCGCCTTGTTGGATAAGGTAGGCATTCCACAAGACCAGGTACATTTTCTGCCCGTCGGGGCGGGTGATACCTTCATTGCCGCGATAAAACAGGGCAGCATTGATGCGGGTATGACCACCGAGCCAACTATTTCACGTTTGCTGGAGACTGGAGACGCAAAAGTTCTGGTTGATTTACGCACGCCTGAAACTACCCAAACGGCTTTAGGTGGCCCTTACCCTTTCATCTGCGTCTTTATGAAGAACGATTACGTTAATAGCCACAAAGACGTAGTTCAAAAGATGGTCAATTCCTACGTCAAGACCCTACAATGGATGCATACCCACACCGCCGACGATATTGCTGCTAAAATGCCCGCCGATTATTATGCTTCCAACAAAGAGCTTTACGTGACTGCACTGAAAGGCCAACTTGCCATTTTTAGTCCCGATGGCAAGATGCCTGCTGGTGGGCCTGATTCGGTACTCGCAATTGAGAATAAAACCAATCAGGACGTAAAAGGCAAGAAGATTGACCTGAACATAACCTTTACTAACGATTTTGCAAGCAAAGCAACCAGCTAATACAGCATCAGGCAGGTTAAAGTCATTCTGGTACAGGCATTTCAAAGCTTGTGTCAGAGTGACCTCCTCTCGAACTCCACCTAAGATACCACTATCAGCTACATCAAAAGCTTGTGCCAAACAACCAAAGTGTAATATAATGGGCCGCGAATCAACTAGCTTTTTGCTTGAATATGAGAAAACCAGTGTGGAAAGGAGACTTTGATGAGTCTAAATTTAGCGACGTTGCTGACGGAAAGCACTAAACGTAATCCGGCCAAGACTGCCATCATTTTTGATGATTTTCGGATGACTTACGCCGAACTGCAAAGTGCTTCAAATAAATTTGCTAATGTTTTGCAGCAAAACGGTCTGCAAAGAGGTCAGAAGGTGGCGATTATGCTGCCCAATGTACCACAATTTATGATTTGTTACTACGGGATTTTGAAGGCTGGTGGGGTAGTAGTGCCGCTTAATGTGCTGCTCAAAGCTCCCGAAGTGACTTATCACGTCAATGATAGCGAAGCGGTGGCCGTGATTGTGTGGCAAGGTTTCGCAGAGCAGGCTCTGGCCGGTTTCAAAGAAGCCACCGACTGTCACACCCTCTGGTTGGTGAATTCGCCTGGTTCGTCTGCTACTCCTGATGCCGCAGGAATACGCAATTATAATAACGATATGGCGATAGCTTCGCCCGTTTTTGATATGGTTCAGACGATGCCCGACGATACCGCCGTCATTCTATATACCAGTGGCACGACGGGCCACCCTAAAGGCGCAGAACTGACTCACTTCAATATGTTCTTCAACGCCCGCTGTAGCATTGACTTTTTAGGCATCCAATGGCGGCCCGACGACGTAATGTTGGTGACATTGCCGCTTTTCCATGCTTTCGGCCAGAGCAGCGTCATGAACGTAGGCATCGGCGTAGGCTGCGCTTTGACCCTGATGGCTCGTTTCGATCCGGTTAGGGCGTTTCAGGTAATCGAGCGAGACCGCGTAACTAAGTTTAGCGGCGTACCAACTATGTATTTTTACCTGCTCAACCACCCTGACCGCACCAAGTACGACTTGTCCAGTCTGGAAGCGGCCAACAGCGGCGGAGCAGCCATCCCCGTTGAAATTTTGAACAGGTGGGAACAAACCTTCGGCTTCAAGATTTTGGAAGGCTATGGTCTGAGCGAAACCTCTCCGACAGCTTCCTTTAACGTGATGTTCAAAGAACCCAAAGCTGGCTCGATTGGCATCCCCACCTGGGGGGTAGATTTCAAGATAGTAGATGAGGACGATAACGAAGTACCAGTGGGCGAACCGGGCGAACTATTGATCCGGGGGCATTGTG
Organism: Chloroflexia bacterium; assembly: GCA_038207455.1. Classification (GTDB taxonomy): domain Bacteria; phylum Chloroflexota; class Chloroflexia; order Chloroheliales; family Chloroheliaceae; genus JBBQZT01. The sequence goes on from JBBQZT010000021.1 coordinate 25,729, forward strand.
TGATGAAAGGCTATTACAAACGTCCCCAGGCGACGGCGGAAGCTTTGCGGGGCGGCTGGTTTCACAGTGGCGATGTGGCGACACGGGACGAGGACGGCTACTTTTATATCGTTGACCGTAAGAAAGATATGCTGATTCGGGGCGGTTTCAATGTCTATCCGCGTGAGGTCGAAGAAGTGTTGTACGCTCACCCTGCCATCGCCGAAGCTGCCGTAATCGGCATACCAGACCCGGCGTTGGGCGAGGAAGTTAAGGCTTTTGTGGTGCTGAGGGAAGGCAGCCAGGCAACGGCGGACGAAATACGCGAGTTTACCAAAGCCCAGTTAGCCGCCTACAAATATCCGCGCCATATCGAGATATGGACTGAACCTTTGCCCAAAAACGCGACGGGCAAGATTCTCAAGCGAGAGTTACGCACCCAGTAAAAAGGATTTGCCAAATGGCACTAAACGATTATCACTTCGTCACCACATGGTGGGTAGAAAGAGCCTGGACGAAGTTCATACGGTGCTAGGAGACGCTACCGCCTGGTGAATTAGCCAGTATTCCAGCACCCCCTCCAGCTACCACCAGTTCAAGTCTGCCTTTTCTGTTGGGAAGTGCAGCTACACTAGGGTTGGTTTACATTCTAGCCAAACTTCGATGGGGTAACAATAAAAAAATCGCTCAGGTTGCAAGCGGTAATATAGCTACCTAAGTTTCGTCCAAAATTAACCTGACCCCTAGTTGACCAAAAAGGCAGGCTCAAAGTGGGAGTCTGCCCCAAATTACAGCCCTATCAATTTCCCGCCACTCCAAGCCCCGCCCGCACGTCGCGCAACCACAAAGCTGCCGTCAAATCGCCTCTGTGAGTCAGCTTGCCATCCACAAAAGCATCCGGCCAGCTTAATTCACCCGCAAGCATCTTCATAGCATCAGCACTGGAGGTCGAAAGCGTACAAACTACCTCCTCGGTGGGACAGCCCTCGCCAAACTGACCCGTCACCATATCCGCGTGCCAGACCAGTTCGGGCTGTCCATCTTCACCCAATAACTCCAGCACCACTTTGCCACTCGGCAGCGGCTGGGCTACTGTTTTACGTTCCGGGCCATCCAAAAGCAAACTAGCCCTATCCAAAGGCAAAGGAACGCGCCGTCCGGGGCCGTTCTTACGCCCCACAATTTGATAATCGTAGTGGTCGTTGCGTTCATAAGCATCCACACTGCCCGCCGCAAAGAAAACCTGGGCCAGATAACGGTTAGGGCTGACTCCGGTTTGAGCCGCCTTATCCGCCGCGTGGTCTTCCAGGTTTTGATACCACCTGCGATGCGTGATAGTATAGTGGTCGGTCAAACTTTCCACATCCACAATCTCAAAACCCGCCTCCTCAATCGCCACTACCGCCTGACTCAAAGTCACCCAATCACCGACAGGATAAATATGCTTGCGGATAAACTTAGTCCCCTCGTCTTCCTCCCGATGACTTTCATCCTCGCTATAACGCTTGGTAATCACCTGAATGTTAATAATGCCACCGTCGGCCATCATCCGAAAAACGCGCTGGTAAAGCCCCTTCAAATTCGCCATGTGTTCAGTGGCCTCCAGCGAACCAGCTTTGGTAAAAGTACCCGCCGGGTAGTTCATAGCATGAACGTGAACCAGATCATAGTTTATTAAATGCCGGATACCCTCGCGCTCGGCCTTCGCTTCCACAAACTTCTTCTGCTCAGGACTAAGCGACACGCCTGTAACCCGACAGCCAAACTTCCTGGCTGCATAAAACATCAAATTGCCCCAACCCGCCCCCAAATCAAGCAGATGGTCGTCCGGCCCTAACTCCAACTTCTTACAAAAAAGGGCCAGCTTGTTTTCCTGCCCCTCGTCCAGCGTTTCCTCCGCAGGGTCACGAAAATAAGCTGAGGAATAGCTAAGGGTACTGCCCAATTCAAGCTCAAAAAAAGCGGCTGGCAAATCATAATGAAACTGAATGCCGTCAGCATCGTGCTTTATCTCCTGACCAGACACCGCAGGAGATATCTCATCCAAAATTGCAGTAGCTGCCATAAAAATCTTTCTCCTGTTCCTAATTTTTTAATATGCAAAGAATCCGACAACTACTACCCTACTGCAACCTGCTACCTCAACCCCGGCCGTTGTTGCCAAATCCTCTTTGCAATCCGCTAAACCTTTTGAATATGTATGTGTGAAAGCTGTTATATATGTAATATACGCTTTTTTTAGCTGTAGTCAATACTATTCGCCCACTTTTTGTGGGACATTGCTCCGCCAATGGACACCTTTTATTGACACAAACAATGTCGAAAGCTATTGACATCTGCACTTGCTTTTGCTATATTTATTGACAGTTAAAGTGTCGAAAGAGGGCGAATGGAACAAGCATCTTACAGTTTAAAAGAGTTATGTCAATTAGCTGGTGTATCTGAACGCACCGTCCGTTTCTACATCGTCCAGCGTTTGTTAGACCCGCCCATCGGCCCAAAATCGCAAAGCCGCTACACCCAGGAACACTTGTTGCGTCTGCAAATCAACCGCCGCCTCAAGGATATGTACTGGCCGCTACGCGAGATAAAAAAAGTCCTGATAGGCAAATCCCAGGCCGAATTACAAGCCCTGGCCCAAACTATCGGTTTGCCTCCAACTCAGCCAGATCGAAAGGAGCAAAATATTATGCCCACTATGGAAACTGTGCTTTTACCCGCAATTTTATTGGGCCAAAGCGAGGAGATGTCCCTCTCGTTCAGCCCTGCTGCCCGTATAGAAATGAGAGGCCCAGGTTTCTTCCCAAATCGCACCACTCTGCCCCAGATTGGCCTCAACCCACCTCCGATTTTTAATGAGAATCAAGAGCCTTTGAGCAACGTTTGGGAGCGCATTTCTATCGCTCCAGGCATCGAGCTACATCTGGAAAGCAGCATCGCCAGCCAGCACCGCGAAATTTTAGAAGCTTTAGCCAAAGAAATCCGCCGTAAACTCACCTAAGAAAAAGGTAACTACTCAAAGGTCAGGGGGTTTCCCCGTGCGGGGCATAGGGGTGTCCCCTGAAAAATCTCCTTTTCCTTATGTTTCTTCCTGGTTAAGTAGTTACAGAAAAAGAAAGGCTGCTAAATAATGGACGAACAAAAATTACAAATGCTTCTGGATAGAGAAGCAATCCAGGAGCTACGCTACAAATTTGCTCAAGCCTTAGATTATCAGGACTGGACTTTGCTTGAGAGCCTGACCTTAGCCACGCTCGACACCGATTTTACCCTTTGGGGCGTTCCCCCTCAAAAGGCTACCCAGGCGGATTTTATCAACAGCTTCAAACACAATCTCAGTCGAGAGGGCTTAAAAACCCAGCACATTTTCTCTAATTTCCGCATTAAAGTTGAAGGTGATACTGCCACTTGTAAGTCTTATCTTTTAGCTCAACATTACATTCAAGGCTTCTTGGGAGGGGAGGAGTTCTTTTTAAGAGCCGAATACAGCGATAAGCTGGTACGAACTGACGAGGGTTGGAAGATTAGTGCGGTCACTCTTGCCGCAGTGTTTTATGTTTCGGGTAATCCTGCCATATTGGTTAATTAGGGTCTTGTGCTAGATAGGATTGTCACGGCCCGCAGGGTTGGACAAGCTGCATAGTTACGTTAGCCTGTGCATTATAGAAATCTGGTAAGGAGAAATTATATGGAAAACTTTTATTTGCACCCAAACCAAGCCGTCATCCCCTACGTCATTGAGACGACCAACCGAGGTGAACGCCAGTACGATGTCTTTAGCCGTCTGCTACGCGAACGCATCATCTTTTTGGGTTCGCCTATTGATGACCAGATTGCCAACGTCATTATCGCCCAAATCCTGTTCCTGGACTACGAAGACCCCGGCAAAGACATCAAAATGTACATCAATAGCCCTGGCGGTTCGATTACAGCAGGTTTGGCAATTTACGACGCGATGCAGTTCGCCCAATCCGAAATCGAGACTATGTGCGTAGGCGTGGCCGCGAGTATGGCAACTGTGCTGCTACTGGCTGGAACCAAAGGCAAACGCTTTGCCTTACCCAACAGCACCATCCACCAACACCCGGCCCTGATTTCAGGCAACGGAATGCAAGGCTCTGCTCCCGATGTTGAGATTCAAGCTCGTTTCTTACTCAATCAAAATAACAAGTTGCGCGATATTATGGCCCACCACACGGGTCAATCCCTGGAACGCATCAACCGCGACTTTGAGCGTGACCGTTTTATGTCGCCTCCCGAAGCCAAAGAATACGGCATCATTGACGATATTTTGGACAAAGAAAGTGAGAATCTGGCCTTTAATCTTGGCTAACCTTTACCGACGCGGCCAACCCGTCTGCTTGTACTTGTTGTACTTGCAATACCGCCCACTCTACCATCTTTTGAAGCTCGACGGACAAAGCACTGCTAAACTCAAGGGTAACAGTTTTGGCTTCGGCATCAGACATACTTTGTTCATAAATGTCCACAACCGTAGCGGCTCTTTGGCGGGCCGAACCGCTCCCTTTGTATTGATACGCTTCTACCCAATATTTATGCAAAATAACCTTGAGCCGCGCATATATCAAATCGTTCAGTCGGCCCGAAACGTAACCCGCCACTAAATCAACCACCGCTTGCCGTTCATCTTCTGTCGGCCCCGTCTGAGCCTCCCAACGCAGCGGCGTACTCAAGAAAGCGTGCAGCTGTCGCCGCAATTCCCCTGCTAGATCGTCCGCCGGAGTCAGATCGGCGTATTTAGCCACATCAGGAAAGTTAGCGAAGCGATTAGCCAGAGCCTTGATCCGAGACCAGGGTTGTTTTGGAAAGTTTGGCGAGGTTTTCAAACCCAATAGTCCCAACCACTTATCCATAAAACCACCAGCCGTCGCGCTTACAACCGTCTGTAGTCGCTGGTAATCGTAAACTGGGACACCCAAAAGCTTTTCCTGACGCGGCGTAGCTGCTATTTGGGTACAAGCAACTATAAAAGCCTGCATCTCCTGGCGTAACTGCATTGGTGGGTTTTTCAGGTCGTGGGTATGGGTAAAAAAGAAAGTGCGGTGCTTCAAATGCTGGCGTAACTCGCGCACTAATCGGGCATTCAACTTATCTGCGTGGCGTAAAGCAGTCAATGCGCTGGTCTGGCTATTGCTAATTTTCTCGCGCCTGTCCTGGTCGTCCGCAATGTCTGCCCCTTCCACCTGGTCAAAACGGGTGTAAGTCACCGCAATCTTATCTTGCTGCCCACATAGGGCCGCGTCACCCAAAATAATTTTCGGAATGTCCAGCATTGGCTGGGTAGCATTATCCACTACCACAATTACATCAACCTCCCGGAAACGAGTCACCACCTCAATGGGCAGGCTGGTCATAATTTTGGAGTCGTGACCGATACCTTCGCCGTCTAGCAAAACCAAAGCGGGCGGCTTCGCACCAGTCCACCACTGCGGCTTGAAAGGAGCTTCTAACCGAATACCGTTGACAAGCGGGGCTAATAACTGTCCGTAGTAGCGATGATTGTTTCCAGCAAACCATAACATCTGACCGAGCATCTGCCGCTTATCCGGCGTTTCCCACTTCCAGGCCAACGGCCAATCCTGTCCATCCCGTTGCATCTGCCCAACTGTTATTGCGTCGAAACGTTGTTTAATCTGCTTCAAAATAAAGCCTACCAGCTTGCGAAAACGTTCGTGGGCGCGTAACCAATCCCGGAACTCATCTTCCAGCACTTCGTCCAGGTTCTGACCACTTTCGATAGGCCGAGTTTCAAGGGCTATCTGGGCCAGTTCCTTGATTTCGTCCAAAATATACTGCAACACCTTTTGTAAAGCGGTCTGGTCGGGATAAGTCGGGTCGCTAGTTTCGGTTTGGGCGGCGGGCCGATACCGTCCCAACACATAATACAAGCGAAAACGCTGCTCAGGGTGAGTGAGCAGAGCCAAAGCCACCCGCTCCACTTCCTCACCCCCAACGGCCAACTTAAAAGCTTCCCAAACCGACTCGGCAATCAAACCCAACGTTTCGGTCTGACCTATAAAAGTCACGATACCACGCGAATAAGCCGCCTCCCTAAAGATAAATTCGGTCTGGCAGGTAGTAGTGCGACTGCTGGACACCGCCGGAAAATTAATCTCATCTGGTTCAGTCCCCACCAACTGACGAATAACTGTAGTTTTACCCGCGCCCGTCGTCCCCAAAAACATCAAACGGGCGTAGCCATCGCTGCTACTGGGTAGCTGGATATATTGCTCACGTAATTCCCACGCATCTTGCATCGTTAACCCATCCTTCATCAAAGTTGTAATTATTGTAGATTGCTTCGGTTAGCATAATAGAATCTTATTCGACTAGCAACGCCAACTTTTCACTTCTTAAAAAACATTTCCAGGCTACTGCACAAACACTGGATATTGAAAAATTCTATAAAGGTTAAAGCTTCTTGCTCTCCAGGTACTTCGTGGTAATCATAGTACCGCACGATGCGGTTAGGATTAAAGTCCATATTTGGCCGCTTTTATCTAATGGATTTTTAATTCTGGTTATACAGCCAGTTGAAGCCCACTGCCCCCCACACCAAAACAAAAACCACCAACAGCCCCACCATTACCCAGCGCGATTGACTGCTCGCCCCCAGCCACTTTTGCAACCGCTTCTGGTCGTCCCGCCACCATACCAGCCCGAAGGCCAGCACAATATAATAAATGCCAATCCAGACCGGGTGAAATTCAGGGACGATAGCGTGACCAAACTCTAACTGTGCAAAGAAATGGACTGTGCCGAGCAAATAAGCCGCGAAAATCCAGGACAGCCAACCCAAACCGATACCGAGCGGCCCCCAAAGCCAACCGCCAAAAACCGTCAGTCCACCAGTCGCCAGCACCAATTCTAGCGCAGGTACGCCGAAAAGGTTGGCGAAAATCGCCACAAATGACAACTGGTGAAAATAATACATAGTCAAGGGGAGCGTAGTAAGTTCGGCTGCGATTGTCAGGGCCACTCCCTCGCGCACGATAATAGGCCAACCTCGCATCTTATCTTCAAGCGGGCGGGCAATCACAAACAGACCCAACGTCCCCAAAAAGGAAAGCTCAAAACCGATGTCCCACAAAACACGCGGCTGAAACAGGGTCATAAGCAAGGCGGCGGCGTTCAAACCCAAAAGACCGTAATATTCGCGGCCCAACAAAATCCCAATAATCGCCATCGCCCCCATCAAGCCGCCCCGAATGGCCGACGGAGATGCGCCCAACAGCAACACGTACAGAATCGCGCCCGCCATCGCCATAATCAGGGCCACTTTACGTTTGAACAAGCGGCGCAAAACCAACAGCATCAAACCAATCGTAATCGTGATATTCGAGCCGCTAATCGCCAAAATATGCACCGTATCGCTCAGTTCAAAATCCTGCTTGATGTTACGGCTCAAATTCCGGCGGTCTCCCAATAACACCGCCACCAGCAAATCGCCCTCGTCGCCCTGCACGCTGGTCTTAATAATCTTCCGCGCTCCTTCTCGCGCCGTCGCCAGCCAATCCAACAAAAAGAATTTCTGGTCTTGCCCCGTCGCAATCATCCGCCCACGTGGATAATCCAGCGTCACATACAACCCTTGCCGTGCCAGATAATCCCGATACGGAAAGCCATCGCCTTCGATTTCTTTGGGCAACTTGAGCGTACCTTGCAATTCCAACAAATCCCCCGTTTGCCGTTCGGGGTACAACGCGGCTCGTACAAAAACTTCGCCCTGCACCTCTACAGGCGTGGCAGCGTTTGCGGGCAAAATCTGACGCGCCCGCAAACGGTAGGTGTCGGTTTTAGCTGTATAAACTGGCTCATCCACCACTACCCCTAAAATTTTGACATCTGGTTGGTTGACATAGTACAGCACCCCATCTGGCCCGTCCGACGGTTGCGCCGACTCGTACCGCAGCCCGCCCAACATCGCCGTCATCACACACAACGCCACCAATCCCAAAACCTTCGGAGAAATCATATTGCGTGAAAGAGTCTGCAACCCTGTCTGTACCGACTGCGGTTGTACCGACTTTTGCCAAAACCCCAACCCAGCCAAACCCGCCGCCCCGCCCAAACCAAACAGCAGCCACACGACGGGCAGACCCAACCAGCCTTGCAAAAATATCCCGGCCAGCCACGCCGGAACCAAATAGAAGAACGGTGCCACAACTCTACCTCCACGTTATTCATCAATACCAAGAATTAAAACCGGAATATCCATGTCAGCTACACCGCGACTTTCCAAATCCCAAATAAACTGCTCATGTTCGCCTTTGTTAAACGAATATTTGCCAGCAATTTTCACTCCTGTTTCTCCTCGGTAATCCAGGTTATAGGTATTTGGCTAACTTTTTCGCGTCCAGTAGGTTGATGGATTGGTTTGCCCAGCGGACGATAGCCAAGCGTTCCGGCGTTCAAATCTGCAATGCGCTGCTTTGTAATTTCGACATACTTCGGCTCTTTTTCGCAACCGATAGCCCGACGATTATGCTTCAAAGCCGCCAACAACGACGAACCTACCCCGCAAAAAGGGTCAAGTACCCAATCATCCTCATTGGTGAGAGCCAGAACGCAACGTTCGACAAGCTCAATCGGGAACTGGCACGGATGAACGGTCTTTTCAGGATGATTAGCCTTGACATTGGGTATTTCCCAAACCGCGTCCTGCCAATCTTGCTCAAGCGTTTGCCAGAAATCGGAAGGGTTCTTACCCAACGGATTACCAGAGGGTTGACCGCGCTTTGCTCCCTTAAAATGCGTTTTACCTGGATACTTCGACGGCACTCGCACATCATCAAGGTTAAAAGTGTAGTTATCGCTTTTAGTGAACCAAAGCAACGTTTCGTATCGTCCCGAAAAGCGTTTGGAGGCGTGCAAGCCGTGTTCAAAGTGCCAGACAATCCGGTTACGCAATTTCAAGCCGTGTTTTTTGAACAAAGGGTAGTAAAAATATCGAGCGGGAAAACCTCACCATCCTCGACGTAATTGCCAACCTGCCAGCACAACGAACCATCCGTTGCGAGTACGCGCACCAATTCTGCAACTATTGGCTCTATAGCAGCTAGATATTGCTCAAGCCCGGCTGCTTGCTCATAGACTTTGCCCAGGTTATAAGGTGGAGAAGTGACAATCAATTTGACAAAATTGACAGGCAGTGTACGAAGGGTAGTCAAGCAATCGCCAGGTGTGACAACCAATTGCTCCATTGGGCTAAACGTTGATGCAACCTTAACTTCTTGCGTCCACAAACTGGTCTGCTTAGTATCTATCACTGTATTATGACCTTTCCAAAACATCTAACAAAATAAATCACGACGCTATCCGCTCCGGCACGACCCCGGCCATCAGCAGACCCAATTCTTCCCGCGTAGTGGTGGCGGCATCTACCGTCGCAATTACCTGACCCTTATACATCACGGCGATGCGGTCACTCAGCGAAATAATCTCGTCCAACTCGCTTGACACTAGCAAAACCGCCACGCCCGCGTCGCGCTGCTCGATGATGTTGCTATGGATAAACTCGATACTACCTACATCCAGACCGCGCGTAGGCTGAACTGCGATTAATAGTTTGTTGGAACGGCTAAACTCGCGGGCCACTACTACTTTTTGCTGATTGCCGCCCGACAACTTCTGGACGGGCGTTTCCACCGAGGGCGTGCGAACATCGAACTTTTTGACCAACCCGCCCGCGAATTTATCTACAGCCTTGCGGTTGATAGTCAGACCGTTGGAAAAAGGCGTGCGATAATAGCTATTCAAAACCATATTGTCGTCAATCCCATCGGGCATCACCAGAGCAAAACGCTGGCGGTCTTGCGGCACATACGCTACGCCCGTTTCGGTGATGTGGCGCGGATTTGAGCCAAGCAGACTTTCGTTTTCCAGGAAAATCACCCCATCAGTCGCCGGACGCAGTCCGGTCAGCACCTCCACAAGTTCGATCTGGCCGTTGCCTTCCACTCCCGCCACGCCCACGATTTCCCCCGCCCGCACGTTCAAGGTCGCTCCATTCAAAGTTTTCGCGCCCCGGTCATCCAACGACTGCAAATTCTGCACCGAAAGAATCTCCGCGCCCGGCGTGGCTGGCTTTTTATCCACCCGCAACAACACACTGCGACCCACCATCATCGCCGCCAGACTCGACTCGGTAGCCGCCTTCAAATCCTGTACCTCGCCTACCACCTTGCCGCCACGCAACACCGTCACCCGATCTGCCACGTTCAATACCTCACGCAATTTATGGCTGATAAAAATGATACTTTTGCCCGTGGCGGTCAGGTTAGTCATAATTTGGGTCAATTCGTCGGCCTCCTGGGGTGTCAACACAGCGGTGGGTTCATCCAAAATCAAAATATTGGCGTTACGGTAAAAAGCTTTGACAATCTCGACGCGCTGCTGCAACCCCACCGTCAAATCGCCCACCATCACATCGGGGTCAAGAGCCAGGCCATATTGTCGGGACAACTCCTTGATGCGCTGCCCGGCGGTCTTCAAATCCAGCCGCCAACCTTTGCCCGCCTTACCGCCCTGGGTCAACTCGTTGCCCAAAATAATATTCTCGGCGACGGTCAGGGTCGGCACTAACATAAAATGCTGATGTACCATCCCAATACCGCGTGCAATTGCATCGTTTGGCCCGCTAAACCGGACAGGCTGCCCATCCAACAAAATCTCGCCTTCGTCCGGCAGATACAAACCATACAAAATATTCATCAGCGTAGATTTGCCCGCGCCGTTTTCACCCAGAAAAGCGTGAACCTCGCCTTGCTTCAAGGTAAAACTGATGCTGTCGTTTGCCACCACACCCGGAAAGCGTTTGGTGATACCGCGCACCTCTAAAACGACTGGGCCAGCCTGAGTTTGCGATGTTCCCGCCTGTCCCGCTCCCGCTATTTCCAAATTGTCCACCTTTTTATTTAGAGAATTGATTACGATACCCGTTTGAGTAGCCTCATTTTAACAGAACCAGCTAAAAGCGTCCATCCCTAAATATGTTGTATAAATTGCCTAAGCCTAAAGTCCATATAGACAGAATGCCAAATTTGGTCTATAATCCTAAATGTAATAAAAATGATTAAAAGAAACTAATTGCCAGGCAGCTTACAACTGCAAGAAAGAGGTGGCAAACTTGGCACAGACACGTGTTGTAATTGCTGATGATGAGTCTATCATTCGCATGGATTTGAAAGAGATGTTGACCGGCCTGGGCTATCAGGTGGTAGGCGAGGCTGGGGATGGCAGACAAGCTCTCCAATTGGCCCGCGAACTTAAACCAGACCTGGTTATTATGGATATAAAAATGCCCGAAATGGATGGCATCACGGCGGCTAGAACTCTGACTGAAGAACGGATTGCTCCTGTCTTGCTTTTGACTGCCTATAGCCAGCAAGAACTGGTCAACGGCGCGAAAGAAGCGGGTGTTGCCAGCTATATCGTCAAACCCTTCCGCCAGGACGAACTGCTGCCCGCCATCGAAATCGCCCTAAGCCGCTACCGAGAGTACCGCGAACTCGAAAAAGAGATGGGCGACTTGCGCGAAACGTTAGAAGCCCGCAAAGTAATCGAACGAGCCAAAGGTGTGCTGATGGATCAATATGGCCTCAAAGAAGCCGACGCTTTCCGGCGTATCCAGAAGCTAAGTATGGATACCCGCAAATCTATGCGCGAGATTGCCGACGCGATTATGCTGGCCCGCGAACTCGACAAAGCTGGCGCAAGCTAAATTTAATCCTTATATTGTTGGGGCAGGCGCAGCAGCCTGTCTCCAGCTTAAATCTCCTTAAAGATACCAAAAATTTATGACTGATAACAGACACGAACATCAAATGCGGGCCTCGCTCTACGCCATCACCGAATTGGATGTGGCGGAACAGTTGGTCTTTGAAAACGTCCAGACGTTGGAGACTCAGGAAATCGGTCTGACCGCAGGGTTGGGCCGGGTGCTGGCCGAGGATGTCTATGCGACTGATTTTATGCCACCCTTCGACACGACTGCCGTAGATGGCTATGCTCTCCTGGCCCACGAAGACCAGCAGGCACGGCGGATTGTGGGTGAACAGACAGCGGGGCGCATTTCGGGCGTGCGAGTCGAAGCGGGGACTGCCGTGCGAATTATGACTGGCGCACCGCTACCGCCCGGCGCAGACTCTATCGTGATGGTAGAAGATACCAGCGAAACGGAAGACACCGTAAGCGTCCATTCGCACCCTAAAGTCGGAGATAATGTGCGGCCCAAAGGTCAGGATTTGCAGGCCGGACAACTGATTTTGCAAGCTGGCACGATATTGGGAGCAGTAGAGTTGGGTTTGCTGGCGACGGTCAATAAGCCACGCTTCCAGGCCATCCGTAAACCACGCATCGCCGTGTTATCAACGGGTGACGAAATTGTAGAGCCGGGCCAACCCGCCGAACCGGGCCAGATTTACGACAGCAACCGCTTTAGTCTGATGTCGGTAGTGACGGAAGCGTTTGCTGAACCCGTCTCGTTGGGTATCGGGCCAGATACCGAAGCGGCGTTACGTGCCACGATTTGGGACGCGCTGCAAACCCACGACGCGCTTATCACCAGTGGTGGGGTCTCGGTGGGCAAGCTAGACTTGATGAAGTCGCTCTTAGAGGAAATCGGTACAGTTCATTTTGGCCGCATTAATCTCAAACCGGGCAAACCACTAACCTTTGTGACAGTCGAAGTAAACGGCCAGACCAAACCAGTTTTTGGCTTGCCAGGCTTTCCGGTATCTAGCTTGGTTTCGTTCGAGCTATTCGTGCGTCCGGCCTTGCTAAAAATGGGTGGACGCAAAAACCTCAGGCGACCTGTCGTACAGGCCCGGCTTTTGCATCCCCTTAAACATTCGTCGGACCGTAACGAATTTGTCCGCGCGGTGGTCAGCCGGGAATACGATACCACTACTCATAGCTATTATTACACGGCTCGTAGCACCGGAGAACAAAACAGCAGTCGTTTGCTCTCAATGCTAGGCGCAAACGCTCTACTCCGACTTGCCCCCAGCCCCCAACCTTTAGACGAAGGTCAGCACGTCCCGGCTCTTTTGCTGGATTAACCGTAACTATTCAACTGACTATTGTCATTCTGAGCGGAGGCTTTGCGAAGCGAAGAATCTGTTGCTGAAAGCCTACGTGCTAGAAAATATTAAACGCTTCGCAAACCCTTCGCAAGTTGATAGACTGCATAAATATGAGTAACCAAAGTTACCGGGACTTTATACCATAGTTCGACCTTTTGGAATGGGGAACTTTGGCTTGCTCTATCAACTTCGATAAACGCTTCATTTCGGCCTGAACCTGCTCCAAAAAGCCGGGGCTAAAACTAATTCCGGGCGTTTGTTCTATTTTATCACCCAATCCCTTTAGCAACTTCAAAATAGCCGCTTCCTGTTCGGCTACTGTTTCTGGTCTTTTGATAACGGGCGCGACAGTTAAAGTTTTTGCATCGTTTTTGGTTGGGCTGGCAGCGGAGGTGGCTATTTGAAAAGGGGCGAGTTCAGGGTCGTACTCGTCATCGGTGATGGCAAAATCGGACGGAGCAGCTTCGGCAGCCATATCGTGCCGCAATACTTCACTAACCAGGGCTGGTTTAGCACCCTTTTCCAATAACAACAAATATTTCGCTCTTGTCTCTTCGGAGAAATTTGTGCGTCCTAGTTTCAATATCAAAGAATAAGCTTTAGGGTTATGTCGCACAATATCTTTGGCCTGCTCCGACATTTTGGCTAAATCTATCCGGTCTTTGACCCATTGATTGCTTTTGCCCACCCGGTCTGCCATATCCTGCAACGATAAACCCTCCGCTTCAATCAGGGCCAGCATAGTTTGACCATCCCCTACTGGGCCGGGGTCGTCGCGTAAAGCATTTTCGTTGAACATCCGCGATAACATTTCACGGTCACTAAGCTCCTCAACTCCAACTTTGATATTGGTGATGCCTGCACGTTTGGCCGCTTCTACCCGCAAATGCCCATATACCAGTTCGTATTTACCTTCCTGGTTAGGGTGTTTGCGGGCCTTTAGCGCACCTTCAAAGCCTCCCTTTTCCATCTCACGGGCCAGTGCCGCAATCGTTTCTTCGGCGCGTTGCAATTCAATCGGGCCGCGCATTTTGGTCTCGAAAGGGTTGGGCAGCAAGTCGTTTGGGGATAGCAGCAACACTTCCTCACGAAGATTGCCATCCTTCATCGAAAAGCCCCGGTAACTGACCAGTTTAGGTTTTTCTGGCTGGGCCTCGGCCCGTTGTTGACGCATCTGGGCCGGAGTAAGCCTCACGTTTTCCGACGGCTTAGTTTCTTCACTGATACTATTATTTTCGTTTTCGGCAGAAGCTTCGGCGGAGGCTAAATCGTTGGTGGTACGTTTATCGCCGGGCTTGCGTAAGGGGCGACGACCATTAAAGGTTTGAGACATTTTCATCCTCGTTTTAAATTAAAGTATTCTCCGCTTATTTCTTGCTCACCGTTTTGCGTTTGGGTGCAGGAGGCGTTTCACCATTAAGCGAAGCTTGAAGCTCCTGGGCGCGAGTAGTAAGCGGTGCGTCAGCACGAGCAATGACTTCAAACATCAAGCGACGGTAATCGTTGGCAGCCTCACGACTTCCTTTATAAGTCAGAGCCGAACGTCCTTCAAACTGGCTCTGACGCAAAACTGCCAAATCACGTATCTGAGTATTGAACAACGAGTCACCATAAGCTTCGCGTAGTTCGGCGATGGCAGCCTTTGACACATTAGTATTTTTAGCCTGATTGACCAGCACACCCATCAAGCTTAAATCGGGATTGACGGTAGATTGGATAAAGTCCGCTAGGTCGAACATCTCGTTAGTGGTTTCCATCGAAAAGCGTTCAGGCAGCATGGGCAGCAACCAAAAGTCGGCGGCAGCCATCGCGTTTTTGACTAACGCCCCTAATGATGGTGAACAATCTATCAAAATAAAATGATAAAAGTCTCCTACACCAGCCAGGGATAAGGCGCGTCGCAAACGCAGCTTGCTTTCCAACGTATCCTTGTTAAGCTGCACATCCACCGACTCCAGACTATCATGATGGCTAGGCAGAACATCAATCACGCCACCATCGTCTGACCCTGCTTCGGCTTCGGGAAAAATAAAACCGGGTGGCACCCGTCGCACTACGGTGTTAAAAGGCGTAAGGCCCAACATCAAGGTGCCAAGATTCGGGTAGGCATCTGGCTCGTTTAGCTCCTCGAAACTGACCACGCCCATCGCGCTGGTAGCATTACCAATCGGATCGTTGTCAGCTACCAACACTTTGTAACCAGCATCGGCCAATGCTGCGGCCAGATTGATAGTGGTAGTAGTTTTACCCACGCCACCTTTGCGGTGAACCATCGCCACAATCCGGCTACCAATTTTGTAATCGCTGGCTTTGGGGGAGGCGGTGCGTTCACGCCCAGTATTATTGTTAAGTTTGCCTGAACTCAAAGCTATCTACCTCTCCGTCTGCCTATTTTGCTAACCTATCTTCATCAAGCCAATCCAAAAATTCTTCATACTATTTGAATCGGTCATAACCCGCCCTGCTTACCCCATTTTTGACGAATAAGCTAAAGCTATTTTAGCACAAAGCGTTCGCTTTTTATACCAAAAACTCGCAGCTTAAACTTGTGATTTTTCACACGAGTGTCAATAATCTTGATAGATTGTGATTTTCTACACTAATCCTCAATATTATTGACGGTTTGTGAAGTTTATAACAAATTTATGTTTCACGTGGAAACTATGTTTATGACTTCTGATTGGCTATATTTGTAAGCTCAAAGGCCAGTTCCCTGAAAGCCGTTCGCAGTTCGACAGGCTCAAGTATTTGCAAAGGACAACCCAGGCCAACCAGAAAACGAGCCAGCCAATCCAGATTTTCAATAGAAGCACGTAACATTACGCTATTATGGTACTGCTCTAAAGTCGCCAGGGTAGCTGGAACTTTGCGGAGAGCTTCTTCCAGCGAGAGTGAAAGTAGCACTTCTACGTCCCACTTGTCGGGTATAGCCGCGAACGACTGCACCACATATTCCAGAGGGTTAAAATCAGGTGGACGGACAAAAGTTTGCGCTGTTATAACCACCTGTCCTATGCGGTCTAACCTGAAAACCCGCAATCCGGTTCGTAAATGACAATAGCCCACTACATACCAACGACCAGCTTGATTTACCAACCCATAAGGGTCAAAAGTACGTTGCGTTTCCTGGTTAGTCTTATCAAGGTAGCATAATTGTAGTTGGCGATATTGTTGGGTCGCCAGGCTAATCGTACTTAAAATCGAGCTTGCTACCAAAGTAGCTACATCTAAAAGCCGCGAATCGAAAGTTAAGGTCTGCTGGACGGCTTGAACTTGCAGTCTTAGAGCAGGTGGCAACACACGCTCAATTTTGGCGAAAACTCCCTCAATTGAGGTATTGGCAGCTTCAAGTCCAAACTTCCGGGCTACCAGCAGACCTAAAGTAAGTGCTAACACTTCCTCGTTCGTAAACATTAGAGGCGGCAATTTGAAACCGACCTGCAACCTGTAGCCACCATACCGTCCGGTCTGATTTTCAACTGGAATACCCAAATCTTGCAGAATGGTGATATAGCAGCGCACTGTGCGGACATCTACCTCCAAACGTGCAGCTAATTCTGGCCCACTAATAAATGGTTTGGACTGAAGTAGTTCCAAAACGGTCAATACACGGCTGGTGGGGTGGTACATCCTAAGTCCTTTTCAAAAATTTGATAATAAGCAGGACTGATTATAACCGCCTTTTGGGATATACTCAACCTGTGGCAAGGTTATTTTGAAAATAAAGGAGAAAAGTATGTTTCAAGGTTTGCGTACCGTGACTTACGGCGTGACTAATATTGTGGAAGCTAAAGGCTGGTACAGCACCGTTTTGAGTATCCAGCCCTACTTTGACCAGGCTTACTACGTAGGCTTTAATGTGGGTGGATTTGAGCTTGGCCTCGACCCCAACCAGCCAACAGGGGCTACAAATGGCCCGATAGCTTACTGGGGCGTGGCGGATGCGGAGGTGGCTTTCAAACGATTGTTAGAGTTGGGCGCGAAAGAGCATACCCCAGTACACGACGTAGGAGATGGTATCCGTCTGGGCATCGTGCTTGACCTATTTGGCAATACATTGGGTATCATCGAAAACCCGCACTTTTCACTGCCATAGATTGCTCCTTTCACTGAGGCGGCTTCAAGTGAGGTGTAGTAGAAACTACTGCTGTTTGGTCGGTTTTGCGTTATGGTTGAAGTACCTTCTAATAATGGTTCGTTTTCTCTCTCGCAACAACCTTTCCATTAAAGTAAGCACCTGGCAGAAAGGTTTTCAGGGTAGGATATGACGCTTGAAGCAACGCCCGGCACTCTGAGGGCTAATCACGGTACTAGCAATATCATCCGGTTTACCCGGTCTGTTCATGGTGAGATAACCAGCTCCGAAAACCAGTTGCCTGTCCAAACGCGAACTACCCTTTTAACCGGGGCGACAGGTGCGCTGGGCCAGGAACTGATGTGGAATTTTCTGCAAAATCGTCCATCTCACGAAAAACTTTTAGTGCTGGCACGGGGTAAAACTAAGAGCCAAAACCCTCAAGATAGAACTGCTGCCGCGCAACGCCGGGTTAATACCTTGCTGGGCCAACATTTTAGCCCTGATGAGCTGACCCAAATTGCAGATAGAATCACAGTGTTAGATGGCGATGTAACCGCACCAAACTTAGGATTGGACGCGAAAACTTTCGTAGACCTGAGCGAGGGAGTAGATAGCGTCTTACATTGTGCAGCAGCGGTACGTTTTGACCAACCACTGGCCGAAGCCCGCCAAATCAACGTCGAAGGCACACGCCAGGCGTTACAATTAGCTCGGCACGCTCGGCGTAATGGGCGTGAGGGCCGTTTCGATTATATTAGCACGGCGTATGTAGCGGGCAAACGGCGCGGTTTAATTCGAGAAGATGAGCTTGAGCATAAAAAAGGCTTCCGTAACACTTATGAGCAGTCCAAATACGAAGCCGAACAGATGGTACGGCTGGTACAAGACGAAGTACCAATTACTATTTTGCGACCCAGCATTATAATTGGCAACTCACGCACTGGCGAAACTTCCAACTACAAAGCGTTTTATTGGCCCATTCGGGTTTACGCATCTGGGCAGTTGCGCTTGTTACCGGGCGTAGCCAGCTGTCGGGTGGACTTAGTACCAGTGGATTACGTAGCTGCTGCGACCCTACACCTGACAAGTCTGCCTCAAACAGTGGGTGGTTGCTTCCACCTGACGACAGGACGCGACAATTTAGTGACTTTGCGCGAAATTATGGATGTAACTATCGGATTTTTTGGTATCAAGCCGCCCCCGCTGGTTAATCCTGCTTTAGTCAAGCTGTTAGAGGGCAAGCCAGGTCGTTTGCTTTTGGGCGAACGTGTCCATAAAACCTTAATGTTGGGTATGCCTTATTACCCATATCTGGCTCTCAACCTTGAGTTCGACGATAGCCAAACCCGTCATTATCTCGACGCGGCCAATATTTATGCTCCCTCTATCCACGATTTCTTCAACCGCCTATTTCAGTATTGCGTTGAAACTAATTGGGGACACAAAGCCACCAACAGTCATTAGCCGATTGGTGGTAAAAACCAAATCCAGCTTTTAGAAATACTAAAAGTATTCAAGCCGTGAGTTTATAGTTCCTACGGCTTTTTACGGTTTTGGGCTGTTTTATTCACGGCTTGCTTTCATAAACTTGGTTTTGACTGGAAATTGTCGGGTTTTTGTGGATAACCTCTTGACTCGGTGTGCTAGAATCGCCATGTAAGAAAATGTTGACCAACATTTAGTCAGTTTTGGGCTACCGTTGTTAAAAATATTGAAGACAAAGCTCAAAAAGTCTTATTTTACGAATCTGGCTTTACTCACGATATGAATAATAGCCAGATGAACATGACTGAAAAGGAAAATTATGAACGGGCAAACAGACGGTATAAATGAGAGTGATCAAATAGTCGTGGCTAACTTCGCCGATTTAGCAGAAGCCGCTCCCCGTCCTGCTCAGGAAACCCTAACTGCGGGCAACACCAAGCCACCGCGCCGAAAACGTGGGTTAGGTTTGGAACTGGAGACCAAAGCTCCGGCTCAACTTAGTTTTGCCGATGTATTTGTGCGTCGTCGGGCCAGCAGTTTGGGAGTAGCCGATGCCAAGTCACATTTCAGCGAAATCATCGAACGGCTTAATAACGGTTCATCGCCGCCAATTTTGGTGCATCGTTACGTCGAGCCGCAAGCTGCTATTGTGAGTATCGAGGATTATTACGTGTCTGAAACGCTTTTTTCCAAATTACAGGATTACGTCGCCCGCAGTACCAATCGCCGTCGCAATGAGGTGGGGGTGGGCGAGATGATGCAATTTTTGGACGAGGCAGTATGAGAGGTGAATTATAGGTAGGGTTTACAGACCGACAATTTAATACGATTTAGCAAAATCTGTATAAAAAGATTAAAGGTAGCCACGCCGCCAAGCACGCTACCTCTAAATCCTAAAATGATTGTCCTCTTGTTATGAGGGCTTCTTAGTTATAGCATAAGAAGCCCTCCACGTCAAGAGGCAAGGAGGGTATTTTTGTGCCAAAAATCGTCGAGATTGTGGAAACAGAACCACAAATTCGGCGGCGCAACAAGTTGAGTGGACATACCACTGCTGTATCCAACATTGTGATCTATGGATACGGTCAACTTAGTGATGCCGCCAAAATGACTTATATTGCTTTGGAGAGTTACGATTGGCCGGACGAGAACGGGCAGTCGAAAGGGAAAGCCTGGCCTTCGATTGGCAGACTGGCCGCAGACCGGGGCAAAAGCTATGATAGTATCTGCCGCCACCTGAAAGAGCTAAACGCAGCGGGGCTGGTTGGTATAGAAAGTGGGAAACAGTTTGGACGTTCAAACGTCTATTGGCTGGAAGAACCTGCGTCCTCAGAAGTGGAAGCTTACCAGCAGCGTTGCCAACGCAGTTCCCAGCCCGGAGCGATGCACAGCGGATATTATAGCGAGATACCAGCCAAAATTGCCGCACCTATTTCAGATAGAACAACAGTCGAACCCTCACGAGTTACAACGACCCCTCAGAACATTGTTATTATTGCGGCAACCGACGCTTTGCACCCAGAAGTGGTTCGCCCAACTGCGTCCAACAGTAGTAGAGACGTTCAGTTTGGTTTGGCAATGGATGGCGATGTTGGATGTGGAAAAGCAGAGGATGTGCCGCAAAAGTGCGGGAGCAGGTGGGGCAGAAATGCAGTAAGGGGTAGGGCAAATTTGCCGGACAAAGGAATCCAACCGAACCAAAAAAAAGCTAACCAAGAGAAAGATGATTCGAATCGCGCCATGTCTTATGCGGAGGCGGGTAAAACGGGGGCAGAAATGGCAGCGAACGGAAGTAAGGGTAGTTGCTCACGTGGGTATGACACAAGTATAAACGCGGACGAAGTGCTTGACATAAATAAGCGAAATGGCAATAGTCTCACTCAAGTAAGACAGGTTCACCTGACCACGCCTCTCACGAAAAAACATGGTGACGAGCCAGGAACGGGCAGAAAAACCGTCCAGCCTCAAGGTTGGGGTCAGGAAGGGCACGGCAAGGGTTACAGTTCGAGTTATATCAGTCAGGTGATGCAAGATTTTAGTCTGGCATTGCACGATACGGAGCATACCCGTCCCAACCAGAGCCAGGCCAATAAGCTTTATCAACAGGCGGCAGGGCAGGGGTTGAGCGAGAAAAAGTTTGTGGAGTTGATGTACGAAGCCAAAAAGCGGGCGCAGTGGGCAGCGTTGGCGGACAGCAAGTCGAGTCCTGGGGGACCCAATCGGGCGGCGTACTTCTTCACAACGCTGCGAGGTTTGTTAGCCGATAACGCACAGCAAGTTTTACATGGTTAAAAACGCAACTATCAGCCTGTCCAACCCTGTGAACGTGAGAGGAGGCACGACTGCGTGAAGGGTCTGTAGTTTTTGTTTTGGTATTTTTACCATTCGTGGATTTACAGCAACAGATTCCAAATGGAGGCTTTGCGGAGTGGGAAATGACAGTGCAATTTGGTGTAGATGCAGTATTTTATAAGGTGTTGGTGTTTGTATAGGCGAAGGGAACTTTATTCGACGTAGCAAAACAGGACAGCCCTATGAATTTGGAA
Organism: Chloroflexia bacterium; assembly: GCA_038207455.1. Taxonomy (GTDB): domain Bacteria; phylum Chloroflexota; class Chloroflexia; order Chloroheliales; family Chloroheliaceae; genus JBBQZT01. The sequence continues at coordinate 46,923 of JBBQZT010000021.1, forward strand.
GATGAACAAGCTCTAGTAGAGCAAGCGCAACATGACCCACAGGCTTTCCGGCAGTTATACGCTTTTTATTTCCCCAAGCTGTACGCTTATGTGCGGTATCGAGTGGGAAAACGCCAGGATGCCAAGGATTTAGTGGGTGAGACTTTTTTGCGGGTAGTGACGGAGCTTGGAAAGTTTAGGTGGCGGGCAGATGGTAGCTTTGCGGCGTGGCTATTTCGGATTGCCCATAATTTGGTGAGCAACTTTTTTCGGCAGCAGCAACGTGTTGGCAAGAATGTAACGTGGGAAGAAATGGGTGAAATACCGGACAATACGCTTCTGCTGGAAGAACTGGCAGTACAGCAGTCTGCCTACATTTTGAAGTTGGTGGGAACACTTTCGGTTCGGCGACAAGAGGTGATTACGCTTAAATTTTTTGGAGGATTGAAAAACCGAGAGATTGCTCAGGTGTTAGGACTGGATGAACGGACGGTAGCTTCACATTTGTGTCGCGGGTTGGAAGATTTGCAACGCAAGCTTTTAGCGGAAGGGCAAGGGATAGAGATGCCTCACCTTTTGGAATGAGAGGTGGGTTTATAAATAATACTGGTGTCTAGCACAATAGCGGGCGCGAGGACGTGCCGCCTACAGTTTATTTGAGGGGTGGGCAAGGGTGTGGGAGTAGTATTCCCAGAGCAAAACAAAATTTGAGAGGTGGGTTTAAGAAGGAGTTTTGTGATGAATGAAGGCAATGATTTGACCGCACAGGATAAAGAGATGTTGCAAATCACCGAGAGAAACTTATCCCTTAAAGATGGTATGCTAGATCAAAGCGAAGGAGAGGATGATAGGCTGGGGAGTTTGTGTAAGCAGTTGGTAATGGCCGCACCGCAAGCGGATAAGGATTTTCGGGCGGAGTTAGAGGCGCGGTTGCTGACGAGGTTAGAGGCTTCTTCGATAAATAGATATGGTGTGGTTGCTAGGGAAGTGAGCGGCGCAGTTGCTGGCAGTAGTGCCAGGTTGGTTAAGAGCAGAGCTTGGGATGGGTCGAAGCAGCAGGTTGGTAAAAAGATTGAGGTGTTGGAATTGCCGCTTGAGCCGGAAGAAGATTTGGTAGCTGTTCCTTTGGGTGGGGGGCGAAGGTGGCGGATACTAACTTTGGCCGCGAGTGTGGTTTTGGCGGTGGGTGTGTTGACAATGTTATTATTGGTAACGGTTAGTCACGCTCCAGAGAACAGGGTATCAACTTCGGTGGTGGCCAGGGTGACAACTATGCCAACCACGATAAAAGCGGATTTGCCCCAGCCGTCGAATTTGGATTTTGAAAAGGGAATGGAAGGTTGGAATTTTAATAGTAATTTTGGCAATACACCGCCACCCGGTCTTGAGGGTGGAATTGACCAGGCTGTCGTACATAGTGGCGCGACCAGTGGTTTTATTAAGGTGCAAACCAATGTGAATATTATGGCCTTTTTGGATCATACACCGATAACAGAGGTGGTGGCCTACAAGGGTAAGCGCGTGCGGCTGTCTGCTTATGTTAAAACGCAGGGTGCGGAGGGGGTCAATTTATGGTTGCAGGCCGATGGCAGTGGCAAAGGTTTTAACCCGCTGGCTTACGATGTTATGCGAGGCCGGGTGATTGTGGGTACGAGCGACTGGAAAAAATATGAACTGGTGATAGATATACCGTTGGAAACGGCCAGCATTGGTTTTGGAATAATTTTAACGGGGCAAGGCGCGGCGTGGTTGGACGATGTGCGTTTTGAGGCAGTGGATACCAGCGTAGCCACTACGGGCGTAACGGTGCTGCCGCAGCCGAGCAATTCGGGTTTTGGGGATGCTTTGCAGGGTTGGGATTGTTGCGGTGGGTCGGGGTACGCGGCTGGGATTGATAACGGGGTCAGGAATAATGGTAATGTAAGTGCGTATGTTAAGGCGGTTGGGCGCACGGTGGGTTTTGGGAATTTGATGCACGGAGCGGTGACGGATATTGAGGCGTACAAAGGCAAACGAGTGCGGATGTCGGCTTATGTTAAAACGCAAGGGGTGGAGCAAAAAGCCAGTTTGTATGTCAATATTGACGGGCCAAATTATAAGGATTTGGGGTTGGTGGCGCAGGAGATTAGCGGGACAAACGATTGGAAGTTGTATGAGATGGTGTTTGATATGCCAGCCGAAGCTGTTAATTTTAGTTTTGGAGTTAATTTGAGTGGCAATGGGCAGGTTTGGTTGAATGGGGTGCATTTTGAAGGAGTAGATAAGACTGTGCCACTGACAAGATAATTTATTATAGAGGCAGGGAGAATACGGAGGAAGCAATAAAGAGTTTGTGAAAACACTCACAAGCTGTCAGGAATATTGATGATTGTGAGATTTATAACTTATTTAATTAAAGTCAATCAAAAAGGACAGGTAGTAAACCTGTCCTAATAAAAATGGCGTATTGTTTCAGGCTTGGAACGGTACGCTTATTTTTTAGCGGCCTTTTCTTTATGCTCTACCGATTTTTTAGCAGCATCTTTGGCATGGTCTTCGGCGTGAGCGTGATGTCCTGTAGCAGTATGGGCGTGCTGTTCGGCTTCGTCGTGCTTGCCTTCTTCGTGTTTCTCCGCCGCTTTGGTATGGTGTTCGGCGGCTTTAGTGTGATGCTCTGCCGCTTTCTTGTGGCTTTCGGTAGCCGGGTGTTTGTCTGCCATTGAAATAGTTACCTTTCTTTGCTTTACTTTTGGTTAAAGACGGTTCGACTGATCGAACCCTTGTAGAACCCAAGCGTGGCAATGGTCGTTTCCTGTTTGCCACTATTGTATTGTTTATAAAGCACAACAGAGGCCAGTAATATTTTGTGTAGATTAGTAACTATTCAGCCAGGGAGAAAAGTAAGAAAAAGGAGATTTTTCAGGGGACACCACTGTACCCCGCACGGTGAGACCCCGTGACCCCCTGAGTAGTTACCTCAAATTAAAGCGTTATGGGACGAAGACAGAAAGGGAAGCGGGGGCGATGCCGAAGGTGGCGGGGGTGTGTCCCCATAGTTCGCCATCTACATTGAGGTGCTGCTGGAGACCTTCAATGATTTCGAGTTGGAGGTGGCGTACGCGGCGGAAAACACGCACACGTGGGTGGTGGGTGTAGAGGCCACTGCGTAGCTGGCTGCCAACCTGGATTAGCTCGGTCAGGTTCATGGGTTCAAAGAGGGTGACGATTAGCTCATTGTCGTCTATGCGGGCATCGGGTGTGACCAGATTACCGCCACCGTAGAAGCGTCCATTGGCGACTGCAATATTGATGGCTGGTGTGGTGATGGTTTGGTTAGAAAAGGTGAGGCGGGCGACGAAGGGGCGATGGGTAAGCGCAGTACGGGCGGCGGCGATGGTGTAGGCAAATGAGCCATAATTGCGTTTATCCGCGTCGGTGATTTGAGTGGTAACGGCAGCCCCGAAACCAACACTGGCTACGTTGACATAATAATTATGGTTGACAATGCCCAGGTCTATGCGGCTGGTGCGTCCGGCGGCAATGACACGGGCGGCGGCTTCGAGGGTGGACGGGATATTCATAGTGGCGGCGAAGTCGTTACCCGTGCCAAGTGGAAGTACGCCCAGGTTGATTTCGTGGTTGACCAGATAATCTACGATGGCGGAGATAGTGCCGTCGCCGCCTCCGACAATTAGGGATTTGATGCCGCCTTTGACAATGTTGCGGGCCAGTTCGGGCAGTTGACGACCCGAAGTAACAGCGTAGCTACCGATGAGGTTGATTCCGGCATGGCGTAGGGCGATTTGGGCCTGGTTGTAAAGTTCCTGGCCGCGCCGCGCCCGCGTGTTGACGATGAGAACGGCTTGCCCTGCCGCAGATTGGGCCGGACGAATGACGGGGTTATTATACAATTGAGCCATTGACTGCTGCCTTCTAGTTATTTCCTAAAGTTTCCAGCATAAAAGACGCAAGGAGACACAGTGCGCCTAAAGGGTAAAAGCAATTCGCGTTCCCTGAAAAAAACACTGACAAAAAGCCAGTTATTGTAGTCGAAAGGTCTGTAACTAGGGTGCTGGTTTGCGCTACTAGAGGACGCAGCAACAGATTCTTCGCTACGCGGAGCCTTCGCTCACAACCCTACGGGCCGTGACAGTGATAGCATTTTCTGCATAGAGTATTCAGTTTGACAAAGCGGAAGGCCCGCCATTGTTACTTTTGTAACATATTCTGGGCCGAAGTTTGTGCGCTTTGACGTTGAGTTGGATTGGCACTTTTGGTTAAATATGGGTGTGGTCTGTTGGTTTACCACTCATCCTCCTCAAGCAGCAAAGGGGTTGACGTTCCCCATCTACGTTGACCCCTGGCATTATTTTAGGAACTTCCTAGCCATAACGATTATCTGCTCCGCAAGTCCTCTTGATGTGATAAGGCTGTTTATATTGGCAAGATGGCATCTACTTCGATTTCGACCAGCATTTGTGGGTCTATCAAACGAGCCACTTCGACCATTGTGGCGACAGGCCGGATGGTGCTGAAGAATTGACCGTGCGCCCGGCCTATTATTTCCCAGTTGTTGATGTTGGTGACGAAAATACGGGTACGGACTACGTCTTCGAGCGTCGCGCCAGCGCGAAAAAGGGCTTGTTGAATATTGGTAAGAACCTGGATAGTTTGGGCGTAGGGGTCGCCGGGGCCAACGAGTTCGCCCAGGTCGTTGATGGCGGTAGTTCCGGCCACCCAAACCAGATTACCGACGCGCACGGCTCTGGAATAGCCTACCAGCGGTTCCCAGGGACTATTCCCGCTAAAGTTAATCCTCGGATTTGACATAAATCTCCACCATTTGGGTAAAATTAGTAGTTTGATAAGCTGGTACGAAACCAAGTTCGTCCAAGATGTTACTTGCGCGATTGAGCCAGCAGACCTGGAAGCCAAAAGCAGTTGCGCCGATAGCGTCCCAGCTGTTGGATGAGACGAAGCCGATTTCGGCGGGGTCGAGGCCAAAATGTTGGAGGGCCAGATCGTAAACGCGGGGAGAAGGTTTGAAGACGCGGGCGTTTTCGACGCTGAGAAGCGGGTCTAAGTAGGGGCGGAGAGCGGCGTTGGTGAGGCCAGCTTCGAGCATTGAGGGGTTGCCATTTGAGAGTACGCCGAGATGAATGTTTTTGGCCTGGAGAACGGCGAGGCCAGCCAGTACATCGTCGAAAGGGGCAACCTGTGTCCAGCAGTCCAGCAGGTGTTGAGATTGGGTGGGAGTGAGCGAAAGGTTGAAGCGGCGGCAGGTGTAGGTCAGGGCGCGTTGGGTAACTTGCCAAAAGCTTTCATAGCGGTTCATGAGGCTGAGTAGCCAGCTGTATTCAAGTTGTTTGGCCCGCCAGAGCGTGACAAATTGCAAGCCGTCTGCGGGTACAAGCTGGCTGACCTGGGTTTCGATTGAAAGGGGGTTCAAGAGCGTGCCATAGACATCGAAAAGGATGGCTTTGACTTTGGCGGTGGTTTGCATAGCTTTTTCCTTTTATCTATGACGTAATCTATTTTTTGGCGCGTCCGCGTATCAGATTGATGAATACGAAGGTAGCGATGGTCGAGAAAATCATGGCGGCCCGCATTACGGACTTGTCAGCATCCTGGTCGGTCATTTTAGAAGCTCCTTTTAATAAATATAACTGCTATAGGGTACGACTATAAGGTACGACTTTTGGGCCTGGAAAGCAAATTTGGTTTCTTTTTTGGACGGGTGCGTCAGATTTTTGCGTTTAGACCGCCAATTGTTACACCCCTGCGGAGGTGCAGGTAAACCATCGTCTAAACACCCCAAACCTGCTGAAGCAGGTTAATAATATCACCTGGGTGTGCGGCAGATTTTGGCGTAGCGTAGTAGCCAACGGTTGAAACCGCAGGCTATACACTCCAAACCCGCTCAAGCAGGTTATAGCAACCCCCTTGAGGAGGTTTGGGCGGTATAGACGATGGTTGCCTGCACCTCCGCAGGGTGTAACCATTGGCTACTACTACGCAATACGCAAATTAGACACCCCCCCAACCCAACTCCTTATTTACGCGCCTAGGAAATTATGCTATATTAACGCTGTGAAATTTCCTTTACATACAACCCAAAACATTAGTAATAGGGCTTTCGTTTATCGAAGCATTTTTCATTCTGAACGGAGCTTGCGGAGTGAGGAATCTGTAATTCGAGAACCTTTCATAATTAAGGTTGGTTGCAGCTTTTGGGTGCGCCGATGGTTTCAACCATCGTCTAGTCACCTCAAACACGTTAAAACGTGTTATTAGAACCTGATTTATCAGGTTTGGGTTGTATAGACGATGGTTGAAACCATCGGATACTCATAAAAGCTTAACAGTTTGCTTGGAGATTAAGCAACTTAGACGAATTATGAAAGGCTCTCTAATTCAAATAAAGAGATTCCTCGCTCCGCTCGCAATGACAAGTGAGTTACCAACCCAAAACATTTAGTAAAACGCAGGAAAAGCTATGTTTGAGTTTAACCCCGGTGTCGAAATTGGAGACAAATACGTCCTTAAAAAAGTGTTGGGGTCGGGCGGCTTTGGGATGGTCTGGCTGGCCGGACATAAATTTTTGCCTAATAAATTCGTAGCTATCAAGTTTGGCCTCAACCTGATGGGCGATGCCAAAGAACGCTTTGAGAACGAAATACAGATTTTAGACCAGCTGCGCGACAATCCCAACATCATCAAAGTCGAAGACGCGGGTAACTATGGGCCATATCCTTACCTGGTTTTGGAATTTGCTACCGCAGGCGATTTGGACAAATATATCCTGCAAAACCCGCCCACATTGGACGCTATTGCCGGGTGGCTCAAGCAACTGGCCCACGCCCTAGATTACGCTCACTCCAAAGGCATCGTCCACCGCGACCTCAAACCAGCCAACATTTTGTTTATGCGGGACGGCTCTTTGCGGCTGTGCGACTTTGGCATCGCCCACGACGACAGCCACAACTTCACGGTGAGCGGCTACAGTATGGGAACGCCCGAATATATGGCTCCCGAACAAATCGTAAATCTTAGAGGGGTCGGCCCTCAAACCGATACCTGGGCTTTGGGGGTAATCGCGCTAAAACTAATCACGGGTAAGCCTTTATTTGATGCTAAAAATGTTGGTTCGCTGGTCGAAGCATATCAGGCCGTCACCAATGCTACCGTACCCAAGCTAACCACAGACCGTAGTGGAGCTACCGTGCCGCCCCCAGTGCAACAGGTGATAGCACGAGCATTGGAAAAAGACCCCCAAATCCGCCGGGCTAGTTACCCTACCGTGACCGCGTTTGCCGAGGCGTTTGCGAGGGCTATCGCTCCCCAGCCCGTCCAACCAGCTGTAAATAATCATCCATTTGGGCAACCGCCGCCAAAAATGGGCAAACCTTTGCCGAAACCTAATCCGGCTTACGCTCAAACTATAGCAGCATCGCCCAAGCCAGTTCCCGTGCCACCGCCACCGCTACTGGAGAGCGAGCGAAACCGTTTGCTGCTCCAACTAACCGACCAGCGTACCAGCTACGAACGCCGCTGCGCGATTGGCGGGCGTTTGAACGAAATGGGCGACACCCGGCCCGGCGTGGGGGTGCGAGCAGATGGTCTCCCCGACATCAGGTGGCTGCCAGTCACGCCGGGCGGAAACATAAATATCAAAGGTACTGCATTCTTGGTACAGCCATTTTATATCGCCAAATATCCCATCACTAATGCCCAGTTTGATGCCTTTGTAAAAGCGTGGGACGGCTACTATAACCGGGAGTGGTGGCGCGATATGCCCGCCCAGTACCAACCCCGAAAGCTGGATAATCCCTACAACAGCGCAGCCAACAACTCCCGCGATAGCATCTCCTGGTATCAAAGTGTGGCCTTGGCGCGTTGGCTGCATAATCGGTGGCGGGGCTACGAAATGCCCGCGATAGGGTCAACCAGCTTCGAGATAGGGCGAAACGCGGTGGTGCGGCTACCGACGGAGTGGGAATGGCAATGGGCAGCGCAAGGCGGTCAGCAACAGCGAAAATACCCCTGGGGCGAGTGGCGGTCAAACAAAGCTAATACAGACGAAGCAGGACTGGAGCAGGCCATCGCGGTAGGGATGTATCCCGACGGAGTGGCGGCCTGCAAAGCGCAAGATATGGCAGGTAACGTGTGGGAGTGGTGCCTGAATAAATACCAAAAGCCGGGAGAGGCTGGGATAGATGCGAATTGGGATTATCGGGTGCTGCGGGGCGGTTCGTTTCACGATAATCAGCCTAATGCTGCCGCCGCTTCTCGCTCCCACTACAGTCCACGTTACGATTTCGACAGTTTCGGTTTGCGGTTGGTGGTGGCTGCCCCTATTTGAAGCCTATGGATAAATCCACAGGCTACACACCCCAAACCTGCTGAAGCAGGTTATTAACGTCCCTTTTTGTGGTGAGCATTAAAGTATTTGATAACCCACTTTAGTGGGTTTGGGGTGTGTAGCCGCTAGAACAGTCCATTGGCGGAGCAATGTCCCACAGAAAACAGGGGACAGTCTATTGGCGGAGCAATGTCCCACAGGGGACAGGTGGCGGTATAGGCGGTATGGGTGGAGGTATAGGCGGTATAGGAGGTATAATGCTTCAAGGCGGGAGGCTTTGGTTTTTTGAAAGGAAGATGAGAAGGTAGGGACTTTGGAAAGCGCGACACTTGAGGCTCTTATTCAAAAGGGTGAGTCTTATACGGTGGAGTTCAAGGTTGCGCCGCCTAGACCGGGGGAACTGGCCGAACGTTTGTGCGGTTTTGCTAATTCGCGGCTGGGTGGGGTGCTGATGGTGGGGGTGGCTGACCAGACCTGGGAGATTGTGGGGGTAAAGTCGGAAGCAAACACGCTTGACGTGATTATACAGGCGTGCCGTTTGTGTAAGCCGCCGCTAACTCTGACTTTGCCGAACCAACTACAGGTAGTGGAGTTACAGGGCAAGAAAGTAGTGCTGGCGCATATTCCACCAAATGCGGGAGTTTTGTATCAGGCGGGCGGCTCGTACTGGTTGCGGCGGGGGACATATACCAGCCCAATGGATACCGCCGAAGTGAGCAGTTTTTTGTATCGGCAGGGGCAGCTACAGTGGGAAGCGCAGCCAGTGTTGGAAGCGACGCTAGAAGATTTGGATAGCGATAGGGTGCGAGCGTATCTTGAGCATTTAGCTGATTTGACTAAACGCCCACCGCGTATCAACGATTATACTGAACTGTTGCTAAAACTCAAGTGTGCGGTGCGGGTGGCGGGCGGTGAGCAAGCCGAGCCGACGGTTTATCCTACTAATGCCGGGCTGTTGTTGTTTGGTTATGCGCCCCGCTATCTTTTGACGCAGGCCGAGGTGGTAGCCACTTATTATCAAGACAATAGCGGGGTGCAACGTTATACAGACCGCAAGACTTTGGTGGGGACTATCCCAGAGCAGATAGACCAGGTGGCGGATGTTTTGCGAACGTGGACACCGATAGGAGGACGGGTGGAGGGCTTTCATCGAATAGACGAGCCAGCTTTGCCGCTTGAAAGTTTGCGCGAGGCGGTGGTCAACGCGGTGGTGCATCGAGATTATAGTTTGGCAGGGACGGCAGTCCGCATTTTTTATTATCCGAACCGGGTGGAAATTCACAATCCGGGTGTGCTGCCGGGAAATCTTTCATTGGAACGTTTGCGCCAGGGGGAAGCTCCTTCTTTGCCGCGCAATCCGATATTGGTGAGCGTGCTTAAAGATATGCCGGGTGGTTATATGGAGCGGGTGGGAAGCGGGATTCGGTTTATGATAAACCAAATGTTGGACATGAAGCTGCCCGAACCTGAATTTAGGGAGCAGGATGAGTTTGTAGTGACTTTTTACAAAGCTCAAACTGCCACGCCGACAAATGGAGTGAGCCAATCGGAACTACCACGCGATTTACGCAGGGCTGGTTTAGCGGCTGCACCGCAGTCTGCGATAGAGATGGTTGGGCCTGGGGAACGGCGGGCGATGGCGATGCAGTTTGTGCGCGAGAATGGCGCGATTACTCATAAGCAGTACCGGGCTTTGACCGGAGTGGCCGAGACGACGGCTATCAGGGATTTGGATGGTCTGGTGGCAAATGGTTCGCTTAGGAAGGTCGGGAGTGGCCCTGGGCGAAAATATGTGCAGTAGGGTTACTTTTTGGAGTTTTGGGAACAGTCCATTGGCGGCAACCACACCCAGGGGGTACCCGCGCAATGTCCCACAAAAACAGGGGAACAGTCCATTGGCGGCAACCAGTTGGCGCAATGTCCCACAGAAAACAGGGGCAGGGAACAGTCCATTGACGGAGCAATCTCCCACAGAAACCGGGGAACAGTCCATTGGCAGAGCAATGTCCCACAAGAGCAATGTCCCACAAGAGCAATGTTTTACAGGTGTTTGTAGGCGGCTGCCATGATGCCGTTACCGACGAGGGGCGGATAGGTCAGAGACAGCGTGAAATTGAGACGACGGATGCTACGTGACCACCAGGGTTTGATACCGCTTTTCCATTTGATTTGGCTGAATCCGGCTTTGTTGAGTAGTTTGACGAGGCGGCGCGGGGTCATCAGGTTGATATGAGTGGGGTCTTGGTAGCCAGACCAAATTTTACGGGTAAGTCTGGCCCAGGGGCGGCGTATGTCCCATAGGTTAGGTGTAGTGAGTAGGAGACAGCCCCCAGGAGCCAGGACGCGCCAGCACTCGGTCAGAAAGGCGTTTGCATCGGCCAGATGTTCAATCACTTCGCTTGCCAGTATGACATCAAAGCTGTGGTTGGCAAAGGGTAAGCCGGAGCGCAAATCGGCGTTGACCAGGGCCGCTTGGGAAGAGCGTTGGCGGGCCTGTTCGAGCGGATACAAAACCAGGTCGCTGCCCGTAACCTGAAAACCTTGGTTCTGTAGAAAAGCTAAGGCAGGACCAGCCCCGCAGCCAGCATCCAAAAAGCGAGGATAGCGGGCAGCATGGATTCGGGCGTAATCCAGCAACTGACCGTATTGCCGGGCGGCTTTTGCATCGGATTTGCTAATCTGGTTGGCGAAATATTCAGGGTTATAGTGTTGGTCAGTCATTTTTATCACCAGGTGCGTAGCTCTCGCTTGAGAAGCTTGCCTGTCGCGTTTTTGGGCAAAGGTTCAGTTCATATCTCAATTTGGCGCGGATATTTGTAGGCAGCTAACTGCCCTTTGGTAAACTCGCGTATCTCCTCCGCCGTCTGGGAACGTTTGTAATCACCCTTTATCACACAATGCCCCATCAATAGCTCGCCCGGTTCGCCGCTCATTATATTACACTTGGGCGGTTAGACACAAACTTTTGATAGGTCTTTGGTTTGCTTCAGCGTTTGTACAAATTATCCAAAGAGGCCACCTCGTCCGAACTAAGACGTAGGCTGGCCTTTTCGACCTGGACTAAGTTGGTGTGAAAAGTAGCTCCCCCACCCATATCGGCGGCCCGGTCACTGGTCAGCGCGTTTGCGTTCCAACCTTTAGGGCTGTATTTATTCCACCACAAGCTTAGATGGCAGGCCACTCCCTGGCCGACGCTATCTTTGATTTCGGCCACGAAATAGGCTTCGCCGCGCTCGTTCCAGGCGCGTACCCATTCGCCTTCCTCGATGCCACGTTCTAGCGCATCAAATTGGTGAAGTTCGATAGCTGGATGCAACTGTTTACGGCGCATGGTGGGCATATCAGCAAAGGAACTATTTAAGAAATGGTGGGCGGCAGGCGTAATCAGCCGGATAGGGTAACGCTGGAAAAGTTCGGGCGAACCGTCGGCACTTTCGGCGGCAGGTACGTGTGCAGGTAGAGGGTCAAGCCCGGCGTTCAGCATCCGTTTGGAATAAAACTCGATTTTGCCGCTTGGTGTGTGATATTTGCCATCGGCGTAGGGTATGTAGGGCTTGGGAACATTGAGGCGCAAGATTTTTTCGGCCTTGAGCCGCTCGTAAGTTAGACCTTCGTGGTGGGGGTGGTTAGTGTCTAATGCCTGGCGGATTAAATCTTCGGTGCTATCTTGAAAAAACGGCTCGTCAAAGCCCATTTTAGCGGCTAACAAGCTGAAAACCTCGACGTTGGGTTTGGATTCGGCCAGGGGTGCAATCGCCGCTTCGCTTAGTTGCAAATACAGATGGCCGTAAGCGGTGAAAATGTCGGTTTGCTCAAAGGTGGTGGGCGCGGGCAACAAAATATCGGCATAGCGGGCCGTGTCGGTTAGTACCTGTTCATGGACGACAGTGAACAAATCCGGGCGTTCCAACCCCGCCAGCACCCGCCGTTGGTTGGGCGCGACGACGGCAGGATTGGAGTTATAGACAAACAGGCCCATCACGGGCGGGTCGTTATAATCCAGCAATGCTTCGCCCAGCTTGATCATATTGATAGTACGCGGCATTTTGGGGTGATTACGGAGCAAGAAAGGCATTTCCAACCCCTTGTGATTGATGTGAAAAGTGCCGCCTGTGCTAAGTAACGCTCCTCCGCCCGGCACGCCCCACGCCCCTACCAACGCGGGCAGACAGGTCACTGTACGCACCATCATGCCGCCGTTGCTATGACGGTTGAGGCCGTAGTTGAGCCGAATACAACCAGGTTTGGTGGTGGCGTAAAGATGGGCAAAGTCTTCGATTTGTGGGGCTGGAACTCCGCAAATTTGGGCCGCTTTGTAGGGTGTCCACGCTTTGACGCGCTCGGCCAGCGCGTCAAAGCCGACGGTATTTTGGGCAATAAAATCCTGATCGTGCAAATTGTCCCGAATAATTACGTGCATCATCGCCAAAACCAAGGCCGCATCCGTGCCTGGATAGGGTGAAATGTGCAAATCGCTCTGGTCGGCGGTTTTGCTGCGATGGGGGTCAACCGTCACCAGTTTTGCACCACGCTTTTTGGCCTCGTTGACAAATGGCATCAGGTGGACGTTGGACGAAACCAGGTTGCTGCCCCAGGCAATAATCAGTTTGCTTTCGATCAGGCTTTCGGGGTCAGTTCCGGCCCGTGTCGCCCCCATTGTATAGACATAGCCTTCGGTGGCAGCAGTCGAACAGATGGTGCGGTCTAGTAGTGATGCACCGAGGCGATGAAAGAAACGCCTGTCCATACTGGCATAGTTCAAAACTCCCATCGTTCCGGCGTAGCTATAGGGTAAAATTGCTTCTGGCCCGTTATCGCGCTCGATGCGTTTGAAGTTGCTGGCAATCGTCTCCAGAGCTTCGTCCCAACTAATCCGCTCGAAACGGCCTTCCCCTTTCGGGCCGACCCGCTTTTGAGGATAAAGTACGCGCAAATCGCTATACAACCGTTCCTGGTAGTAGTTGGTTTTGATGCACAGGAAACCTTGCGTGAAGGGGTGGGTTGCGTCCCCAGTCAGTTTGGTCACGCGACCATCTTCCAGCGTGACCGACATCATACACGTATCAGGGCAGTCGTGGGGGCAAACCACCTGTTTAGTCTCGATTAGGGGCAAGCGGCGTTCGGGTGCGAGGGTCATGTGGCTCTCCTGTTTTTTTCAATAAATAATTGGCATTTGGATTTTTACCCAAGATATAAGTGCCGATTTGGTTGGCAAAATATTCGGGGTTATAGTGTTGGTCAGTCATTTCCGATTATTCTAGGATGACTAATTGCCGATTTGCGGCGACGTTTAGGAAAAATCACGTTATTGCAGAGCAATGTTCAAATCAGCGTTTAAGTTACCAGTAATAAAATCGTGATTTTCCGAGTTGGGTAGCACCCCACTTGAGAAAATACTTTGTGCTTTCCGACCACGACGACGACACGGGCGTAATGAGCAATATGGGAGTGTACTCGCCGCGAGGCCAGACCCTTGTTTCGACCACCGGGCTGATTGCAGTAATCAACAGCGTGATTGTGTCAGTATTCGTGGCACTATCTGTCAACACTTTATTTTCAACCCCATTAGCTGTCAATATAGTAATCGGGTTGGGAGTGTTCGTGGTCAGTCTGGCTTTGCACCAATTTTATTCGGGCCGCAAGTGGCAAGAAGCTGGCAACCACCATAAAACGCTTTTCCCTACTCCACCCAAACAGGGCTAATCTATGCTAAACCTGACAAAACGTCTTGAGCCGCTCTCACTCTGCCCGACCCCCAAGATGGTGTGCGCCGCTTGCACTTTTATTTCGGCCTTACCCAACCGTTCCAGGGTTATAATTTGGGGTTCGCCAGGAAGTAGATCAAGCATATTGTCGCTCCATTTTGTTTCAAACGGCAAATTAGCCGTCAACCATACTCCTTTGGCCGGACGTTTGGCCTGAACCTGTAATTTATTATCGTCAAGCCGTACCAATGTAATTTCGGGGTCGGGCAGACTGAAATACTTAAACGGTTCGGGCCAAAGCGTGCCGCGTGCTAAGACTGCGTTTGTATCCTTTTCCACCAGCCTCGCGCTCAATATTATGCCCTGCTCCGGTTGGAAAGGCAGGTTATCCAATGAGATTGTTTGATTTGGCTTGAGTGTCACCTTGCGACATTCTTCTAGCGTTTGTTTGCCGTCCAACGTCCAACCGCCCAGGCACACTTCGGCCTCAATAGCGTGCCTATAGCCGTTTACACACCATAGGGCTGCCTGACCATTGCCTAAATTTTCAAACCCCACAGTTACGAGGGCCAGTTCACGGCGTAAGGCATAATAAGCAGGTTTCGGCTGCAAATTATAATCGGCCACCGCCCAACTGGTGACAGGCCAGCAATCGTTTAACTGCCACACCAACGCACCCGCCACTGCATAACGTCCTGGCCCACCCCATTGTTTACGCCAGCTGCGAATTGCGTTTGTCAACGCCTCGGCCTGAATAAACTGCGTGGCATAGATATAATCTTCCAGGTTGGAAACCGGACGCAAATTATCGCTAAGATAAACCGCCAACCTGCGGTAGCCATCGGCGGATTTATTGTGATGCTCAAGGGTGCGGCTACCAGGATAAAGCTCGGCGGGCGGCGCGATAGTTTGTAGCATAGTCAAAGCGGGCAAAGCCTCCATCCCAAACTCGCTGACAAATCGCCCTTCATAACTTTTATAAGCGTGGTAATCGGCCATCGCACTATGCCACACGTCCCAGGTATGCCTGTCCCCGACGGTCTGGCTACTCCCGTCCGGCCCGCCATAAGGACTACCAGGCCAGTAAGGGCGGGGCGGGTCAAGCCGGGCGCAAACTTCGGGCAGCAATTGTTCGTAAATAGCCCTGGCCGGGAACGGGCTGTGGGCTAAATCTCCCTTGTACTCCGTGTCATAGCGTCCCAGCGAATGGGCTATCGAATAGTCTTCGTTGTTGCCACACCATAAAGCCAGACATGGGTGATGGCGCAACCGACGCACCGCAGCCTCGGCTTCGGCCTGGACGCTGGCTTGAAACCAGTCCAGGGCCGGATACATACCGCAGGCAAACATAAAGTCTTGCCAAACCAGTAGGCCCAATTCGTCGCAAGTATCATAAAAAACATCTTCTTCGTAGATACCGCCGCCCCACACCCGCAGCATCGCCGCATTACCATCAGCGGCCAGTTGTAGCCAGTGGCGATAACGGTCTGCATCGAGGCGCGGCGAAAAAGAGTCGGCGGGTATCCAGTTATAGCCTCCGCAGAAAATCGGGGTATTGTTTACTTCAAACATAAAAGTCGTGCCAGCCTCAGCGGTTAAAGGCTCTTGCACCAACCGCAACCGTCGCAACCCCAAACGCTGCTCGTGTAGGTCTAACTCTGCACCTTCTTGGGTTTCTAAAATTGCTACCAACCGATATAAAGCCTGCACTCCATAACCACGCGGCCACCATAATTGGGGTGCATCTAGTTCAAAAGTGTGCTGGGCCACACCTGTCTTTACCCGCACCCTGGCGCCGCTCACCAGGCTACCATCTGGCCCGTATACTTCCAAACGCAGCCTTGTTTCCGCATTTGCAACTGTTTCAACTGTTTCAATGGTAGCTTGTACAGGTAAAATCGCCCGGCTCAAATCTTCCGCCACCTCGACAGGACAGGCCACCTCCGCGATACGGGCCGCGCCCGCTTCCAAACGCACCGTGCGCCAGATACCCGCCGTTAGCAGCGTCGGCCCCCAGTCCCAACCATAGTGATACTGCGCTTTACGCACATACAGTCTGCTCGAATCCCCATTCCAAAGCTCGCGTTTGCCGTATTGAGCTTCGCGCTCTTTTCCGCACTGGCTGGCCGACTGAAACAATAAGCGTAATTCGTTTTGGCCGGGCCGCAATAACTTGCTCACCTCTAAACGGTGTGGCACAAACATATTATCGCTGACCAAAATTTGCTCATCGTTCAGCCAGACCGTCGCAAACGTATCCAACCCCTCAAAGCAAAGCCAGATTGCTGGCTGGGCCGCCCACTCCTGAGGTAAATTAAATTCGCTGCGATATAGCCAATCACATTCACCCACCCATTGCACGGCGTTTTCGTTCAGACCCACAAAAGGGTCGGAGATTTGTTCCGCTGCCAACAAATCTTGTTGTACGCTGCCGGGGACACTGGCCAGTAGCCATTTTTGGGTGGTGGCAAAATCAGCTTCTAATTTAGATTGGGGGTCGCGCTGCTTAAATTGCCAGTCGTTATTTAAGCTTAAACTTAGCATAAATACGCCGTCTGCCTTTCAAAATATCGAAACTGTCGGTTGGTTCGTCAAACCTTCGATGGTTAGCCCGGAGGCTTGCTGTCGCACCTGGAACTCAGTTACGCCGTCGTTGTAATTGTAAGCGAAATCGGTGGTTCGACCTGCATAAACTTCTAGCTGTTCAATTGTCCCAATTTGATTTTCGGTGCTTTGCCGCGCCGTGCCATAAAGCAGCACACTCCCGGCTTTGACATAAATTGGCAGCGTGTCCAGGTCAACCTCGCGCTCAATCCACTCGCCCCGCGAAACCCTAAGCTCTTTTGTCCAGTAATCAATCCACGTTCCCTGGGGCAAATACAAACTTCTAACCCGCGTTTCTTCCAATGGCACAAATACGGGCGCGATTAGCAGCGCGTCGCCAAAAAGATACTGGTCTTCGATGTGCCACACGTTACGGTCTTGCGGATAATCCAGCACCAACGCCCTGACCATTGGCTTGCCACTTGCGGCGCATTTATGGGCCTCATTGTAAATATAGGGCAGCAACCGATAGCGCAGTTGTGCATATTGCTTAAAAATGCGGTTGGCCTCTTCTCCAAAAGACCAGGGTTCGCGGCTGTTGTTGTTACCTGCCCCGTGACAACGCGAATGGCTGCAAAAAAGGCCAAACTGCGCCCACCGAATATATAATTCGGGGTCGGGCCTGCCGCTAAAGCCACCAATATCGTGCGAGAATAAGGGGATACCCGAAAGACCCAAACTCAATCCCGCCCGTAAGCTTCCGGTCAAACCGCTCCAACTGCACTGCGAGTCACCGCCCCAATGGATTGGATAACGCTGGCTGCCAGCCGTACCGCTTCGCGCCCACACAATGCTTTCGCCGCTAACCTCCCGGATCGCGCCAGCAATCACCGAATTATACACCAGCGAATACAGATTGTGAAAGCGTCGCCCTTCAATATGCTGGTAAATCGCAGCTTCGGGGATACCCTCCCCAAAGTCGGTTTTGATGGTAGCCGCTCCCAACCGGATTAAAGCTTTGATTTGATTGGCGTACCATTCACAGGCGGCGGGATTGGAAAAGTCAATAATCGCGTCATCTATATAACTGCCAGTTGCGCCGGGTAGATGCGTAAAAGGTTTTCCGTCCTGGTCAAGCGCGAAATAACCCTTTTCCACTCCTTCCTTATAATTGACATTATCTGCGCGGGACGGCACAAAATTATACTGCCACAAACTGACGCGAAAGCCTTGCGCTTTAAGAGCTTGCAAATGCTTGGCGGGTTCGGCAAAGCGGTCTGTGGCAAAGCGCAAATCAGCATTCCAATCTTCTTGAAACCAGGCCGTATCGAGGTGCAGCACATCGGTGGGGATTTCCCTGGCCCGTAGTTCTTTTGCCACCTGCTCTACCACCTCCCACGACTCATAGCTGTTACGGCTCATCCACAAACCGAAGCTCCACACGGGTGGCACCGGAGCAAAACCCGTCAGCCCTGCGTACTGGTGCAAAATTTGGGCGGGTGTTGGGCCATAAATCACAAAGTAGTCTAGCTGGCTATCTTCGACAGCAAAACCTAAAGTGGCGGCTTCCAGCGTGCCGATTTCCCACTCGGTACGGCAGGCAGAATTCAGGAATAGACCGTAACCGCGTGTCGAAAACAAAAACGGCACGTTGATATAGGTGCGGCGGTTGCTAGTGCCAATCGCATCTTTATTCCAAAAATCCACCGCTTTGCCGCGCCGCGCCACATAGTCAAAGCGTTCGCCCAACCCAAATATTTCTTCTTGCGGGTCTATTCCAAACGCTTCAAAACAAGCAACGCGCCCATCATGTTTGGCAATCGCCGTATCGAAAATATCCGAAGTAAAAGGTCGGAACGACGCTGCGCCCAAAACAACTTGTCTGTGCTATCGTAAGCTTTAAGGTCGAACGGCTCTTTGCGGAGGCGTAGCTTGATTTGTCCGGTTTTAACCACCAGTTGCTTGTCGTCCTCGCTCACATCTGTCAACTTAAATTCGGGGTCTGGCGCACCAATTAACATCCGACCTTTTTCATCAGGAAAGGGCGGTACTGCATCAGAAAGTTCGGTTTCGGCAAAACGCACCCGAAATACACTTTCGGTATAGCCCCATAAAGGCGTGATAGCGCACCTTAACAAATGAAGATTTGCAAATGGGGCGTTCATTTGACAAAATTTGGTCATGAGAAAAAAAACACCAAATAATCAAATGAACGCTGCCGAGTAATTTTGCTCGAATGTCCATTGTCCCAAACGTGGGCTAATCGGTCAAGGCAATATCAAACTCCATTGGCGGGTAGAAGGCCGCTTCCGTTGTACCGAATGTAGGCGGACTTTTAGTGCCACCACTGGCACTCCCTTCTTCGCTTTGAAGAAAGAAGCGGAACGCTATCAAAGTGTTATCACGCTGCTGACTTAGGGCTGTCCTATCCAGGCCATTGTGCAGACTTTTGGCATAGACGAGCGCACTGTCGCCGCTTGGCGCGTCAAGGCGGGCAAGCACTGCCAAACTATCCACCCAGCTAAAATAGTGCCGGGCCACTTAGACCTCCATCAAATCCAGGCTGATGAAATCCGG
>JBBQZT010000022.1:0-65558 GCA_038207455.1 Chloroflexia bacterium
GAAAATGGCAGAAGTCACAACTTCCACCGCTCCTTCCGATGCTACCTGGGATAGCCGTCAGCATAAAGGTACGGCTTTTCTAGCCGGGTGATTGGCGGGGGCATAATGACTGCCCTGATGTTGATATTGCAAATCACGGGCATCACCCGCGCAGCTTGATAAATTTGATGCCGACGAAGTAGCGGCTCTCACGGGCGGTAGTCTGGCCGAGACTGTAATCCAGGCGATTGGTTCGCTGGGTAAAGAGTTGCTTTATGTAAGGGTGATTGTCGGTCAGATTTTAATCGGCGGGTTGCTCGGCTTTCTGGTTCCAATGGCAACGGGCAAAGGTTCGGGACGGCCATTATCTGACGCAACAGTTTTATAATGAGCGTGGGCTTCTGGCTGTTCTTCGTGGTACTGATTTTCCAGTTTTCGGGGCTGGTATATTTGGCTTCGATTTAGGGGCTGACCAATTATATATTATGTTAAGTACCCTTTTACTGTTTCAGTTTTTTGGTTTGCTATTTGCCATCGGTTTTATGCTATTAGTGCCGCCCATCGGAGTGGCAACCAAAGCCAAAAAGGGCCAGGAAGCAGCAGCCGTGACCGAGTCAGTGCAGCCCGAAATTTAAAATCAGTGGCGACGTGGCCTCAACACTCGACGCGGTTTCGTGGCCTTCCTGGGAACGGTATCCGTCGTGGTGACAGGGGTTATTATTGTTCCCAAACTATTCTTTTCAAGATTTCCTAAATATTCGTGGCATAGCTTTTGCGGGTTCACGAGATATTACTAAAGTCGAACTTAGTACCGATGGCTGCTTTCAAAGATTATACTTCGGTCTGTAACAGTGCGCCAAGCGAATTTTTGGCAACGCTGGCTCTGCAACATTGGCAAACATTGGTGGAGCGAAATCGAAATATCGTGCTGGCGAACCTAGCTTTACTCCAAACCTTCTTCGCGCGACACCGCCAACTGCCGGAGCTACTACTTTTCCGGTAACCAAATTTGAACAAAGCGTCGAAGCCTTTTGCGTCGGGTTGGTCGAGCAGAAAGGGGTATTGCTGTTACCGGGCAACTATTTTGACTTTGGCACGCGCCACTTTCGCTTAGGTTTTGGTTATCGCAGTATGCCGGGCTATCTGGCTAAAGTTGAGGAATATTTGTAGGAAACAGGGCTGGCTGACCGCTATGCCGCCTGAGTTTGAAGGCGACTGAATATGAACGATGTTCTACACGATGTAGCCCAGATAGTGATTTGGGTGGCGGTGACGGCTGGCATCCTGGTAATTGCCATGGCCCTGGTTCGCACCACAATTTATTACATTCTGCACGCTGGTTGGAACGGCGGTGTGGATTTTGGGGAACATATCAAGCTGGATTTGGGACGTTCGCTGACCCTTTGCCTGGAATATTTCCTGGCGGCGGACGTTTTGCAAACGGCAGTGGCTCCTTCGTGGGAGGAAATTGGTCAGTTAGCCGCTATCGCGGCTATCAGGACGGGCTTAAATTTCTTTTTGCAGCGCGAAGTAGAAGATGCTGGTAATATAGTTGGCAAGCCAAAACACCGGAATTTTAAGTCAATCGAGGGGGCAGAAAAAAGTGATGTTGAATAAAGAGAAACCGAAAGTAGATTAGCCGATTGGGTTGGTTATCAAATACAAATAGTAAAGCTTTTCTTTATCCCTTAATAGCAATTGGATTGGTGTTTGAGGCGGGGCTGCTGATGCTTATTGTGCTTGGCAACCTGACCCAACAAGCAGGCTTGTATCTGGCTTTGTACGCCGCTCTTTTCCTGATTTTCGGGCTGGCTTGCGCTCTGATTTTCAATCGCAACAAGCTGCTGAAGTCGCCCGGCTCGGAAACCCGTGTTGGGTTGCTGATAATTTTGTTTTTCGCGGCTTTGTTTCGCGTGACGGTTATTTTTGTCGCCCCTACCCTTTCCACCGACCAGTTTCGCTATACCTGGGAGGGCCGCCTGATTACACTCGGTCTCAGCCCCTATCTTTATGCGCCCAACGACCCGACCTTGCTGCCATATCGGGACGGTTTTTGGCCGCTTGTTCAGCAAAAAGAAACGGCCTCACCCTACCCACCCCTGGCTCAATTAACGGCGGTGGGCGAGTACGCTTTATTGGGCGAAAGTCTGCTTGGGCCAAAGCTGGCAGCAGCCCTGTTCGATTTGCTCAACTGTGCGGCCCTGGTCTGGTTGTTGGGCCTGTATAAAAAAGAGCGGTGGCGAGTCATTTTCTATGCCTGGTGTCCTTTACCTATCCTGGAGTTTGGTCTTAGCGGTCACAACGATGCCCTGATGCTGTTTTTTTTGTTGGTGGCGGTAGGTCTAACCGTCCAGCGCAAACCTGGTTTGGCGGCAATCACATTGGGGCTGGCCTGTCTAGCCAAGTTTACGCCGCTTTTTGTGTTGCCGCTCTTTTTGGTTGGCTGGCAAACCGTCCGACAAACCCACGATCCATTGACGGAGCAATCTTCTACAGATACTCAACCAGGACAGAATATAGCAAAGGGCAAAAATATAGGTTGGGGCTGGCGGGCAATTTTGAACTGGCGCAATTTGATTTACCCAAGTCTAACGTTAGTAATGGTAATTATGGGTTACGTCCCCTTTCTGATTTTAGGTCGGGGCGCGATTGGCAGTATTTTGGAATATACGGGTAGCTGGCACGACAATGATGCTTTGCTCTTTAGTTTTTTAAATAATCTGGCCGGTGCGGGGATAGCCAAACTGGTGACAATCGCAATTTTGGGCGCAAGCATCTTGTTATTGAGTTTTCGGCCTCGTTTGTCTCAAGTTTTTAGTCTGCCCCGCCGTATGATGCTAATTTTGGGTTTGACCTTGTTGGTAGCTTCCACCGTTCACCCCTGGTACATGACCTGGATTGTGATATTGTTACCCCTGGTGTGGGGCGAAAAGTTCGGGACGGGTTTTTCTTTCAAGTGGTGGGACGTTGCCTGGCTGCTTTACTGTGCGTTGGGACAACTGCCCTATCTAACTTATGCTGGGGACGGTTCGGCTTATGCCTGGGCCAGCCCTTTGGAATACCTGCCCCTTTACGCGGCGGCTGGTTGGACATTTTGGCGATGGCAGGTGAGCCAACGGTTAACTATCAAACGGGCAGACGCGCCAAAGCTTTTGCAAAATATCAAATAAATATAATAAGATTTTATTGTAGGCGGTGCGTCCCCGCGCCCGCGATGTTGCAAGGCAATAACCTGTGCTGGCAGCGGGACGCACCGCCTACGGTTTATTATAATGATATTTAGATTTAATTAAAAAGGAGATTTATAAGTTGTCCATAACTATACAAAGATCGCCAGCACGGGTTATTGCCTTGCAACCGCTAGTTAAGTTGCCCAACAGTCTTTATATCGAAGTGACCAAAAACTGTAATGAATTGTGTGCGATGTGTCCGCGCACTTATCGGTGGCCTGACCGTCGTGATAACCTGAGCTTCGAGCATTTTACCCACATTGTTGACCAGAACCCCGAACTGCATCGAGTGGTACTGCACGGCCTGGGCGAACCTTTGCTCAACCCCGGACTTTTCAAAATGGTGCGCTATCTCAAAGCGCGTGGGGCTTACGTTTTGTTTAACTCAAACGCGCTAGCTCTCAATGCCGGCCGCCGCGAAGAACTAATCGCTTCGGGTCTGGATGAATATCGGGTGTCTTTCGACGCGGCCAGACCCGAAACCTATAAGTTAGTGCGTGGCATCGCGGGCCTGGATAAAGTTAAACGTAACTTATTGGTTCTGACGGCCTTGATGCGGGAGCGCGGAGGCGGCCCTAAAGTCAGCCTATGGTTCACCACTATGCGCGAGAATGTGCAGGAGCTACCGGGGGTTGCCAGCTTTGCGGCGGAGGCTGGGATTGGGGAAGTTTATGTGCAACGGTTGGTTTATTTCGGGACGGGGCTGGCCGTCGAGGAGCAGTCTCTCTTTCACAAACTGGCACAGGCGGAACAAGAGGCAATGGCTCAAACCCTACAAATTTGCCGCCAACACGGTATCCAAGTTGCTACCAGTGGCGGCGAACAAATCACGCCGGAAGGCACTACCGAGCAGGTGGCCGCGCTGGACGACGAAAACCCCTGGCAGGCTTGCACCCGACCCTGGCGGCTGATGTACGTCCAGGCCAATGGTGACGTTTCGCCTTGCTGTTTTGCCCCTTTTACGGGCGACAATGGCGGGCCTATTTTGGGCAACGTTTTTGAGCAAAGTCTAAAAGAAGTCTGGCAGGGTGAAGCTTATCAAGGTTTTCGACGGGCTTTCCTGACCAACCAGCCGCCTCAATGTTGCGAAGGTTGTGGGGCTAAATGGAGCGTCTAAAACCAGAAACGGCGTTCGTAGTGGTGGCAAAAGCTCCTGTCGTGGGCAAGGTCAAAACGCGCCTGTGTCCACCCCTGACCCTTCAAGAAGCGGCAACCTTATACCAGGGCTTTTTGCTAGATACTATTGAGATTGCCCTGCGCGTGCCAGTCAGTGAAGTTAAGGTGGTGTGTCCGTCGCAAGCGGATGTGGTAGCCTTAGTCAGCTTTTTGCCGCCCCAGGTGGGCTATATCGTTCAAACCGAGACGGGCCTGACCGATGCCCTGACTACGGCCTTTGAACAGTGTCTGGCGGCTGGCTATCAAAAGGTGTTTTGTATCAGCAGCGACAACCCCACCCTGCCTCTGGCTTATTTATTGGAAGCGGTAGCAAAAATGGACGCGACAGATATTGTGCTAGGCCCAAGCGAAGACGGCGGCTACTACCTGGTTGGCGCAAAAGCAGTTTATCCGTCTTTATTTAGCGATATGACCTGGAGTACGGACACGGTGTTGGCAGAAACGGTGGAACGAGCCAGCCACGCCGGACTACGAACCGCGTTATTACCCTTCTGGTACGACCTGGACACTGGCAAAGAACTGGCCCGTTTTGTCCAGGAGTTAGCTCAAAGCGAAGCGGGGGCGCAGCATACTCGCGCTATCTTGAGGGAAGTTATCAGTCGTCAATCGTCAGATTGAAACGACCCATGCTCATCTCGTCACGCATTTATTAAAAAGTGCTGCGTTTGAGGTGGTACAACACGATTAAGGGGCTTTCTTGTAAAAACTGCTGCGGTGAAATAAAAAGTTTTGGGCCACATCGAAAATTTTGGCAGGTACGCGCCCGAATTGGTCGCCGATAGCGCGGGCAATATCCAGGTTCTGGCGACCTGCCTCGTCCCGAATAGCGGCGAACTGAATAATCAAACCGACATTCCACAGTATAAATATCAGGCCGAGACCGATAAGCCAACGACGGGCCAGATGCCAGCCGCGTTTACCTTCGGCCAGCCAATAGGTCAGGTATGCCAGCCCCGCCACAAAAACCGGACTGATACCCACCATCCGGCGCGTACCGAACGAGCCAGCCATCGTCCAGGTTTTGAAAGAAGCCGAAATATACAGTTCGCACAGGAAGGCGGCAAAAAAGGCGATAGCCATGAAGCGCAGTCGCCGCTCACGTAGCATCATCAACAAGCCGACAGTGGCAACCAGCAAAATCGGCGACCACATATACATCCCGTGATTGGGGTCAAACATCAAACGGAAGAATTGCTCGACGGAGGTGGGCGTAAACAACAATAGTTTAGTGGAAACAATCTTGCTCGGCCCTAAATGCCCATTCAAAAACTGGTAAACCACCAGTTGTGGTACGAACCCAATCACTACGCCAACCAGGAAAAGCAGGTTTTTCAACAGCAGTCGCTGGACAGCATTATCTTTGGCGAATGCTGCTAAAACCTTTAGATTGCTTTGTGTTCCGCTGCGGTGAGAAAATAACTGGCGAAGTAAATAAATACTCTCGATGGCGGCCACAATCATCACCGAACCGTCTTGTTCACGCACCATCGTTGCTAGACCGCCCAAAACGCCCAAACCTAGCCAGGCTTGCCAGCTACGTTGCCCAACTACAAAATGGCCCTGCGCGTCTATACGCCAACCGCGCGTGCGATACCAGACAAACAAAAACAGTGAAATAGCAAACAACGAATTGGCGTGCGACATCGGCGGGGTCAGCGACATATAAAAAATAGCGGGCGAGGCGAACCAGATCACGGCTGTTGCCAGGGCCGAATAGAATTTTGGCACAAACTGACCCACCAACCAGTACGTCATCAGCAAACCCAAAAAGCCATACAGCAGCGAACCGAACGCGACGGCAAAAACGTAAGGACTGCTATATCCGTCGGCCTGAACTTTGAAACCGACAGCGTGGGCCACCGTCGTAACCCCGTGCGCCACCAGATAAAAAGGCGACCACATCAAGGCCGACCCCACTGGCCCAACATTTATCGGCAGATTGTTTTCATTATGCTTGTCCAACAAATCTTGCTTAAATCCGGCGTACTTCTTGGGGTCTGTGTTGATAAAATGGCTATATTCGTTAGTAAAATCTACATCATGGTCAAAAACTATGGAATGTAGATACGAAAAATATTCAATTTCGTCGGTGGCATAGATACGCGGGGTAAAGAGAGGCAGAGTCAGCACGAAAAGCAACAGCAGGGTCAGTAAGCCTTTGTCGCTGCGCCTCCACCAACGTCGCCAAAAACCCGGTTGAGCAGGCTTGATAGGTTCAACAACGGTGGTACTAATTTCGGTTATCCTTTGTGTTTCTTGCATCAATTCAATATTTCTTTACAGGTATTGTCATTCCAAATGGAGGCTCTGCGAAATGAGGAATCTGTGGCTGAAAACCCACGAGCTACAGCATACCAAAACCTTAGCAACAGACCCTTCACTCCGCAGCAACCAGTTGATGCCTTCGTTCACGGCCCGCAGGGTTGGACAATACCTGAGTAGTTACGCATAATTTAGTAAATCCAGAATGGCTTGCGCCCGGTTCGCATAGGTGTAGCGGGCGATAGTCTGCGCCGCCTGATTTCCCCTTTGGTTGGCTTCATCGAGATTCTGCCACGCCCATTTGAGGGCCGCGCTCATCTCCGCGACGTTGCCACGCTCAAAATAAATGGCTTCGTCCCCGTCCAAAATCTCGCGTAAAGCGGGTAAGTCTGGCAACAAGATGGGGCGGCCTGCGGCGGCATATTCAAACAACTTGAGCGGTGAAGCGGTGATGTCGGTAACAGTGTCTGGAATAGCCGTAAGCGAGGCCGCATTCAGATACAAATTGACCTGGGTTTGGGCTACCTGCCCGGTCAAACGCACTTGCTCACTCAAACCCGCATCCGCCACTACCTTGCGTAATGCTGCTACTTCAAAGTCACGCCCACCCACGAAATATAGCCGCGCTTTTGCGCTCGTCTCCCTCAAAAATTGGTCAAAGGCCACCACCAGTTTGTCCAGGCTGCGATAGGCAAAAGTCGTTCCGGCATAGACAACTATAAATTCTTCGGCGGGCAAACCCAATTCGCGGCGGCTATCTACCTGAGACATTTGATAGAATATTTTGTCATCAAAAGCGTCCGGTATGACTACTGCTGGACGGTCTGAGGGTCGCAACCCTTCTGCTACCAAAAAATCCCGAAACGCCTCGGTCAAGGATACCACAATGTCGGCCTGAGACAAAATGGTACGGTCAACCTTTTGCAGCCAACTTACCAGCCGCTGGTTTTTGGCACGGCTGGGGTTTCGCGCTTCCAAATCGTGTGCTTCATAAATTATTTTCGCGTCCACCAGCTTTTTCCATCTGGTCAGCCAGTAGGCGCAAATCACGTCGCGCACATAAATCGCCCTGCAACCCCGTCCCATCAAACGCAACGCAGTCAGGTAGCATAATGCCTCAAAAGCGAACCAGGTGCGTTCGACGTAACCCCAGGGAAGGTTGCGGAGCGGCTTAAAATTCGCTAGAAAGTTGAACGGCAACCGCAGCAGGTGACGCGCCCCTAGCTCCTTGAAACGGCTAGGGCGGCCTGGAAGTTTCGGCAACAACAGCACAGTATCGGGCGCGAGGCGGCGCAATTCGCGGTTGGTGCTAAAAGTCTGGATAGCGTTGGCCGATTTCAAAATCATACTGCTTGGGTAAGCCACATAAGCCAGTCTTTTAGAGCTAGTGGCAAAAAGCTTTCTTTCCGCGATTACTTCCTGATAAACCTTTTCTAGCCGCGAAATTATGGCGGGCGTGTAATAGTTCTGGACGGTGTGCCGCCCACCCGCTACCACCTGCTGATGCAATCCAGGGTTTTCCAACAGCCTGATAATTGTATCGGCCAGACCATCAGCATCGTCCAGTGGCGCAAGGACACCGTTTTCGCCATCCCGAATTAGCTCCCCGATAACCGGAATATCGCTGGATACCACCGCACACCCCGCCGACATCGCTTCGATCAGTGGGATACCAAAACTTTCGTAACGGGTGGGCAAAATATAGGCATCGCTGGCAAGAAACAGGCGGGCTTTTTCGGCATCGCTCACGTCGTCCCGAATGATAACCCGGTCACGTGCGCCGTTTTCTTCCAATATTTTTAGCAAGTCGGGCAGATGGATCGGGCTGTGGGTGGCAATAATACAACGCGCATCGGGAAATCGAGCGAAGACTTTGGGCAGGGCGTGAGCCAGCACGTCAAATCCTTTGCGGTATTTTAGCTGGCCCAAGTAAAGTAACTGTTGAGGTGCAATTTTAGGGGCGGGAGTGGCGTTATCCAGCCAGTCAAGGTCAATCGAAACTGGCACTACCGCTATTCGGTCAGGCTGAACCCCTAGTTTTTGGGCGATACCGCGTTCGTGTTCCGACAACACAATCATCCGGTCAACCAGACGGTAGGGCGCATGGGTAAAATAGTTGCGGAGCGCGTATTTCAAACCTTTGCCGCCGCGCCCCGCTTGCCAAACCCCCTGTAAATCGTAAATCAATTCGTCATAACGGGGCAGGGTGTTATAGGGGCGGTCACGGTCTGGAATAAGATAACGGTCATGAAAAAGCCCGTAGGTGGTCAACAGCACTGGCACCCCGCGCAGCTTGCACAAGAGCGTCGCCATATAGTTGAACTGGCCGCTCCAATGGTGCAGATGCACTAAATCGGGCCGCTCACCCCAAAGTAAAGCCTTGACCAGACCAGGAGCGAAAAACTGCCGCCGTCGCAACCGCCATACCCCGATACCGTCAATTTCCTCGTAAGGTTTGGAATTAAAGTCGCGGTTGCCCCGGTAAGTATAAGCTTTAAGGTCTTGGTCGCGTCGTTTCAGGCCGCGTGCCTCAATGCGTTCCGGCCAGCTATCGAACGCCTGGGCAAAACCGTTGGTGGTAATGGTTATTATTTTCATTATTCGCTGGCTTCTGTTGTACCTGTTTCTGCCGCTCTACGTAAAGTTAGGAAGCTCTCTTTTAACGATTGTCTAACAGCACTTTCTGGTTCAGCTAATACTAACTCCTGATAGCCATCCAAGAATCGAACTCGTGAACGATGAAACAAATGTAAAAAATTACATAAAAACCCAAGACAATCCAAAATTGCCACTTCGACTCCAGCTGTAGTAGCATAAAGGCTGTCAGCATAGCTTTTTACAGATGCTTCAATTTCATCTGTAGTAATAAAAATATAGTTGTCGATTTTCATTTCGAGGCTGCCGATTTTCTGTAAAGCACGGTTTATATCATCTATAGTAATTCGTTTCATCTTCATTTCGTAACAAGTAATTACCTTGCTCTCATTCAGCAAGGTGATTTCTAAATCTCCTAATGCACCTGTTTGTTCATCAGCAGCATTATGTGCCTGGAGGGGTAAAGCTTTTTCTTTCAAAAGCTCCAATGCAGCTTGGTATGCTGCTGTTACAATTAAAACAGGCAACCTGCTAGACTGCGGACAGGCTAAATGTTGTCCTATCAGGTTAACAATAGCTTCTGAAGATAAAGGCAGTGCCTCTTCAATTTGGTTTGTTCTCAAAGCGGTAAGTAGGTCTGATAAACGCTTTTGATTCTCCTCCCTAACAATTATCAACCATCTGATGGTTTCAATTAATAGGTTTTCGGCTGAAATTTTATTATCAGCCACTTCAGCTAATAAAGCTAAAAATGTCCTATAAACAATTGGTGGATTTCCGTCCAAATCCACCTCTTGCGTTAAAACGATGTTTTTAGCACGAAGCGCGGGAGTCAAAAAGGCGGTAGTTGAGTTACAAGGTAGTTTATGTTGGGTGATAAAAGTGGTAATAAAATTTTCATCATAAGCACGTCCTGAGTAAGCATTTTCACCCAGTTTGTCATAAGGCTTACGAATGTCAATTTCAGGTTTATGCACCTTTGCTAAAGCACAAGCAAGTAACAAACGAGCTCCGGCTCGATTCCGTTCGTTTCTGACTACAAGTTCCACCTGATTAACTACTTTTTGATCGCTTACAGCTGGTTTTAATAGGTCAAAAACTGCTCGTTTGAAAGTTGTTTCCAAGATTTCTTTTGGTGTAGACATTGTGTAGTTTCCTCACAATTTAATTGAGACTCTTGCTTATAATTTATCCAAAGCATTTCTTGACGCAAGGATTTGACTGAGTGACATAATTTCGCTGGAGCTTCAACCCGCGTCCAGTCACAATACAATTCATTCATTAAATTAGAATAATAACCGGACAAAGCCACTTTACCTTGAACGTTATGTAGAATTTGTGCTAATCGGCGATGCTGGTCGTTATTCATCTCATAAGCATAGGCATAGCTATCACCACGCGACTCGTGTGGATAGGGTGGGTCACAATAAAAGAGTGTTTCTGGACTATCATAACGGCGAATAACTTCTGAGGCTGTGGAGTGTTCAATTTGTACTCGTAAAAGACGTTGGGCGATCTCTGATAAATCCTCGATGCTTCCCAACCAACGAGACACTGCCCCTGCCATTCCCGCACGGCTAGTCAATAAACAGTGCGCCCACCTACCGGAACTTGCCTTTTGTGCCAGACCTGTTCTTACCTGTCTAGCTCGAATAAAAAAGCGACGCGCTCTTTCTAAATCTGTTAGTCCTTGAGTTGGCTCACTTATAGCAAGTTCAAATTCTTCACGAGAAAAAGGGGTCAGTCCAATTGCTTCAAGCAACTCATTTTTCTGATTTCTCAGGACTCTGAAAAAAGTTACAAGCTCTCCATCAATATCGTTGTATGTTTCGACAGGTGAAGGCTCACGATTGATCAAAACTGCCGCCGAGCCTCCAAATGGTTCACAATAATGTGTAGTTTTAGGTAGTAAAGGTAGAATCCAATCCAAGTGACTAAATTTACCACCATACCAACCAAAAGCAATTAATTTATCCATTATTTTGACCTTCTATATCCAAGACTATTGAAACTATCATTTTTTACTCCTTGACTCCGGCCCGTGCCAACGTGCGTTGCGCCATCCGAATGCTGGCCGCGTCTATCATCTCGCCGTTGAACAGGGACGCACCCTGGGTCGCCGTCCTGTATGCTTCTAATAAACTTTTAGCGCGGGCAACTTCCTCGGCGGCGGGCGTAAAAATCTTTTGGATGGTTTCGATTTGCGACGGGTGGATGGCCCATTTGCCATCGCAACCCAAAACGCGGGCGTAGTGGGCCGTTTCTTCCAGACCTGCTGTATCTTTGAACGCAGCGTAAGGCCCATCTATCACGTCCAGACCGTAAACCCGCGCCGCCACGATTATTCGGCTCAGAGCGTAGTGCCAGATATGACCCGGGTAGCCCTCGATTTTGCCGCCGATAGTCAGGCCCGGCACACCCAACGAAGCAGCGTAGTCGCCTGGGCCAAAAATTAAGGCTTCCAATCGCCCTGGAGCAGTCGCCGCAATTTTTTCGACGTTGAGCATCCCTTCGGCGGTCTCAATTTGAGCTTCGATTGCAATTTTGTGGGGTAGCCCTTTAGCAGTTTCGATGGCCTCCAATATTGCCGCCACCGCAAAGACTTCTTCGGGCCGGTTGACCTTCGGCACAATCACGGCCTGGAAGTGCACCCCTGCTTTTTCCACGACGGTTATCAAATCCTGGTAAAACCACTGGCTACTAACCGGATTAATCCGAAAAGCCAGCGTCTTGCCGCTATAATCGAAACTGTTGGCCGCAGTCACTAAATTTTGGCGGGCCACAGCCTTTGCGTCGGGCGTAACCGAGTCTTCCAGGTCAAACAAAACCTCGTCCACGGCCAGCCCCGCCGCCTTTTCCAACATCTTGAGATTGCTACCGGGCGCGGATAACTCACATCTTCGGCTTTTCAATGCCTAAAACCTTCCTAAAACGAATTTTGGGCCACCTAATTTATATCGTCAGGATTTTGCCCTAACTGGCGCAATCTTTCGGTCAACTTTTCAACCCGGCGACGTTCAGTCTCTCGTTCGGCTTCAAAGCGTTCGGCCTCGGCTTCAAAACGCTCGGCGCGTGACACCGCCCGCAGCTTTTGTTGGCGTTCGTACTCCGCATCGGTAAGTCGCAGTTGGTTTTGGGAGTCATACAGACGGAGATAGGCATTTTCCACGACCAGCTTACTGTCCAACTGTTCACTTCGCAGCTGCCCATTCGTTAGGGTAAGCTCGGTATAATCACCGTCAGCGTCTAATTGCCAACCTACCAGCCGACCTTTCTTGCGCCATTCTTGGTTCCAGGCTGGCGGCACATTCGGGTCAAACACAAAATATTCCGGCACACCGCCCCGCTCATAAAACTTCTGTTTATAATCCAGGTCTTGTCGCCACGTTTTAGGGCTGGCTATCTCGAAAACGGCTCGCGGCGGTGGCCCATCTTCACCGATCACATAACTGGTTTGCTTATAAATCTCCGCTTCTGACCAGCCATCTATCACCATTATATCTGGCACTGTCACGTCTGGCTTCTTCCGCCTGTTTCTCGTTTTCCCGATGCCGTTGCCCTGGCTAACTGTTTCGCTAATATTACTAGCAATACCATTGTTGATATAGAGATTAATCTCACTCACTACGGCCACGTCTTGCCCAACAAACAGCCATTGCAAAACCAAAATCAAGTAATCAATAACTTTGAAGTGAATACGGGTCTGGCTCAACTCAACTCCTTTGATTTTTTCGGGATAAGAATCGTAATAACGGTCTATTGGTTTGATTTGTGTATCCATTTTGCTCACTTCTCCTACCAAACTCACAAAGCAATCTTGCGTAACAGTTCAACCAAAGGGCCGAGCGGCAAGCCCACCACATTATAATAATCGCCACGCACCGCCGCTATCAACACGCCGCCGAAACCCTGGATTGCATACGCTCCGGCTTTATCCAGTGGTTCGCCCGTCGCAACGTACCAATTTATCTCGGCGGGGCTGATCGAGCGCATTTCCACATCGGTGGTACAAAGCAACTTTTCGGTTGTAATCCTGCCATCGGGTCGCACCACGTTTATCGCCACGCCAGTCATCACTTGATGAGTACGTCCGCTAAGTTCGCCTAGCATTTGGGCAGCCTTAGCGGGTGTACCGGGTTTGCCATAGATTTTATCACCCAAAACTACCGAGGTGTCCGCGCTCAAAATTAGCAAGGGGCGGTCAGGCTGGGCAAAGTCTTTTGCCAAAACCGCGCCGCGCACCGCTTTTTCCTGAGCCACGCGCTGCACATAATCGGCAGGAAGTTCGCCGGGCCGCACGCTTTCGTCAATATCGGCAGCCAATACCGCGAACTTATTAGCAGGTAACAAGCGGGCTAAAAGTTCGCGCCGTCGGGGTGAGGCACTCGCCAGCACCACTACCGCCCCCTCCAGCAGGGGTATTTCGGGATAAATTGTTTGGTTATTATCTGGCATCTTCTCGCTTATTCTACCAAAAAACCGTCATCATCGTAATCCGGTTCGGGTGTGAGCAGTTTTTTTGAATGGTTAAGGTTAGTGGCGGCAAGTCTGGCCCGCAAGCTGATATAGGGCAGGTAAAACTCCAGTTCGGGCAGGTTTTTGATGGCGAAATCCAATGCTGCAATTTCCGGGGCAGCGTTTTCGTGGTTTGCATTGAAGGCGGGCATTTTAAGGGTGCGTTCAAAGATAGGATGGGTCAAAATGCGAGTTTGCAAGTCAGGCTCGAAACCGAGTTCGGTTAAGGTAGCCAGCCATGCACGAGTGAAAGCGGTGAGGGTTGGTTTTGGCGCACCCCCCACCAGCTTCTGAAAAGTTCGCGCCAGCTTCTGGCTACCGTTGGAAATGGCAGGCAGCTTCAAGCGCGGCGCGGGCGGAGTGTCCTGGGCAACTACGACAGATGGCGCGGGTTTAACATCGGTTTGGTGGGCCACATTCAGGCCGTTTTTTGCTTTAGCCGCCATTATTTCGTCCAGAGTTATTGGGCAAGCTGGTTGGCCCGCGCCGCCAAATCAAAATCTTTTGGGGACAGACCACCAACATCGTGGGTAGTTACGCTCAAAGTCACCCGATTGTAATTGATGGTGATGTCGGGGTGATGCTGCATTTCTTCCGCCAACGCCCCAACCTTATTGACGAAGGCCAACGCCTGAACGAAGTTTTCAAACTTGAAACGTTTCTCAATCTCGCCCTGGCTATTCACACTCCAACCTTGCACCTGGGCCAACCCTGCCTGAACCTGGGCTGGGCTGTATGCCGTACCTGCCATTTTATGTAAATCCTTTCAAGTCTATGCTATAATAATTTCAGCTTTATTATTGGCTTTTTGGAGCTAATAGTCAAGCTTTTGAGCAATGGCCTGGGAGTGAGTAACAGGTAGAAAAATGCGCTTAGGTTTTCGGTCTAAGTTAATAATCAGCTACGCGGCAGTCATTTTTCTGACCTTATCGCTGGCTATTTTGCTGTTCTGGCTGGTGGTGCAGCAAATCCAGAACGACGAACGCGCACGGGCGGAAAAACGGCTGGCTGACCTGACCAGTAATGTCGCCAATGTTATAGTTAATGCCGCCTATCGTTCAGGTCGTCAACTAAGTATTTATCAAGAAACCTTACAAAGCTACGCGGAAGCTTTGGGCGTGCGGATTTTATTGGTAGATGCTCAACACGATATTGATGCCGATACCGACCAAATCACTAATCAAAATATACAAGGCCATAAACTCAACGACTACAATTTGATACCGCGCGATAACCAGGCCCATTCGGGTAATCTAAAACTTGGCGACATCAACTATATTTACTATGCCCGACCCGGCCCTTGTATCGGGGTGAATGCTCCCGTCGCTGCCCAACAAAACATATTGGCTGCTTTCAGCCCACCCAACGGCAGCCAGAGACAAACTATTCAACAAGCCTCGACTTGCCGTAGCACCGTTACCAGCCCAGCTATTGACTCGGATTTGATACTGGCTGTGCCGGAAAGCAGTCTCAACGCCAGTTGGAGTAACTTTTTGCAAGGAGTAGTGCTGGCTGCCCTAACTGCTTTGTTTGTCTCTATCGTGGTAGCCTTCTTTATCGCCCGCAGCATCGCCCGGCCTTTGACCCAAATGACCAAAGCCAGCGAAGCGATAGCGAAGGGCGACTACAGCCAGAGATTGCAAGTTTCCAGTCAGGGGCGCGACGAAATCGGACGTTTGGGCCGCAGCTTCAACAACATGGCCCAGGAAGTGGCTCGTAGTCATCAGACCATGCGCGACTTTGTAGCAAACGTTTCGCACGAACTTAAAACTCCGCTCACCAGTATTCAAGGGTTTTCGCAAGCGGTGTTGGACGGCACGGCAGACGACCCGGCCAGCTTGCACCATTCGGCGGAGGTAATCCACACCGAAGCGGCCCGAATGCGGCGGTTGGTAGAGGAATTACTAGATTTGAGCCGTATCGAGTCGGGTCAGGTGGAGCTTAACTGGCGCGAAGTTGATTTGACCGCTTTGCTAGAACAGGTAGTGATGCGTCTCAAACCATTGGCTTTGGAAAAAGAAATCGTGCTAGACTTTCGGCTACAACCAGCACTGACAGGCGAAAAACGGCTGACGGTGCGTGGCGATAGTGACCGACTGGAACAAATTTTTACCAATCTTATAGATAACGCTATCAAATATTCGCCAGCCGGAAGCGAGGTTCGGGTAAAAACGATCCAAACCGCCCAGCCTGATGAGGTGGGCAAGTCTGCCAACCGGAATAGTTGGATAGCAGTCAGTATTAGTAACGATGGCCCAATTATTCCCGCCGACGAAATACCACGCATCTTTGAGCGGTTTTACAAGCTAGATAAATCCCGCGCCCGCAGACGAGGCGAAAGCACCGGATTAGGGCTGGCAATAGTGCGCGAGTTGGTGGAAGCTCATCACGGGCAATTGCGGGTGGAAAGCCAGTCCGTCGGTCAAAGCGAGATTGCACGGGTTAGCGATTACGAGTATGCTGCCGACAGCACCACCAATGCGCCAGATGAAGGCGTAACTACTTTTAGCGTTTATCTGCCAGTCAGCCAACAGCTAGAAACAAGCACCTTGCAGCCGACAGCTACCAATCAAAAGTAATATTTGTAACTATTCATCTGTCACCCTGTGCGGAGGCTCTGCGTAGCGAAGGGTCTGTTGCTAATTTTGGCTGTACCTATGGTTTCACGAGTTTTAGCAGCAGATTCCTCCGGGTACCCCCTGGGTGGCAGAGCCTTCATTCGGAATGACAATACCCTTTATTTTACACGCTCTTACAAAAAACGAGGAGTTCCGCGATGTCGAAATATCAATACGATGTGACCGTAATCGGTGGTGGTTCGGGTGGTCTGGTGGCGGCCCGCATTACGGCGGCTTTGGGTGCGCGAACCTGTCTGCTGGACAAAGAAGAACTGGGCGGGGACTGTCTGCATTACGGCTGTGTACCTAGCAAAACACTTATTCACGCTGCCAAAATCGTCAAGACCGCCCGCGACGTTTCCGCGCTCACCGCAGACCCGCCCGACGGCAATTTCAAAGTAGATATGGTGAAAGTAGCGGAACGTATCAAAGGCGTAATCAAAACCATTGGCGAAGCCGAACAGGTTTACGTCAAGGATGTAGAGGTAAAATTCGGACACGCCGAATTCAAAACGGCCCACGAAATGACCCTGGACGGTCACACCCTCAGCAGCCAATCCTTTATCGTAGCCACTGGCTCCAGTCCTAATGTACCACACATCGAAGGTTTGCAAGAAGTCGGCTTTTTGACCAACCAAAGCGTTTTCGATTTGCTGCATCTGCCGCAATCACTGATAATCGTGGGAGGTGGGCCAATTGGTACTGAGATGGCCCAGGCTTTTGCGCGTTTGGGCAGCCAGGTCACATTATTGCAAGGGCCGGAGCGGATTTTGCCCAAAGAAGACCCTGAAATGTCGCAGATTATCAGAGAGGTGTTGGAACGCGAAGGCGTAAAAATTGTCACTGGAGCGCGACTACACAAAGCCTGGGCCAAAGACGGCACGAAAGTAGTGGAAGCCAAAAAAGGCCAGGAAACGATCCAGCTAGAAGCCGAAGAAATCATTATCGCGGTGGGTCGCAAACCAAACGTAGCAGGTTTAAATTTGGAAGCTGTCGGAGTTTTATTCGATGCCAAAGGTATC
The DNA here is from genome assembly GCA_038207455.1 of Chloroflexia bacterium. GTDB lineage: Bacteria > Chloroflexota > Chloroflexia > Chloroheliales > Chloroheliaceae > JBBQZT01. The sequence continues at coordinate 17,398 of JBBQZT010000022.1, forward strand.
AAGGTCAACGAATATTTACAAACCAGCCAGGAAAACATTTACGCGATTGGCGATGTGATTGGCGGCTATTTGTTCACCCACGTAGCAGCAGCGCAGGGTGGGGTGGCAGCCTCTAACGCCCTGGTGCCGCCCCACATACCGCTTTTGTCCTCGGCGCGGCGCAAAATGAGCTACGATGTGGTCCCCTGGGTCACGTTTACCGACCCCGAAGCTGCCCGTGTGGGTATGACCGAGGACGAGGCTCGGCAGAAGCACAGTAAAATCAAAGTGATACGCTTCCCCTGGCACGACATTGACCGCGCTCAGGCCGAGGGCGAAACTGACGGCTTTATCAAGCTCATTTTGAACGAAAAGAATGAGGAAATCTACGGGGCGCATATCGTCGGGGCGCACGCGGGCGAAGTTTTGGCGGAAGTGACGTTAGCGATGCAGCACAAACTTGGCATCAGTGGTATCGTCGCCACCATTCACGCTTACCCGACCCTGGCAACCGGACTACAAAACGCCGCGTTCGAGGCATATCTGGAAGGAAGCTCCATCGAGAGTGCCAAAAAGCTGCTCAAGCCAGTGCTTTCTTTCAGGGGCTAATTTTGGAAAGGGCAATAACAATACTATGACCAGTTCATCTTCTGAGAAGATTGCTATAATTACTGGCACTTCGTCAGGGATAGGTTTACATACTGCGGTTTTGCTGGCACAATCCGGCTTTACCGTCATTGCCACTATGCGCGACACCACGAAGGCCGGGCCGCTGCAAGAACTGGCCGAACAAGCGGACGTTAGCCTCAGCGTGCGTCAATTGGACGTTCAAGACGAGGTTTCTATCGCCAACTGCGTACAGGCTGTAATGCGTGACTATGGCCGGATTGACCTGTTAGTGAACAATGCGGGGGCTGGCTATCTTGGTTCGCTTGAACAAACCTCTATGGCTGATTTGCGAGGCACAATGGAAGTCAATTTTTTTGGAGTGTGGGCAGTCACCCAGGCGGTCTTTCCCATAATGCGGGCGGCGGGAGCAGGTCGTATTGTGACTGTTACCAGCGTAGGGGGTCTGCTCGGCCAGCCGTTCAACGATGCCTATTGCGCGGCGAAATTTGCTGTCGAAGGTTTTATGGAGAGTTTAGCACCTGTAGCCCAACGGCTAGGGGTAACGGTGTCGCTGGTCGAACCAGGGCCAGTTAATACCGAATTCGTGGCGACAGTCCAGGCCACCAGATCTGAAATAACACCCGCACTGCAAACGGCGTATGGCCCGATGATGGAAGCCTATATTGCGGCCACTCAACAGACCTTTGCCACGTTGGGCCAGTCTCCAGCCGAGGTAGGGCGGGTGATTGTCGAAGTAGCCACGACAGAAAAACCGCATTTTCGCTACACTACCTCTGACACAATCAAAGGTTTAGTATCGCGTAAATATGTTGACCCGACGGGGGATAGTATCGTAGCTTTGTTCGCCTCACGTTTACCGACGCGGGCGGCTTCGGGGTCGGTATAACCATGGAATTTTTGAAGAAAAACCTATTTCACAAATCTTTCTCTAAGAACATACATAGTCAGAACAATAATTCTCTAGTTAGGGATAAACTTTCGCTTGATATAGGTTGTGGGAAACAAAAAGTTGAAGGCTCTATTGGTTTAGATCAAGTTTTGCTTCCGGGTGTAAATGTAGTGGCTAATCTTGGACAAACCTTGCCGTTCGCTGATAACAGTTTTGATAGACTGTATGCACACCATAAACTAGAACATATGCCTGATTTATTGAAGGTTTTGGCTGAACTTCATAGAATCAGTTGTCCAAATGCTTCTATTCACGTTATAGTTCCCTACTTCACTTGTATAGGAGCTTTTGGTGATCCCACTCACGTGCGTTTTTTCACTTATCGTACTTTTGAACATTTTATTGATGGCGACGACGACGATAGGCATAATTGGTTTTCCTCTACCCGCTTTGAAATCGAATATCGTTGGCTTGGATTCGGAAAACTCTTTCGATTAGTTGGTGTCGAGTGGTGGGCGAATCGTTGGCCTAATATTTATGAGAATTTCTTTCCTTATATTTTTCCAGCCCGAACCCTGGAAATAATCTTAGCTGTAAAAAAGTAAATTATGTTGAGGGCGGCTAAATCACGTAATCTACCTCGTCCGCCGCTGCCGCCTGCTCCAGTGCCAATCTAACTCTGCGTGCGTCGTTTGGTTCGGCGATAACGGTGGCAAGTCCAGCCCGTTGCCAGCTACCCATCCCGCCCTGCACGTTGAAAACCTGGGTAAATCCAAAGTGTTCCAGGATACTGGTAGCAATGGTACTACGCACCCCACCCGCACAAATAACGGCCAGGGGTTGATGCTGGTCAAGTTCCAATTCAGGCCAGCGTTTGCTCAACTCGCGGTATGAAATATTGGGTGCGTCCTGGATGTGGATACTTTGCCATTCGTCTGGCTCACGCACGTCCAACACCACCTCTAAAGCCCCGGTTCGCAATTGTGCGTCCAACTGCTCCACATTTAGCTCGTAGGTGCTAAGTGGTTGGCCGCCCGCCGCTTGATAGGCTGCCATACCACACGCCAAAACTGCCAATTGTTCCGGCAAGAAAACCGCGCTTAGTTCACGGGCTGCCGCCTGGGACTGTAGCTCGTCCGCCGCTACCAACACCATTTTTTGGCCCGGTTGCACCAGCCAGGCTACCCGGCCTGCCAGTTGCCCAATCGCCAACGGCACACTTAACGCGCCGGGTATATGAGCAGCCATAAAGCTTTTGCCATCACGCACGTCCAGCACCACACCGTTATTTGCTTCCCACTGTGGCAAATGCGCGACTTCGATTGTCTGGGGTGGCACATCATGGTCGGGCGGGCCGTGTCGGTTGATACCGATAACGGTGTCGAAGCTGGGTGAATGGGGCGGTAAATCGGCGGTCAGACTATGCACAAAATATTCCCGCCCAAAGCTTACCGCTTGCAAAGCCCGGTTAAAACGCCGCTCGTAGCCAATAGTCGAACTGGTCTTCAAGTTCATGGCCCGCCCGCACGGACTACCCGCGACATGGGCCGGATAAACTTCAACCGCGCTATCTAATTTTAGCAATTTGGCCCGCAGACTATCAAACATTTCCGACGCTCCGTCCGGCCCAGCCAAATCTGGACGGCCTACATCGTCAATAAAGATGGTGTCGCCAGTCAAAGCTAGCCAGGGTTCGCTGGAACGGCTAGTATCGCTAACCATAATCACAATAGATTCAGGGGTATGACCGGGGGTGTGCAAAATATGTAATAGCACCGCACCCAACGCTAATGTATCACCATCTTCCAACTGCACGTCGGCGTAACTGGTATTGGCAGCACGATGAATACAAATCCTGGCTTGGGTAAGAGCGGCCAGTTTGCGATTGCCAGAGATATGGTCGGCGTGGACATGGGTTTCGATAATATAGGTGATTTTCAAGCCCTTACTGCGGGCTGCTTCGAGGTATTCTTCAATCAGCCAATGGGGGTCAATTACGGCAGCCTCTCCGGTGGCGGGGTCTCCTACCAAATAAGAGGCGCAACCGGACTGCTCCTTGAGGAATTGTTTGAAATACATAGTGGCCTCCTTGCCCTATGCCAATTGGGGTGAGCTTTGTAGTCACGGGTATCATCTGGGTGGCAGCAATGTCCCACCGAACCGAAACTTAATTCTTTTCAGGCAGTCCATTGGCGGAGCAATGTCCCACAAATATCTGTTGGAGGCTACTCCGCCAGCCGTTCGAGGCAGTCCATTGGCAGAGCAATGTCCCACAAATATTTGTAGGAGGCTGCTCCGCCAGCCGATGGTGCGGGACAGTCCATTGGCAGAGCAATGTCCCACAGATACTAACGGCTGACGCTGTTGGCGTAGACACCTACGTCGTCTTGACGATGCGGATAGAACGGATATAGGTACTCAAATCGTAAAGCTCGGCATCGCTAACGGAAAGCGCACCGTTACCCAGGTCTTTGGCGGGATAGGCAGGCATTGGATACAAACCATTTCGTACAATCTGATGAATGTAATAGTTGTTGCCAGCGTTATTGCTGACCGAAAGTTGCGGCCCGATGCCATCATAGCTTTTGCCGTTGTTGGCGTGACAGCCAACACAACCTTTAGCTTGAAAAAGTTGCGCCCCGGCCTGGACGTGTTTTTGCAGTTCCGGCCCGTTGTTTTGGGTATCTGAGTCAGATACGAAGGTACGCGCCTGGGGGACAGAAACGTTACCGCCCAAAGCTCCCGGTACTACCAGCAAGGTCAGCACTATCGCGCCAATCAAGATACCGCTTCCCCAGGTGGCAAATACCGTTAGATAAGCCGGAGGCGAACCTAGCGGCCCTTCGGTATTACGGTACTGCTTATTTCTCCCTGAGCCGTAAATTTTTAGTGATCTACCGGGCATACGCTTTCCTCAATTCTAATTTAAGCGGAATGTTATATTTAGAAGTGAGCAAGCAACCATCTGAATGTGAAGTAAGGATACCCTGGCGATTACCTGCCAGCGTATAAAACACAAGTGAGAATTTTAAGCCTGATTAAGTTTAACCCCGAAACGCCCGCTTGTCAAGTAGCAATTTCCTCCAAAAGTTTCAATGTCTCAATGGGTGATGACGCGCATCGGGATGTCTTCTTGCTCAAAAGCCGCCATAAGCGCGTGCTGCTGGTCGCGGTCTTTGGTTTCCACCTGCAAAATAATTTCGGTCTGGCCCACCGGCACTTGTAATTCGCCCCGACGGTGTTCGATCTGGCGCACGTTCATACCCAAACCAGCCACCATTTCCAGTAAGTGCATCAGCTGGCCCGGCGTATCCGACACAATTACGGCCACTACCAGGAAACGCCCGCTCGAAACCAGACCGAAATCAATAATGCGGCCTATCAAAGTCACGTCTATGTTGCCGCCGCTCAAGACCGCAATGATTTTTTCGCCGCTCCGCACCGGAATTTTATGATGCAAAAGGGCGGCCAGACCTGCCGCGCCCGCGCCTTCGGTGATAGTGCGAGTACGTTCCATCACGGCTACTACCGCCTCGCCGATAGCTGAGTCGCTGACCGTCACCACGTCATCTACATATTTGCGGATGACCTGGGCGGTGCGGTCTCCGGGCATTTTGACCCTGATACCATCGGCGATAGTCATAGCACTCGGGTGGTTGGGACGGAAGTGGCCCGTCTGAATAAACCCCGCATAAGGCGCAACTGCTTCGGTCTGCACGCCAATGATGCGAATATCAGGTTTTTGGAGTTTGAGGGCGAGTGCAGTCCCACTTAACAAACCGCCTCCGCCCAAAGGCACTACTACCGTTTCCACATCGGGCAAATCTTCCAACAATTCTAGACCTAGAGTCCCCTGTCCCTCGATAATTTGCCAGTCGTCGTAAGGGTGGACAAATAATAAGTCACGCTCGATAGCCTGATTTTTGGCCCAAACCGCCGCCTCCTCTAACGTTGCCCCATACTGGATTACCTCGGCTCCCATTTCACGACAGGCCCGTATTTTGGTTAAAGACGCTCCGTAGGGCATCACTACAGTCACGGAGAAACCAGCCACGGCCCCAGCACTGGCAACACCCTGGGCGTGATTTCCGGCAGACGCGGCGATAATACCATGGGGTTTCTCACCCGCCGGAAGTTGAGCCAGTTGTACCATTTTGTTGTACGCCCCTCGGAATTTGAACGAACCAGTGCGCTGCAAATTTTCCAATTTGAGGTACATCTCGGTATCAGTTGCCTGACTAAACACGTCGGCTCGCACCAAATCGGTGTGGCGCACCACGCCCGCTATACGCCGGGCTGCCTGCCGGAAGTTTTCCAGAGAAAGTGGTATCTCGCCACTGGCCTGCCTCACTCTACTTTCGATTGTGTCTAATGTATCCATCTTTCGTTTCCAATTTCAACTGCTTCTAAATTTTTTCATCAGTACCTTTAGTAGCATTTTCGGTCAAATCTGGCTGGATGTCAAACCTGAAAAGTTAGCAGTCGTCAGGCTCTTGTAGGACATTGCGTCAACTGGTTGCCGCCAATGGACTGTCCGAACCATCGGCTGACGGAGCAGCCTCCAACAAATACTTGTGGGACATTGCGTCAACTGGTTGCCGCCAATGGATACTGCCGACTGACTACTTTTTGAAATGCTATAATTAGCACGAAACTTAAAAATAAAAGGATTGACTGGTGGAAGAAACACACATAGAGCAGCAAGTCGAACTGGTGTTGATTGGACGTGTCGAGGAGTTATCGCCCGGTGAGCGTAAGGTGGTTGCCACGCGCAACGGGCCGATTTTAGTGGTCAATGTAGCAGGTGAAATTTTTGCCGTGTCCGATATTTGCCCCCATTCTGGCGGCTATCTGCACTACGGCCCGCTTATCGAGACTGTTATCGAGTGTCCGCTCCACTTTTGGCCGTTCGACTTGCGTACTGGCTGTCTGGTTGGAATGGGTGATAGCTATGACGAACGCCTCAGTACCTACAAAATACGGCAGGTCGGAGATGAGGTTTTTTTGGAAATCCCCTAGCTCGACCATACATTGCCTTGCGGGATATTTCCCTCTCATCTCTCAATAAATACTTTGCAATGACCGTGCTTAACAAGCGTATCCATTTGTCAGGTAGCTGGCTTTGCTATATGATTGGTTTCCGGTAATCAACCAGGAAACAGGAAACCAAAAACGAGGGGAAAAGATGAGTGAAAAACCTGAAGGCGCACCTACACCCGTAGATTTTTTTAGCTGGCTCAACCAAATGATGCTGCCAATGAGCGGAGCAAACGCCAGCAAAACGAATAATCCGATGGCGATGTGGCAAGATATGGCCCAAAAGAACCAGGAAGCTTTTACAAAATTCTGGCAACAAATGAGTGGTGGGCCAGGTATGGCCCAAAGTATGAGCAGTGCTGGCCCAGCTATGAACACCTACCGCGCAATGTTGAAGCAAGCCGCCAAAGCCTACCTGGAAGCGGCAGATATGCCCACTCGGGACGACGTAATCCGTTTAGGTGAACAAATTTCGGTCTTTAGCATGAAGCTGGACGATATGGGCGAAGACTTGAACCAGAACCTTGCCACCCTACCCAATGTGTTGGGTCAGATTGCCGCGACGCTGGAGAACTTGTCGAGTCGCTTAGAACGGTTGGAGGCACGGCTGGACAGCCAGAACCAATAGATTTTAGGCTAAACCGCCAACGTATTTACAATTTTTAACTTTGCTGTTAAAATCTAGCCCACAGACAACATTCTGCCGCGCTGCTACAACTCCCAATCTCATTGGGTAGAAGACAACCAAACTGGCGCGGTTTCGCTGGATTTTACTTGAATAACTGGAACAGGTAAGGATAGTGCAAGCTCACACGCTGCAAAGAGTGAATATCGGTCACACGGCTTTGGATTCGCTGGCAGGGCAAATTGTGGCTGCCAACGTGCCGAATTTTGCAGATGGGTCAGGCTTTTTGTTCCGCAAAGGCCAGGTGCTACGCCCGGACGATGTGACAAAATTGCCCGACTTGTTAAAAGCCGCCCCTACCAACTACAGCTTACATTTGCTACAACTGGAAACAGGCGACGTAAGTGAGGATGAAGCCGGGCAAAGGCTGGCCGCAATGGTAGCTGGGCCGGGTCTTACCCTACAAGGGCCAATCGAAAGCCGCATGAATATGCTGGCTCAGTGGCGCGGTTTGCTCAAAATAGACGTGGCCCGACTGGACAGACTAAACGAAGTGCCTGGAGTGGCCGTCTTTACACTGTTTAATGACCAGGCGGTGGAAGCCGGACAAGAGGTGGCGGGGGCCAAAGTCACGCCGCTGGTAGTGGCCGAAAAATATTTGCACGAAGCCCAAAATTTGAGCCAAAGCGAACCAGTGATAGAAGTCAAGCCGTTTTTGCCGCGCAAGGTAGGCGTGGTGGTGCGCGAGTCGTTGCCGCCCAAAGCACGGGCCAGGTTCGAGGCGGCGGTAGCCTACAAGATAAACTGGTTCGGCGGTAAACTGCTAGGTATCGAAACCAGCCTCGGTGACGTGGCCGATCTGGTGAGCAAGCTGGCAAGTTTGCAACGGCAGGGGGCAGAATTGATTCTGCACGTGGGAGGCCATTCGACTGACCCGCTTGATCCAGTGCATGAAGCCTTAGCAATATTGGATGTGCGGCTGGAAAAAAACGGCGCACCTGCCCACCCCGGCACGCTTTTCTGGCTCGGCTATTTTCCCCACGACACAACGGCTCTATTTGGATTGGCTAGTTGTGGGATGTTTTCCAGAACCACGCTGGGCGATTTGTTTCTGGCAAAGTTTTTCGCCGGGGAGCAGCTAAGTTACAAAGATATAGCAAAAATGGGTCACGGTGGGTTATTGGGCCGCGAGATGGCTTTCCGCTTCCCACCATACAACCTCAAAAATGATGAGTAATTTGTAGCTTGTGCTTGTTCTTCCAAACGTAGGCTCTGTAGTTGAAGATTGATTCTAGGTAGTCAAATGTCTTACATAAAAGACCTGAATTCGGTTTTAAGCCGGGCTGTTACCCGCAAACCATTGGTGTTAGATTTATTTGCTGGCTGCGGTGGTATGGCACTAGGTTTTGAAGCGGCAGGCTTTGAGACTTTTGGTTTTGAAAAAGACGCGAATTGCTGTGCTACTTACCGAAGAAATTTGCAAGGTGATTGCGTTCAAACGATAATAACAACGGACACTGAATTTCCTGGGGCGGCAGTAGTAATTGGTGGGCCTCCCTGTCAACCTTTTAGCGTCGGTGGCAATCAATTGGGTTTGCAAGATGTTCGAGATGGCTTTCCAGCTTTTATTGCAGCCATAGCTAAAATCAAACCTGACATCTGGCTTTTTGAAAACGTGCGCGGCCTTTTGTATCGCAATAGGTGGTATCTTGACCAGATTATTGAGGCTTTGCGTTCACTTGGTTACGTTGTAGAAACTCATTTATTGAATGCGGTTAATTATGGTGTACCTCAAAACCGTGAACGTTTAGTGGTAGTGGGGCATAAGGGCAGATTTAATTTACCTAAACCACTGAGCTATAAAGTAACGGCGGGAGAGTCACTTGGCGAATTGGCAAACTCTGTTTCCAACACGTCCAGATTTTTGACAGCTAGTATGGACGAATATGTAGCAAAATATGAGAAGGCTTCTTTTTGCAAACGTCCGCGCGATTTACACCTTGAGCAACCTGCACGTACTTTGACGTGTAGGAATTTAGCTGGTGCTACAGGCGATATGATGCGGTTAAAATTACCTGATGGTCGCCGTCGTCGTTTAAGTATAAGAGAAGCCGCTCGTCTGCAAAGTTTCCCTGACTGGTTTGAATTTGTGGGAACGGAAACTAATTGTTTTAATCAAATTGGCAACGCCGTACCACCTTTGTTTGCGTATCACCTTGCGACAAGTATTGGTGCTTACCTTGACTCAGATTATCGAGTAACAAGCGCGGAGACGAAGCCTGTATATCAGACAGCAAGGTTCGAGAACCTTACACTGTGGTAGTATCATCCACTAACGTAAGAAAGTATGGTGACAACCGAAATCATTGACTTACTGAAAGCTTCAAAAGAATTTAGGGGAAAGTCCCTTGCTTTGCAACGACGCATTAACGAGGCTCTGTTTATTTTATCTAAGCTTGGTATTCCAATGAACAGTCTGAGCTATACTCCACGTAGATTGGAAAGAATGGCTCTGGCTTTTATGGCAGTGGCTGATATTACCGAATATAGTGGGTGGGCGAAGGCTAAAGATTACAACGACCACCGATTTCTCAAGACTAGAGACATTATAACTTATATCAATACCCATTTTGGTGAGAAGATTTCTTCTGGTTCTTATGATGATATAAGACGAAAAGATTTGAGTCTGCTAGTCTTACAACAAATTGTAGTGCCTACTAACGTAGGGGCAGCTTCAAATGACCCGACTAGAGCCTATGCCCTAAATCCACTATATAGCCCTATAGTGAGGGTTTTTAGTGATACCGATTGGGAGAGGCAGGTTGAGCAGTTCGTAGCAGATAAACCAACCCTGATGCAGAAACTTTCGCCTGAGCGAGTATTGAAAAAGGTAGAAGCAAAATTACCTTCGGGCTTAATTCTTGATTTTAGTTTGGGCAAGCATAATCAGTTACAAAAAGCTATTATCGAGGCGTTTTTACCACGTTATGGCTATAGCTCAGAAGTTTTATATGTAGGGGATACTGCCGACAAATTTCTTTTGTGCGACAATGAAAAATTGGCTACATTACATCTACCTGAACCCAAGCATGGAAAATTGCCAGATTTAATTGCCTATTCTGAGAGCAAAACCAGGCTTTATATTATTGAGGCAGTGCATAGTTCCGGGGCAATCTCTGCCAAAAGACTTTTTGAGTTAAAAGAATTGACCAAAGATTGCGTAGTTGAAATTATTTACGTTACTGCATTTTTAGATGCAAAAACTTTTCAGCGTTTTGCTTCTAGTATCGCCTGGGAAACAGAAGTGTGGATTGCAAGCGAACCTGACCATATGATTCATTATAACGGAGATAAATTTTTAGACCTTTAGTTATAAATTTGTAAGGATAATTATCTTTCTCCTATTGTATAATGATGGTAAAACCCCAATTAAATTAGAGGACTGATACCTGATGAAGCTGGATAGTCGTGTTTATTGTCGGAGCGAACGCGAGGCATTGTGGGCGGCAATCTTCAACCCGGAAGCCTGGAAAGCCAGTCTGCCGGATGCCACAGAATATGAAGAAGTTGAACCGAACGAATTTGAGATGACGGTTAAGGTAGATTTGGGGCCGCTCAAAGGCAACCAGACCCTCAAAATTATCTTTAGCGAGCTAGAGCGGCCACATAGTTGCAATCTGAAGGTGGAAAGCAAGTTGCTAAAAAGTATGGCTGGCTCTTACCAGTTGGAATTACCGAGCGAGGCTGTGGCCGAAGATACTGAGAGCCAGGCAGAAGATGCTCAAAGTTCCGAGGAAGTTAAAGAACCGGAAGTTATACCCGAAGAAACACGCACAATTTTTCGTTATCAGCTAAATTTGGATATGGGCAACCCCATGTTCAACGCGATTATAGAGAGTTTTAAGGGCAAAGTAGAAAGCGGCTTCGCTGAAATTTTGGGTCGCCTGGACAATTACGCGATAGGCGCACCCGAAACCACCGATTAGTTATCAGCTATCAGTTGTCAGTTGTCAGTAAAGCCAGGTTCTGCACTACACAAACTCTTTGTGGTTTTTCGTCTGGTCTTTACTTATAACTGACGACTGATAGCTGATAACTCTACTGATAGAGGAAGATAGACGATGGAGTTATCAGGCGATTATAAGTTCAAAGCCCCGCTCGACAAGGTGTGGGATACGCTTTTGGACAAAGAAGCTTTGCAGAAATCTTTGCCGGGCTGCGAAAAGTTTGAGGAAGTCGGGGAACGCCAATACGAAGCAATCCTCAAAGTGGGCGTAGCCTCAATCAAAGGTACGTATAACGGTAAAGTTTCGATGGCTGACATCGAACTGCACAAACACTATAAATTGATGGTCGAAGGCGCGGGCGGACAGGGCTTTTTGAACGGCGAAGGCACTTTTGACCTGGAAGAACAAGGCGAAGGCGACGATAAGAAAACCATACTCAAATATAAGGGGACGGCCCAGGTCGGCGGGACGCTGGCTGGTATCGGCGCAAGAATGTTGACACCTGTCGCCAAGCTGATGGCCGGAAACTTTTTCAAAAGTATGGACAAAATCATTAAGGAAACCGCCGAGCAACTCAAGTCCGAAGGGGTCGAAGTCGAAAAGGTTTGAGTTTGCCACAGGCTGCCAGGCCAATTGTGATTGGGGAATTTTGGAAAGGTAGAAACAGGATGAGCTTTGACACAGTTATATCCGAAGAATTACAATGGCCGCAACAAGAACAGGAGCAGCAACAGCAGGAATCGGGTGGCCTTCCCGGAATTGTAGGTGGCCGCATCGTGCGTTTACTAGGCGAATATGTGGACAAGCACAATCTTGGGTGGGTGTCGGGAGCGGAAACTGAATATAAATGGCCTGGTTTAGATAATTCTAAAAGACCCGATGCGGCTTTTATCACCGCTGAACGTCTGGCCTTTCCAGATTTAGATGCTATCCCATTTGCCCCCGATATAGCCGTCGAGGTTATTTCTAAAACAGATAGCTTGATTGCCACAGCCACCAAAGCGGTGGAGTATTTGGAAGCTGGTACGCGGTTGGTATGGATTGTCAATCCAGCTACGCGGGTTATAGAAGTATATAAAGTTGGTGATGTTGGGCCTAGCCAATTCCTTCGGGTTAATGATGTACTAGATGGTGGGGACGTACTTCCAGGTTTTACCATGAAAGTTGGCGAAATTTTTGAACGTATCCCGATTACGGCGGCTTTCAAACCTGCTAAAGGTGGCAAAGTAGTTTTTAGCAAGCAACAAGATTTGAGTGACCCAAATTTTTAATATAGCTGCTTGGATTTATCGTTATAAGAAGCTTTACTCAAAGTTTGAGTAGGGTATAAATTGCCAGCTACACGGTGTCGTGTAAGCGGCTAGAACATAGGAGTATAAGCGTGAAACGGACAGTTAAACTTACGGTAAATGGCATCACCTACGAGCGCGATGTCGAACCGCGTATGTTGTTGGTACATTTCTTACGCGACGATTTGGGGCTGACTGGCACCCACATTGGCTGCGATACCAGTCAGTGCGGAGCCTGCACCGTAATGGTCAACGGCCAGAGCATGAAAAGTTGTACCGGGTTTGCCGTGCAGTACAATAACGCCGAAGTATTGACCGTCGAAGGGCTGGCCGAAGAAGGTAAGCTAAACCCCATCCAGGAAGGCTTTTGGGAAGAACACGGTTTGCAATGCGGCTACTGTACGCCGGGCATGATTATGGCCTCGTACCAGCTTTTGCAACGCAATCCCAACCCCAGTGAAGACGAAATTCGGCACGGCATCGAGGGTAATTTGTGCCGTTGCACGGGCTACCAGAATATTGTCAAGGCAGTTCAATATGCCGCCAAACACATGAGCGAGGGCGAACAAGACATTCCTGAGACCAATGCGCCCCAAGTTAACCCCGCGGATTTAGTAAAAGTATAGAATAATCCGCCCTGATTGGCGGCTAGAACTCGTTGAGGAGAAACAACAATGGGAGTTGCAACTTTAGTGGGCGCACGTATCAAGCGACGCGAAGACCCACGTTTGATTACCGGCCACGCTACCTATACCGATGATTTGCACCCAACTGGCACGGTCTATTTGCAGGTAGTACGTAGCCCTTATGCCCATGCCACTATTAAAAGTATCAACACCGACGCGGCCCGTAAAATGTCCGGCGTGTTGGCAGTGATGACGGGCGCAGACCTCAAAGATAAGATTACCGCTCTTGTAGCCGTGACCTCCGGCCCCTGGCCGACAGCCCCTCACTACGCCATCACCTCCGATAAGGCCCGTTTCGTCGGAGATATTGTGGCCGCAGTGGTAGCAGAAAGTCGGGGGGCGGCGCGTGATGCTGCCGACGCGATTGAAGTGCATTACGAACAGCTACCTGTCGTAGTGGATATGGAGAAAGCGTATCAAGAAGGTTCGCCTCTGATCCACGACAACATCCCCCGCAACCTGGCGGCGGAACTCGATTTTGGTGGCGATACGACGGAAGCTTTCAAAAACGCCGAAGTGGTGGTGGAGCAACGCCTGATCAACCAACGCCTGGCCCCGAACCCGATGGAAACTCGTGTCGTTTTGGCCGAGTACCGCACGGGGGAAGATAGCCTGACCCTTAGCACCAGCACCCAAATTCCGCATATCTTGCGTACTTTGATTTCGGGCGTAGTCGGTATTCCCGAACACAAAGTGCGGGTGATTGCGCCGGAAGTGGGCGGCGGCTTTGGTTGTAAGCTTAACTTATACGCCGAAGAAGTGATTGCCTGTTACGCCTCCAAAAAGACCGGACGACCTGTAAAGTGGGTGGAAAGCCGCAGCGAAAGCCTGACTGCCACCATTCACGGGCGCGACCAGATAGACTATATCAAAATCGCCTCCACCAAAGACGGCCACATCCAGGCTTTGGAAGTCACCGCTTACTGCGATATGGGCGCGTATCTGCAACTTTTGACCACCAGTATCCCCGTTTTGTGCGGTATTATCATGAACGGCCCCTACACCATGCCTGTCGTCCACATGAAGGCGTATTGTATTTACACCAACAAAACACCCACTGACGCTTACCGGGGGGCGGGGCGACCCGAAGCCACCTACATGATTGAGCGGATTGTCTCGCTTTTGGCAAACGAACTCAACATGGACCCGATGGAGTTGCGCCGCAAGAACTTTATCCAGCCGGAGCAGTTCCCCTATACTTCGCCGTTGGGTCTGACCTTCGATAGTGGTAACTATGAAGTGGCGATGGACAAGGCGATGGACTTGTTCGGTTACAAAGATTACCGCCAACAGCAAGCGGCTGGCCCACAGAACAACAAGTACATCGGTATCGGCCAGAGTACCTATGTCGAAGTCTGCGGTCTTGGGCCGGGTTCGGCGATGCCAACTGCACGCGGTTACGAGAGTGCGACGGTAAGGGCCGAAGTGACAGGCAAGGTCACGGTCTTTACAGGTATCAGCCCGCACGGTCAAGGCCAGGAGACTACTTTTGCCCAGGTGGTGGGCGACCAGTTTGGTATCCCCGTCGAAGACGTAATTATCAAACACGGCGATACCGACAACACGGCCTACGGTATGGGTACGTATGGTAGTCGCGGTACGGCAGTCGGAAGCGAAGCCATGATGCTGGCACTCAAGGACGTGAAGGAAAAAGCCAAAAAGATTGCCGCCTTCCAGCTGGAAGCTTCAGCAGACGACCTCGAATTTGAGGATGGAGCTTTCACGGTCAAGGGTGCGCCGAGTCGCAAGATTACCTTCCAGGAAGTCTGCTTCAAAGCCTATATTGACCCGAAAATGGTCATGGAGATTGAGGCTGGTCTGGAAGCCACCCGCTACTACGAGCCGGGCAACTTCGTCTATCCGTTCGGTACACACCTGTGCGCTGTCGAAGTAGATGGTGATACGGGAGACATCAAGATTTTGAAGTACGTGGCGGTGGATGATTGTGGCAACCAGCTTAACCCGATGATTGTGGAAGGCCAGCTGCACGGCGGTTTGACGCAAGGCATCTCGCAAGCGTTGTACGAAGAAGTGGTCTATGACGAGCAGGGTCAGCTTATCAGTGGCACGCTGATGGACTACACCGTACCAACTGCGTCGGAATTGCCCTTCTATACGCTTGACCACACTGTTACGCCTACCAACGTCAACAGTTTGGGCGTAAAGGGGATTGGCGAGGCCGGAACAATTGCCAGCACGCCCGTAATTGTCAACGCAGTAATGGACGCACTCAAAGGGTTGGGTGTCAAAAACATTGATATGCCGCTCCGCCCCGAAAAGGTCTGGAAGGCCATGCACGCGGGGAAATAATTTTTAACGCAGAGGACGCAGAGAAATTACAAGTGGTTTTTCTAAGGTGCAAGCGGCGGCTGACCTTATAACTTAATTCTTCTCTGCGCTCTCTGCGGTGAATTGTTCTAAGGAATTTTATGCCAGAAAGTTCGATTACAATCAGAGAGGCTGTACCCGAAGATGGGCCGACCATTTTGCGGCTGATTGAGGCGTTGGCTGACTTCGAGAAATTGCCGCCACCCGACGAAGCCGCCCAAAAACGGTTGTTGGCGGACGCTTTCGGTTTACGCCCACGCTTTGAAGTTTTTTTGGCGCACGTTCGCACCCAGGAAGCCGAAGCAGAGGAAGTAGCCGGGTACGCTTTTATCTTTGAGACTTATTCGACTTTTCTAGCGAGACCAACCTTGTATCTGGAAGATATATTTGTACTGTCCCAATATCGCGGCCTGAAAGTAGGCTTGGCCCTGTTCAGGTATTGCGTAGAGCAGGCCCGCCAGCGTGAGTGCGGAAGAATGGATTGGACGGTGTTGGATTGGAACGAACACGCCATCCGCTTCTACCAGCAGCAAGGCGCACACCACCTGGACGAATGGCAGCTTTACCGCCTGACTCAGCCCGACTTTGACCGCCTTTTAGAAAATCAGGTAGCTACTTAGAGGGTTAAAAAATTCACCCTGAGCGAAGCAAAGGGTCTGTAGTTTTGAACTTAATACAGATTCTTCGCTTCGCTCAAAATGACATTGTTCTACACTTTTAAGTGGCTACCATGAAATTGATTGAGGAGAATATTAAATGATACCAAGCGCGTTCGATTATTACAGTCCGACTTCGATGGACGAGGCTTTGACAATGCTGGCCGAACACGGCGAGGACGCTAAAATTTTGGCTGGTGGGCATAGCCTGATACCAGCAATGCGGTTACGGTTGGCCGCTCCCGAAAAACTGATTGATATTTCGGCCTTACGCTCGGCCCTTTCTTATATCAAGGAAGAAGGTGGCATGATCAAGATTGGGGCTATGACTACCCACTATCAGGTCGAAACCAGTGATTTACTCAAGCAAAAAGCTCCCATTCTGCCCGAAGCAGCCACGTTGATTGGCGACCCGCAGGTACGCAACTGGGGAACGGTGGGCGGAAGTATTGTCCACGCCGACCCGTCCAGTGATTTGCCCGCTGTGATGATGGCGTTGGGTGCGGAATTGGTGCTGCACAGCAAAGAGGGCGAACGCAGCGTGCCAGTCAACGACTTCTTCGTGACCATTCTGACCACCAGCATCGAGCCAACCGAACTACTGACCGAAATCCGCTTCCCCGTCCCAACTGGCAAAACCAGTTACCAAAAGCTTGCCAACAAAGCCTCACACTATGCAGTAGTAGGCGCGGCGGCGGTCATTGGGTCGGACGGAGGCAAATGCACTTCGGCTCAGATTGCTTTTAGCGGTCTGGCTGCTACTCCCTTGATGGCCGAGGCGGTAGGACAGGCATTGGTAGGCAAAGAACTGACCGACGAAAATATCGCCGCCGCTTGTAAAGACTGCGCGGCAGATGTAGATGCCCTGGCAGACCTGCACGGGTCGCAGGAATACCGACGGGCTATGGCCGAAGTTTTTGCCCGTCGCGCCATCAAAGCTGCCATCAGCCGTAACTAATCTAATCTTCCTTACATCCAAAAAGGCGACTAGAACAAGTGGCTGGTCGCCCTTTTTGCCAGATATTTAGAATAGTAATATTACACTCCTGCTTCACGGATTGCCTGGGTTACTAATGATAAAATTCCTACTTGTCTAGCCCATTTTCCTAAATAAAGTTTGTCAAGGTTTCCAGCTTGAGCCTTCAATACCGCTTGAACATCGTCCCACTGTTGCCTGGAGACCCCGCCACTTATATCATACCATTTGATTTTGTATAAAATAATATCTTCTGCTGACACTACGGAAAAAGAACGCGGTTTAGCTTGCCCTATCAAAATGCTCTGTGTCCTACTAATAATGGACTGGCTAAACGCATCAGGTTGACAGATAAAAATGTCGATTTTTCCATAGTGTTCCGACTCAGGATGTTCAAAGAGGAATGTTGACCTACTGCGTTACTTACAGCATAGCCGTCAACATGATAATCGGCTGCAATGGCAGCTATAAACAGAGATATGCGGTTAGGGAAAATATCGGCTATTATATCAATATCATTAGGGTTACACCTGGCCCCATAAATTATAGCTGCTATAGAGCCAGTAATAGAGTATCTCATACCTATAGAATCAAGTGCATCGGCAAGGGGTGTGATTGTTGGTAACACAGCGGTTAATTGCATAGCTGCTTAAATTGTTTGAGCGGGTTGCCACTGATTCTGATAATGACTTAAATCTGCTTGAACGTTAGTAGCCACTTCATTCCCAAAATCTTCACGAACTATCATTACCGAAAGTTCTTGGTCAGTGGCATTGGGATAAGTTTTTTCTAGTCGGTAAGATTGCTCCATATTACGGCGTTGCTGTTCTGCTACTAAATCACCGTGTTTAAGCCACACTATCATTTGACTAATCTCAAGGTTAGTCAGATCAGGGTAGTTTGGATGGGTAGCACTAAGCTTATGGTAATCCAATTTTTGGTTACGGTCCTCCAGTAAGATTCCGGCAAGAGCTTCTCTCATTTCTGGTATCGCTCCTGTTACCCAGGTGTTTCTTTCTGTTTGAGTAGCACAGTACCAATCGGCTATCGTCGAGGGCATTTGATTTGGGTTTAACATCTGTTATCTTTCCTACTTATCACTTGTTGCCATAACTGATGTCGTTATTTATAGCAGATTAGTGCAAACGGCAGCTAAAATTAAAGCTCTGAGAAAACAGGATGAAGGGTGAGTAAAATTTGATTGCTCACCCCTAACGGGATTACTTACCCTTCGCTTGTACCACTTTGTTGCGGAGGATGCCAATATGCTGGATTTCGACTTCCACAATGTCGCCAGCCTTCAAAAATTCGGGCGGCTTGCGTGCAAAACCCACCCCGCTTGGCGTGCCTGTGCTGATGATGTCGCCCGGTTCGAGAGTGATACTTTTGGAGAGCCAGGCGATTTGTTGGGCAATGCTAAAAATCATCTGGCTGGTGTTGGCCTTCTGCTTGATTTCTCCGTTCACACGCAATTGAATATCCAGGTTTTGCGGGTCGCCAATCTCGTCTGGTGTCACAATCCAGGGACCGAGCGGACACGAAGTATCAAAACTTTTGCCCATAAACCATTGCTCGTGATTCTTCTGCACGTCGCGGGCGGTCACATCGTTGGCGCAGGTGTAGCCAAAAACGTGTTTGAGCGCGTCTTTTTCCTCGATATGGCGGCCACCTGTCCCGATAATTACCGCTAACTCCGCTTCCCAATCAATATCGGTACTAAATTTGGAGTCAATCATTATTTCGTCATCTGGCCCAATGATGGCGGTGTAGGGTTTGGTGAAGAAGGTTGGGTATTCGGGCGTGTATTCCTTAAAAGAGCGGGTCGCGGCCACCTCGCTGATATGGTCGGTATAATTGCGCCCGATACAAAAAATGTTTTTGGGCGGCACAGGAATAGGAGCTTGCAATTTGACTCCAGCCAGCGCAATACCGGGTTCGGTGCTATATGAACGGTCAATTGTGCCAGCCCCTCTAATGAGTTGCAGCATACTGCGCGGCCAGGTAGAAGTAGCTGCTTCCACCAGTTTATCTCCTACAATCAGCCCCACACCTGAACCATTATCTGGCTTCGCATAAGTCGCGTAACGCATCTTGGAAATCTCCTCTTTTTAGCCGTCAGCTTACTGCCGCCAGCCTTATTTAATCTACCTAATCAGATTATTTACAACGCCTGATATTAGCGGCTGACGGCGGTTTTAGTCAAGACACAAAGGTATCATCTCAAAAAGTAGCTACAGAAATGCCAAAAGCTATGCTATAATATTTCTAACACACAGGAACGAAGTTGCCACATAATATAAAAAAGGCATTAACCAAAGGAATATTGGTTGTAACTAACCATTATCAAAAAACGTTAAGCTATTTGGAAGCTACAAAAAGTCAGGATAAGCGCAATTGAGCGGGCCAGGCGACGAAACCGAACAAAACGGCACGGCCAGCGAACGCGAACGCGATTTGATTGAAGCTGCCCGCCGCGACCCGCGCCAGTTTGAGGCTCTTTACCAACAAAACGTCGAGCGAGTCTATACCTATATCTATAGGCGCGTCCAAAACTCCACCGAAGCCGAAGATTTGACCAGCCAGGTTTTTTACCGTGCGTTGGAAAACCTGCCCCGCTACCATTGGCAGGGCCAACCCTATATCGCCTGGTTGTACCGTATCGCCTCTAACCTGATTACAGACCGCTACCGACGTTTGGGCCGCCACCCTCAGTTGTCCCTGGACGCGGGGGTAAGTGGTGGCGATGATGAAAGCGACGAAAACGGGCTACAGACGTTGGGCGGCAGACTGGCCGACGAAAACGCTGGCCCGGCAGAACTGGCTCTGGAAAAATTGGAAGCCGAAAGCCTGTGGGCGCAAGTTCGCAAACTTCCCCCGGAGCAGCAGCAAGTTTTAGTATGGCGGTTTAGTTGGGGTTTGAAAAACAAGGAGATAGGCGAGAGGCTAGGCAAAAGCGAAGCGGCAATCAAACAGTTAGTTTTTCGGGCAATTGCTACTTTGCGCCAGCGTCTGCATCAAGATGAGCAAGCATAATAATTTATTCAGTTTCGAGCCGAGTGACAAACGGGACCACGATAACGAGAACCAGACGGCTCTGTTCGACCAGGAGCTTGAACGGCTGTTACAAGCCCCAATCAGGTCACATCTGCCCCAGCAGCCTAACCAGACCGAAATGCTCAAAGTGGCGATGCAACTACGCCAGGAAGCTCCCATTCCCATCCGTCCCGACCCGGCTTTCGTGGCACGCCTGGCCGCAGATTTACGCCAACGCGCTCAGGCTCAAAAGCTCCAGACCGAAGCCATTAAGCCGCGCCCCCGACGTGGTTCGATTTTCGGCCTCGGCTGGCGTTTAGGCGGTGGGGTAGCCCTGGCAACTTTAGTGCTGGTAACAGTAGTGGTAGCTTTTAATGGGGACGGTCTTTTCAAATCCGGCTCTAACCAGGCCACTACTTTCACAATACAAGCGAGTAATTTTACTACGCTGGCTGCCCCATCTACCCTGGCCTCCTTAACCACTGCCGTCAACCAGCCCACCCAAACCCCGCCCGCTTTCACTCCGATTGCCCCAGCCTCAATTGAACCCGTGAGCGTGCAAAATTTGGCTGCTTTTGGACAATTGCCTACCAGCACCTATCTACCGGAAGGTGCTAGTGCGAATGGCAAACCTTCCTCGATTGGCCCGCGCATCCAGACAATCAATTCCAGCCCGCCAGCGGCTACCTCGGTTCTGGCAAATTTTGTCACCCCGCTTAGTTCCGTTGCCAAAACTATTTTACCAAACCCCGATACTACAACCAGCGCAAATTTAGCTTACTATCTAAATACCAACCCGCCCACCCTGTCGGCAATGGGTCAGGTCTATCGTCAGACGCAACCCCAAATTAACGAGGCCAAACTGCGAACCCTGGGGCAACGCCTGGGTCTGGATACGAATGTCGCCCGCTTCGACTATCAGACTAGCGGCAACACAGGTCAGTATTTGTTGTCCGAAAACGACAAGACTTTAGCTGTTGGCAGCAACGGTCATTTATTGTTCACCGAACCTAAAGTTACTCCTGGCAAAACCACACCTTTGAACGATAGCGAGGCCGTTAACGCCGCTAACGCCTATTTGAATAAGTTGGGGCTGTCGCTCGACACTACACCCTGGGGAACTTTACACCAAAGCTTGAGTCCAATAGGGGCGGGCGACACTTCGGGTTTGCGCTTTGTCAGTTTCAGTCCAGTACGTTTCGTGGGCAATAAAACGGAGGCTGGTTACGCGGTTAGCGACGCTATTACGTTGGAAGTAACCCTCAACGCCAACAGTCAGGTTACATTTTTCGACTCGAACCTGCCATTGCTGGTGGATGACCAGGGGGGGCTAAATTTCGCTCCGATGGAGGTGGCCTCTTACCCCTTACTATCTTCTGACCAGCTAAGAGCAGCCGTTGAAAAAGGCCAAATCAACCTGACAATTGGAACGGCTTTGCGGATGCAGCAAAAGAATTTTACGGGCTACCGTCCAGCCACCGTCAATATCACAAAGGTCGAGTTAGCTTATAGTCCCACCTACAATAGCGAGGGTCGTTTATATATGCTGCCCGTCGTGCTGGTTCACGGCACGTTTGATAATGGAACTGTGACCAATGGCATCCCGCTAACCAGCTTTGAGGGCTATATCGTTGCCGTACAAAGCCAATATTTACAAAGTAATTGATTGATAGCCAGAAGCAAGACTCCCCGCGTATCACCCCTACACAATATTAACATTGTTTGGCTTAATCCTTTGTCGTATCATCTCAAAAGGTAGGGACGAGATTTATCGCGCCCAAAGAGTTAGTACCCACCAAACAAAGTGGGGCGATAAATCTCGCCCCTACGCACCGCAATAATGAGAAGATACCCTTTGTCTGACAGGATATACATGGCACGATTACGCTATGTGTTAAAATAGCCATACATCCTTTGAGTTTTGGTGATTGACCTCTTTATAGTATCAAGATAGGGGTCGGCATTATAGTGTTTTGCCTGGATAGGAGCAGTCAGCGATGGCTTTGAACGGAATTGAGCCTTGCGCCAAAGCGATGCGCGAAGGAACTGAATGTATGTGCGGCTTGTTGCCCGAAGGTCTGCTAGAATTGGAAACCGACGAAGGTAGCCAGCCAGACCAACGCTGCCGCCTTTGCACGGGGGTCAGCACCCACTTTTCTTATGGCATCACCCGCTTTGGCAAACCTTGGGGCATCGAAGTTTGCGGTATCTGTGGCACAATTTGCAACGAATTTTAATGTTTTGTTCCTGCTTTGCGGGTTGCGCTATGGGAGCAAATCAGGCAGAATTAACTTGTTATTTTGTTAGTTGTCAAAGGTAAGGTACAAATAAAGAATGCGCTGGAAACGACTAAGTGAGGTTGAGCCGGAAGACCTGGAGCGTATCAAACGGCGGGCGGGCGGCGGCTTTGAGGCCGAGGGAATTACCGAACGGGCGCGGGCCATCATGCACGAGGTGCGCCAACGTGGAGACGAAGCGGTGCGCGAATACACCGCCCGCTTTGATGGCGTACAGCTTGAAAACTTCGAGGTTTCGCAGGCCGAGATGCAGGCGGCATTAGAAGTAGTAAAACCGGAATTTGTGACGGCGGTTCGACAAGTGATTGCCAATGTCACTAAGTTTCACGCTACTCATGTGCAAACCGAGGAAGAACACGTTTGGACGGAGGCGGGCATCGAATTGTGGCGGGTGTGGCGACCTATTGAAAAAGTGGGGATATATGTGCCAGGTGGCAAAAGTATCTTGCCTTCGTCACTGCTGATGGGTTGTATTCCGGCCAGTATCGCGGGTTGCAAAGAAATTATCGTATGTGCGCCGCCCGACAAAGAGGGCCGCCTACCCGCTCCTACCCTGGCTGCTGCCGCTCTATTGGGCTTGCCCAACCTGCGCGTCTTCAAAATCGGCGGGGCGCAAGCAATCGCGGCAATGGCTTATGGTACAGCTACCGTACCCAAAGTCTATAAAATTTGCGGGCCGGGTAACCCTTATGTCACCGCCGCCAAAATGTTGGCTTTTGGGGAAGGGCTGGTCAATATTGATATGCCTGCTGGTCCTAGCGAAGTATTGATTATCGCTGACGACAGCGCAAATCCAGCTTTTGCCGCCGCTGATTTTTTGTCCCAGGCCGAACACGCCCCCGACTCGGCGGCAGTCTTGCTCACGCCGTCACCCGAATTCGCCCAGAAAATGGCCCAGGAGGTAACTCGTCAATTGCCCTTGCTTTCGACGGCAGACCGAGCTAGTAATTCGCTTGAACAGTTCGGGATGATTTTGGTAGTGGACGATTTGGAACAGGCAGTGGAATTTGCCAACGATTACGCCCCCGAACACCTGGAGGTTTGTACCGAAAACGCCGACGAGCTTATTTCGCGTCTTAAAAACGCCGGAACGATTTTTGTGGGCAACTATACCCCCGAATCGAGTGGTGACTATGTAAGCGGTCTCAACCACGTTTTGCCCACCGGGGCAAATACTAAAATGTTTGGGCCACTGGCAGTCGAGTCCTTCGGGAAAAAGATGCAGGTGCAGCGTATGACAAAAGCAGGGCTGACCGCTATCCGCCAGAGTGCCGAGGTGATGGCCGCCACCGAGGGCTTGCCCGGTCACGGACGCGCTATTTCGATCCGTTTCGACCAAGAGAGCGATGAGCAACGAGCAACGAGCTAAAAATCGATTTCACTAAGAAGTCACGGAGGTCACGGAGAGTTAGGAAGTTACCTCTACGTTCTGCGTGTCGTCAACTGGTTGCCGTGGTGCAACTGGTTTTGGCTCGTTGCTCGTGGCCCATTGCTATTTTAGAAAGAATGTTGGATGCAAACAAAAGCGCGTGCAAACGCCGATAATTATAGGGAAACGGTGGCCCACGTTGACGGGCCGGGGCAGAAGGTGGCTGTGCAACGCGCTCCCTTGCTACGTCCCCTGGTTTTTGTGGGTGGAGCGACGGTAATGGCTGTCGAGATGTGCGCCAGCCGCTTGATTCAGCCTTCCTTTGGTAATTCTTTGCTGATTTGGGCCAGCTTAATCGGCCTCGTGATGATTTTTTTGTCTCTCGGCTACTTCCTGGGTGGCAAGCTGGCTGACCGCTCTCCGCAACCTCAAACCCTATATCGCTTGACCGCTATGGCTGCCATTGTGATGGGCTTGATACCAGTGTTAGATTTGCCCGTATTAAATGGAGTGAGCATAGCGACCAAAAACCTTAGCGGCGGTTTATTTTGGAGTTCCGTAGCTGCGATTCTAATTTTGTTTAGTATCCCCCTGGTTTTACTGGGCTGTGTTACGCCGTTCGCGGTGCGTTTGCAGGTGTTGGAGCGCAGCAACGCGGGCAAAATTGCGGGCGGGGTATCTTCGCTTTCGACGTTAGGCAGCATCGTCGGGACGTTCGTGCCAGTCCTGTTCTTGATACCAAATTTAGGAGTGCGGGCCACCATATATTTGTTTGCGGCGATTTTGTTGCTTGTTTCACTGGTTGGCTGGTTTTTAGCCAGAAGCTATCAGCCCTCAGCCGTTAGCCGTCAGCTATCAGCCGAAACCAATACTAACACAATTATAGAGGTCAAAACTCCTAAAAACTTACTATACGCTATCGTGTTGCTGTGTGGCGTGGCGGTGATGGCCGTCGAGATGTGCGCCAGCCGTTTAATTCAGCCTTATTTTGGCGACTCGTTATTGATTTGGGCCAATCTAATCGGTTTCGTGATGGTTTATCTGACTATTGGCTACTTTGTGGGCGGCAAATTGGCAGACCGTTATCCCAATCCGGCCTTTTTGTACCAACTAACCGGGTGGGCCGCTTTCACGACGGGCCTGATACCGATTTTGAGCGACCCAATTTTCGGGCTGGCAAAAATCGGCTTTGACAAGGTAGATGGAGGTCTGTTTTACGGTTCGCTGGTGGGGATTGTGCTACTGTTTAGCGTACCGTTGCTGCTATTGGGTAGTGTTACGCCGTTCGCGGTGCGCTTGCGGATAGCCGGGGTGGGCAACGCGGGCAAAACCGCCGGAACAATCTCGTCGCTTTCGACGTTGGGCAGCATCGCCGGAACGTTTTTGCCAGTATTAGTGCTGATTCCGGCTACCAGCACACGAGCCACCTTGTACATTTTTGCCAGCGTGCTTTTGCTGGCCTCGCTAATCGGTTTGGTTTTGACGGGCGGCCCGCGTTTACGGTTGCGCTTACCGATTTATGCCACTATGCTGGTTGTCGTTTTGGTGCTGGCCTTCGGCTTTGTTATCAAAAACATCAAGCCCAGCAACGAGGGTACGCTTATCTACGAGAAAGAGTCGGCCATCAACTATATCCAGGTGGTGCAATCAGGTGACAATACGCTGTTAGTTTTGAACGAAGGCCATGCCATCCATAGCCTCTACAATCCTAAACAGATTTTGACGGGCGGCTATTGGGACTATTATATGCTGGCTCCCTTTTTTGCACCCAACGCCCAGCAAAGCCAGGTTAAAAACAGTTTGATAGTGGGTCTGGCGGCGGGAACAGTGCCACGCATTTTGAGCGGAGCTTATGGCGACCAGCTTAAAATAGATGGGGTGGAGATTGACCCGGAGATTGTCAAGGTGGGCCGCGATTATTTTCACATGAGCGACCAGCCCAATCTTACGCCCATCACCGAAGATGGCCGCTATTATCTGGTAGGCACGGATAAAAAATACGATTTGGTGGGCATAGACGCTTTCCACCAGCCCTATATTCCTTTTTATCTGACCACTCAGGAGTTTTTCCGGCAGGTTCACGACCACCTGACACCCAACGGTGTAGCCGCAATTAATGTGGGGAGTCCGGCAGCCGCCAACGGTCAGCGCGACTTCCGGTTGGTGAACGCCATTGCCAGCACTATGCGTGCGGTCTTCCCAAGCGTGTTTATCGTAGATGTGCCTGGCACATTCAACAGCGTGGTGGTGGCTACCAACCAGACCGGTGACAGCGCGACCCTGGCCCGTAACCTGGGCAGCGGAGCAGCCACTAGCCCTCTTATCAAACAGGTGGGCGATAATGTACTCAAGGGCGGCAACTTACGGGAATGGACACAGACCCAGACTATTTTCACCGACGACAAAGCTCCTGTCGAGCAGCTAATTGACCAGATTATTCTGGACTATGTAGTGGGGGGTGGCAAGTAATCTGAAAATTTGGCATTGACGCTATATACCAAATCTGTTATAATTTAGGGGTAATTTAAAGAAAGCCAATTTCCTCATTAGCCTCAAAAACTGTCCTATAAACTGGAACTTTTTGTTGAAAATAACGTATATTATATAGTAGTCAGCTAAATTAAGCAGGGCAAGCTCCGACTGAATGGTACGGGGCTTTTAGGCTACTGAAATACAGCTTGACTACATTGTTTGAGCAGGAAAGCTCAAACCTATCTTTTATTCTTTTTTTGTCGAAAGGAGCTTCTCTATTAGCAAAAGTTTACGCATCAATGAGCGCATCAGGGTGCCTGAAGTGTTGGTGATTGATGAAAACGACCAGAAATTAGGTATTATGCGTACCCGTCCGGCTTTGGATATGGCCCGCCAGCGCAATTTTGACCTGGTAGAGGTCGCGCCCAACGCCCAGCCGCCGGTCTGCCGTTTTATGGATTATGGTAAGTACCGCTATGAGCAAACCAAACGTGAGCGCGATGCCCACAAAACTCAAAAAGTCGTTATCGTCAAAGAGTTGCGCCTGCGTCCCAAAATTGGCGACCACGATTTGGAAACCAAAAGTAAGCAAGCACGCGGCTTTTTAGAGGATGGTCACAAAGTTAAAATGACAGTTTTGTTCAAGGGCCGTGAAAACTTACATCAGGATATTGGCCGTCAAGTTTTACAAGAAGTAATTGACGCGCTAAAAGACGTTGCTACCATCGAACAAGCACCCCGCTCCGAAGGCCGCAATATGACAATGGTGCTGACCAAAAATTTGTCGGCTCAACCCAAACCAAACGTAGCAGCGTCGCCCGCCAAACCTCAACCGCCCCGCCCATCAAATGGGGCCGTGTCTGCCGATAACAACCGTCCGTCTAATGGGAACGTTAGCAGCCCGAACAATGTTAAAGCTGATGAAAATCAAGCTAACGACAACCCACCTGCACCCCCGCCTACCAGTGAAGACAAATCTGGCCCAGTTGATACCGCTCCGTCGGCTCAATAAATTTTGCCGCTAGATAGCGAAAATCTCTCCCAATCCGGGGGGCTTTCGCTATTTTTGCGTTCAAATTTTCCCCTAGTAAGTTATGGTACAAATCGTGCCATTGCTTGTGCTGTGGTAACGAATATTAGCTGGGCAACTATTGCCCGGAGAGATTTAGATGTGACCAAATTTAAGATAAGTTTTATCAGCAGGAGGAAAAAGGTGGTAAGCAAGAGCGAAGGTAAGCAGAACAGAATGGCAGGACACACCAGCTATAAGCTGAACGGAATTGAAGGGTTACGGCACTTAATGGCAACCGTCGCGTTGGCTCTGGTTTTGTGCTTAGGTTTGAGTGCCTGTAACAGTTCTAGTGGGAGCAGTGATAACAGTAACACAGGCAGCAGTAACAGCAACACTAATGGTAACGTCGGTAACAACGGCGGCACAGTCAATTTGGTAGGCAGCACTAATGTGGGCAACGGCGCAGGTGCCAGCAATGTCAACCAACCTGCGGCTACCCAGGCTGCCCAAGCGGTCAGTAATCAGACAGGCGGTAGTTTAGTCAACCCTACTGGCAACCTGGAAACCGACATTCAAGCGGTAGTGGAAAAAGCCCGACCCGCCGTCGTTTTGATTGTTGCACGAGGTTCTCAGCAAGAAGGCGCGGGGACAGGTTCTATTGTGACCCCTAACGGTTTTATTATCACCAACCATCACGTGATTGCCCCGGCAGGACGCGGCGGTTCCATAACCGTCGTGCTGGACAACGGCCAGAAGCAAACGGCGCAGGTGGTTGGAGACGTACCCAGCAATGACCTGGCTATTTTGAAAATCAACGGTAATAATTTGCCGACTATTCCGCTTACCAGTGCTAATACCTTGAAAGTCGGACAATGGACAGTGGCTATTGGCAATGCTCTGGCTCTGCCCGGTGGCCCTACCGTTACGGCAGGTATCGTGAGCGCAATTGGTCGTAGCATTACCGAACCCGAAGGCGCAAACCTGACCGATTTGGTACAAACCAGTGCCGCTATCAATCCTGGCAACAGCGGTGGCCCACTTTTGAATCTACAAGGCCAAATGATTGGTATTAACACCGCCGCCCCGGTTGACCCAGAAAGCCAGAGCGCGGCTCAGGGCATTGGCTTCGCTATTAACATTGACCAGGTTAATGCTGTCGTGCAGCAATATGCCAATGGCAACAACGTACCGGCTCAAAATGGCGGTAGCAATGTTAGCGGCAGACCGTATGTTGGTGTCACTACTCAGGACGTAACCGCTGGTGTGGCCGCTCGTTATAACCTTTCGGTCAGCCAGGGCGCACTTATAACCCAGATCAGTAATAACTCTCCCGCAGCCCAGGCTGGTCTGAAAGCAGGCGAGGTAGTAATTGGTTTGGACGGCAAGCAGATTAATTCTGCCAGCGACATACAGGCGATTTTATTACGTCACAAAGTCGGAGATGTCCTGCCGATGGTGTTAGCCGAGCAAAACGGTCAGCAACGCCAAGTTAATATTACGCTCGGTACCCTGCCGGGTCAGTAATCCGTTAATGTACAACACAGATAGCTTCGTTCATTAAAGGCAGCCTGAATAGACTGCCTTTTTGCATTCAAAATGCTGGCTAACACACTTAGAGACTAACTTTGTATGTTGCCAGTCTCAAAACCGCCGCCAATTTTTATATGCTTTTAATTGTAACAAGAATAATTTGCTATATAATGAGTAAAGGATAATACCCTGTTTAACAATATAATCAGATTTTATCAGGACTATACTTCATTTTTAAGGTATGCGAGTAGGCGCAATCCTGGCTAATCCCAATTTCGCACGTTTTCTATTCTTACACACAAATGGAATAGTGGAGGACTTTGCTATGCTTGTCGCACCTTTAGCTGCTAATGAACCGGAGCGGTTAGCGGCTCTACAACGCTACGAAATTCTGGACACACCATCTGAAGCAGCTTTTGACCGCATTACTGCTCTAGCCAGCCGCATTTTTGATATGCCGATTGTATTGATTAGCCTGATTGATCAGGATAGGCAATGGTTCAAATCGTGTTACGGTTTGAGTATCACCGAGACCAGCCGCGAGTTAGCTTTTTGTAGCCACACCATTCTGTCCGATGCCACTTTAGTAATAAAAGATGCTGCCCTTGACGAACGCTTCGCCGATAACCCATTGGTGACAGGCGAACCCTTTATTCGTTTCTACGCTGGTATGCCACTGCACACTCACGATGGTTATAATTTGGGTTCGTTGTGCTTGATTGACCGCCACCCCCGCGAGTTTTCAAGCCAGGAACAACAAAATTTGGAAGACCTGACTAAAGTGGTGAGTGAGCAGCTAGAGTTGCGGCGGCTGGCGCATCGCCAGACCCAGATCGAAGCTGAAATAGATAAAGCGTTGATAAAGGAACGCGAACTTAATGACCTCAAGAGCCGTTTTATCTCTATGACTTCCCACGAGTTTCGC
Organism: Chloroflexia bacterium; assembly: GCA_038207455.1. Lineage (GTDB taxonomy): Bacteria > Chloroflexota > Chloroflexia > Chloroheliales > Chloroheliaceae > JBBQZT01. The sequence goes on from JBBQZT010000022.1 coordinate 47,138, forward strand.
ACTCCTTTGAGTATCATTCTGTCCTCGGCGGAACTGCTTGAATTTTACCGTCAAGAATGGCCCGACAGTAAAATCTCCAAATACCTGCAACAGATTCAAAAAGCAATTATCCAGGTGAGCGACTTGCTGCGGGATATGCTAACCCTTAGCCAGAGTGAGGCAACCAAACTAGAATTCAAACCTGCACCCCTTGATTTACAGCAGTTTTGTCGGGATTTGGTGACAGAACATTTTGACATCGGCGAAACGGCGCGTATAAATTTCATTTATAGCTGTCCTGATATTTTGTATCAGCTGGACGAACGTTTGCTGCGTCAGATTTTGATTAATTTGCTGACTAATGCTCTAAAATATTCACACCTGGATAGAGAGGTACATCTTGAGGTCAATTGCCAGGCGGACATTTTGACGGTTAGCGTACAGGACAGCGGTATTGGTATCCCTGTTCAAGACCAGCCACATCTGTTTGAGCTATTTCACCGTGCTACCAATGTCGGTTCAACTCAAGGCACCGGTTTGGGTCTGGCGATTGCCAAAAAATCGGTCGAAGCCCACAACGGTCAAATTACCTTTAGCAGTCAGGAAGGTAAAGGCACCACCTTTACGGTCAGATTACCGCTTGCACCCACTCCGTAACCCCGAACCGAAAGCAACTTTTGAGCTTGCCACCCGTTAAATATAAAAGAATTTGCAAGATTGGGCCAGGTGCGCTATACTTTGGGGCAAGTCAAATTCTGCTTGTAATTATAATCATCACTGTTGGGGAGGTGTGGCAATCGCCAGGGCAGGTACATTAAACGTCGGGGAGTTCGATACCGACAAAGGTTCGCTTGGGCATCGCTTCGCCGAACTGTGGCGTTACCGTGAGCTAATTCAACGATTGGCGGCTAAAGACATCAAGTTGCGCTACAAAGGCTCGTTTTTGGGCTTTTTGTGGTCATTAGTCAACCCTCTGCTAATGAGCGTGGTTTTTTACGCGGTTTTTAACGTTATCCTCAAAGACCAATCTAACGCCGCTTGTTTAAGCAAACCCGATTTGTGCAACGCCACCGAGTTGCAACAAGCCCGACAGCAACGCGAGATACACGACCACTACGCGGCTTTTATTTTGATTGGGGTGCTGGCCTGGAACTTTACCAGTGCGTGCGTCACGCAAGGTATGATGTCGCTGCTAGGCAACGCCTCCATGATAAAAAAGGTTTATTTCCCCCGCACCGTCTTGCCCATTGCGGCAGTGCTTTCGTTGTTCGTCAACTACTTGCTGGCCCTGATTGTGCTGTTTGCAGTTATCTTGATTAGCGGTGTGCAATTGACCGGGTTGGCTTTGCTGCTACCCTTGTTTTTGTTTTTTCACCTGCTGCTCATGACTGGTATCGCTTTATTCCTGGCTGCGCTGACCGTTTTCTTCCGAGATTTGACCGTAATTATGGATGTACTGTTGACGGCCTGGTTCTTTGTTACACCGATTTTCTACACCATGAAGCAGGTCTATAACGTTCCCTGGCACGGAATTGACATACCGGGCGTGTTGTATTGGGTCAATCCGATTGCGTCTTTTGTCGAGAGCTACCGCAATATTTTGTTTTTCCAGGCTGCGCCGGAGTTTTGGTTCACTCTGCGTACCTGTTCGACTGGTATTGTAACTTTTGTGGCGGGTTTTATCTTCTTTATTTTGACCACCCGTTCGATAGGGGAGAAACTATGAGTTTTGCTCAAAACGCGGCTCCGGCCATTGAGTTTCAGAATGTAGCCAAACATTTTCGGATACACCACGAGGCCAAATCCAGTCTGCAAGATATGTTTGTGGGAATGTTTCGTGGTCGGGGCAGCTACGAGGAGTTTTGGGCCTTACAAGATGTCAGTTTTCGGGTCGAAAAAGGCCAGACGCTGGGCTTAATCGGCACCAACGGGGCAGGCAAAAGCACCATTCTGAAACTGGTGACGCGGATTATTGAGCCAACCAAAGGCCGCATTCGGGTCAACGGGCGCGTTTCGGCGATGTTGGAGCTTGGTACAGGCTTCCACCCAGATTTGAGCGGACGCGACAATATTTTCCTGAACGGGGCGATTTACGGCTTTAGCAAACGCCAGATGGAAGAGCGGTACGAACGCATTGTGGAATTTTCCGAGCTAGGCCGCTTTATTGATACCCCGGTCAAGCATTACAGTAGTGGGATGTATATGCGGCTAGGTTTTGCGACGGCTATCACGGTTGACCCAGATATTATGATTATTGACGAGGTGCTGGCTGTTGGTGATGCGGCTTTTTCGCGCAAATGTTACACCGAACTAGAAAAAATGAAGCAGCAGGGCAAGTCGCTGTTATTTGTCTCACACGATGCCCGCGAGATAGCCCGTTTCTGCGACGAAGTGGTATATCTGGAAAAGGGCCAGATTGTAGCAAAAGGCAAACCGCAAGAAGTTTTGGACGATTATATGCTCAAAACGATGGGCGTGCCTTTTTACATCCCCAACGCTGTACCAGCCCAATAATCTCTCGCTATTGGCTTTGTAAGATATGGCTCTGTCCATTGACCTTCCCGTACAGTCCATTGGCGGAGCAATGTCCCACAAATACCAACCTTGTAATAGTTCTACCTCTTTTGATAGACGCAACCCCTATATGCTGCTTTAACAGAATAATGCCGATGTGGTAGCTATAGCAGCCGATTTCGATTTGCCAGATACGCGCAAACTGATACAATGTTATATCTGAAAGCCTATTACGAGCCACAGCCACACAAAATTTCTTTTGGCAAATCTGGGAAAGGACGACCATAAAAATGACCTGGCAACCAGAGCTTGACGAGCTTGAGCGGCGCAAAAAACTGGCCCAGCAAATGGGTGGCCCGGAAAAGGTGGCGAAACACCACTCCCAGGGCCGTTTGACCGTGCGAGAGCGGATTGAGATACTGCTTGACCCCGGTACTTTCCACGAACGCGGCGCACTGGCGGGCGTGGCGGCCTACGACAGCGAGGGGCAGCTAACCGACTTCCGACCTGGCAACTTTGTAGCTGGTACAGGTCGTATCGCCGGGCGCAAAGTAGTGGTGGGTGGTGACGACTTCACGGTGCGCGGCGGGGCTGCCGATGCTGGGGTGGTTGGCAAACAGATGTATGCCGAGCAAATCGCTAACAGTCTGCAAATCCCGATGATACGGCTAATAGATGGCACGGGCGGGGGCGGCAGCGTCAAGATGCTGGAAGACCACGGCTATACTTACGTCCCAGCCAACCCCGGTTGGGATTTGGTGGTGGATAATATGAGCCTCGTACCCGTTGTGGCGGCTTGTTTGGGTTCGGTGGCCGGGTTGGGGGCAGCGCGGCTGGCTGCGGCTCACTTTTCGATTATGGTAGAAGGCATTTCGCAGCTTTTTGTGGCAGGGCCACCTATCGTCAAGTTTGGTATGAACGAAGATTTGACCAAAGAGGAACTGGGCGGGGCGGAAATTCATCGCAATAGCGGGGCGGTGGACGTGGTGGTAAAGACCGAGGAGGCCGCTTTTGACCAGATATGCAGCTTTTTGTCTTATCTGCCCTCCAGCGTCTTTCAACTCCCTCCGGTGCAACCCTGTGATGACCCGGCAGACCGCCGCGACCCAAGCCTGATTTCGGCTATCCCGCGCAATCGCCGTCGCCCGCATCAGATACGCCCAATTCTGGCAAAAATCTTTGACGACGGTTCGGTTTTGGAATTAGCCCATTATGGTGGGGCTACTGTGACTGCCCTGGCCCGACTGGATGGACACCCGGTGGGGGTAGTGGCGGCTGATCCTTATAGCGGCGGAGGGGGTTTGACCGTCGAGGGTGCGGACGCGATGATACGGCTGGCCGATTTGTGTCAGACTTTTCATTTGCCGCTGGTGGTTTTGACCGACCAACCGGGCCTGGTGATTGGCCGAGTAGCCGAGCGGCGCGGTACGATTCGCTATGGCGTGCGGGCTATCGCGGCTATTTACCAAGCCAAAGTACCTGTCGCCGAAGTTATTATCCGGCGGGTTTTCGGGGTGGGCGGGGCTGGTATGGTCAACCGCCATAGTTTTGTACAGCGGTGGGCCTGGCCTTCGGGAGATTGGGGTTCGCTCCCCGTCGAGGGTGGTATCGAAGTAGCTTACCGCCGCGAAATCGAAGCCAGCCCCGACCCGCCAGCCCTGGTGCAACAGTTGCGGGAGCGGCTAGAAGGGGTGCGTTCGCCCTTCCGCACCGCCGAACATTTTGGCATCGAAGAAATCATTGACCCCAGGGACACGCGCCCTTTATTGTGCGATTGGGTCAAAGACGCTTACGCTCTGCTGCCCGCCCAATTGGGCCGTCCGTCTTTCGGCACCCGGCCCTAACAAAATTCATTACAAGGAATAATATAATGCAAACAGTCAATGTTGACCACGAAGCTCTGCCGCTTGAACAGGCCACCGACCTTTTCAGGCCAACTTCGCGCTCCTTCGAGTTGGACGACATCCATGAGGCTATCGAGTTTTACTATGAACAGGGCTGGACAGACGGTTTACCCATCGTGCCGCCCACGCCTGCCAAAGTCAGCCAATTTTTGCAGGCTGGAGGTAAATATCCCGGCGACATAATAGGTATGATACCGGAGCGGAACCGGGTTATTACGGCGGAAAAGGTAGCCATTAACGCGGTGATGGCTGGTTGTATGCCCGATTATATGCCCGTCGTATTCGCCGCGATTGAAGCCCTCTGTCAGGAAGCCTTCAACTATCACGGCAGTTCGGCCAGCACGGGCGGTTCAGCCCCATTAATAATAGTGAACGGCCCGGCGGTAGCAGATTTGGGCATAAACAGCGGGGGTAACTGTTTTGGGCCAGGCGTGCGGGCTAACGCCACTATCGGACGAGCAACCCGATTGGTGATGGTCAACGCGGGCGGCACTATTCCGGGTATAGTTGACCGTAGCGTATTGGGCCACCCTGGTAAATACACTTTTTGCATTGGGGAAGATGAAGCGGGCAACCCCTGGCAGCCCTTGAGCGTGGAACGAGGCATCCCGGCTGGTACAAGTGCGGTGACAGTTTTCGCCGCCGAAGCTCCCCATTACGTTAGTAGTCCGGCCAGTGGCGAACCGTTGCGGCTGGCTGAGGCGATTAGTACCAATATGCTCGGCACGCTTTATCGGAGTGGTTGTTGGGTGCTGGTGTTATGCCCGGAACACGTGGCCGTTTTCAAAAAGGCCGTGTGGAGCAAAGACGATATTCGGCGGGCAGTTCAAGAACGCACTATCCGCACGGTAGCCGGGTTTAAGCGGCTGGGTGGTTTGCCCGATGCCGACATTTTGCCAGCCGATGAGCAAACGCCTTTTTATTATGTGCCAAAGCTGGAAAACCTGTTGATAGTGACGGCAGGCGGAATGGGCAATGGCATTTCGGCGGTTATTCCGCCCTGGGTTGGCGGCGCGTCGTCAATGCCAGTCACGCGGGCGGTAGGGGTTTGTATAGATTGCTAGAAGGAGCTAAAATTGTATGGCTGAAAAACTAATTGTGCTTGACCCCACCCAGGACGCGGTAGTAAACCGAATAGAACGCGCTGCCCGCCCCAAAACTTTCAAAACGGTGGGGTTGTTGGATAACGGCAAGACCAACTCGAATGTGCTTTTGCGTAAAGTAGGCGAACGACTGGCCCAATATTACCCTGAAATAATTATCAAAAGCTACCGCAAACCCGATGCTTCACGGCCCGCTCCGCCCGCTTTGCTAGACCAGATGGCGGCGGAATGTGACGTGGCTATCCCTGGCATAGGTGATTGAGGTTCGTGTAGTTCGTGCAGTTTGCACGATGGCCTGATGTTGGAAAAACGAGGAATTGCGGCGGCTCCCATTATTACCGATACCTTTGTGCCATCGGCCCAAATGACCGCCAAAACTTTCGGGATTGCAGATTATCCTTTTGCAGTCGTGCAACAACCGATTGGCTCGGTCAATCATACTGAATTAGATAAACGCGCGGACGCGGTGATCTCCCGCGTAATTGCCCTACTTAAACCAGAGGGAGCATAAAATTATGGCAGCAAACCAGCCTGAACCGACACGAGTGACAACCGAACGCCGAGGTCACGTTTTCTTGATTGGCCTCAACCGCGTCGCCAAACGGAACGCTTTTGATACTGCGATGTTCCAGGCGATTGGCTCGGCCTACGCCGAACTGGAACACGACCCTGAGTTGCGCTGCGGAGTGCTTTTTGCACACGGCGACCATTTCACGGGCGGTCTGGATTTGGCAAATGTAGCTCCAGATATGCACAAAGGTATTCTCCAGGATTTAGAGCCAGGTACGCTTGACCCTTACGGCTTAAACGAACCCCACCTGACCAAACCCTTGATTTGCGCTGTACAGGGCATTTGTCTGACCGTTGGGATTGAACTGCTGTTGTCGTCAGATATTCGCATAGCCGCCAGCAATGTACGCTTTGCCCAAATCGAAGTCAAACGCGGCTTGTATCCGAGTGGTGGCCCGACCATTCGCTTTGTGCGCGAAGCCGGGTGGGGTAATGCTATGCGCTATTTGTTGACTGGCGACGATTTCAACGCCCAGGAAGCGATGCGGATGGGGCTGGTGCAAGAAATTGTCGAACCGGGTCAACAACTGGGCCGCGCCCTGGAATTCGCCCAGAAGATTAGCGCACAAGCTCCCTTAGCCGTTTATACCACGCTGGCAGCTTCACGCCGGGCTTTATTGGAAGGGGAAACGGCGGCAGTCGCCCGTTTGCACAGCGACCAACAGCCCTTGCTCCAAACCGAAGATTTTAAGGAAGGGGTTCAATCTTTTATTGAACGACGCTCGGCCAATTTCAAGGGCCGTTAATAAAATTAGGACTTTCGCTTTGTTCAACCTGAGCGGAAGCACTGCGTAGCGAAGGGTCTGTTACTCGTCATTTTTAGCAGCAGATTCTTCACTTCGCAGAGCCTCGTTCAGAATGACAAACCCTCAAACGAAAGTCATACTAAATGCAAGGAGGCATCCAGATGATTGACCAAAGCAAAATCGGTCAGAGCTTTCCACCTTTTAGTTTTGAGGTGACACGCGGCAAAATCCACGAGTTGGCCCTGGCGATAGGCGACCTTAACCCGATTTACCATAGCAAAGAAGCGGCACAGGCAGCAGGTTTCCCGGATGTACCGCTTTTTCCCACTTCGCCGACTACTTTCAGTTTTTGGGCCGATACCGGGGGCGGGCGGCGGATGGCTGATTTGGGTGTAGATATGTCGCGGGCCTTACACGGCGAGGAGCAGTACGAATACTTAGCCCCCATTTATGCCGGAGATACAGTGACGGGTGTAACTACTTTAGTCGAAGGTAAAACCCGCCAGGGCAGCAACGGCGCACCGATGGATATTTTGACCACTGAAACCCGCTATACCAACCAAAACGGCCAACCTGTCTTAAACGTGCGCCGTATGGCAGTAGTGATATAAATTCGAGGAGGAAATTAGATGACAACCGAAACCCAGGCTCAAACTAAATTTTATTATGACGACGTGCAGGTGGGCGATGCTATTCCGACGTTGGTTAAGCCACCCGTCACGCTCAACCAACTGGTACGCTATGCGGGTGCGTCGGGCGACTTCAATCCGCTCCACACCGACCCGGAAGTGGGCAAGCGCATCGGTACGGGCGGCATCATCGCGCACGGGATGTTTGTGATGGGCTGCGTCGGCCAGTTTATGAGCGATTACGCCGGGCCGGGCGGCTTACGCAAATTCGGGGTGCGCTTCAAAAGTATGACCCATTTAGGCGACGTGTTGACATGTAGCGGTGCTATCACCGAAAAATACGAAGCCGAGGGCGAGGGCCGCGTGGCAGGTGAGGTGAAAGTGGCCGACGAAAAGGGCGATGTAAAAGTCGTCGGCACTTTTGTGGCTGCCCTTCCCAAACGCAGCTAATTTTGGCGGCTTTGGTAAAGTTGGCGGGTCAGGCTCATGTGGCCCATATGTTCCCCCGTGTGCATCAACATCAGTTGCACCCAGCTATGACCCGTACCTTTAGCACCACCCGGTAGTGTGGTTTCGACATCCAGCTGCTCGGCTGTCAAGTTTTCAAAAACAGCGTTGGTCAGTTCCACCGCCTGCCGCAAAATGGTCTTGGCCTGCTCCACTGAGGTTCCCTGCACCTGGAAAACAGTCCCACCTTCGACCAACCCAGGTATATCCAACCGCAACTTCTGGTGGGCCAACGCCCCAGCAAAAGCCACCTGAGTAGTCGCAATATGCAGGGTCAGACCGTAAAGCGAGTTGGTGGCTTCAACTCCCTCTGGCACCCAATTCAAACCAGTTTCGTCCAGCCCCTCAAGCTCAATCTTGACGTGGTGATGCAGATACTTCAACAAACCCTGAGCTGCTATTAATTCGGGTAACATCTTTGTTTCCTCCTACATAATTTTGTAAGTAAGCAATCTGTCACCCTCAAGCGGCTGGGGCTGTTTTGTAAGACATTGCTCCGTCAATGGATTGTCCAAGCACAGGGATTGGCATAACCCTATTTTACAAAGGTTTGACTTCTTGCTACTTTTTGGTTTTGGCAACCTGGATAGTGACTACTGGTATCTCAATAATGGGAGTGATGGCTGGTTCGATTGAAATTGGCAAGGTTTCATCGCTGCTAATATTGGCTGGTTCACTGTCGGGCATAGGTTCAGCCACCACCAACGCTTCCGGCACGTCTTGCTCCACCAGGATTTCGCGCAAAACATCGTCCATCGTCTCGGCCCAAAACCAGGTGATGTCCTTGACCACGTTTTTGGGCAATTCTTTGAGGTCGCGCTTGTTTTCTGCCGGAGCGATAATGCGCCGTATGCCAGCCCGATGCGCCGCCATACTCTTTTCTTTGAGACCACCGATTGCCAGCACCCGGCCACGCAGCGTAATCTCGCCCGTCATAGCAGTGTCGCTACGGATGCGGCGTTTGCTGATAGCCGAAATCAAAGCCGTAGCAATGGTAATACCAGCACTAGGCCCGTCTTTAGGTACTGCCCCTTCGGGCAGGTGGATGTGCAAATCCAGCTTTTCCAGTTCGGTCACGTCAATACCCAATTCGCGGCTGCGACTGCGGGCATAGCTCAGGGCTGCTTTGGCTGACTCCTGCATCACTTCACCCGCTCGTCCGGTCAGCGTCATCCCGCCCCGGCCCGGCATCGTCACTACTTCAACGGGCAAAGTTTCACCCCCGTGCGAAGTGTAGGCCAGCCCCGTCGCCACCCCAATCTGACTAGGGCCGATTTCAGGGTCTTCGCCATAGATTTTTACACCCAAAAATTCTTCCATCAAATGCACGGTCAGCTTGATACGCTGGCTCTTGCCCTCAACTACGAGGCGGGCAGCCTTGCGACAAAGCGTGCCAATACGCCGTTCCAGGTTGCGTACCCCGGCTTCCCGTGTATAGAAACGGATGACAGCCCGCAGGAGTTTGTCTGACACTTCTAGCTGTTCAGCTTTGAGGGCGTGGGCCTCGATTTGTTTAGGCAACAGGTAACGCCGGGCGATTTGCACCTTTTCGTCCTCGGTGTAGCCACCCAGGTCAATCACCTCCATCCGGTCAAGCAGCGGACGCGGAATATTGTAGAGGCTGTTGGCCGTCGTGATGAACATCACTTCGCTCAAATCAAAAGGCAAATCCAGATAATGGTCAATAAAATTGTGGTTTTGTTCCGGGTCTAGCACCTCCAGCAAAGCCGCCGAAGGGTCGCCCTTAAAGTCGCTGCTCATCTTGTCAACTTCGTCCAACAAAATCACCGGGTTGCGCGTACCTGCCTGTCGCAAGGCGGCTATAATTCGGCCTGGCAACGCCCCCACATAAGTCCGGCGATGTCCACGAATTTCGCTTTCATCACGCACTCCACCCAGGCTGATACGCACGAATTGGCGACCCATCGCCCGCGCAATAGATTGACCCAGACTGGTTTTGCCTACTCCGGGCGGGCCAGCAAAGCACAAAATAGGGCCGTGCATCTTCTTTTCGGCTTGGACGCTCAAGCTGCGTACCGCCAAAAATTCCAGGATGCGGTCTTTAATTTTATCCAGGCCATAATGGTCAGCGTTTAGAACTTGCTCGGCGTTGCTCACGTCCAAATTGTCATGCGACAAATCGTTCCAGGGCAAAGCCAGCACCCATTCCAGATACGTGCGAACCACGTTGCTTTCGGGCGAACTACTGCTCATACGTTCCAGTCGCGAGACTTCTTTGAGCATCGAAGCCGTGGTGTCGGCTGCCAGCTTTTTATCTTCTAACTTTTTGCGAAACTCCGCCGATTCGTTGCCAAGCTCGCCTCCAAGCTCGTCGTGAATGGCTTTTAGCTGTTCACGCAGCCAGAACTCGCGCTGGTTCTTGTCAATCTGCTGGCGGACTTTACTGCGGATACGCTCGTCCAGTTCCAACATCTCGATTTCATTGATCAAGGCGGTGCTGACCTTTTCTAGTCGTTCTTCCTGGTCAAGCTCCTCCAAAATAGTCTGTTTTTCCGGGACAATCCGTTCCTGCACCAGTTTGGGGGTTTGGGCGGTGATATAATCGGCCAGATGGCCCGGTTTGCGGATAGTTCCAGCCTGCTCCACAAACTCGTTACTGATGCGTGTGTTAAGGCGTGCCAGTTTGCCAAACAATTCGACATTGTGGCGCATCATGCTCTCCACCGCCGGAGTAGCGACTGCGCCGCGTTCTTCCAGTTCACGTACCTTGACGGTCTGAATGCGGTTGGGGTGGCTGGTAGGCGGTATCCAGGTTTCCACCCGCACCCGGCAAATTCCTTCGACACTGATTTCGGTGCTGTTGTTATCGCCCGCTTGCTTTTGGGTATTGGTGATTTCGACCAGGGTGCCAATGGTGTAAAGCTCGTTGAGGTAACTATTGGCAGTCTGTTCAGTTTCCTGGGGCTTATTGGGGTCTCGTTCTCGTTGAGCCACTACCACCAGGCGGTTCTGATGGTGTTGCTGGGCTTCTTCCAAAGCTATCAGGGAACGGCTACCAATTACCAGTTTGATTGGTACGCGAGGAAAAACTACTACGTTTTTTAGTGGAATAAAAGGGTATATCTCGGCTGGTTCTTCGGTTGTGGGCAGAACTGCCGCGTCTCCATCAATATCGCTCATAAAATACTCCCCCTGGTTGCACCCGCTCATGAAAATCTTATAAAGCAAAAAAGTGAGTAGTGTTTAGCTACCACATAAAACTATTGGGCGGGTGCTGCTACTTATGTCAGCACGTTTTAGTTAGTATCCAAAGAAATACGTAGAGGAGCCAGGTCTGCTCTGACTTGACTTTAGGATAGACCGTTTTAGTGGGAGAAAGCCCCAGACCTCAACCTGGAACGCGCAATAGAAAACAACTTGCGAGGTCTGGCTTCTCCGAACCACTGATATGTTATCCTGTTTTTAACACCGTTATCTTATTATACAACACGAAGATAACGAACAAGCTAACGAAAAGGGCCAATTGGGTTCATTTTATTTATAATATGGCTGCCAGACCGGGCCAACCACCACCCCCTCGGCTATCGCAAAAGGATTGGTGGGCCGACCAGCCAGACTAGAGCTAATTGCGTAAGCCTGGCGCGTGGCTGGCTCGAAGTCGGTCAAATACGCCCCGTCCGCGCTAAAGCTGGGGGCATAGACTCCAGCCAGATAGCTGGCTTCGCCCGTCGCCACCGCCACCAACGCATTGTAATAATTGTTACCGCTGGTTTGGACGTAGAAATAAATTGAACGGCCTGTCGGTGTCCAATTCAACCGATTATCGCCACAACTACGCCCGGCTTTGAGACCGTCGCCCAAACTTATAAGGGCGGGTAAGGCTTTACGGGCCACGTCACCGCCGCTCAAGTTGTAAATAACGGGTTCGATTGCCCCATTTTTGTCCAGTTCGAGGGCAGCCAGGCGCGTGCCGTCGGACGAGAGGCTGTTGCCCACACAAGGATTTTGGTAAGACAGTTGCAGGTGCTGGACTAAACTCACATCGTAACCAGAAGTTTTAGCCGTTTGTGAAATTCTATAAATATCTTCCTGCCCGACCAGCAAACGTTGATTATCTGGAAACCATTGGGGCGCGAAGCCCGTAGCCACGTTGTTCAGATGCGTGACCGTGCGGTGTTTCAGGTCAATTACTCTGGCCTTGCCGACGCGCACGCCCGATTCGACACTGATATTTGTCAGGTAAGCCAACATTCGGCTATCGGGAGACCAAACTGGCTGCACTCCTTCAATCACCGGGTTCAGGCCGGGGCTGGTGCTGTTGGTGTCCAGCAGATAAATCGAGTCTATGCCACCGGCGCGGCCTACTGCTGCCAGCCAACGTGCATCGGGAGACCAGACCAGTTGTTGCCACATAATTTGGGGCGTGCCTTTTGTCAAAAAGTGGTCATTGCTGCCATCGCTGGCAACCAGATGAATCTCGCCATCTTTGCTGGAAACGTAAGCCAGCAGACCGGGCGCGTGGACGGGAGGCGAAACCAGATTGACCGGGGCAGTAGTATTAGTCGCCAACGTGGTGTTGACAGCTACACTCGTACTTGGCGGGGTTGTTTTAGGCGTGTCTATAACTGTGGTTGAGGCAGCTAAAGTGGTAGTACCCGAAATATGCGTGGTAGGAGCGGAGGCAGTGGCCGCAGTAGTCGTCACTATTACGGGCGGGGCAAGAGTGGGTTTGATCGTTTGGGCGGTGGAACTGGCAACCCCATTGGTATTGGTGGATGCGCTGGTAGCTATAATGCTAGTAGTGGGTACATCTGTGGTATTAGCACTGACGGTGTTAGTAGTGGGTGCGATGGTAGTGACCGTGGTCGGACTGCTAATGCTAATGGTAGTAGTTTCGATAGGCGGAGTAGTTACGGTTGTAACTGCCAGGCTGGTGGCAACTGGGAGGCTGGTAGTGCCTACGGCGGGTGCGGATATAGTAGGGCGCGTGGCAAGAGTAGTATTAGCCGGGGCTACGGTGGTACTGGCAGGTGGCGTGGTGTTAGCAAAGGTTTTAGCTGGGTTTGTAATCGCCCCTACCGTTGGCAAAGGCAAGCTTGTAGTAACTGGGCCAACGCCTCCCAAAGCGGTGGTGGAAGCAATACCGCTAATCAAGGTAGTGGCGACAACCGGGCGCGGCGATGTCGGTACGGAGTTGGTTTGGGTAGTGGGCTGGCTATTGTTAGCAATTTGAGTGGTGAGCGCGATGGTAGTAGCGGTATCCTGGTTGGCAGGGCTGGCATCAACCCTGCTAGTGCTAAAAACTGGTGACGTTGCAACGGCCACGTCGGTAGTAAGGGTTTGCGATTTATTAAGGCTTTGGATACTCAAAACTAGCAGCAAACCCACCCCTACTAGCAGCGCACAAGCCGCCAAAGTACCGCCAAAGCGGGCAGCAAACCCAGCCCGACGCACCGGAAGGTGTCCCCCGCCGACTACGGGCGGAACAACCGTTAGATTACCTCGCCGAGCAGTGGAAATTTGAGCCACAGACTCCTGGCGATTAGAGGCAGGGTCTAAAAAAAATTTGGTGGGCCGAAAAAGTGACATATCAAGACGCGGCGCGGCCACTCCGTTAAGATAGCCCCTCAAATCGTTCTCGATTTGCTGAAAACTGCCCAACAAAGCCCGACATTCGGCACAACGGGCCAGATAATATTCGACTGTACGCCGTTCCTCCGGGCTGGCCTCGCCATCCTGGTAGAGCGAAAGCAAAGGCTCAACTTGCTGGCGATGATTGACGTGGCGGTTAGAGAAATCCGGCTTGCCTGACTCGAAACCATACATAGTGTTAGTCCTGGCCCCCTTCGCTTGCATCTTGCGGTTGGGTGGGGCTGACCGTCAGATACGCTTGATATTGCTGGTTTTGGGTCGCTAGACTGCGGCGCAAGCTATCTTTAGCCCGAAAGATTTGTGATTTGACGCTGGAAAGTGAGTCGCCAGTAATCTGGCAGATTTCTTTGTAGCTAAATCCGTCCATGTGTAGCAAAAGAGCCGTCAAACGTTCGCGTCCAACCTGCTCCATCGCCCGTTCGAGTTCGTCTCGCAACGCGGTGCGAGCTTCCAGATTGCCACCCGGCTCAACTACGGCAGTATCGGCAGTGCCATCTATCTCATCTTCGGTGCCAGCTTCGCTACGTTGCCAAAAGGAAAAAAAGCGCACTACTTTACGGCGACGCATCTCGCTCAGAGCGGCGTTGCGGGCGATAGTATAAAGCCAGGCCGACATATTGTTCGCGCCATAGCCGCCAGTGCCATCGTCTAAGTCCGATAGACCGCGTTCTTCGGCGCGTTTGGTTAAGTTTTTGTAGGCGGAAAGGAAGGTATCCTGGGTTAAATCATGGGCAAGCTCGGTCTCGCCCACCATGCCATAGATGAAACGGTGGAGGCGAGTTTGATATTGTTCTACTACTGTTTCAAAACGGGCTGGGTTCCATTCCGACTCGGCCCATTCTGACTCCGAACTTTTAGCTCTGGACATTGCGCCTGCTGTTTTTGACCCCGCTTTAGAGGTGGCTACCTCTACGCCTGTCCTTGTCGAGTGAGGGCGGGCAGTTGGAGGTGTGACGGCCTGAGCCGGGCTTTCTAAAACTTTAAACTTTTGGGGCTGCGCTCTGTCTTTAACCGCGCGACCTGATGCAGCTGGAGCTACCAAAGAGCCGCCACGATTGGTCATGGATTGGATATTAAGCATTTATTTTGGTCTTCGCACTTATCTGTTACAAGTAGAGCAATTGAAATATCCGAAATATCAACTTTCAATTGCTACAATGCTCTATCCAGACCAAAAGTTGCGACGAGGTTAAAAGTTCTGACAATAAAAAGGCCAGCCCAAAAGCAAAAAGGCCACTTACCCTACCGCTACGATTGCGACGGAAGGAAGTGTAGCCTTTTCCATTATAACTTATTATCTACGATAAACCAATCAAACTATTGACTGATTTGAGTCATTTCGCGTTCGCGTTGTTTGGTGAAACAACCCGCGCAATAGACTGGGCGCGATTGATGTGGTTTGAAGGGAACGGTAGTTTCGCGGCCACATTCGGCACAAACTACGACGCTGACATCACGCAAGCGCATTGGAATGGGTGTACCATCCAGACCGTGTTGGGGGCCTACGCCACCTATCACCGCATCTTGTTTTCGACGGTTGCGACATTCGGGGCAACGCCCCGGCTGGTTGACTAGCCCTTTCTGACGAAAAAACTCCTGCTCCCCCGCCGTGAATAAAAACGGCCTGGCACACTCACGACAAACCAATGCCTTGTCCGCAAACTCCATTATTATTCTCCTTAGCAAGCCGCCCTTGTCTCTTTACTTCCACCAGAGGCAAGCTGCGACCTCAACCCCGTTTGACCCTTCGCGCAATTAGCGGTCCCGGTATTTGGTTAAAATTGGTTCATTAAGGTTTTATAAAAAACCTGGCAGTAACAATGGGTTGAGTATAATCGAAGCTGTGGCAAAAATCAATAGCAAACAGGATGATTTATCGTGTTTTCGCTGGAGTTGCACCTATTGGGCCAGCAATTTAAGAAGTTGATACAAATCATCTTTGCTTGAGAACCAGTAAGGTCATATCATCGAAAATTTTCTGCGTGCTAATAAAGAGCAGTACATCCTCAATGATAGCATCTTTGATTTGTATGGCTGCACTTTGCTGATTAGCTTTAATCACTCGACATAACCGTTCAAGCCCATATTGTTTTCTAGCCAAATTTTGGGCTTCGGTAATACCATCGGTGTAAAGCACTACCACATCGTCTTGATCAAGTTGCAGGTCGGTATAGGCAATAAAGGCAGAGATGTCGGGTTCAAGGCCCACTGGGAAGCCCAGACCTATGGTGTCAATCACCTCTATCTCGCCACAGGCCCGTGCTATCAGCAAGCTTTCGTGCTGACCGCTCAAACGCATCTTCCCGTCGTGATAATCTAACAACATTAAGGTGAGGTTTTTATCGGACTCCATACGTTTTACGTTCTCAAAGATGGCCTGGTTGAGCGCATTTAACAATCGGGCGGGGTCGGTCTCGTCGTAGGTGAGCAGGGTGCGTACTCCCATCTGCACCATCATCATGACCATACCGCTTTCCAAACCGTGACCAGTCACATCGCCGATGCCGATTTTCACCCTGCCATCAGGCAGTTGTAGCACATCGAAATAATCGCCGCCCACATCATCGGCGGGCTGGATATAGCTGGCGATGTCCAGTTCTCGCACCTGGGCTAGTTCTTCATTTTTGGGCAAAATCAATTTTTGGATGCGTCTGGTGATTTCGAGTTCGTTTGCCATACGCGAGTTTTCCGCCTCAAGACGCAGATTGAGAGTGCTAATTTCCTGGTTGGCTTGTTCGAGTTGAACAGTACGACTGGCAACCAGTTCTTCCAAATGGACGGTATAATTTTTGATTTCCAACGCCATATGTTGAAAGACACGGGCCATCTGGCCCAATTCGTCGGAGCGGGTTGCCACCGTATTCAAATCTTCTGCCTGGAACTTGCCGACCTCAAATCGTTTGACACCTAGTAATAGGGTTTCCAAAGGTTTTATCAAATTACTACGGAAGAAAAGCGGAAAGACCACTAAAATCAGCAGAGTTGCTCCCAACACCAGGAAGATCAGATTTAATCCACGCTGGTTGACGAAACTAAAATAGCTATCCGCACTAAAACCGACCTCGTAGCGTTTGTCAGCTTCGGGAAAAAAATATAAAACATAGTGGCGCGGTTCGAGAATGCTGGCAGGGAAACGGTAATACCGTTGATGTTCGTTGGGTAAATTCTGTCCAGGATTACTGTTTCTCCGAGTAGGTGAAGGGTTAAAATCGAAACGTGGGTACATAGTTAAATTGAAGGAGGTTTCACGGGCGAAAACAGTGGTATAGGCCGTATCGTCCATTGCTGCCGAAACTGGACGCGCCACGATATAGGTGACATTGGGCGGCAGGGTCGCCGAGTCAAGTTTATTTTGGCTCAAATTGTTAGTAGCGATGGCCCGATGAACCTGTTCCACATTTAATAGACGCTCGCTATCGAAAGCTTTTTCGTTGTATGGCGCAACGATATAAGCTTCGACGTTTAACAAAGCCAGAACTGTAACCAAAGTGCTAAGGACTATTTTAACTCGTAAGGTAGTAGGTTCAAGGGAGTTATTCAGATAAACGATTACCAAACAAAAGACAAAAAGGAGCAGACCAATCGCCATTAGCAAGAAAAAAGCGGTTGCGTCAATTATAGCCAGACTACTTAGGGTAGCCAGGAACGTCAATAACAAAGGGGTACAAACGACTAAAGCAAAGGCGCGAGTAGCCTGGGCCTGTTTGCCGTGTGGCTTGACCAGATTGTGCCAAAAAGAACCATATAGTTTGGCTGGACGCTTAGATAGAGCGGCTGGGTCAGGTAAAAGAGGGGTGAGTGGCTGGGGAAGCATGGTTTGCGCTTTTTGATAAAGCCGCGAACTGGTGACGGTTTGGCGTGCTAACATGGATATAGCCCATAAAAATTCTAACGGGGATAATAGTGAGATAACCGATAGTTCGCCTGTAAGGTAGGTTTGAGTCTGGAATAACACTACCAAAAAGTGAATTGATACCCCGCCCATAATTACCAGTCCTACAATCGAAAATATCAGGACGTAACGAGCTTCGCGGGGACGGTAAAGCTGCGGAAAATGGTAGGCGAATTGCAGCAAAAAAAGTAGAAAAAGTAGATTACCCACAAATAAGTTTGGCAGGAAAAAATAGTACCATGATTGGACAACTGAGGTTAAAAAGAAAATATCTACGAAGAAGACACTAAAAGCCCCCACAAAAGCGGCCAGAAATAGAGTAGCTTTAGATTTACCCTTTACTTGTAGGATAAATACCGTAATTACCACATCTAAAATAAATTCGGTCAAGCAGGTAATAGAATTTTGGTCTAAATGTATCCACTCCATCAAATATCCTCCCAACGTAAATTACGAGAATGCTTCAGCTACGTTTGATACCAACTTCTACACCATATTATATCATCGTGTTAGCGGCTGCTTGTTAGAATCCGTATATCGTATCAGGGCCGATACTGTTGGCTATCAAATCTAGCGACTGTCATTCTGAACGGAGGCTATTGCGAAGCGCGGAGTGAGGAATCTGTTGCTCAAACTTATGCCTTCCAGGTATGGGAGACACACGCAGGGTTTACGAACAGTTCGCTCCCGCCCTGTTAGAGCGTGTCTAATAATGTCACGGCCCGCAGGGTTGTGAGCGGAGGCTCTGGCGAAGCGCGTAGCGAAGAAGCTGTTTTGAGTTCAAACCAACAGACCTTCACTGCGTTCAGGGTGACAATACCCTATTATTAGACACGCTCTTAGCTCGACTTTACCCATTTTTGAGAGCCGCTACACGCTCACGATAGCTAGGGTAAACCAGGTTTTCAGACATGGCCTCTACCGCCACTTGTTTGAAAAATAAGGTCAGATGTAGCTTTTACGT
>JBBQZT010000023.1:0-64624 GCA_038207455.1 Chloroflexia bacterium
AGTAACAAAAGAGCAGGTTGGGCTACCAAGCAACTAAAATTTGACACTTTGGTGGGTATGATCTTAAATGATGCAACAAGAGTAAATGGGTTACATTTTTAGATGATGCAATACGCCGGCACTTCCTATTATCGCTCAACAGGAGTAGCAAAACGGCCAATCGGAGCGTTCTCCTTGGCGATATTGTCTAAATATTCTTTCCAAGTAATCCCTGGCTTATTACCAGCAGTTAGCTGTTTGGCTGTTTTCTGCCAATCAGGAGTGAGTACCAGTCCTGGATTGATTGTGTTTACTCGAATGTTGTATTTGATCAGCTCATTTGCCAAACATTTTGAAAACATGGCTAAAGCAGTTTTGGTAACATTGTAAATTGGCTCGTAACCAAGTGGTTGGGTAGCACAAATAGAGCCGTTATTTATAATTACTCCTCCGCCACGCTGCTGCATAAAAGGGGTTAGACTTCGTGAAAGCCGGATGGCTGCCATTACGTGCAATTCCCAATAGTATTGCCATTTATCGTCTGGAGCGTTGAGAATAGTTTCCTCACTACCGGTTCCAGCATTATTGATAAGAATATCTGCACCTCCAAAGGTTTGGTCTATCTCACTGACAAAGCGCACAAGTTCGTCTTCCTTACTCACATCTACTTTCACTCCCAGTGTTCGCACATTGTAAGTGGTAGCAAGCGATTGAGCTTGGGCTACCACTCGTGCTTCATCTCTAGCACCCAGTACCAGGTGGACTCCTTCCTGAGCCAGACCTTGAGCCACCGCCAGGCCAATACCAACACTTCCTCCGGTAATTACCGCCACTTTCCTTTAAGCCCTAATTCCATATATAGGTGTCCTTCTTCTTCTTCTTCCTTCTTTTGATCAGAATTATTTTCCTATACTACCAGGTCTTAATCTGCACTTCAATCAGTGCGACATTATAACTATTATTGCGTGGAGCGGGCTACTGTCAATGTCTCAATTTCTTGACAGACTGCGGTCCTCATAACAAGGCTCACGAATTGCAGCACTTTGTTCACTTTTTGCCAGTACGCGGGCGGATGAGACGGTTTGGATAGGAGGTCTAGCTACCTGCAAATCCAGCTATATGTGCAAAGCTTCTTTGGATCTCAAAACCTTTGCACTAAGGCTGCACCAAAATCGGTTTTCTGGGTCCATTATAGGATATGTTAATTTTTAACTTACTTTTAACAAACCAACTGCATAGGTTTTACAAATTGCATATAGTATGATCCTGTAATCTAATATTGATCGGGTGGGGTAAAGGTGTGCTGATTAGCACTCTCACTCTAACTGAGTATTTTAAGCTAAATATTAAGTTTTATTTTGAATGGAACAAGTTGAGACAAGTTATGAGTATTATGGAAAATACCGTCTCGTGTTCGAATGGGCAATGGGACGCTCATAAAGAGGTAAAAGTTTTATTCGTAACCCGCAGTTCACTTTACGCAGCAGGACTACAATTGTTGATTGCCCAGAATATGGCTGAAGCGAAACTCAAGATTTGCATAGATCAATCTAATACCGCCCAGCATTTGCTAAAATTAGATGCACAACAGGAATTAGCTGCCTATCTTGATCACAATGGGTTTCAGCTGTTTCTAATTTCTGCACAACCCAACTTTGAGGAGGCTTATCAGGTAGCCTTAGTTTTACATCAAGCCTCACCTGAAGGTAAGATAATTTGGTTGGACATCCCGGAGGATTTACAAAAGATTGTTCGGTCTATTGAGACGGGGGCAACAGGCTTTTTCTTAGAAAACGAGGAGCCGGATTACTTTTGCCACTCGCTGATACAGGCTTTTGAAGGTGAAATAGTCTGCTCACCCAAAACTCTAAGTCACGTTTTTCAGGGCCTGGCGGAACGAAAGGTTAGCCCTGACCTGGCTATTGCTCGAACTTCTGATATAACGCTAGTGACACTACCGAAACTAACTCAACGTGAGTTACAAGTAATGCAGATCATGACACGTGGTTTAAGCAATCGGGAGATTTCGGAGCAATTGACGGTGGAATTACGTACAGTGAAAAATCACGTTCACAACATTTTAGAGAAACTACAAGTAAGTAACCGTCGTGACGCAGTGTTAAAAGCCATTCAGTTACAGCTGCTTAGAAAGGATTAAGGGGAGCTGTTTTATGTCTGGAAAGATGAGCTGTTTGTTATAAGATAATGTTGGTTCATCCGCACTTTACGTGAAAATTGTCCTCGTGCTAACTTGTTTTTGGCAAATTAAGCCGAATGACTATCGCATTGGTTTCAGCCTAACTAAAAATTGATTAGCTTTAACCTAAATTCACCTAAAGTCCGGATGAACCACTATTATGTTACAACAAACACTAGATTAAAATAGCATAAAAGCTCGGTTGTATGAAATCTGCTACAACCTCCTCAAGTTGCTCTAAACGCCGTTAGCAATACTGGAACTTAATTTTTTACTCGTCCTACGCCTGTCATTTCGAGCGCAGTCGAGGAGGCTGTGGCTAGAGTCTAGTTTTTTAGCCACAGCTTCCTCACTTCGCGCTTCGCAAAAGCCTGAGTTCGGAATGACACTAGCTCAAACGTAGGGCATAAGCCCTGACTCCGCCGGGCCTACGTTCGGAATGACGAACCTTATCACCCTGAAGGTAGTCGAAGGGTGACATTCCTAACCAGTACAAGGGCTTAATAGTCAATGTTTATTGGCAACGTGGGTATGGTAGTCAAAAAGTTTGAAGGAATACTAAAACAGCTTGAGTTTCTCAGCCCGGACTATAGCTTCAAAACGGCTGTGAGCATTTAGCTTACTGTAAATATTTTTAATATGCTTTTTGACCGTATCTAAAGAAATAACCAACTTTTGGGCAATTTCGGGCGGAGCGGTGCCAATATTTAGCAAATTTAACACTTCCAACTCACGTTCGGTTAAAGTGCCGGTTGGCTCAGTTTTATCGAAGGGTAAAACTTCTGATATAGGGGCTTGAGTCAGGTACGGTTTACTTTTATTTTTTTGGCCTTCCAACCTTTGCAAAAGACGTTTGGTGTAATTGCGTAAGCTGACTGATAAAGTAGATTCTGCTTGAACTGCTTTTAGAAGCAGTCTTATTTGGTTGCCCATATCAACAAATAGCCTGATATAACCTGCTGGTTCAGCTAGTTTTAGAAGGTTTATAAGTACCTCGACAGCCTGATTATGACTACCTGAACTAAACAAAGCCAAAGCTTGTAACATTCCTATCTCTATAATAGAACTTAAATCTTGTCTGTATCTGACCTTCTTTTGAAGTTCTTCCAGTAAGCTCAAAGTTTCGTGGGCCTTACCCTGCACCAGCCAAACGCGAGCCAGAGTTAAATCCAGGTACTCTTGTAAAAGGTAGGAATACATCTGAGCCGTGGCTCCATCTATGGCCTGATACTCACTGGCCCACTGGTCAGCCGCAGTTAAATCGCCTTGCATCAACAGTAGGCGGGTATAAGAAGCCGCTTCTCTCAAATGATAGTGAGCAGGCTGGTATTTTTGCAAATATTGTAATCCCTGAAAACGAGCCTCAACCGCTTTTTTGTTATCTCCTTGTGCCTGTCTGATTTTTGCCAACAAAGTGTAGCCCCAAATTAACAAAGTATTAAGATTGCCTTGTTGGGCCAACACCAACGCTTTCTCAACATAAGCCAAAGCAGCGGGCAACTCGTCCCATTCTCTTAAAATATCGGCGTGGCCGATATATAAGTAACTGGTGACTGGTAATTCAACATTTTTAGCCTCAAAAGCCTGAAGGGTTGAGCGGAAAAGTTGAGCTGCTTGGTTTAGTTTAGCCTGCCGCAGCTTTACCAAACCCAGGCCATAAACTGCGGCACAGGCCATAAAATTATTGTTAGAAGCTAAAGCAGAATAAACGGCGGCTTGATAGCCAGCTTCGGATTGTTGCAAATCGCCGCTCAACAAATAAGCCTCGCCTAAATCACGTAATACATAACTTCGCTGATACAAATCTTGAGGTGGCAAAGCCGCTAAAACTTGCGGGATTAGTAAAATACTTTGCCGAAAATCTTGCTCGTAGCTGGTTAGTATGGTGGTCTGGAAAACATTTACTTCGGTCCCTAAATCTGCTTTTTGCTCCTGTATAGTTGGATTTGCCGCATGGCTAACTTTAGCCAAATAGTTTCGGCTAATCTCTACCTGACCGGAAAACGACAAGGCCCACGCATAATTAACATAAAGATGCGGGTGACGGTTCAACACAGTCTGGGGAAGTTTATCCACCCAATTCGTCAGGTGAGACAGACGGCCTTGCTCTACCAGCTGTCGGCTGATAAGTTCCAAATTGACAGCCGCTTGTTCAAAATATTCACCATTCAAAAAGTAATAAATGGCTTCCTCTGTTAAATTATGACTTTGAGACCACTCTCCAGCCCGGCGGTATAGCTCCGGTATTATTTGAGGCTGGACTTGCTGCAAACGGTAAAGCAGTAGCTGGGCAAACAGGTGATGGTAACGATACCAACTACGGTTATCATCCAGCCCAACCAAAAACATATTGGCCCGCTCCAACCACTCTAGCGTAGCCTGACCGTCACTTTGCCCGGTTACTGCTTCGCACAACGGCCCAGTTAAGCGGTTAAGGATAGCAGTAAAAAGCAAAAAGTTTTGTATTTGCTCGGACTGTTGTTGTAACACTTCTTCCAACACGTAATCCAGGACATATCGGTTACTGCCTGAAAAAGCTGTGACAAATTCGGCTACATCTGGTCGCTTTTGCATGGAAAGGGCTGCCAGTTGTAGCCCGGCAATCCAGCCTTCGGTACGCTCCTCCAAAACCTGCATCTGTTCCGGTTCCAATTGCAGATGCATCAGCTGTAAAAAGGCTTTGGTTTCTTCTAGCGAGAAGCGCAAATCTTCCACCCGCAGTTCGGTCAAATGTCCACGTACTCGCAAACGAGGCAGATGCAAAGGCGGGTCGGCCCGGCTGGTAATAACTAGGTGCATTTGGGCAGGCAGTCGCTCTAACAAAAATAACAAACTATTATGAATAGCCAGATTGTTAATAGCGTGGTAATCGTCCAGCACTAATATAAAGTCGCTTGCAGTATTGTTAAGCTTGTTAATCAAATCCGTGACAAATGCTTCCAGTTGTAGCTGGGGCGAACAAAGTAAGGGCAAGAGACACCCGACCAGACCGGGTGTAACTTTATCTAGTGCGGTAATAATATAAGCCCAGAAAAGCGCAACGTCCTGGTCGGTTTCGTCCAAAGAAATCCAGCCTAACGGTACACTCTTGCCCAACTTTGAAGTACACCATTCAGTAAGGACGGTGGTTTTACCAAAGCCTGCTGGAGCCGCAATCAAGGTCAGGCGGGTTTGAATAATTTGATCAAGCAAAACATTTAGACGTGGTCTGGCTACCAAGTTTGAGCGAGCTTTGGGAATATGCAATTTGGTGGTAATTAAATTTAGAGTTTGGGCCATTTTTTAGCCCCTTAAAATACCCTAAAAGGTACTAACGTCAGTCGTTTACAAATACCCTTTTAGGTTATATTCAGATTTGGTATTACCTGCTACACTAGCATCACCTATAATAGTTAACCAGACAGACATCCAACTGCAAAGCCAAAAATTTCTTCTGTAAGCAGGCCCGGCGACGATCTTATTATACTTCATTCACTGAATTTGTGGTACATAGCTCGAAAATGGAGAAGGGGCATCAAATGAGCAGGCTCTCTGGACAAGTATATCAGCTTAAAATAAAAGGCTACCTGGACAGCTACCGTTCTAACTGGTTCGAGGATATGCAAATAACCAATGAAGCAGAAAATACGATTACAGTTCTGACCGGGTGCATTGTTGATCAGACCGCTTTGCATGGTTTGTTAAATAGAGTGCGCGATTTAGGTTTGACCCTGTTATCCCTTAATTTATTTGAAGAAAATAATGATGAGTTTGTCAATTCAACGAAAGGAGAAATCAGTGAGAGATAGCGAAACTTTGACCGACGCTTCTGCTTCGGTTGATTTTAGCCGTATAGAAGGCACAGTTCAGGAAGCTATGCAACGTTTGCAAGTGCCGGGTGTGGCAGTTGGCATTATTTGTGGTGAGCAAGAATACTCTGCGGGGTTTGGTGTAACCAGTGTGGAAAATGCTTTGTCAGTTAATACTCACACGCTTTTTCAAATCGGCTCTAATACCAAAACTTTCACCGCGTTAGCTACCATGCGGCTGGTGGAGCAAGATAAAATTAACCTGGACGCGCCCGTGCGCCAGTATGTAGCTGACTTAAAATTGAAGGACGAAGAAGCACTTGCCAATGTGATTATACGCGAACTCTTTACCCATCGGGGGGGCTGGCTAGGCGATGTCTTTGATGATACTGGCAACGGCGAGGATGCGCTGGCTAAATATGTGGCTAATATGGCCGAGTTAGAACAACGTAGCCCACGAGGTGAGCTTTGGTCATACAACAACGCCGCCTTTTCGCTGGCGGGCCGGGTGATTGAGGCTGTGACCGGCCAGACCTATGAAGCGGCCATCAAAGAACTGGTGTTCGACCCGCTTGGTATGCAAGAGTCGTTTTTCTTTCCAAACGAAGTAATGACGTTCCGCTTTGTTTCTGGACATACACAGGGCGAAAAAGGGCCAGAAGTGACACGACGATGGGCCTTGCCACGTTCAGTTAATCCAGCAGGCGGCATCAGTGCCAGCATCCACGATATGCTGCGCTATGTGCGCTTTTGGTTGGGAGATGGTACGGCGGAAGATGGCACGCGCCTGCTTTCGCCCGCATCTATGGCTTATATGGTCTCGCCATTAGATGAAGCCGGAAACCATATTGACAAGATGGGTTTAAGCTGGATGCTGCGTGACGCAGGCGGCGTACACCTTATACAACACGGTGGAACTACAAATGGGCAGCTTTCGGCCTTGATGTATGCTCCTACTAAAAAGTTCGCCCTGATAATTTTGACGAATTCAACCAGAGGTGGCGAGTTACACGGTCAACTAACCAAATATATTTTGGCGAATTACGTGGGGGCGCAAGAAGTTATTCCCGATTCTATTCCCGTGAGCCTGGAAGCTTTGACTGCTTATGTCGGCTTGTATTCAAGTAACAGCGCGGTAATCGAGGTGAGTTTATTGCAAACGGGTCTGGCGATGCAAACGCGCGTAACTGGGCGAGCTTTGGCCGACGAAACTACCCCCTTGCCCCCACCAAGTCCCTGGTTAAAGCTAAGTTTCTACGCTCCGGATAAAGCGATGTTGACCGAAGGAGCGATGGAAGGCCAGAGAGTGGATTTTTTGCCTGATACCAACGGAAGGGCAGCCTGGATTCGCGCTGGATTGCGAGTCTTTAAGCGGGAAGCGGTCCCCGAAGACCATACGACAGATTTCAAGCGGTTGTGTCAACAAGTTAAGGAATTGATGGCAGCTAAACAAGTGCCAGGCGTGGCGGTGGGTTTACTTTATAAGGGCCGCGAATATTCTGCCGCTTTTGGTGTAACCAGCATAGACAATCCGCTTCCAGTCACAACTGACACTCTGTTTCAAATCGGCTCGACTACTAAAACCGTGACGGCCACAACAGCTATGAAGCTGGTCGAAATGGGCAAGCTGGATTTGGACGCTCCGGTACGGCAGTACCTGCCCGAATTTAAGGTCAAAGATGAGGAAGCAGCAGCCAGCGTTAAGGTGCGTGACCTTTTTACCCATACTGGTGGGTGGGAGGGCGATTTATTTGAGGACACGGGTACGGGAGACGATGCGCTGGAAAAGTACGTGGCCAAAATGGCTGATTTGCCGCAAGTAACTCCAGCTGGCTCGGCCTGGTCTTACAACAATTCGGCTTTGTCTTTGGCGGGCCGGGTAATTGAAGCGGTGACAGGCCAGACCTACGAAGTGGCTGTCAAAAGCCTGCTTTTTGAGCCGTTGGGTATGCAGCATTCGTTTTTTTCTTCTAACGAAGTCATCACTTATCGTTTCGCAGTTGGGCATATTGTAATGCCGGATGAAGGCCCCAAAGTGGTGCGGCCCTGGTATTTGCCACGTTCAATCAACCCAGCCGGGGGTATCAGTACCAGCATTGCTGACCAGCTGCTCTACGCTCGTTTCCATTTGGGCGACGGACGGACTGAAAACGGCAAACGTCTGCTCACCAAAGAGTCGCTGGCTTATATGCAATCTCCTTTGCTAGATGCAGCCGATGGCGACAAAATGGGTTTGGGTTGGATGCTCCACGATATACCCAACGCCCATATCGTCCGGCACGGTGGCTCTACGTTAGGCCAGCAGTCGGCCTTTATGATGGTGCCGGACCAAGATTTTGCTTTTGTTTCGGTGACAAACACGGACGACGGCCACGAACTTAATACCGAGGTAACCAAGTGGGTGCTAGAACATTTCTTAAAAGCAGTCGAAACAGAACCGCAGCCGACGGCAATGTCCCCCGAAGCTTTAGCAGCTTACACCGGGAATTACGCCACAATTGCTATGGGCCTGGAAATTAGCGTGGAAGAAAACAGCTTGATGGCCCAACTCAAACCTTTGATGCAACTAACCGAAATCACCCCACCACTACAACCGCCCGTTAAACTGGGTTTCTACGCACCGGATAAAGTTATTGCTGTGGAAGGGGCTTTAAAAGGGACTAAAGGCGAGTTTGGCCGTGACAAAAACAACAAGCTAGTCTGGTTCAGGCTAGGCGGGCGCATCGCCACTCGCCAGCCTTAACTCATTTGATGAGTTATTTGTACGTAACTATTCAGGCTGTATGGGTTGTAGTGCTGAATGGAACTTGGCTGCGTTGAAGCATTTGCGCTGCGGTGCGGGGCATTTTTTGAATCGCAGACCCGCAAACGCAGCGAGAGGTGACAGGCTGAGTAGTTACATTTGCACAATCTTGGTTTCAGGTTAGTAGGTTTTATGAAGGAGAGATACATTTTATGAGAAAACAACAAAAAACGGCCCGGCTACTGAACCTCGCGCTGGTTGGTATCCTGGCTCTGATGAGCAGCCTGTTGCTGGCTGCTTGCGGTGAGGCTACGGCTACGCCCGGTAGTGCCGCCGTTACTACCTCCGGTGGCACTGGCTCTAATATCACCGTCGTTGGCACAGTCGCGCAGGGCAATCCCTTTGCCAACACTACTGGCGCAACGACGGCTGCGGGGGCCACGACAGCGATGATGACCAGTGTGGCGACCACAGCTGCCACTACAGCGGCTATGACTAGCTCAACTGCAATGGCTTCGGCGACTACGACTGCAATAGCTACTACCAGCGCGACCACTGCCACGACTGCGGTAGCGACTACCAGTGCGACGACGGCTGTTTCTGCAACGACGGCGGGAACGGTGGGCAATGCTAAACCCGGCGGCAACTTTAAATTTGTGCTGGCCTCCGAGCCAAACTCGCTTGACCCGGATAAAACAGTCCTGACAGTCGCCTCAGCTGTAATGAGTACCATTTATGAAGGTCTGGTTTATATCGGCCCCGATGGTTTGCCCCACCCCTGGCTGGCCGACTCCTGGACAATTGCCGATGATGGCAAAACTTTAACTTTCAAACTGCACCCCGGCCTCACCTTTACCGATGGCACACCCCTGGATGCTAAAGCGGTTAAGTTTAACTTTGACCGAATTTTAGACCCTAAAACTGCCGCCCCCAACAAAGGCTTCTTTGGAACCCTGCAAACGGTGGACGCACCTGACGATGCGACCGTCGTTTTCAAGTTTCAAACGGCTTACGCTCCTTTCTTTACCAGTGCAGCCGTCAGTTATGGTGGGATTGCTTCCCCTACAGCCATTCAGAAATTCGGCGACCAATATGCTCGTAACCCGGTTGGCTCCGGCCCGTTCCAGTTCAAAAATTGGAAAACTGGCTCGGAAATAGTGGTGGAGCGCAATCCCAATTATAAGGAGTTGCGGGGCGACGTTCAAAACAAGGGTGCGGCTTACCTGGATAGCATTACTTTTACTATCATCGCCGAACCTGCCACCCAACAGGCGGCTTTGCAACAAGGGCAGATAGATTACGCGAGTATTCCTTCGCAGGTATCGGATAGCTTGAGCAAGGATAATCGCTTTAATGTTATTCAGATTAAACAAAGTAGTACCGAAATCTTCCTGGACTTTGCCGACAAAGCTCCCTTCAATACGCTCGAGTTTCGTCAGGCCATTGCTTACGGGGTTGACCGCAATACGATTGTATCGAACGCCTATAACGGTCACGCTTCGGCCATTACCAGTCCTTTACCGAACGGTCTAGCTGGTTACGATAGCAGCCTCAACCCCTATCCCTTCGACCCGGCCAAAGCTAAAGCTGTCCTCAAAGCGGCGGGTTGGACGGCTGGTAGCAATGGGATTTTGACCAAAGACGGTAAACCTGCCAGTTTCACTTTATCGGCTTTTGCTGGACTGGCTGAATTTAAATCAACGGCGGAAATTGTTCAAGCCAACCTCAAAGATATTGGGATGGATGTTAAAGTGGAAGTAGTGGACCCAGGCACGCTTGTACCACGTTTGGGAAAAGGCGACTTTGATATGGTACTGTTATCGGTAGGCTGGCCCGACCCTAGCTTTTTGTCACTCATCTATAAAAGTCAAAACATCGCGGTTAAACGCGCGGCTGACCCAGATTTAGACGCGATATTAATCAAAGCCGACTCCACGCTCGACCCGGCGCAACGGCTGGCCTTAATCAAGCAGGCTCAAAAAGCTATCCTGGACGAAGCCAAAGTGACACCGCTTGTCGGCCCGTGGACGGAGGCCGCAACCCTCAAGCGCGTGCAGAATGTCCATTTTGACGCTTTGCTGGGACTGGTCTGGAACGATATTTCGATAGCGCAATAGCGGTTTGGGGTATTGCCAATGGTTGATGAACCTTAACTATTAAAATCGGGACGGGGTAGCCAATGGTTAAAACCATCGTCTAACCCACCCAAACCCGATAAATCGGGTTGCTAGTGCGCTTTAGCGTACTTGATGTACCTAGACGATGGTTTCAACCGTTGGCACTACTTTGTTCACAATCCTATGGGCCGTGAGGTGCGCCAAGGGTTGAAACCATCGTCTATCCAATCTAAAACCCAATAAATTGGGTTAAAAACCGATTTTTGGAGCTATTCTTAACCCGATCTGGTACTCTCTGGGTGGGGTTTTGAATCTAATAGCCGATGGTTTCAACCCTTGGCGTTAGTTATGAAAGACTCTCGTTACTAATAAACAAGGCGCGGCAAGTAACATAGTTTGTATCAGGGTGTTCTATGCTGATATTTTTTCTAAGACGTTTGTTAATTTTAATTCCGGTCTGGCTGGCTCTGGTCACGCTGATTTTTTTGATGCGGGTGCTAATTCCGGGCGACCCGATAGATACGTTGCTGTTTGGGCAACCGCATACTCCTGAAGTGGTGGCGAACCTCAAGGCCGAAATGGGCCTGGACAAGCCGATTTATGAGCAGTATTTCGGTTATGTGGTAGGGGCGGCCCACGGCGATTTGGGCAAATCTATCACTACCCACCGCCCGGTAATTGATGAAATCGGAGACCGCTATGTTAAAACGCTGACTTTAGCGGTAGCCAGTTTGGTGTTAGGCTTGCTGTTAGGGTTGGTGTTTGGCACGGTAGCCGCTATGTATAAAGGCACTTTTATAGATACTGCCGTCACCGTGGTAAGCTTGATTGGTCTTTCGCTGCCTCAAATCTGGCTGGGGCTACTACTGCTTAATTTGCTCGCCGTCACTTTGAACTGGCTGCCCGTCGTAGGCAAGGGCGATTTGCCGCATTTAATTATGCCTACCCTGACTTTGGCGATTGTGGAAGGAGCGGTGTTAGCTCGCTTTGTACGTTCCAGCTTATTAGAAGTGTTGAACCAAGATTATATTCGCACGGCTTATTCCAAAGGCTTGCGCCGTCAGGTAGTTTTGAACCGTCACGCCTTCAAAAACGCCATGATCCCTGTTGTTACTATTTTGGGTCTGCAATTCGGCGGGTTACTGGGCGGGGCGGTGATTGTGGAAAATATTTTTGCCTGGCCGGGTTTAGGTCAACTGGCCGTCAAAGCGATTGGGCAACGTGATTACCCGGTGATACAAGGTACGGTGTTGTTGGCAGCCACGACTTATGTGGTAGTTAATATGCTGGTGGATACGCTGTATGGATTGCTTGACCCGCGTATCTCGAAGGCATCGTGAAGGCAAAATTAAATGTCTGAACAAATTTTGGTTGAAGGGGTAGAAAGGCCAGCGCAACCGGGTGAAACGGTGGTGGCAGTTAAGAAGCGCAAGGGTGCGCTAGGTTTTGTGGTGAGACTGTTGCGCCATCGTTCTGCTTCCGTTGGTATCTTTTTATTGTTGATAGTAATTGGGGCGGCCATTTTTGCACCCCTGATTGCACCTTATCCGATAGATAAACTGTCAACTGGCAAACGTTTGACTGGCTCAACCTGGGAACATCTGTTTGGCACTGACCAGTTGGGCCGCGATATGTTTAGCCGGGTGATATTTGGCTCCCAGATTGCGCTTCAAGTGGGGATTACGGCTCTGCTGATTGCGGTTACGTTCGGCACGCTGATTGGCCTGGTTAGTGGCTACTATGGTGGCTGGGTGGATACGCTGGCTATGCGCTTTGTAGATTTAATGTTAGCCTTTCCGGGTATCTTTCTGGCTTTAGCCATTGTCACGATTTTAGGGCCAGGTCTGGTCAACGGCACAATCGCTATCGGGATCAGTTCGATACCGGGTTTTGCCCGCGTAATCAGGGGCGCGGTTTTAAGTGTAAAATCCCAAGACTATATTCTGGCGGCACGGGCTGTGGGAGTGCCTAACCGACGTATTTTGTTTCGGAGTGTTTTCCCAAACGTGATGCCCCCCCTGATTGTGCTGGCAACCCTATTTTTTCCCGGCGCGATTTTGGCGGCTGCCGGGCTTTCGTATATTGGCTTAGGTTCGTTGCCACCTTCGCCCGATTGGGGAACACTGCTGGTAGATGGGCAGTCTTATGTGCGAGACGCGCCTTGGCTGTTTAATTTTCCCGGAGCGGCCATTTTTATTGTGGTGATGGGCAGCAATTTGCTGGGTAACGGTTTGCGTGATGTGCTTGATCCACGCCTACGCGGACTCTAGTTATTTTTAGCATATAAGGAACGAATAACCATGCGAATAGCAGTCGGGGGACTTCTGCACGAAACCAACACTTTTTCGGTTGTGCCGACTACGTTGGCAGATTTTACGCGGGGTTCAGCCGAAGGAACTGAAATTATCCAAAAGTTTAAGGGTACTAAGTCGGCTATCGGTGGCTATCTGGATGCGGCCCGCGATTTTAACTTCGAGATCGTACCGACTTTTTATTCCCATACGCAACCCGCCGGGTTAGTGACAGGCGAAGCTATCAAAGCTTTGACCACACAATTGGTGTCGGGAATACGCGCGGCTAAACAAGGTGGTTTGGACGGGATTTTATTGGACTTGCACGGGGCGATGGTTACGGAAATTGACGATGATGGCGAAAGTTATATTTTACGGGCTATACGGCAGGTAGTCGGGCCAGATTTGCCGATAATTGTTGAACTGGATTTGCACGGCAACATTACGCCCCAAATGGTCAGACTGGCAACCGTGTGCGTGGCTTACGACGAATACCCGCACGTAGATACGTATGAGCGCGGCTATGAGTCGGGGCTACTGATGACCCAGATTGTGCGGGGTGGGGCGAAACCGACGGCGGCGATTATCAATGTGCCGCTTCTGGCCGGAATTCAGCGCGAATATACTTATGCCGAACCCATGTTAAGCTTCAAACATCTGGCCCACGATATTGAAAACGAACGTGGCGTGCTAAACGTCAGCTATTTGCCGGGTTTTTGCTTTTCGGATATTCCGCATACCAGCTTTAGCATTATTGTGACGACGGATAACAACCCCCAGCAAGCCCAAAACGCGGCCCGCCAGTTAGCAGATTACCTCTGGCAACATCGGGCCGATTTTGTAGCTAAACCTTTGCCCGTTGATGAGGCCGTCCAACAAGCGATGCAAGCGGAGGCTGGCCCGATTATTTTAGCCGACATTGGCGACAATCCTGGCGGTGGTACACCCGCCGATGGTACGGTATTATTGGAAGCTTTGTTGCGTTTGGGAGCTAAAAACGCGGTAGTTGTGCCTTTGAATGACCCCGAAACGGTGCAAACGGCGGTCAAAGCCGGAGTTGGCGCGACTATTAACCTGAAATTGGGTGGCAAAACCGACGGTTTTCACGGTGCGCCTCTGGACGTAACCGCCAAAGTGGTAAATCTTACAGACGGCAAATTTGTCAACACCGGGCCGATGGGTACGGGCGTAGAGTTCGACATCGGGCCGACTGCTGTATTAGAGTTGCAGGGACAGCACGGCGGAACAGTCCAGGTCATCACCAGTACCTATCGTACCCAACCCCGTGACCTGGCGATGTTGCGTAGTCAGGGGATTGAGCCAACGGCTCAACATATTATTGTGGTCAAATCGTCGGTTCATTATCGGGCGGCCTTTACCCCAATTGCGGCCCGCATCATCGAAGTTGATACGCCGGGTTTATCAAGTCCCAATCTGGACAGGTTAAAGTTCCACAATTTGAAACGGCCCATTTACCCACTTGACCCTGATATGACCTGGACACCTGACCACTAATTTAATCTTTTGATTTTAAGGAAGAAATTTGGTAATTACTCATCTGTCATTCACCTGTCCGCGAACCAGGTACGGGCCGAAAACAAATAAGGGTATGCAAATGAAAACAAACACAGCGAATCTTTCCCCTGGTTGTGGTGTAGCTTTGCATCTAACTATGCGTGACAACATAAAAATCGCTATTGATGTCATTTTACCAACCGCAGTTCCTCCGGAAGGCGTGCCAACCGCAATGGTGGCGACTCGCTACTGGCGCACTACGTTAGACGAACCGCTTAAAGAGGCGAGTAGAGCTTTTCAAAAACAAAAGGCCCACGCGCACGGTTTGGCTTTAGTGTTGGTGGATGTGCGAGGAACAGGAGCTTCAACCGGACAATGGGCCTGGGCCTGCTCCGATAGCGAAATTGAAAATTTGGGTGAAGTAGTGGATTGGATTGCGGCCCAGCCCTGGTCTGATGGCACAGTAGGAGCGTATGGCACATCTTATAACGGTTCGACGGCCCTGTTGCTGACCACTACTCACCGCCCCGCCATCAAAGCTGTAGTGCCGCGTTTTTCGATGCTGGACACTTACGCGCACATCGGGTTTCCGGGAGGCGTTCCACTGGATTGGTTTTTATTCAATTGGGACCTGGGCAATCACTTATTGGACGATCCGGCTAACGCTGCCAAATATAATGTGCCTGTTCTGGGCCGGGTGCGGCCTGTAGATGGAGATACCGACGGGCAATTGTTAGCTCAAGCAGTGACAGAGCACGCTGGTAATTTGGATATGTGGGGATTGATGCAAACAGCAGTTGCCCGCGACGATCTGGCTGATGTTAAGGGAGGTAATCCAGAGAAATATAGCCCTCATGTCAAATTAGACGCAATTAAGGCAGCTAACGTGCCGCTTTGGTTGTGGACGGGCTGGTTTGACGGTGGTTACGCCGCTTCTGCTTTGGGCTTTTTGAATATGCCGGGTATTAACGCTCGTATTATCATTGGTGGCTGGAACCACGGTGCGGCGTTGCCCACCCTTAGCAGTCCGTATCAACCAACTGCTCCGATTGACTACAACCCAGAACAGCAACTTGAGGATATATATACTTTCTTGGAAGCGCATCAGCGAGGTACTGCTGTACCGCCCGCTCCGCCCTTACGTTATTACACATTGGGTGAAGAAGCTTGGCACGAGGCTGACCAATGGCCGCCAGCTGGGGTAAGCCTTGAACGCTGGTGGTTGCAGCCTGATTATACGCTCAATTCTGCCCCATACGATTTAAAAGGTAGCAAGGCAGAAGTCAGTTACACCGTTGATAGAGCCTCCACTACGGGTTTGCTCACCCGCTGGCATACCTTGATGGGTGGGTTTCCGGTACTCTACCCTGACCGGGCCGAAAAAGACCGACGCAATTTGATATGGGAGAGCGCACCTTTAGGCCAGGATATGGAGATAACTGGAAATGTAGTCGTGCATTTAACGATTGCAGCGACCACTATTGATGCCAGCATTTTCGTTTATCTGGAAGATGTGACACCGGAGGGGCAGGTGCTTTATGTGACTGAAGGGCAATTGCGGGCGGTACATCGGGCGGTGAGTAGTGAACCGGGGCCATATCCGACTTATGGCCCACGCCCTACGTATCTGCGCCAAGATATGCAAGATTTAGTGCCGGGCGAATCTGCAGAATTAAACTTTACGCTGAATCCGATTTCTGTTTTGATACGCCACGGACATCGCGTTCGAATTGCGGTGGCAGGGGCAGATGACAAAGTATTCCGCCAGATACCAGCCGAAGGTGAGCCGCCAATTTTGACCTTTTACTGTGGAAATACAACTGATAAAGATTGCTGGCTAGATTTTCCAGTTCAAAAAGGTAGGCAATCTTAGTAACAACGGGAATTAGGGTTAAAATGACAGAACATAAGCAGGCGATAGTATTAGGCTGTGGTGTATCCGGCCTATCAAGTGCCATCAAGTTGCAAGAAGCTGGCTACGAAGTCGAAATTTGGGCGCGAGATTTGCCACCTCATACCACTTCTAATCGGGCTGCCGCTATCTGGTATCCGTATCAAGTTGCGCCGTTAGAAAAGGTTTTGAGTTGGGGACAGCGTGGCTACGAAGCTTTTTGCGAACTAGCAGATGTAGCCGGAACAGGCGTTTCGATTTTAAGCGGTATCGAAGCTCTTCGGGAGTTTACGCCCGCTCCGGCCTGGTCTAATTACGTCCGCAATTTTCGCAAAGCCGCACCGTCCGAACTTCCGCCAGGTTATGGTGATGGCTATTATTTTGATGCGCCTTTGATCGAAACTTCAATTTATCTGATGTATTTGATGCGTCGCTTTGTAAGTCAGGGCGGACGGATTGTGCAACGTGAGGTGAAAGGGCTGGACGCAGCTTTGGCCCAAAGTGCACTGGTAATCAATTGCACCGGGTTGGGGTCACGCGATTTATTGGGAGACACTGCCCTTTTTCCCATTCGCGGCCAGATTATGCGGGTTACACGCCCCGCTATTAACAAGTTCTATGTAACCGAAGCTCCCGATGGCACGGCTACTTATATTGTGCCACGCTCCGGGGATTGTATTCTGGGCGGTACAGCTGAAGTAGGTAACTGGTCACTGGAGCCGGAGCCAGCTACCGCTATCTCTATTTTGACGCGGTGCGCTCAACTACAACCTGCTGTGCAGGAGACCGAGTTACTGGAACATCAGGTAGGTTTAAGGCCGGGCCGCCCTTTGGTGCGACTGGAAGCCGAGCCACAACCAAGCCAGCGATTGGTGATACATAACTATGGACATGGTGGGGCGGGGGTCACACTTTCGTGGGGTTGCGCCGAAGGCGTAGTGAAGTTGGTGCAAGAATATAAAGTGTAGAGGAGGAAACTACTATTATGTACGATTTGCTTCTTAGCAACGCCCGAATTGTAGATGGCACGGGCAATCCCTGGTTCAAGGGGGACGTGGGAATTGAAAACGGCAAGATTACAGCCATCGGGGATTTAACAGGTGCGCCAACCAAGCGTACTTTGAATGTGGATGGTAAAGTGCTTGCGCCTGGCTTTATAGACCTACATTCTCATTCGGATTTTACTACGGCCATATTTCCACGCGCCGAGTCAATGGTTAGACAGGGCGTAACTACCGAATTGGTTGGTAACTGCGGTCTTTCGCCATTCCCCATCGAACCATCACATTTCGAGTTGTTGCAGACCTATACAGGTTTTATTGATTGCGGTCTAACCTGGGAGTGGCAAGACGCGGCTGGTTTCATGGCTTCGCTAGAAAATTTGCCTTTAGCCAGTAATCTAGCTTTACAGGTGGGACACGGCACGATTCGGATCGCTGTAATGGGCTTTGATGACCGCGAACCAACTGCGACAGAACTGGCGGCGATGGAAAAACTGGTGGCGCAAGCCCATGAACAAGGAGTCTTTGGCCTTTCGAGTGGCTTAATCTATGTACCTGGCAGCTACGCCCAGACTGCTGAACTGGTAGCACTGGCGAAAGTGTCGGCCCGTTACGGTGGCTTTTATTCCAGCCATATTCGTGGCGAAGGCGATACGCTCCTAGAGGCTGTAGCCGAAGCTATTACGATTGGGCGGGAGGCCGGAACAGGGGTGCAATTAAGTCATCATAAAGCTTCGGGTAAAGCTAACTGGGGTCAGGTGGAAAACTCCTTGCAGATGATAGATGCAGCGCGAGCGGCTGGCTACGATGTTCTGGCCGACCAATATCCCTACACTGCGGGCGGGACCACTTTGACCGCGCTTTTACCCCAATGGGCTATTGCAGGCGGAGTGGAAGCGAT
Source organism: Chloroflexia bacterium (assembly GCA_038207455.1). Classification (GTDB taxonomy): domain Bacteria; phylum Chloroflexota; class Chloroflexia; order Chloroheliales; family Chloroheliaceae; genus JBBQZT01. Next base: position 18,424 of record JBBQZT010000023.1, read on the forward strand.
GCGGAAACGCCTGGCCGATTCTGCTACTCACGCCCGCATTTATCAGGCGATTGCTAATGCCGACCCCGATACAGGCGCGCGTCAGTTTTCACCTGAAACTATTATGATTAGCGGGGTACCGGAAGGGCCAAATAAAGCATATCAAGGTTTGATGTTGTCCGAAATTGCGGCCCAACGCCAGCAAGATATGATTGAGACCGCTCTCTACCTGCTCGAAAGTGAGCCGGAGGGCATCGGAATGATTGTGTTTACAATGTCAGAAGATGATGTAAGGCGAGTGATGCGCCACCCAGCAGTGGCAGTTGGTACAGATGGGGCGAATATTAACCCCTCGCACGGGGGCAGTTCACATCCCCGCAACTACGGGACTTTCCCGCGTGTGTTGGGCAAATATGTGCGTGAGGAACACGTTTTAAGTCTGCCCGAAGCTATTCGCAAAATGACTTCTCTGCCCGCTCAACGTTTACGCCGTTTTGATATGGGTCTCGTCCGGCCTGGTTGCATAGCCGACCTGGTTATCTTTGACCCCGATACAGTGCAAGACCGGGCCACTTTCCCCGAACCCCATCAATACGCACGAGGTATTAGCCATGTGCTTGTCAACGGAACACTTGTAATTGAGGAGGGAGAGGATACAGGAGCTAAGGCCGGACGGGTTTTGCGACGTGGTGAGTAGTCTTAGGTGCGTAAAGAAATAAGTTCCAATGTGTAACCAAGACAGGAGCGCACAATTGCACCTTAATTATACACTGCAAAGATAGAGGTGGACAAGCTAATATATCGTTATACCAGGGCCATTGCAAAGTCGCTTTAACCTGTCACCCTGAGCGGAGGCTCTGCGTAGCGAAGGGTCTGTTACTCATAAGTTTTCAGTAGCAGATTCTTCATTACGCAGAGCCTCCGTTCAGAATGACAATGCGAATACGACTTTGCAATGGCCCTGATTATAAATTTGCCAAAGCGGACTCCTTGATAGCGAAAAGCAAACGGAGCCACTAGCAAAAGCTTCGTGAATAAGAACCAGCCAGTTTAAGCTATTCAATTGTTAAAGTGGCAAAGTGCCTGAAATTGGCACTTGACCAGCGACACCGTATCTTTGGGTGCCAACCGCGACACTCGCTGATGATGGCAAGCGCAATTAGCTCGATATCGCTACAACCCACTTGAGAGCCGGGGTGGGTGAACAAAGGTTTGATTTTTTGCCAGATGTCATCAATTGTGACGTACATCCAGGTGCAAAAATCATCAAAATTGGTTATCATAGCTATACCTCCAAAAATTATAGTTTGCTTGTCACTCTCTATAATTTTTGGAGGCCATTTCGTTGGTTGCGTCTATCTATACTGTCAAAGGTATCAGATTGAGGCTTTCTGTTGCTGAGAAAAGCGCAAATTATGACCTTTGATAGTATAGCACAACTCCCTAGCTATAATTACCCGGCGTTAGATTTAAGCCGGATGGCCCGCGCGACCAAATGGTAGTCGAAAATGTTGCATGGGCCGTAGGCGGATAAGCCAGGGCAGTTAGGGTAGCTGGCTGCTTACCCTGCTTGCTGTTAAAGGAAGGTGTTGCTACCAATTTGTTGAGTTCGCTGTCGAAACGGGCAATCGTGGCAAGCTTTTTGCGTATAGATGAGTAACGATGATAAAAGTCTATGACAAAAGGAGAGAAGCCGATGTTCGGTATTGGTAAAAACCAGGATGCAGAGACAGGCGAAAAATTTGACTTTGGTAAGTTCCGCAAGGATGTCAGCAAAGCGTCGGAAGACCTTGTTGAGTCGGTCAACCAACTGGATTTGCCCAAACGTGGAAAAGCATCCAAACAAGATAATCGGGATTTGCCCGAAACTATGAGTACCTTTTTTACGGCAGCGGCGGACGCTCTGGCTGCCCGCTCCACATTGGCGACTGCGGTGGACGACAGTGCTGACAATGAGGAAACAGGTTTTAGCCCGTCCCAGCTATTAGGTAAAGTCGGTGATGTAGGAGGCAACGTTCAAAGCAGCCTAAAAGATGCAAAGCTGGACAAAAAGGCTGCGAAATTAGCAGACCAGGCCAGTAGTACCTTTGGGAATATCACGGACAATGTAAGTGGTACGGTTAAAAATGCGAAACTTGATAAAAAAGCCGCGAAACTGGCTGCCAAAGCGGGTGATACCTGGGGCGGTTTGACCGATAATGTAAGTGGCACCGTCAAAAATGCGAAGCTGGACAAAAAGGCTTCCAACCTTCTGAGTGCGGCAGGTGATACCTGGAGTGGTGTGAGCGATAATGTCAGCAGCACCATCAAAGATGCCAAATTGGATAAAAAAGCCTCCAACTTCGCCTCGGCTGCCGGAGATACCTTTAGTGGGGGAAGTGGGAATGTGCTGCCCGTCGTGGCTGGTATCGGTGGAGCAATCGCCGACGTTGCCACTAGCGTGGTCGGAAGTGTAGTAGATGCAGCCCAAAATGTTAAGTTGGGTGATACCATGAGCGGTTTGAGCGACAACGTGAGTGGTGCGTTCAAGGACGCTCACCTGGATAAGAAAGCCGCTTCCTTTTCCGATAGTGTGAGCGAACTGGCCGCTAACATCGGTGATAATGTGAGCAGCTTTGTCAAGGACAACAAGCTGGACAAGAAGGCCGCCGACCTGGTGGGCAGCGTGGGCGATGGAGTCAGCACCCTGGCTGCTAATGTAGGTGACAACGTAAGCAGCTTTGTCAAGGACAACAAGCTAGACAAAAAGGCGGCTCAATTTGCGGGTAATGCCTCGGACACGTTGGGCGGTCTGGCTGGCAGCGCGAGTGATAGCGTGAGCGGTTTTGTCAAAGACAACAAGCTGGACAAAAAAGCCGCAGGATTGGTCGCTAGTGTTGGCAGCAGTGTACGCGATGCCAAACTGGACGAAAAGTTGTTTGGCGCATTCAACGTTATTCCTGGCGTGGAAGTCAAGAACCCTAAAAAAGCGGCCAAACAGTTCCGTAAGACCCGCGCCCAGGTGATGAAGAAGGTGGCGAAACAGCAAAAGGTGTTGGGCAAAGTGTTGAACAGGCAGCAAAAGCAAGCGGTTAAATACGTGCAGGCTCGTCAAAAAGACCTTGAGACTGGCAAAATCAACGTGCCGTTTGTGAAGGTCGAACAGAAAAAAGGTTTGAGCTTTCCCTGGAAGACTTTGGGTGGGGCGGGTCTGGCTATTGGTGGAGTCGCGGCCAACAACGCGCGTATCTGGTCGAATGTGTCGCCCCTGGAAAGCAAGCTACCTGGGGAAAGCAAGTTCTATCGTTCGCGTCAAGGTCTGGTTTTCTACAAAGAAGCCGGAGCAGTGACGGGCGATGAACATCCGGTGGTGTTTGTACACGGTATTGGAGCAGGCGCACACAGCTACGAGTGGCTCAAGAATATTGAAACCGCTGCCTCACTGTATAAAACTTATGCCTTCGACTTGTTGGGTTTTGGCAGCAGCGAACGGCCCGATTTTGAGTACAGTAGCGAAGTGTATATCAAGCAACTGACGGAGTTTTTGGACGAGGTGGTGGGCCAGCCAGCCTATGTGGTCGCTAGTTCGTTGTCCGGGGCGTTTGCGGTACAGGTAGCTTATCGGCGGCCCGAATTAATTAGCAAGCTGTTGTTGGTTGAGCCGACAGGTTTGGATGCGGAAACCAAAACAGGTGGGCCACAAATAGTTTCCAGCGTTTTTTACGGAGCGTTACGTGCGCCCGTAGTAGGCAAAGGTGTTTATAGCTACGTGGCTTCGCACTCCGGTATCCGCTCTTTTATGGAAACCAATATGTTTATGGACAAGAGTATTGTCACAGACGAGATGGTAGAGGAGTATTGGGTGGCCGCGCATCAGAATGGAGCAGAGTACGCTGTACCTTCGTTTTTCACGGGCAAGCTCAATGCGGAAATCGCCAAAACCATAGGCAAACTGGACATTCCGATTTTGGCAGTCTTTGGCAAGCAGGCACGGATTACGCCGCCACAGGAAAGCGAGAAAGTGACGCGGGAGAGCCGGGCCACTCGTGTTAAGGTGCTGGACAAGGCGCGTTTGTCGGTCAATTGGGAACGGGCCGAAGAGTTTAACGCTTTGATGCTGGACTTCCTGGACGATGCAAACCAAACCGATGTTGGTTCGGATAGTCGAGTACACGAGCTAAAGGTATCGGACATTGCCGGGGCGGGTTTCGTTCACCCTGGTACTGCCGAGGAGATAGAAGCCCTTGAACCAGCCACGCCTGGCACAGACGAAGCTGCCGAACCGAAAAAGGCCAGTCGTTCCAAAAAGACGCAGGTCACTGCGGACGAAACCAGCGCACAGGAGACCCAACCCGATGAGCCAGAGCAGACCCAGGCTCAAGGATAAAACCTCACAATAGCAGGTTTTAAAAACAATACTGTTCAAATAAGCTGGAGGCGGCGTGTCCCGCACCCGTGCCGCCTCCAAGCTGAAAATTAGGAAATATTCGGCAGCCAACGGTTAAAACCCTCGTCTATGCACCCCAAACCTGATAAATCAGGTTAGTAACTCCCTTTACGTGGTAAAATGAAGGGCATTTGAGAACCCACTTTAGTGGGTTTGGTGCGTATAGACGAGGGTTTTAACCGTTGGCGATCAAACTCAAATATGTGAACTGCACCTACAACATAGGACTGAATATTCACAAAAACCTTATTTGTACGGTATTGGTCTTAAACAAGGGTTGATACTATCAGGAAAACCGCTATTGGCAGTAGAGCCGAAAACAAACCAACTGGCGGTTCTCCTGGTAATATCAGCCTGAATTTGGGGGGGGTGCAAATTTTTATCCAAATCTCTCGCGCATACCCGCCTTGCTGCTGGCTTACCCTGGCTTACAAGTCAAACCGTAATACAGGTAGCACCCGCCCTGGAAATAAGTTTGCTACTGGTGAAGGTTTGGTTGCCGCCCACACCGCCCCCATCTTGGTGTAAAATTTTAGGGCTTGGGGTTCAGCTTCAATTAATATCGTCTGAAAACCAGCTTGGCGGGCCGTATGAACCGCGTGCTGCCACAGCTGCTTGCCATAGCCTGTGCCTATCCCGGTTGGCTCGATAAACAAAAAATCCAGTTCCACCTCGTTGGGGGTTGCCAAAGCTTTCAAGCTATAAAAACCCATGACTTGGGCCGCGTCTTCAAGCACAAAAACCGGATTACTGTCAATATATTCGGGCGTGATGGTCAAATTCTGCTGAACCTCCGCCATAAATGCAGCATCATAGCCCCAATACGCCTTTGAACGCAGCGTCAGTTCGGTCAACATCCGGGCCTCGTCTGGAACTGCGCGTCGAATGGTTGCCAAAGAAAAGCTCCTATATCCAGGTGCCGTGTGCCGCCGCCACCCCTAACCCACTGGCGACATTGGAAAAGGCATCCTGGAAGCGCAACTTGCTCCGGCCAAATTTGCGCTCTAGCAAACGCTGGACTGCCGGAATATAACTGCTGCCACCCGTGCGTAACACCGCTCCGATTTGCTCCGGTTTGATGGCGGCCTGCTCCAACGTTTCGTCTAAGCATTTTTCAATCTGACGTAGATAGCCTGCAATCATAGTTTCAAAGTGGGTACGACTGAAAAACTCGTCAATGGCAATCGCTTCCTGGAAAAAAGAGATGCGCGTTTCCCATTCGTCCGAAAGCGTGGTTTTGGCCCGCTCGATTTCCTGGAAAAGTGGATAACCATAATTTTTTCTGATCAAGCATTCCAACGCCTTAACCTGTTTGCGTCCGTCGCTGTGCCGGGCCACCGTATCCAAAAATTCGTACATGGCCCGCTCTTGCAGCGAAGAAATAGTGTACCAGCTACGCAGCATCTCAAAAATGTGATGGGGTAGGGTCAGGCGTTGTTCGCTATAACGCGAATTTTCGCCAAAATATTTGAATAGCCTTTGCTCCATAATCACTTCGTCAAAAGTGTTACCCCCGATAGCCCGCCCACTGGTCGCCAAAATATCGTCTCGGCGGTCTCCAATGTGGTGACGCTGTGGCCCGACCCGTACCAGGGTTGTATCCAGCGTACCGCCGCCGAAGTCGAACACTAATACAATCTCCTCGGTTTGGGCCAGTTCCATTTCGTAGTATAGTGCGGCGGCGACTGGCTCATATTGGAAATGCACCTCGGCAAAACCAGCTTGCTTTGCCGCTCGTTCTAGTCGTTCCTGAGCCAGTTCGTTGTTACCGCCCGTTGTCGAAAAAAAGACCGGACGGCCCAACACTACCCCGCCGATTTCCTGGCCCAACTGCGCGTCGGCCCGCTCTTTGAGAGTACGCAGGAAAATGGCAATCAAGTCTTCGATGGACATAAACTTGCCCCACACGTCTGTTCCGGCGTACATTTCTTCGGAAAGCAGCGACTTGAGAGCTTGAAAAAAGCGGCCCGGCAGGGTGATGTCCTCGTCATAACTAAAATTTTCATCTACGTAGCCAGTCATCACGACGGTTTTGATGATTTCTTTGGTAACAACCCGTTGCTTGACCGAGTCGCGCCCGACGTTATCCCGGTAATACGCATCAACGGCGGCACGCCCTACCTCCTGGCGGCCATCGCGCCCCAGATAAATCAAAGTGTTCATAATTTCGGGGCGGACAGGGTTGGTGTCAATCGGCAACACCTCAACGTGGCGGGCCGCGTCGCGTAAAACCGAGATGGCCGAATTACTCGTCCCAAAATCTAAACCGTACAACATTTTTTGCTCCTTGTGCCGAATACGCTTGGATTGTTGGTTGTATTATAACACAAGGCGGGTAGTTGTAAAGATTTTTAGCGTAGTATGGCTGACAAATCGTAAGTTTCTTCGATCAGGCTGGCGGCTAATTGGTTGTAGGCTGGCAGCCCCGTTGGTATCCATTTGATGGCGCAGCGGTCAAACCAGTTGAGCAGCATCATTTTTTTGTGAACCTGCCCACATACGAAAAGTTCTTCGAGCGGCTGGCCCGGTAAAGCTTCACCGCCTGCCGCCTGCCACGCCTGACGGTATTGGGTCAACATCTTGAGCATAATTTCTGGCCCAAAACGCCCAATTCCAAAATTTACTAAATCCACCAAATCCAGCAAGCCCGTCCCTACGCAGGTATTAGCCCAATCTATCAGGTAGAGACGGTCACGCAGTGTCGCAGTTTTGGTTGGTCTTTTGAGTATAATATTGTCGGCTTTGAAGTCACCGTGTACCAGGGTTTGGGGTGTGCTAACCAAACCGTCGGCTACACGCTGATAATTTCTAACGATGGCGGCTAACTTGTCCAGTTTGTGTCCATCTACCATCGGGTACGCCCCGCGTTGGCTCAAAGCGGTAGTCAATTTGAGGGTTTCCTGGGCCAGAGCCAGATACGCGGCGCGATTGAAAAACGGCAACCGTACCGCGTTGGTCAATGTTCCATCGGTGGCGGTCTGACTATAGGCTACGTGAAAGGAGGCCAGCAGAATAATAGCTCGTTGTAAATTTTCCAGCGTCGGTTCGCTCCTCAAGGTGCGTGCGCCCAAATCCTCAAAAAACATCCAGACTTGTTCGCCCGTCGTAATTTCTCCGTAGAAGGTGGGTGTCCAACGGGCATCTTGGGCGAACAGACGCGAGTATAGAGTGGCCTCGTTGAGTAACGGGGGTAGAGCCGCCTTGAAAATCACGTTGGGCAGTTGTTCGGAGCGAAAGGTCAGCCGTTCGACGCGGGAAAGCGGCCAGTAGTGCAGCAGTTCGCGGTTGCGAATCTCACTATCAAAACGCTGGAGGCTAGTCTCACCCGATTGTACATTAAAAATTGTCTCGATAGCGGTGCGGAGGTCGGTATCGGCGGCTTTGATAAGCATGGTTGTCCTTGTCTTGTGCTAGAATATAACCCGGTTCGGCAGTTATATAGTAGCCCAGGCCCAGCCAAAGCGCAATACCACACAAGAGCTTCATTGACGGAGCAATCCCCCATAAGTCGAAGTCCATTGGCGGAGCAATGTCTCACAAATGCAATGAGCCACACTCTGTAGGCTTGCAAGTGCCTTGCCTTGATACGGACAAATGGTTTACCTTGCTGTAGCATTGTGGCATAATACATTATCAATCCGCCTTTGATTACATTTGATGGACGAAGGGAAGGTGACTATGCAAATAACTTTAAAAGTGCCGGAAGAATTGAGCGAGGAGCTACAGCAACATCAAGGCCAGCTAGTTGAGATATTAGAATCGGGCCTACAAAATTTGACTTCTAAGCAAAACATCAGCACCCAAAACATAATCACTCTAAGCGAATTATTGGTTAACCAGCTAAGTTCTGAACAGCTTCTAGCGATGCGTCCAAATCAAGAGTTGCAAGCAAGAGTCAGCGAATTACTGGAAGGTAACAACGAAGGTACACTTTCGAGCCAGGAAGAAGCCGAGCTAGACCATTACGTAGCCCTGGAACGGCTAGTCAGTTTAGCTAAAGCCAGGTCTGCTAAAAACCTAAAGAAGCAGCTATGACTTAGATTTCAATTCAATAATCTTGACAGGGTTTTAGGACGGATTGCGTTAGTTGACTCAAACGAGTATTCCTGGCCTTAGCGGAGAAAGAATCTTATGCAAACGCTTGATAAAAAAGTATTAGATGACGCTAACAGCGTCGAAGAAAAAACCAGGCCGCCCCTGGATAAAACTAAATTGGTGCGCGACCTGGCGGCTATTGTGGGCAAGGAAGGCGTACTCTGGCGTAGCTATGACCTCAAACTATACGAGTACGACGGCTCGATAGATAAACATTTGCCCGAAGCGGTAGTTTTCCCCACCACTACCGCGCAGGTAGCTGACCTGGTGCGCTACTGTAACCGCGAAAGTTTGTATTATACGGCACGCGGGGCGGGCACAGGGCTTTCGGGCGGTTCGATACCCTTGCGTGGCGGCGTTTTGATTGCTTTCACCCGTATGAACCGCATTGTGGAGATTGATGCCCCTAACTTGCGGGCCGTCGTCGAGCCGGGAGTGGTGAATCTGCATCTGTCCCTGGCGACTACTCCTTACGGCCTGTACTACGTTCCCGACCCTTCTAGCCAAAAAGCCTGTACTATCGGCGGCAACGTAGGAGAGAATTCGGGTGGGCCACATACGCTGGTTTATGGCGTGACTACCAACCACACCCAGGGTTTGGAAGTGGTTACGCCCGATGGCGAAATCCGGCACTTTGGCGGCAAAGCCCCTGATGCGCCCGGTTTCGATATGTGCGGTTTGTTTGTGGGCAGCGAAGGAACGCTGGGTCTCGTCACCCAAATCACGGTCAAGCTCACCCCGCTGCCGCCCGGTGTCAAAACCTTTTTGGCGGTCTATGATAGCGTTGAAAAATGCTCCAACGCCGTTAGCGACATCATCAAGCGTGGGGTAGTTCCGGCGGCGTTGGAGATGATGGATCATCTGATGATTGGGGCAGTTGAAGCAACTACTCACGCGGGTTATCCGATAGATGCCGAAGCCGTGCTATTGGTAGAATGTGAAGGTTTCCCCCAGGCACTAGAGCAGCAAGCCGAGGCTATCGAAAAAATCTGTCTGGAGGCGGGCGCACTCGAATTTCGGGTTGCCAAAACAGCCGCCGAACGCGACGCGCTTTGGAAAGGGCGTAAGGGGGCTTTTGGGGCGGTGGGCCAGATGTCTCCCGACTATTACGTGGTGGACGGCGTGGTACCCCGCTCCAAATTGCCCCACACTTTGGCTGGTATCGGCGAAATCTCCAAAAAATACAATCTGCCGATTGCCAATGTTTTTCACGCCGGAGACGGCAACCTGCACCCGTTAGTGATGTTCGACAGCAACAAGCCCGGCGATACCGAAAAAACCCTCAAGGCGGGCGAGGAAATTATCCAACTGTGTGCCGACGCGGGCGGAGCGTTATCGGGCGAACACGGCATCGGGATGGAAAAGCGCGATATGATGTGCTTTATCTTTGACGAGGGCGACCTGGGAATTATGCGCGATGTGCGCGATGCTTTTGATACACTCGGTTTGTGCAACCCCGGCAAAGTGCTACCTACCCCCGGACGGTGCGGCGAAACCCGTATCCGCACGGGCGGCACGGCCAAAGATATGTATGTCAAACCAGACCTGGGCGAAGCGTGGTAGGTTTATTTAGGAAAGAAAATCAAATTATGGCTGATAAAAAAGTATGTGTGGTGGTAGGAGTTGGCCCTGGGATGGGGCTGGCGGTAGCGCGGCGGTTCGGGCGCGAAGGTTTTGAGGTCGCGCTGCTGGCCCGCGATGCGGAAAAGCTGCAAGGTTTGGCGAACGAACTCAAAAGTGCTGATATTACCGCCCAACCTTACGCGGTTGACGTTTCTAATACGGGGTCTATACAGCAGACTTTTGACCAAATCAAAAGCGAGATGGGCGACCCTCAAGTGCTGATTTATAACACCGCCGTTATCCACCCTGGCCCGCCTTCAGGAGTAAAAATCGAGGATTTGCTGGCGGACTTTACGGTGAATGTGGCCGGGGCGTTGGCGGCGGCCCAACAAGTTATTCCAGCGATGCGTAGCCACAAACAAGGCACGATTTTGTTTACGGGCGGCGGTCTGTCGCTTTATCCCAGCCAGTATGCTTCGTCGCTGGCAATTGGTAAAGCGGGTATTCGCAATCTGGCTTATTCTTTGGGTGAGGAATTGGAAACGGACGGTATCCAGGTCGGAACGGTGACAATTTGCGGCACTGTCAAACCCGGCACACATTTCGACCCGGATACCATTGCCGAAAAGTATTGGGAACTCCATAAGCAGCCACAAGGCCAACGTGAACGCGAAATAGTTTATCAGTAAATAAATGTCAGTTGTTAATGAGTGAGGTGCATATTTTTCCGTTAGACCGCCAACGGTTGAAACCGTCGTCTATTCACCCCAAACCTGATAAATCAGGTTGAAAAGCCACCATTGTTTTGAACCCACTTTAGTAGGTTTGGTTTGTATAGCCTGTGGATGCCTGCACCTCCGCATGGTGTATCCATAGGTGGCTGCTCGTGGGACATTGCTCCGCCAATGGACGGTTCGGAGTATTCTTGTGGGACATTGCGCGGGTACCCCCTGGGTGTAGTTGCTGTCAATGGAATGTATTGGCTGATAGCTGCCCTTCTATGCTATAATCGGCAGGCATAATTGAATTTTAACAAAAATTTACTGCATAGATAGAGCGCAAAGATGCCTACCCGCAATCAAGTTTTTATTAGCTATAGCCACCAGGACAAAGCGGCCCTGGAACGCTTTCAGCAGCATTTAAGGTCAGTGATGCCAGACCAAATGGCCGAAATATGGGACGACACTCGTATCAAGGCGGGGGATACCTGGCGTACCGAAATCGAAAACGCTTTGACCGTCGCCCGTGTTGCCGTGTTACTAATCAGTACCGACTTTTTGGCCTCGTCTTTTATCGTCAAGAACGAGTTGCAGCCGTTGCTACAGGCCGCCGCCAAAGGGGAAGGGGCGATTTTGCTGCAAATCATTGTCGGCCCGGTCAGCAAAATCGCGCTGCAAAACTTGAAGTTGTACGATATACAAGCCATCAACAGTGCCTCCACCCCTTTGTATAGTCTGAAAAAATATGAGCAAGATTTGGTATGGATCAAGCTGGCGGAACGGATTGTCGAGTTGATGAATGTTCCCGTGTCGCCACCACCGCCAGAGCAGCCACAGACAACCCTTACCCCGCCGCAACCCACGAAGCTAAGGCCATCAGCTACGCCGCCAGACACCGAGCAGGTGCGTCTGCTGCGCGAATTGGCCGACCCGCGCACTACCCACGCTCGCTGCCGCGATATTGGCAATCGTCTAAACAAAATAGGCGACCCCCGGCCCGGCGTAGGGGTGAGCGAGGATGGTACACCCGACATCAGATGGTTGCCAGTCGCCCCCGGTGGGAATGTAGAAATCAAAGGTACTACTTTCGGGGTGCTGCCATTTTACATCGCCCAATATGCCCTCACTAATGCCCAGTTTGATACCTTTGTAAAAGCGGCGGATGGCTATTATAATCAGGAATGGTGGCGCGATATGCCCGCTGACTACCAGCCCCAACCTCTGACTGCCCCAAACAACGGGGCAACCAACAACCCCCGCGATAGGATTTCGTGGTATCAAAGCGTGGCCTTTGGGCGTTGGCTGCAAAGTCGGTGGCGGGGCTATGAACTACCCGCCATCGGGTCAACCAGTTTTCAGATAGGCTAGATCGCACAGGTGCGGCTGCCGACGGAATGGGAATGGCAATGGGCGGCGCAGGGGGGTCAGCAACAGCGAAAATATCCGTGGGGCGAATGGCAAGCCAAAAAAGCCAATACAGCCGAAGCAGGTCTGAAGCAGGTCATCGCGGTAGGAATGTATCCCGATGGGGCGGCAGCCTGTGGAGCGGAAGATATGGCAGGTAACGTGTGGGAGTGGTGCTTGAACAAGTACGGAAAGCTGTTTGAAAAGCCGAAGGAGATCAGGGTAGATGGAAGTGGGGATTATCGGTTAGTGCGGGGCGGAACGTTCTACTACAATTCAAACTATGCCGCCTCTTTCAATCGCCTCAACCTTTATCCACATTACGTTAGCGGCAATATCGGGTTGCGGTTGGTGGTGGCTGCCCCTACCGCGCCCTCTGAACTCTGAAATCTCTGACCTCTGAGTCTCTGGCGCACGGAGGTTTGTTAGGGGGTGTAGGGGGGAGACCCCCTGCGACTCAATGGACTGTTTGGGTAAAAGGAAAGGTTGATGCTGACGAACGAACAGACCCAAATTTTAATGCCTGCTACGACCCAGGAAGCTGCCGAAAGTTTGCGCGAAGCTAATGCTAACGGTATGTCCGTCGGCCTGATGGGTAACGCTACCAAACGGGATTATGGCAATCTGGCTGTTCCAGTTGGACTCAAAATTTCTTCGCGCAAACTCGATGCTTTGATTGCCTACCAGCCCGAAGATTTGACCGTTACCATTGGGGCAGGGATGGAGTTTGAGCATTTGCAAGAAATTCTGGCTCAACACAACCAGTGGCTCCCGCTCGACCCACCCCTGCTACCTGGTGCGACATTGGGTGGCATTTTGGCAACGAACATAAGCGGCCCAAAACGGCTGCTGTACGGTACGGCCCGTGACTTGCTTATCGGCTGCCAATTTGTATTAGCGGATGGTAGAATTGGACGGAGCGGTGGGCGCGTGGTCAAAAACGTGACTGGCTACGACTTGCATAAACTGCTGATTGGTTCGTTCGGCACGCTTGGATTGCTAACCGAAGTCACTTTCAAGGTGCTGCCAAAGCCTCAGTATAGCCAGTGGGCCGTCGCTACTTTTACGCAGGTTGAGGAAGCTCTCATAGCTGCACGCCAGGCCGCCGGTTCTAACACCAGTCCGGCAGCCGTAGAAATGTTTGATGGCAGCTTTATGTTTAGCGACGCTGCCGCCAGCGCGAAGTTGTTTTTTGCGGCGGAAGGGCTTGAAGTAGCAGTTAAAGACCAGATGCGGGAACTGGTGGCTATTTGCCAAAAAAACGGCGCGACAGAAATTTCAGAAGTAACCGAATTAAATGGCCTTGATGCGTGGCAGATTATGCGAAACGTCCGAAATAGTTCGTTGGCTAATCTGGTTTTGAAGTGGAATACGACTTTGACCCATTTACCAAAAACCCTTAGCACTGCGCGAAATTTAGCCAATCAGTTAAAGCTTGACCCTATTATACAGGTGCGGGCTGGAACTGGTATTGTCTATCTTTATGCCGATATTAAAGAAAGCCGTTATGAGCAAGCAGTCGAACTCATCGAAGCGGCCCGCCAGGAGGTGCAGAAAGTTGGTGGCAGTCTGGTGATAGAAACCGCGCCAGATGCTTTGAAAGCAAAATTAGACGTATTTGGGAGCGTGGGCGATAGTTTTATGGCGATGAAGGCTCTCAAGGATAAGCTTGACCCTAAAAGCATTTTGAACCCTGGTCGTTTTCTCAGAGGATTATAATGATGAGCGGGCGCATCGAACAAAAACTGCGTGAGCTTGGGATTGAATTACCACCCGTGCCTGCCGTGCCGCCCAATATGAATTTTGTAATGGGTGTGCGAACTGGCAACCAGCTTTTTGTAGTAGGTGGGCCGCTCCTGGCTGATGGAAAATTGGCTTACCGGGGCAAAGTTCCTACCGAATTATCGTTGGAAGTAGCTTATCAGGCGGCGCGGCTGACCGCTCTTAACCTGCTGGCAACCATGCAACAACAGTTGGGCAGCCTTGACCGGGTGCTAAAAATCGTCAAGCTGACGGGATTCGTCAATGGCACGGACGACTTTGAGCAGCAGCCAGCCGTTATCAATGGTGCGAGTGACTTACTGATACAGGTTTTTGGCCCGGAAATTGGCAAACATACCCGTTCGGCCATTGGAGTAAACGGGCTGGCGGGCCGGATGCCAGTTGAGATAGAGTTAGTGGTTGAAATTAAAGAGTCACAGCAATTATTCAGCTAGATATTGTCATTCCGAACGAAGTGAGGAATCTCTAACCCCGTTTTCTAATTAGAGATTCCTCACTACGCAGCAACCAGTTGACGCTTCGTTCGGAATGACAGATGCGCCTCTGGCTGAGTAGTTACTAATAACAATATAGAAAGGAAATTAATTATGGCCGATACGAGTGCAGAGCAAAGGATAGTTGAACTGGGTATCGAACTGCCGTCAGTGTGGGTCGTACCGCCCGGTATGAATTTTATTAGTGCGGTACAGGTGGGCGAACTGCTTTTTCTGTCGGGACACGGGCCGAATGCTGCGGACGGTACGATGGCTTACATAGGCAAGGTTGGAGCGGAAGTTTCATTGGATGAGGCTTATCAAGCAGCGCGTTTGACGGGGCTGAATTTGCTGGCAACTATCAAAAACCAGTTAGGTAGCCTGGATAAAGTGGTCAGGTTGGTCAAAGTATTGGGTATGGTCAACGCCATCGAAGGGTTTAGCCAGCAACCACAGGTGATAAACGGAGCCAGCGATTTGTTTGTGCAGGTTTTTGGCGAAGAGGCAGGTAAACACGCGCGGGCTGCGGTTGGGATGGGCGGATTGCCTTTTAATATGCCAGTTGAAATCGAAATGATTGTGCAAGTGAAAAGCTAAGAAAGAAAAAATGGAAATCAACCGAGGTCACGCTGTCGTGCCGGATTTGGCGACGGGGCAAGAGCCGGAAGTAGCAAAGGCAGTTTATGCTCAAAAGGGCCAGGGTTCACCTTACACTGGTAGCCCGATACTTGACATAATTACCGAGAAGCAACTAAAAACCTGCGTGCATTGCGGTTTGTGTTTGTCGTACTGCCCGACGTATAAAGCGACAGGGCTAGAAGCTGACTCGCCGCGTGGCCGGGTCTATCAAATTCGTGGTCTGGCAAGCGGCGAAATTCCACAGGACGACCCGGATTTGCGTCTGCATTTGGGCTTATGTCTGGGCTGTCGGGCTTGCGAAACCGCCTGTCCTTCGGCTGTTCCCTACGGCGCACTTTTGGAAGCGGCCCGCGCCCAACTCAAACCCACGACGGAAACTGAACGCGCTCTACGTAAAGCTACTTTGGGCTTTTTGTTTATGCAGCCCTGGGCGATGCAGACGGCAGGTTTTGGCTTGCGGTTGTACCAAAAAAGTGGCTTGCGGAAGCTGGTACAACGTAGCGGCTTGCTCAAAATTCTGCCCGGCAAGCTAGACGAAAAGGAACAGATGTTACCGGACGCTCAAGGTGGATTTTTGAAAGCAAAGTTACCCCACGTTACGCCTGCCTTCGACCAAACTCGCTATCGAGTAGCCTTTTTGACTGGCTGTATCCAGGACGAACTGTTCCGGGGTACAAATGCCGCGACGGTCAGCGTTTTGGCCCGCAATGGTTGCGAAGTAGTGCTACCGACCCAACAACATTGTTGCGGAGCTTTGCACGCCCACGTAGGTGAGCGCGATAATGCCCAGGTGCTGGCCCGCCAGAACATCGAGGCTTTCGAGGCGACAGGCGCGGATTATTATGTGGTTAATGCCAGTGGTTGTGGCGCGACGCTCAAGGAATACCATCATTTGCTGCACGACGACCCCGCTTATGCCGAACGCGCGGTTCGTTTTGTGGGCAAGATGCGCGACTTCGGCGAACTGCTGGTGGAAATCGGCTTCACACCGCCGACAGGGACGTATCATGCCCGCGTCACCTATCAAGATGCCTGTCATATGAAGCACGGCCAAAAAGTATTTAATCAGCCGCGCCAGCTTATCAAGTCGCTGCCGGGCGTGGAATTGGTGGAAATGAAAGATAGCGATTGGTGTTGTGGCAGTGCCGGGATTTACAATGTATTGCAGCCTGTGATGGCGAACGAAGTTTTGAGTTGGAAAACCGAAAATATTAAAAACACCCACGCCGAAATCGTGGTAGCTTCCAATCCTGGTTGTGCCATTCAAATTGCTTACGGCATGAACAAAGCAGGCAGACCTGTCGAGATATTGCATCTGGCCGAACTTTTAGAAAGGGCTTATCAAGCCTAACGACGAGAAGATTTTCTGTAACTATTCAGCCGTGCAAGACAGGATTTTCACCAAGGCAACCAGTTACAAATATATAGGTATTTTAATTCCCAAATAGACAGAAGTGTGCTAACATAATAGGTAGCCAGCACTGTCCTATACAGGCTAAAATTGGGGCAAAGCTATCCAAAATCACGTTGAATAAAGACCAGGTAAAATCTAGCTATGATTCCGATTAAAATTTTGCTAGTTGAAGACAGCCCTACCCAGGCTGCTTTTAGCAAGTACGAACTCCAAACTATCGGGCCGCAGGTGACGGTAGAAGTGGCCCGCACCGCCATTGAAGGGCGACAGAAAATTACTCTGTATGGGCATAAAATTGACCTGGTGGTATTAGATTTGGTTTTGCCAGACGGCAGCGGACTAGAGATGTGCCGTGAAATCAAGAATGGCGTAAATACTCGCCACGTCCCGGTCATAATTTTTAGTATGGAAGGTCTGAGCAAGTATCGTCAGGAAGCCTACGAGGTGGGGGCCGACCACTACATCAGCAAAGGCGGCACAGGCGATATGGCTTTGCGGTTGGTTGCCATGACCCTGCTCCGTAACAAACTTCGCAAACTGCCCCGCATTGGTGAAGCTTTGGTAGAGCGCGGCTACCTTTCGATAGAAAAGCTACAAGAAGCTCTTAGCAGTCAAAAACCGCCGCATTTGCTTGGTCAGGTACTGATTGAAAAGGGCTATATTACTCAGAGCCAGCTAGACGAAGTGCTGACAGCCCAAAAACGTGGCGACCTTTAGCCCATGCCTGATTATCTCGAAATTGCCAGACAAATAATTTTAGTTAGTGCGCGAGTGCAACCGGGCGAACGAGTAACGATTTTGGGCAGGGCTGACTCGCTAGATTTTTGCGAAGCCCTGGAACACGCCTGCCGCCAGTTTGGGGCATGGCCTTTTGTCATAGTTAGCAGCGACGCACTACTGCTGGCCCAGCTATCCGACCCCAGCGTTTCTGACGCGGCTCTGGCTACATCTAGCCCTCAACTTCTAGCCGCCCTGACTGCCAGCGATGTAATCATCACTACTTTCTTTGAGCGGGCTGACCCGCTGGCCTTTGCTCATTTCTCTGCCCAGCGTTTGCAAGCATTGCGGGCCAGTGAGGAAGCACCCAGCGATATTATTTTTGACGGGACGCGCCGATGGATTGGTACGGAAATACCTACATCGGGACAGGCCGTCGCGCTCGACCAAGATTGGGACACTTTACATAACTTGTTTTGGCGGGCGATGGCGGTGGACTATCGGCCCATTCAGCTACAAGCGGCTCAACTCGCCACGAAACTGGAAGCTGCCCAATGGTTGCGGGTGCGTTCGAACAAGGGCACAGATTTGAGACTACAAGTTGGGGGCAGGGCTATCGAACAAGACGCAGGTGTGGTAAAATTGCCTCACGAGTTTCATGCAGGCAAAGGAGGCCAACCCTACCTTAACCTACCTTCGGGCGAAGTTTGCTTTGCCCCCATCGAAGATAGCGCAGAAGGGATAGTGGTTATCGAGCAGGCTTTTTGGCAAGGCCAGCCGATTCGCCATTTGCGGTTGAAATTTGAGGCGGGCCGCGTAACTGCGTTAGAAGCAGCTGCGGGCCTGGAACTTTTCCGCGAGGTAGTAGCAAACGGAGGTGGGGACGCAGCGACATTGGGTGAATTTGGCATTGGGCTTAACCCGGCGATTGACCGCGTGACTGGCTGTACTCTTTTGGACGAAAAAATGCTTGGCACGGCTCATGTAGCCCTGGGTGAGAACCGGGCTTTGGGTGGTGTCAATAATAGTGCGCTACATTGGGACCTAGTTATTCAAAACGTGCGGATTGATTTTCTGTAATCTGGCTGTTTTGCAGGGGTATCATAGGTGGATATAACAATTATTCCCACCAAAATACGAGTGCCGCCTCCGCCGCGTCAATTGTTACATCGCACCCGGCTGATTGCGGCTTTGTCTTTGTGCCGGGACTACCGTCTGACTTTGATTTCAGCTGGGGCGGGCTACGGCAAAACTACTCTGCTTACTGATTTTGCCCGACATACCGCGTTGTCTTTGTGCTGGTATGCCCTGGACGAAAGTGACCGTGACCCTGCCGTTTTTTGCGCTTATCTGCTTCATTCGGTGCGTCGTCTCTATCCCGATTTTGGCATACCTTTCGAGCAACTCCTGGATTACAACCTCAAAGAACTACATCATATTCCAGTTGTGCAACGGCTGGCCGACCAGTTTATTTGTGATCTACAAGACCTGGTGTTGCCGGATACGGGCGAAATCAGCGACACGGTGATTGTACTGGACGATTTCCAATTTGCCGAAAGCGTGGGTGTAAATAATTTCGTCAAACGCTTGTTGGAATGGCTGCCCGACAATTTTCACCTGCTGCTTGCCAGCCGTTCGTTGCCCCAAGATTTAGCCATTACCCGTTTGTTAGCCAAACAAAAGATGTTGGGATTGGGTCAGCCCGAATTGGCTTTCCAGGCTGGTGAAGTTGACCAGTTGTTAGGCGAATTTTACGGGCTGCACGATTTGGAACTGGCCCGCACCCTGGCTACTTACTCCGAGGGCTGGATTACCGCCGTCATTCTGGCTCTGAGCAACCGCAGCCTGCTTCACTCCGGCGATTGGCGCAAACTAGAAGCTGTCAACGATAATTTCGACGTGGAAAAAGTTTTTAACTATCTGGCTCAGGAAGTGCTGGCAAGTCAGAGCGTGGAAGCGCAAACTTTTTTGCTCAAAACCAGCGTTCTTGACCAGCTTAACTCTGCCAATTGTACCGCGCTGCTTGAATCTTCCGCACACGGTAATACTAATAGTAGTAGCCAGGCTTTTTCCAGCGAAAACCTGCTCAAGCAATTGGAAAGCCGCAACCTTTTTATCACCAGCTTTAGTCAGGAAGGGCAGACCTATTTCCAATACCACGTTTTGTTTCGCAATTTTTTGTTGTCGAAGCTAAAGCAAAATAACGTGCTTTACAAACAAATCCAGGGGCGGGCTGCCTCTATCCAAAAAGATAGCGGGCATTATGTGGAAGCGATTCAACATTATGTGGCGGCGGACGAGCTTTTGGCGGCGGCAAACCTGCTTGACCAGATTAGCGAACCCTTGTATGAGACCGGACGGACGGGGCTTTTGGCCGATTTGGTAGCGCATATTCCCCTGATTGAGCAGGAGCGGTTGCCGCATTTACTCAATATCAAGGCACGCTTGTTTTTGGATAAAGGCGATAATCAGGCGGCCATTCGCGCTTACGTTCGCACCGAACAGCTTTACCGCGAGGAAGGGTTGTTCGACCACGCCGCTCGCGCCCTGGCAAACCAGGCACAAATGTTATTGCGAACAGGCCAGCGGGATGAAGCTCTGGCTCTGTGCCAGCGTGTCTTGCAAGATGAAGCTACGTTAAGACAAAGCTGGGACGGCAAACAAGCTGTTGCTTTAACCAGGTCTATAGTAGGCGCAGTCGCAGCTGAAACAGGTGGCAAGCGTGAGATAGCCGAAGAAGCTTTGCATATTGCCGCTACAATTTATAGTGAATGTGCTGATGACTTCCATCTGGCGGTAGTAGAAAACTCTTTTGGAGAGCTTTATCACAATAGTGGGCGGCTGATTAAATCGAATGTGCATTATAACCGCGCACTGGCTTATTTTGTCAAAATCGGCAATGTGGGTCGTGAAACTTATGTACGCACCGCTTTAGCTATCAATGCCTATATGCAAGGCCAATATCAAGAAGCCGAGGAACAGTTAGATGAAGCTTTGGCCCTGGCTTCCAGTCAGGAAAACCAATATTTACAGTTGTATCTGTTGACGTACCTGGGCAACCTTTACCGCGACACGGCCCGCTTTAGCAAAGCCGAAACGGTTTATAACGCCGCTCTGCTTCTGGCTCAACAAAACCGGGTGCGAAAGATGGAGCTACAAATCATCAATGACCTGGCTACTGCTTTGATTTTACAGGATAAAAGCACCGAAGCCAGTGACTTAATCAAAGCGGCACTGGAGCTTGGCGAAGAATATAAGCTGCCGGAAAAAACTGGTTTTAGCTACCGTAATCAGGGTTGGCTGGAATATAGCAAAGGCTCGTACAAACGGGCTTTAGCAGCAATTGAGCGGGCCGTCAGCGTTTTTTCGGCTAACCAGGCACGGGCCGAAGAAGCGCGGGCCAAACTTACCCAGGCGGTTATTTTGTTGGCGATGGGTGAGCCGCGCAAAGCCGCCCCGCTTCTAACCGAAAGCCTGACACTGGCCGACGAACTAGGTTTTGAACCATTTTTACCTTTTGAAATGAAGTGGGCAGAGCCGCTTTTTAACTACGCGGCAGGCCGTAAATTGGGCGAGACGGTAGCAGATTTTTTACGCCGACACGGTTTTGTGCCTGGCTTGCCGGAAATCGGGTCTGAAACTGCGACCTCAACCGTAGTTCAAGCAGACCAGAACACTACTCCAACTACCTCAGCCGCTATAAATACCTTGTACGTATTTGGGCTGGACGGAGGCAGCATCTGGCTGGGCGAAAAAGAGCTTAAAGAATGGCGTAGTGCTAAAGCACGGGAAATTTTGTTTTTCTTGCTAGAATATAAAACAGGTTCACGTGATCAGCTACTAGAAGCACTCTGGCCCGACGACGAGTCCCAAAATCCCGCCAATCTGCTCCACGCCCATATCCTCAATTTGCGTCGCGCCATCGCCCCCATCGAGGTTAAGCGAGACGAGCGGGGCTACTACCTGCATGGCGAAATCTGGTATGACGCAGCCGAATTTAGCCAGGGGGTTAAAGTTGGCCTGGCTACTCCAGCCAACCAAAAATTAGCTATAGCCAGTTTTAGCCAGGCTTTACGCTTATACAAGCGTGACTTTCTAGAATATTCTTATGGCAACTGGATTACCGAACGCCAACAGTATCTACTCCAGCTTTACCTCCAGGGTTTGAAAAAATTAGGTCAATACCATCAACAAAACCAGCAGTATCCAGAAGCCTTGCTAGTCTGGCAACAATTTTTGCTCAAAGATGCCTACGATGAAGCCATTTATCAGGTCGCGTTGCAATGTTGTCTGGCGTTAAATAATCGGGCCGAAGCACAGCGTTTATATAAACAATGTCAAAAGGCTCTGGGCGAACTCAACTTGAAACCTTCTCTCGAAACCTCAGCCCTCTTAAAATAATCCCATACCCGTTTACCCACGCGTCGGTCTATTATCACAACTCTGCGGGTCGGTGCGCGTCAGGTTTTTGCGTTTGACCGCCAATAGTTGAAACTATCGGCTATCTGATTCCAAACCTACTCAAGTGGGTTCTAACAACCTGATTTATCAGGTTTAGAATTGCCTAGCCGATGGTTTCAACCATTGGGGGTTTTTCGACTCCAGTTTTATCTTCATTTTTTTTTCAGAATCTTTTTGTATTATGAGGACAAGTAAGAACTGCTAGACAACAGATACAAAAAATTTGAGGAAGAGACGGGCAAGAGGATAGTTATGATAAACAAATTGATGGGGATTTTGAGCGGTGACAAAGGGCAGACGGCCCTCAAGTTGGCAGGCGTGGTGATGACGGCTATGTTGATTGGGATAGGCCAGATGCAGCCATTCGACGTACCTACTATGCCCTATTAAGTAAATTCGATATTGTTGCAGTAGAGGAGCAAGAACTTGATTACAATACAGCACATTGATCGGCTGACGAGTGCGCTGGCGACGGACAGCAATTTGCATAATCACTTTTTGTCAGACCCGTTGGGCGCAATTATTGCCTATAATGCCAGGCATAGTCAATGGTTTGGTGGTACGCCGATTGAGCTAAACGGGGACGAGCGCGATTTAGTAGCAACTTTGCCGTGCCGGGCTTTTTCTATCCTGGAAGTCTATCAGCTTTTGGCTTCCGCTCTTGAGAGCCAGGAGCTAGAGACACCCAGGATTTATCACGCACCTGTGAGACGCGCCAATGTCGGCGTTTCACTGGCGTTTTAACCTTTCACCAACTATTAGCCGCCCACTTTACCACACTATTCGGGCGGTTAATTTATACCTACCAGCTAAAAAGGCAGTCGCTACTTTCTTGGTAGCTGCTACCCTTTTGTTGAACGAAAGCGGTTACTACTATGCAACTCGAAGAATTACAAGATAATAGCAACAAACACATCCTGGTTGTGGAAGACGACCCAGGCGTGCGTTACATCCTGACGCAAATTCTAAGACTGGGGCATTATACAGTAACCTCTGCGGATAGCGGGACTGATGGGTTAAGTTTGTTGGGCCAGGATTTCGACTTGATTACACTTGACATGGAACTGACCGATATGGATGGTGGGGAATTTCTGGATAAGCTGACACAACAATCCAAAACTAAAGCCGATGTGGGGTTTGGTGTGACCGCACCACCGCCTGTATTGATAATAACAGGCGATCCCTACAACGTTTCGCCCGCCTACGCATCTGAGTTGGTCAAAGGCTTGCTGTGCAAACCTTTTACTTTACGCGAGATTTTGCAAGCGGTGCAAACTTGCATTGATGGGCGAGACAGACCTAACCTGGCTTTTGCTGGATAAATTTGAAAACTAAACCTCGCGTTTAACCAGGCTGCTGACAAATTCGGCGGCTTTTTCTGGTGTAGAGCGGTGTTTCCAGTTTTCCAGCGTGATAGGTTTAGATAGCTTTTGGTCTTGCTCAAATTGTGCATCCAGAGCGGCAGCCAGCTTTGGGTCTTGAACCGAAATGTTTGCTTCGTCGTTGAGCGCGAATGAGCGGTTGTCGAAGTTGGCTGAACCGATGGTTGACCAGGCCCGGTCTATAGTAATGGTTTTGGCGTGGATCATAGTGGGTTGGTATTCGTAAAGTTTTACACCGTATTTTAGTAGCTTCTTATAGGTTTTGCGCCCGTTTGCCCGTACAATAAATTTGTCGGCATAAGGGCCAGGTACTATTATCCGCACATCCACACCTCGCTCAACAGCCGCTCCTAACGCCTCTATAAAAGCCTGACGCGGTGCAAAATAGGCCGTAGTCAGCCAGATGCGCTCACTGGCGGCGGCCAGGGCCAGGAAGAACAACGTTTCGATATTGGTATCGCCTTTACCCGCTTCGCTTCGTGTCACCTGCGCCCGCACTCCGTCGGGAAAAGCTTCCAGGTGAGGCAAATACTTCTCGCTCGCCAACACCTGCCCCGTTGCTTCCAGCCAGTTTGCACAAAAAGCTCCTTGTAAACCACGTACCGCCGGGCCTTCCACCTTTACATGAGTATCACGCCAATGTTTGGGGTCTTGGGCGTGGCCTGTCCACTCCTCAGCAATGCCCACTCCGCCCGTGAAACCAACTTTACCATCAACAACCAAAACCTTACGATGGGTACGATTATCCAACCGGCTCAGATTGTTCCACGTGACGGGTCGAAAACGCACGATATGCACGCCCGCCTCGTTCATCTGTTTAATCAGCTTTTTGTCAATCTTGCCTGCCCCCACTGCATCTAGCAGCAGGTTACACTCGATGCCCGCCCGCGCCTGTTTGGAAAGCACATCAGCAAAAGTATGGGCAATCTCCCCGCTCCAATAGACGTAAGTTAAGAAGTTGACGGTGGATTTAGCCGCTCCAATTGCCTCCAACATCGCCGGGAAAATCTGGTCTCCATCAATCAAGGGGTGGAGGTGATTGCCCACCGCGTGCGGCGCACCCGTCACCGCTTCGATAGCGCGAGTAAACTCTTCTGAGGAGGGGTCAAGCTTGCCCACTAAAGTGTATTTCTGCTTAACATTGCGATAATTATGATGGACACCTGTAAACAAGGCAGCCAGGTTTAAAGGCAATCTCCATTTACCAGGAATATTCAGGCCAAAAGGCATTTAGGACTTCCTCCAACTTTTGCTTGTACTGCTCCAGCTTCCGATTTCAAATGTATATTGGCAAACTATACCATAAATCCTATAACTATTCAGCTTGTCACCATGAACGGAGGCTTTGCGGAGTGAGGGGTCTGTGGCTAAGATGCTGATAGGCTGCTTTACATTACAAAGACACCAAGAGTTTTACTTCCCGGTGTCTTGAAGCAATTTTAGAACTTTCGCTTGTCACGGCCCGCAGGGTTGTGAACGGAGGCGTGGCTGCGTGAAGCATCTATGCTATATGAGCGGCTTTTGAACAGACCCTTCACTCCGTTCAGGGTAACAGCCTCTACTTTAAGCAAAAGTCCTAAATTTATTTTGGAGGGCTGCCACTAGCGTTTCTCAACCTTTGTGGAAGCGGGTGTACTTGTTTCCTTAATGTAATAGCTGTAGGTGGGAGCGATTTGGGCAGCTGCCAAAGCATCCGCTTGTTCGTTGCGAACGGTTAGGCTGCGTTTGAACTCGGCGACATTGATGTGGCGTAGTATCCAGATGGACAGCAGCACGCCCGCGCCTTGAAACAAAAAAACCAACGCATAACCTGTAGCTAGATTGGACTTGAAGCTGTTGTAAGCCACATCGCGCAAACCGCCCGCCAACACGTTCGATAAACCCTGCCCGAAAGCCTGAGCGATGCCCCACGTGCCGATGTACAGCGCAGCGTTAGCACTATCGGTCAAGTCCATCATCAAGCCGATTAGACCAGGTACGGCCACACCCAAACCAATCCCCATCACTATCAGGCCGACGGTAAAGATGCCTTTGTTGCTGCTAATCAAGCTGCTCCAGGTGGCTAGAGCGGTATCGTAATCGGTTTTGCTAATGAGATGTTGTGAATATTGCTGACTGGCAGTGTCATACGCCTGGATTGCATTCTGGCCTACCTGGAAAGCGAAAGCGGAAACAGCCTGAATTGCGATACCAATGGCGGTCAGGACTATGCCTACGTAAGTAATTTTGTCTTTAGCTATGCGGAGCGTTACCACGCCCGTCGCAATCATAGCAATCAAAATTGGGCCGTTAATCGAGTTTTGCAGCGTATTGCGTTCTTTAAGCGACATCTTGAAAACGTTGCTGGCGTAGTTGGGGGTCAGCACGTCGCGCATAAAGATGAAGGTCATCGAAACCAGCAAAAACAAGAAGAACCAACGGGTTTGACGGTTGCGACTGACCACGCCCATTGCCTGTCGGAAGTTGACATAAGTGCGACCCTGTACCAAAATCCCCTCGTTGCGTGGCTCTTTGATTAACGCGCCCAAACAGGCCAGCAGCACCAGGCCCATAATCACCGCCGGAGCAATTATCAGGAAAACTGGGTAGAGCGAACTATAGACAAAGGTAAAACCTTCGGTATCAGGCAGCACCTGAGTGGAAATGACCGTGCCGACGATAAAACCGACGATGAGCAACGTCCAGCCGAATGCCGCGATTAAGCCGCGTACTTTCTCGCTGGTCACATCTACAATCAGGGACAGAGCCGCCGTTCCCATAATCGAAATGCCCGTGCCGTTGAGAAAAAAAACCGCAAAGGCTACAATCAGCCAGCCTAAAGGAGCTTGATAATCCGTCGTGCTGGTGACTTGTCCAGCGATTTTATGATAGTTGGGGTCACGCAAATTTTCTAATACCAAAATCATCAAGGGATAGGTGAGAGCCAGCAAAAAACCACCACCCAGCATAAAGGGGACGCGGTGCAGCTTTTTGACCGCAACCCGGTCTGAGAGCGAACCGATATAGCTGCGGATTGGTTCGGCCAGAAAATGCACGCCTAGCAGCAAGCCCACAATGACCGCCGGAACACCTAATTCGTTTACCAGCATGGGGTCAACTATACCACTGATAATGATGGCCGAAAAACCCGTCGCCACCTGGAACATCAAAATTAAAAAGAAAACCAAGCCTGTTCCCATTTTGCCTAGCTTACTGCTCATGACTCGCTCTCCAAATTTCTATTTTAACACTGCTTCGGCAGCTGTCGGATTGGCGCGTTTCTGGCGATTTACCAAGAATTTGATGAAATACTGAATAGCATTGATAACATAGCTGACATAAGCTACCGCTATTAAGAGCAGCAGGGTTTTGTCGCTAACTCCCAATAGCAAAGCCACTAATGTTACCGTATGCGTCACCATCACAATAGAGGTGACAAAATCTTCCATAAAAAATTCCCGCGCGAAATAATAGTGGTTAAAAACATCCTTTTCCCACAACATTCCGGTGATGCACATAAAATATAATACGATAACCTTAATCAGAAACGAAACCTCGGTTAGTACAAAACCCTGGTCGGTCAGCAAGGTATAAGCCAGGAAGCCGCAGCTAACCAGAAAAATCAAAAGTTGGATGGGTGCGCCGATTATTTGCACAAGCGTCCACTTGCTACTACGTCGCCGTTGCATTTGTTCGGACGTATAGGTACTCATAGCGGATATCCTTTGTTATAAGATAGTCTTCGCAAAAAAGAAAATTTGCGGTTTAGAGTCAAATATGGAGTTAATATAGCAGAGGAAAGCGTCGGTAGTCGGTAGTGAAAACTACATTGGGGTTAAAGGAGATAAAGGCGGTAAGTTTTGGTTTTTGGCCCGCGACTGAGCCGCCAGCTCTTGTTTGTAGTCCAGCAATTTTTGCAACAGGGCCAGGTCAGCTGTCGCCAGAATTTGTACAGCCAATAGTCCGGCGTTGTGACCCCCTCCGATGGCTACCGTCGCCACTGGCACACCGGACGGCATCTGGACAATAGATAGCAGCGAGTCGAGACCTTGTAGCGAATGGCTCTGGACTGGCACGCCAATCACGGGTAGAGGAGTGTAAGCGGCCACCATTCCCGGTAAGTGAGCCGCGCCACCTGCCCCGGCGATAATCACCTTGAGGCCGCGCTCGTGAGCCTGGGCTGCATATTCGGCCATATCTGTCGGAGTGCGGTGAGCAGAAACTACTCGTACTTCGTAGGCTACGCCAAATTGAGCGCAAACCTCGGCGGCTGGTTGTAACGTAGGCAAATCGCTATCACTGCCCATAATTATCCCTACAATCGGGGTGTTAAGTTCAATTTGGCTCATATCCTCTCCTATTATTCACCACGGAGACACGGGGTTCACGGATTGATTAATATTACCATTAGCACTCCCGGTTTGTGCAACGTTGCGGACAGTGACAATATTCTCAAGCGAAAGTCTCAATATTTTTACTCCGTGAATTCCGTGTCTCCGTGGTGCAAACCTTGCCAGTAATTGACGGCTTCCTGGCGCAAAGCTGGGGTAATCGGTGTAACGATGTAGCCGTTAGCCAGGTCGCCGAAGACAAAGTTGCGCTCCGTTCCCCACCACCAATAATAAAAAGCAACGTAAGCACACACGATTGCGTCCAGCAAATCTTCATATTGTTTGAGTGCGACCCCACCCACTATCTCCCGCGTATCGCGGTTTAGCAAATCGGGCGGAATAAGCAGACGCGGCTCGTGCGGTATATTTGCCAGATTGCGTAGGTGCTGTTGCAGCGCGTCGTAAGCGGCAAAACGGTCATTGACAACACTGCGTAGCTTGCGCTTATATTTAAGGGTCATTTGTAAATCGAACAGCACCACCATCGCCGGATGTGGATAACATTCAAAAAATTGGCGCGAAAGCTGACGCGACCACACATACGGGCTATGGGCAAAACCAAGCTGGCTTGCCAGTTGTATTGCCAGCGTCTCGCCCCGGATGTCGCTGGGCGGGTTGCCGTAACGTCCCAAATTCGTGCGGTTGGCAGGATGCGTTCCGGCCTGGAAACGGCGAAAAACCTGTGAAACTATGCGGTCAGACAGCCTTGCCCCGGTAACGTTGGGTACAACCAAAGGCGCATCAATCGCTATCAAGGCTGGCGCAAGGGCCAAGTCAAGTGAGGGCGAGGCATATTTCAGGTCAGGCCCAGCCACGCCGCGCACAAAATCCAAAATTTTCCCGTTGTCGCCCAGCTTCGAGGCCCACTGGCTGAGTACCCCCGCTCCGTCGTTTTGGATTGTATCGTAGCTAATGACCGCCGCCGCCGTGTTGTGCCGGGCAGACCAGGCCAGGTCGAGGCCAATAAATAAAGCGTCAGGCATTTTTATTTGGTACGCCTAAAGCCAGGGCTTCGTGGGCGAGCCGCTCTTGTAGCAGGGCGATAACGGCGGTTTCTTCGGGTGGTAGGTCGCGCAAGCTTTCGGTCAATGCTTGTTCGGCTCGTTGGCGCAGCGTTTCTAGCAGCGTACCGTCCATGTATGCCTCAAAAACTGCCGGGTGAACGTAACATTTGCGACAAATTGCGGGGGTGTTGCCTAACCGTTTGGAAGCGGTTTCAATGGCCTGTACAATATTTTTCTTGGCTTGAGCTTGCGTATCAAACGCGCCAAACTCTTGCAAGGCCAGAGCCGCCACTACCGTTCCCGCCCAGGTACGAAAATCTTTGGCCGTAAAATCCTGGTTTGTGATTTCGTGAATATAAGCATTCACATCGGCGGAGTCAATACTTTGGCGTTTGCCGTCTTCATCCAGATATTGAAAAAGTTCCTGACCGGGGATATCACGGCAACGCTTAACGATAGCGGCCAGCCGACGGTCTTTCAGGTCAATGGTATGCTCTTTATGGCTTTTGCCCTTAAAATGAAAGCGGATTTTAGTGCCTTCGATTTCTACATGGCGGTCACGCATAGTCGTTAGGCCAAAAGATTTATTGTCACGGGCGTATTCGGGGTTGCCCACCCGAATAAGGGTGGTTTCCAATAGCCGCACGACGGTAGCCAGCACTTTGAGGCGTGGCAACCCAGGCAATCCCATATCGTGTTCAACCTGCGCCCGGATTTGGGGTAAAGCCTGGCCGAAGGCCAACATCCGATTGTATTTGGTTTCGTCACGTACCGCCCTCCAAAAAGCGTGATAGCGATATTGTTTACGCCCTTTGGCATCGCGGGCCGTTGCTTGCAAATGACCGTTAGAGATTGGGCAAATCCAAACATCGGTATAAGCTGGCGGAATACCCAAAGACTTAATCCGTTTGAGTTCAGCCTCGTCCGTAATAGGTTGGCCTTTCGTGCCAAAATATACAAATTCGTCACCGTGACGTTCGCGCCGGATACCTGCTATTGCGTCGCTGACATAGCGTAAGCCCGCCGCCTGCGCTACCTGGACTGGATTTGCTGTTTCTGCTAAAGAGGAAGTCTCCATCAGTTGTGTCGTCATAACTCGCTCAATCTAGTTTAAATAGAAAGCTACGGCCCGCTCTGTACCCATCTTTAGCATTTATTGTACCAGTTTCTCTAAAGATTTTGTAACTATGCCGCCTGTCCAACCCTGCGGGCCGTGAGCGAAGGCTCTGCGTAGCGAAGGGTGTGTGGCTATGGTCTGGAATTCTGCGGCTCGTGGACTTTTAGCAATAGATTCTTCACTACGCAGCAACCAGTTGACGCTTACGTTCACAACCCTGCGGGCCGTGACAAATGCGCTTGGCTAAATAGTTACAAGATTTTTATTGTAGGGGCGCGTCCTCGCGCCCGTTAATACTAGACTTACAAAACGTGCGGACACGCCCCCTACAACTTTCTGAACAATATAGGGCTTAAATGACGTTTGATATTAGCGAGTAATAAAACTTACCCTCAAATCGTGCCAGGTAAGTTCAAAATCGGTGCGTGCGCCGTTTGCCAAAAAGTTGCGAACAGTGCGGGCCGCGATAGCCGCCATCATTAAAGCTAAGGGGCGGGTGAGTGGGTAG
This sequence comes from Chloroflexia bacterium, assembly GCA_038207455.1. Taxonomy (GTDB): domain Bacteria; phylum Chloroflexota; class Chloroflexia; order Chloroheliales; family Chloroheliaceae; genus JBBQZT01. Next base: position 48,477 of record JBBQZT010000023.1, read on the forward strand.
TTACACGGGTCGCCGTCAGTTTCGCCAGGCACAAGATAGCCCGGCTCCCACAACCCGCTTCCGTATAAGCCGTCGCCGCTAAAACCGATATGCAAACAAGGCAAGTCTAAGTCTTTTGTCGCCACGCTGACTGCTTCCCGCGCTGCGTGGTTGTCAAAGGCATCTACTATCAACACGCTACTTTTGAGCAAAGCAATCGCATTGGTAGCTGTTAGTTCAGTCACGGCTGGCTCGACTTTGGCCTGCACCGCCCGATAAAGGGTGTTTGCCAGGGCGCGGGCTTTGGGTGAGCCGACCTCGGCCCGCAAATAGGGTTGCGTCGAAAGGTTGCGGGTCTCTACCCGGTCTTTATCAATCAATTTGAGGTTGCTAAAACCCATGCGGGCCAGCATCTCGGTCAGGTTGCCGCCCAACGCCCCGGCTCCGCAAACCGTAACCAGCTCATTGCTCATACCTGTCAGCGGCGCATGGAGTTCTTCATGGAAAAAAGGGCTATTAGCGTTCAAGTTGGCATTACTCATAAAGTGCTTTCCATATTAGTCAGTTAGTCAAGAGTTGTCATAATATGTCCATACTGCTAGAATAGATTGAAACCTTTTAACGGCTAAAATTGTACTATGACACTGATTGTAGTTCAAATCTGGCTGCTATTTACCCTGCTTATGGGAAGTCGTATCATCTCAAGATTTCGGGCGGTAGGGGCGAGATTTATCGCGTCCACAGGGTTAGTACCTACCAATCAACTGTGAAAAGGCTCATACTACCTTGCATAGGTTATATTCTAAACTGGCCTTAGCAGAGGATCAACCTGACTAAGGTGACAAGACTAAGCTAACTACTTAGCCAGGGTTTTCGCCATAAAGGACGCAGAGAACGTAGAGAAATTACAAACAGGTAGGAGCATATTTTGAGACGGTTTCGCTGGTGGCGGGTTGTTTCCGTGATACTATGGCTGGGTACAATGCTGTGGCCGGGGGCGGTGCAGGCTGGTGCGGGTCTGCCCGTGCCAAAAACCAGTAAAGCGGCTATCGAATTTGAGCCGGGGCAGGTTTTGGTGACATTCAAACCAACTGCGGCTCAACCAGATTTGCAAACAGCTTTGGCGAAACCAAACTTACGTGCTTCGGTTGCAAGAAGCAAGCTGGAGGTGGCTCAGGCCGGATTATATCATCTTTATCTTGCGCCGGGCGTAAACCAGGACGATTTTATCAAAAGGCTGCGTACCGAGCCGGGCGTGGTGCGGGCCGAACCCAACTATATTTTTCACCTGTTCGATTTGGATACGCCAAAAACTCCGTTATTGAGCAAAGAGCTTCCCTACTCCTTAGAGTCTGTATCTGGTAAGACTAAAGCCGGGCCGCGTCGAGCGACAAACGACCCATACCGGGCCAATCAATATTATCTGGATATTACTTCTATGGGGGCGGCCTGGAATTTGACGACGGGCGATAAACTTACCGTCGCGGTGGAAGATAGCGGCGTGCGCTTTGATCACCCCGATTTAGTCGGACGGTTGCGCGGAGACGGCTTTAATTTTGTGGCAGATAGCGGGGACGTGAGCGACGATTTGGGACACGGCACCGAAGTAGCTGGATTGATTGCCGCCAACAGTAATAATGGTGTTGGCATCGCCGGGATTAGTTGGGCCGCCAATATTTTGCCCGTCAAGATTGCCAACGCGCAGGGTTCGATTGATGCCAACGCTGCCGCCGAAGGAATTTATTACGCTGTCGAACACGGGGCGCGAATTTTGAACCTCAGTTATGGCGGGGAAACCTCGTCGGGGGTGTTGGAAGACGCGGTGGTTTACGCTTTGAGCAATCAGGTGACGGTAGTAGCGGCGGCTGGCAACGCTCCCGATGGCGCACTCGAATATCCAGCGGCTTATCCTGGAGTAATTGCGGTAACTGCTACGGATGCGGGCGACCAATTAGCTTTTTTTGACTCTTACGGCCCGTATGTAACATTGAGTGCGCCGGGTCAGGATATTTACACGACTGCGCTAAATAAGGATGGCAGTGGCGATTACAGTTTGCATAGCGGCACCAGCTTTTCGTCGCCGATTGTGGCTGGCACGGCGGCCTTGATGTTGACCATCAACCCCTATCTACGGCCTGCCCAAATCAAAAACGCCCTTGTCCAGACGGCGGACAAAGTTTACCCACCCGACCCTGACTACTATTATTGTTATGGGGCGGGCCGTTTGAATGCACTACAAGCGTTGCAATTTGCGACTGGATTACCTGCCGTGCCGTTCCCGCCCGCCCATCGCGCTCAGGTGCTTTTTAGCCAGCAACTCAACCCTAACCAGACTGTGCGGCCCGGCGACAATTTGAGGTTAGAGGTAACGGCAGCCAATCTTGGGCCAGACCGGGCGGCTACGGTGTGGGCAAATATTCCGCTTGACCCTAACTTGAGTCTAGAGTACGTTTTGACGCAGCCCAGTGCAAGCAGCGAATGGGTCACAGGTGTATTTGGCGACCATTTTAATATTCAGCTTGGCCCACTCCCGCCTTCTGCTACCATCACATTTACGGCGGTTTTTAAGGTCAAGACGACTACCCCGCCCGCCACAAAGCTTACCTTTGGCTGGACAGGCTTTTGGGACGATAGGGCGTTGGGTGGCTCGAACCGTGTTAATCCGGTGGCAGTGATGGTGGCGGAAAGTTCCGGCAACAGCCCCACAAATTATCGTTTGGCAGATATTTCGCCCTCAAGTGGTAAAATCGGACAAGTTTTTAGGTTCGCAAGCGACGGGTTTGCTGCCAATGAGCCTGTCGCGCTGTGGTTAAATTTACCTGATGGCACGGCTCAAAGCGTAACCACGACCCAGGCCGATAGCAATGGCGCGATTAGTTGGATTTTTAATAGCCAGGGCCAGAAGCAAACAGGCAACTATTCGTTGGTGGCGCACGGTCAATTCAGCCAGCTTGAAATTGTGGCTCGTTTCCTGATGACCTCTTAAAGCTGCCGATAAAAGACAATCGTAGTGCCCATCGAGCCGTCAACTTCGATAATGTAGTTAGGGATTGGGCCAACCTCTATATAGCCGTACCTCCGATAAAGCTGCTCTGCTGTTTGGAAAGCTACCACGCGCTGCCAACCTTTATCCTGGAAGATACGGCGGGTATCGGCAGGTGGGCGGTAGTGCGGCGCGAAAAGGGTGGACGGCTCTGGCCTGGCAAAGACTTCAACCGGGCCACCTAGCAAGATTTCCCCCTGGGCATATAGGGCAGCCACGCCTGGGTGAGCAGTATTTTTGGCGCGATAAACCAGGCGGGCTTCCGTCGCTTTATCGTAAGCAAACTTTTCTTGCAGGTGCAAAATGGCGGCGGGGCGACCATCGAGCAGATTTAGCAGGATTTTGTCGCCTAGCTTAAAAGAGTCGGCCTCCTCCCGGCTGACCCCTAAAGTAATCGGTAAACTCCAGGCCATTCGCCAGCCGCATATCTTGGACTACGCCTAAATAATCGGCCTGGGCTATAAAGCCGGTGAGCGGGCTAAAAGCTCCATTTGCCAGCAGTTCCAGGTCGGCTGCCGCTCTCGCGTTCAAAGTCACCGCCTTAGACGGCAGTTGAAAGGGCGGATTTATATAAAGATTGTAACTATTCAGCCAGCTTGTTTTTTGTAGGATGCTGCTCTGCCAGCCGATGGTTTTCGGTCTTAGAATGACAGTTGTATCGGCTGGCAGAGCAGCCTCCTACAAACAGACTGAGTAGTTACTAAAGATTGACTAATTCCCAGCTGTGTGGTGCAATCAGGGAGGCATTGGTTTGCCGGGTTTCAGACATTTTAATCCAGCTTTCTTTTCTACCCTACCACCCCGGCGGGAGCAGGGTTTAGATAATTTAGGGCTTCGAGTTTTGCTAAAATCTTGGCTACGCTTTCTTCAACTGTTTCGCGCTCGGTGTCCACAATCACTTCGGGATTAAGTGGGGCTTCGTAAGGGTTGGAAACGCCCGTAAAATTGAGGATTTCGCCACGCAAAGCTTTAGCATACAAACCCTTAACATCGCGGTGCGTCAATTCCTGGATGGAGCAACTGACATAAACTTCCACGAAATTGCCAATCTGCTGACGGGCCTGCTCCCGAATACTGCTATAAGGTGAAATAGCGGCAGAGGCGCATCGGTTAATTGAAAGCCGACGCACCACTGGAAAGGTCATTCTCAAGCGGTGGGAGGAGTGAATAGTTACGATAACTTATATATAACCGACAAAATACAGCTGGCTAAATAGTCACCTTTTTGTCATGAACCAACGGCCAATTACGAGTGAAAATCAAGTATCAGACCTGGGGCAAAACTTGATGGGCCATATCTGCCAGACCGTCCAAATCGTCCAGGTCTAGCCATTGTAGCATGACTCGTTGCACACGGGAGGCGGCTAACTGGCCTAACTGCTCCACTATTTGGGCGGCTGTTCCAACTACCAGACCGCTCTCGCGTAAAGAGGCGGCAGTCACATCTGGTTTGTCACCTATGTTACGGGCGACCTGGGCTTCGTCGCGGCCATAGATGCAGCCAGTCATCAGCGAACGCTTCACATCGGCAGGTTTGCGCCCGTTTTGCTCTAGTAGTTCGTCCAGCCGCGCATTGAGTGTAACAAGTTCGGAGGGTTTCGCAAAAACTGCGTTCCACTCGCTCGCAAAACGCGCCACTAGAGGCAGGGTACGCAGGGGGCCATTGCCACCAATCAAGATAGGTGGGCCACCCGGACGCTTCGGAGTAGGCAACATAGTAGCCTCGTGTAACTGGTAATATTCGCCCGCGAAATTGACGGGTTGACCCTTGCTTTGTAAAAGGCGGGTGGTAACTTCTAAACCTTCCTCAAGACGGGCAAACCGGGCGGGCAATTCTAATAAATCCAGCCCATAGTTGTGATGTTCGCGTTTTTGCCAGCCCGCTCCCAGGCCCAATGTCAAGCGTCCGCCCGAAAGGTCATCTACAGCACTCGCCATCCGCGCCATCATAGTAGGGTGGCGGAAAGCGGGCGGGCTAACCAACTGCCCAAACTCTATGCGTTTGGTGTGGCTCGCCAGCCAGGTAAGGGAGACCCACAGTTCCAGCGAGTCCAGGTCTGGCGGTGTGGCATTGGTGTAGTGGTCGGAGCGGTACAGTCCCGCAAAACCCAAACTTTCGACAGCCTCGGCCATACGTTGCCAGCGTTCCCAGGTCAGGCCGTTTTGCCCTTCCACCATAATGGCTACTTCAATCATTGTGGTAGTCCTTCGTTAAAATTTACTTTACAATATGCAGATGGTCTCGGCCTTTTTTGGTGGTGGTAGAACCTGCGGGCCTGCCACGTTTGGGTTTGGTCGCCGCTTCTGAACCGGACGGGCCGACAGTGGTAAGGGTAGGCCGATGCTGATTCTCCCAGGCTTGTTCTAGTTCCTCAAATTCGGCTTCGTCCTCCTCATCACTATTTTCAGGGGCGAGATTGGAATGAAGGGGTCGAATGTTGCTCTCATCGGCAATCACCCGCACACTTTCGGCTTCAACCGTGTTGCCATCGGTTAGATGCAGAGTGGTTACAGGCAAGGCTTCGTCAGGTATCTCCCGGAAGGTAGCTTCGGACATTTCGTTCAAGACCTCCCGGGCATCCAAAATAGTATAGCGATAGCCCTGCTCGGTCAAGAAAAGCTGGCGGTTGGCGGCAAAATCCTGGTCTTTGGTGTCGCGGGTGACAATCGAATAAAAATAAGCCGGGTTGCCATCGGACTTAGGCCGCAGAATTCGACCCAGACGTTGGGCTTCTTCCTGGCGTGAGCCGAACAAACCGGAGACCTGAATAGCCACGTTCGCGTCGGGCAAGTCTATCGCGAAGTTTGCCACCCGACTAACCACCAGCAGTTTGATTTCCCCCGTGCGGAATTTGGCGTAAAGCTGACCGCGTTCGGAGTTGGGGGTTTTGCCAGTAATCAGAGGCGCATTTAGTTCTGCCGCGATATGTTCGAGTTGTTCGATGTATTGACCAATTACCAGAACATTATCGTGGCGATGTTTGGCCGCAATCACTTTCAAAATATCGTATTTACGGCTGTTGACCGCGCTGACGTGATATTTGATACGATTGTCGTCCTCCATCACGTATTGCATCCGTTCTTCGGGCGGCAGTTCGGCCCGGATTTCAAAACATTCGGCGGTAGCGATCCAACCTTGCTGTTCCAAATCTTTCCAGGGCATATCGTATTTCTTGGGGCCAATCAGAGAAAAAACATCGGTTTCGCGGCCATCTTCCCGTACTAAGGTAGCAGTCAAGCCCAAACGCCGCTTGGCCTGGATTTCCGCCGTCACCCGAAAAACCGGAGCGGGCAGCAAATGTACCTCATCATAGATAATCAAGCCCCAATCGTGGTTAGTAAAAAGGTTGAGGTGCGGGAATTCGCCGACTTCACCTGTTTCGTCGTTGACTTTGGTTTTGGACGGACGATAGGTAATGACCTGATAAGTGGTTACGGTAATGGGCCGAATTTCTTTTTTCTCGCCCGTATATTCGCCCACTTCGTCCGGTCTAATGCTGGTTTTGTCCAGAATTTCGCTAATCCACTGGCGCACGGCGATAGTGCTAGGAGTTAGAATCAAGGTGTGGCACTGTAATTTGTCAATTACACCCACACCCACCACAGTTTTACCTGCACCACACGGCAAAACTACCACGCCGCTGCCACCACTATAGCTACCCTCGGCGTAAAACGCCCCCACCGAGTCGGCTTGATAGTCACGCAAACCGAAGGGGCGGCCACCTTTTGTCGGGTTGCGTAAGGTGATTTCTAGCGGGGTGCCGGGGGTGTAACCAGCTAAATCCTCGGCAGGGTAGCCAAACAAAACCAACGCTTGCTTGATGTAACCACGTTTGGCGGGGTCAACCTGCAAGGTAAAATCGTCTAGCCGTCGTACAACTAACGGGTGCAGGTTCTTATTGCGCTCCACTTCTACCAGCAGCAACTTGTCCTGACTGCGTAAAATTAAATTGTCATTTTCATACAACAATTTGATGCGCCCGTAGCGCGAAATATAGTCTTTGATGTCGGCAATGACGTTAGCGGGCATCGGAAATTTGGTATAACGACCCAACGCCTCTACAATCGCGTCGCCATTCATGCCCGCCGCCGCCGCGTTCCACAACGATAGGGGCGTAATACGATAAGTATGAATATATTCGGGGCTTTTTTCGAGTTCGGCAAAACGGGCCAGTTCGTCCCGCGCCGCCTCATATAGCGGATTATTTACTTCTAATAATACCGAACGGTCACTCTGGATAATCAGAGGATTCATCGGGTTATAGCTCAATGTCTAACCTACCTGTTTATTTATAATTTCATTTTAATCGCGCACCGAAAAGGTTCTGCGTCCTTACCTACTGAGATGAGCGTTGACCATAAACTTGAACCATCGCTGAACCGCCCTAACGAGCTATTGATTTTAGCGCGTGGCCCATTGCTCAAAGCTCGTAGCTCTAATTATATCAAAGCTGTAAAATCAGTCCGGCCTGGTAGTGGGGGTGTGCGTTAGATATTTGCACGCCTGACTAGGCCAAACCCTGCACCATCTGGATGAAGACCTGCAACAAGACCAGTGCCACCATCGCTGATAAATCTACGAAGCCCAGCGGCGGAATAATCGAACGAATGGGCGCGAGAATTGGCTCGGTGATTTCGCGTAAATACCGTGAAATTACCCAGCGGTTTTGCGGATCAACCCACGACAGAATAAATCGGCCAATGATGCAAATAAACAAACCATATAAAATGTAAACAACGATTGTTACCACAGCACCCATTTTTTCCTCTTTCTCTACAAATCTACCCGGCTGCGTCTTGCTCATTCAGTTTACCAGTTTATCTCAAAACGGCAAGGTCGTAAGCGGTACGGCAGCATAGACTTTTTAGCTAGTCTTTCAAGATATACGCAAAAAGGGACGCAAAGTTGCTCTCCGACCTTGCAGTGACCCTGATTATGTATCGCTGGCTACCGCTTTCACCAAATCTTTCGGTTACACTGAGCCAGACTGGTTTTATTTCCTTAAAATTGCTCTCCGAACCCAAGTAAGAAAGGTAAGCCATCATGGAGCAGGCTCAGTTCGGTATTATTTATGCAGACCGTAATAAAGCTCAATTAGCTTTGCAGACACTACGCGGGCTACAAAGGCAAGGACACCTTAACCTTAAAGATGGAGCGGTACTGGTGCGGCAGCCCAACGGGGAACTGGTAGTGGCCGAAGCAACCTCTAAATTAGACCTTGCCAGCCCCAAATATCCTTTGGCTGGTCTGGCCGGAAATATAGCCGGAATGCTTGGAGTGGCCCCACTTGGGCCAGCCATGTTCATAGCGGCCCCGTTTTGGGCGGCGGTTGGCACAGCGGCTACGCTTGGCTATGATATTGTGAAACAGCGTGACGTGCGGCCCGGTAGTCTGCGCTATAAGGCCGCCGAGAGGCTGCCCGCCGGAAGTTCGGCAGTGGTGGTAGAAGCCGAAATCATCAACTTGGACGCGACATTGCGTGCATTAGCCCAGGTGGGCAGTGGCAAGGTAGTCCATCAAAATCTTCATTCCGGCGTGCATCAGAAACTACTGCTGGCTTTGAACAACTGATTATTAGCGTCCGCTATCCAGGAAAGCCAGTACATCGCGGTTGAAATCGGCGGCGCGTTCGATAATAGGAATGTGGCCGACATTTGGATAAACTAGCATTTTCGCGCCAGGAATTTTTCGGGCCAATCTGCGCCCATTGGCAATTGGCACCAGCGGGTCTTTGTCGCCGTGAATTATCAGGGTTGGCACGCGGATCTGGCCTACCCGACTAGCGGCGTTATGCGAAAGAACCGCCCGAAACTGACGCGAACTGGCGGCTTGAGAAAACGGACGATGACGAGCAATTTGGGCAATGTCTGCCATTACCTCCGGGTGGCTGGCTGCATAGCCTGGCCCCATAATGCGGGTGTAGGTTTTGCGAGCCTGCTCTCCCACTTCGAGCTTCTCGCGCCGGAAAAAAGCGGGCCATAGTTTCGGGCTGGACGGCACATTGGTAAGGCCACCACCCGAAGTCGAAACTAGCACCAGCTTGTCCACCAGTTCCGGGTGACGCAGCGTTAGCTCCAAAGAGATAAAACCCCCCATCGAGATACCAATAATATGCGCTTTGGAAACGCCTAACGCTTTTAGTACATTGGCGGCATCGTCGGCCTGGTCGCGGACGGTGTAAGGTGCGCTAACCTGGTCGCTATCCCCAACGTCGCGGTGGTCGAGGGCGATGGTACGATAATAACGGCCAAATTCGTCCAACTGTTTGTACCAACCCTGCCGCTTCGAGGCCAACCCCGTCAATAGTAAAATCGTACCTTTGGGATTAGCTGGACTAACCTCATCATACGCCATCCTGCGCCCGTTTATCATTACAAAAGAAGGTTTTCTTATCTGGATCATCCTTATCCTTTTCGTCTAACTTTTAGGCCGCTTCGAGTATTTTAGCTTAAACTTGTGCTATGAGCAATTCTTGCTGGTTGCCCCGCTTTCTTAGAAGATTAAGTTCCGTTTTGGGTAGGGTCAGTCCTCGTGCTTGCCAATTTTGTGATTAACATCGTTACCAGGCGGGTAGGCATAGGGGACACCCTACCAGTTAATTCTTTACGCGCCCAAAACTATCTTGGTAGGTCACGGTAGCCTATTCTCAGCACCAAATCCTGGGGATAGTTACCAAAACGACTGCCAAATAAATTAAGCCCACCCACGTGCGCTGCGTCAGGTTTAATTCCAAGCCGCACAGCAATAAAAGGCAACTGGCTTAGTTTGAGATCGTGGATAGTGACTCTAGATAAGACAATCCCATCTACTTCGGATTGAGTTTCATTCATATGCCACACTTTTAATAAACCGTATTGGGTGTTACGCGGCGGCCACCAATCGGGAGTCAAACGCCCCTGTTCGCCACCAAAATCGGAAGGGCTAGTCCAGGTTCCGACCTCAACCTCGTTAATCCATAAAGTAATGTCGGAAGGCCAGTTTAAGTTGAAATGCGGGGCTTCCGAACAAATCTCCATGCTCAAACGCAGCGTCTCCGCCTGCACCCCCACCGGTAGGCGATTGGGGAAGCGATATTCCAGATAACCCTGTTTGAACCAAATTAGTTGGGCATTGACGTGGGCTGGCTCATAAAAGGAGGCGGGGTCATCAAGCAGACCAATTATTCCGCTTTCGCCCAATAATCCGCAGGTGGAGGCCGCTCGACAATCTACAAATGCTCCAATCGGCATTTCCATCTCTAGCACTTGCTCAGTTGGCAGGTCATAGGTGGGCAAATCTACTTCGACTTTATCGTACATCCGCGTGCAAACTTTCTGCAACCCGCGACTGGCTGGCTCAAGCTCGGTACGAATCAAACCCGCTTCTTCTAAGGTTTCGACGTGCAGACCCACCGTTGAAGCAGGCAAGTCAAGATTAATTGCGATGTCGCTGACGGTGGAAACCTTATTCCACAAGTAACGCAAGATACGCAGACGGTTGGGTGAGGCTAAGGCTTTCAGGACTCGTTCCAGTTCGGGGCTTTCAAAACTACCATCAAGAATAAGAATGCGTTTAATTGACTCGCGTTGTGCCAATGCTTACCTGCTTTCGATTTAATAATGTGTGTCAAAGCCAAAAGAGAACCAATTTTTATGATTATATCAGCTTTTTTGCCCCTTGACAAAACAATCTTTTTGGTTTACACTAGCTTTACTGGTTCAAAGCTTTGTCTAACCAACATACCTACCAAAAAAATCGGTTGGAACAATAAACCGGCTTTGGACGGAAGTTACCAAGTTATTTGCTCTCTCTCGCTTGATAATTCAATCAAACCTTTTACTAAGGAGGAGGTATTCGATGTTGAAGTACCACAAAAGACTCGGCGCACTTCTGGCCGTGATGTTTGCGATGTTGTTGTTGACGGCTTGTGGTGAAACAGCCACACCTGCTTCGACGACTGCGGCGGCTACCAGCGCGGCAGCGGCTACCACCAGTGCGGCGGCGGCTATGACTACGGCAGCAGCGGCTATGACCACGGCGGCTGGCGCGGCTACAAGCAATGGCGATTTGCCCAAGCTGGCTAAGAAGGACAAATACACAGTAGGTTTTGCCCAAAGCGAAAGCAACAACCCCTGGCGTTTGGCCGAAACCAAGAGTATGCAAGACCAGGCCGACAAGCTGGGTTGGAAGCTAGTTGTCACCGATGCAGCCAGTTCGACGGCCAAGCAAGCCTCTGACGTTGAGTCTATGATTGCTCAAAAAGTGGACGCGATTTTCCTTACTCCCCGTGAGGAAAAGCCATTAGTTCCGGCCATCTTGAAGGCTAAAGCTGCTGGTATTCCGGTCTTCTTGCTTGACCGCAACGTTGACCAAACTCTGGCAGTGGGTGGTAAAGATTACGTGACCTTTATTGGCTCAGACTTCATCCTGGAAGGTCAACGCGCCGCCGACTGGCTCAATAAACAGACCAATGGCAAAGCCAAGATTATCGAGCTTTTGGGCAGTGCCGGTGCATCGGCGGCCAATGACCGTCAGAAAGGCTTTGAAGACCAAATCAAGAGTACCCCTGGTTTGCAAATCGTAGCCGCTCAGGACGGTGATTTCACTCGTGACACTGGTCGCAAGGTGATGGAAACTTTGTTACAGGCTCATCCGGACGTGACTGCTGTTTATGCCCACAATGATGAAATGGCCCTGGGTGCAATTTCTGCCCTGCAAGCGGCAGGCAAAGTACCTGGCAAGGACGTTATCATTGTTTCGATTGACGGTGAGAAAGACGGGATTCAAGCGGTAATTGATGGCAAGTTAAGCGCGACAGTGGAGTGTAATCCTCGTTTCGGCCCTAAAGCCTTCGAGACGCTCCAGAATTACGCGGCTGGTCAGACTATCACACCCAAAATTATCAACCCTGACCGCTTCTTCGACCCATCCAATGCCAAAGACTCTATCGCCACTTCGTACTAAATTATTCTAAACAAGCTAAGGCAGTTAGACGGTTGTAAAATCGTTTAATTGCCTTAGCTTATTTAGCTAGAAACTCAAGGTGGAGTGTGGAACAAAGCGAACCTTTACTAACACCTTTACTAACAATGGAAGGCATTACCAAAACCTTTCCAGGTGTGCTGGCTCTACAAGAAGCCTGGTTGAAAGTGAATTATGGCGAAGTACACGCCTTGATAGGCCAGAACGGAGCCGGAAAATCTACTTTAATCAAGCTATTGACGGGAGCGTATCGCCGCGATAAGGGTACAGTGCTTTTTGATGGCAAAAACATTGATTTTCATTCGCCCCAACAAGCGCAGGCGGGCGGTGTCAGCACTATCTATCAAGAAGTAAATCTAGTTCCTCTCCGTTCTGTTAGCGAAAACATTTTTATGGGGCGTGAACCGCGCCGTTTTGGATTGCTAAATTGGAAGTTAATGAATGGGCAAGCGGCGGCTCTGTTGGCCCGTTTTGGTATTCGGCTAGATGTGACCCAACCGCTACACACTTTTAATGTAGCTACCCAACAAATGGTAGCGATCGCCCGCGCCGTATCTTTTCAAAGCAAATTGGTGATAATGGACGAACCAACTTCCTCGCTGGACGAGCGCGAGGTTGAGACTTTATTTGAGGTCATTCGCCAACTTAAAAGTGAAGGAGTCTCGGTTATCTTTGTCAGCCACCGCCTGGACGAACTTTACAGCGTATGTGACCGGGTAACGGTTATGCGAGATGGTCAAACCGTAGCCACCCGCACTATCACCGACGTGAGCAAGCTTGAACTGATTGCGTTGATGCTAGGTAAAGAGCTAGGCGAGGTACGCAAGCAAGGTGTCACCGCTTTTGGTAAGGAAAACGCCCATCACGCTGAACAACTTTTGCTGGAAACTCACCAGTTGCGGCGCGGTCAGAAACTGCGGGGAGTTGATGTCAGCGTGCGGACGGGCGAAATCGTGGGGCTGGCTGGTTTGCTAGGTGCGGGTCGCACCGAAACGGCGCGGGCTATTTTTGGGGCAGACACGTTGGAGAGCGGCCAGATTGAAATAGCGGGTAGAACGGTGCGCTTCAAGTCCCCTAAAGACGCGATTCGGGCCGGAATTGGTTTATGCTCGGAAGACCGTAAAATCGAGGGCATTATTCCGTATATGTCAGTCAGGGAGAACCTGACCCTGGCTCTATTGCCACAATTGACTCGGTATGGTATCGTACAACGCAAAAAGCAACAAACCATCGTTGAAAGCTTTATCAAACGTTTGGGCATCAAAACGTCGGGGCCAGACCAGAAAATCAGAGAGCTTTCAGGCGGCAACCAGCAAAAGGTCTTGCTGGCTCGTTGGATGTGCCTCAATCCCCGCCTCCTGCTGTTGGACGAACCGACCCGCGGGATTGATGTGGGGGCGAAAGGCGAGATTCAAAGCTTGATTGCAGAACTGGCTGGGGCTGGCTTAGGTGTGTTGATGATTTCCTCCGAACTGGAGGAGCTAACCGAAGGCTGTGACCGGGTGGTGGTATTACGCGACGGTCAGAGCGTGGCCGAACTTTCTAAACAATCCGAAAATCTTAACCAGGATACAATTATGGCAGCTATGGCGCAGGGTGGCGATGAAATTACCGTAGCAAAGGAAAAAGACGGGGATGGCTAAGAATATATCGCAAAATCAGGTGGCTGACCCCCAACCCAGCGACGGAATTACTGTAGCCGCGTCACCAACCAACCTCAGCCCTACCACACCTGACCCAAAATTGCTTTCGGTCAGACGCACCTGGCTACCGCCCTGGGTACGCAGTCTTGGTCAAACCTATGGCGCAGCTATTGCTCTATTATTGATATTGCTCTATAACGTCTTCTTTACCCCTTACTTCGTGACGATGCAAACGTTTAATATCAACCTGACCCAGGTTAGCACTATTGTAATCGTCGCCACTGGTATGACGTTGGTGATTGCTACAGGGGGGATTGACCTTTCGGTTGGGGCTTTGATGGCCCTCGGAGGAGCAGCTGCGCCCATAATCTTTTTGAACCCACCTTTTGGCAACCAAACCTTTGGCAATGTGTTGGCCTTTATCGTCCCTGTACTGATAGCGGGTGCTTTTGGCTTGTTTAACGGTGGACTGATTACTTATTTCAAGATACAGCCGTTTATTGCCACCTTAATCCTTTTTATTGCCGGACGCGGTATCGCCCAGGTAGTGACCAACGGCAAACTGCAAACCTTTAATAACGATACGTTTGAGTTTATCGGTTTGGGTCAGCTTTTCGGGGTGCGTTTCCAAATTATCTTGATGGTGGTAATCGTGCTGGTGGCTGCCTGGATTATGCGGGTGAGTACCTTTGGGCGTTATGTGCTGGCTGTCGGAGGCAACGAATCGGCGGCACGGCTGGCGGGTGTACCTGTCAGTCGGGTCAAGCTGATTGTCTATGCCGTCAGTGGCTTGCTGTCGGGTATAGCTGGGCTAATTGTGATTGCCATCAATACCTCATCAGATGCCAATCAAGTCGGGCTGGGTATGGAACTGGATGCGATTGCTGCTGTTGCTGTAGGCGGTACTCCCCTGACTGGCGGGCGGGCTACCATTATCGGAACCCTGATCGGCGCACTGATTATGCAACTTATTCGTTTTACCCTGCTGGCTCATGGTGTTCCTGATTCCATCGCTTTAGTGATAAAGGCCGCTATTATTTTGATAGCCGTGTATGTCCAGCGTTCACGCCGGAGCTAGTATGCCTTATGAAGGTATTCGTTCAGAGGTCACGGGGTCTTCCCCGTGCTGGGTTAGGGGTGTCCCCTAGAAATTTTCTTTTCTACTAAGTTTCTAGCTTGGATGAAGCGTTACTCACAGGAAAGCTTTTTATGTCAATAGAACAATCAAATCTGCCTGAAACCACCGGGCAGCTAAACGACGCAACCCAAAGCGGAGCCGCTCCTACAAATTCCCGACGCGCCCGCGCCGTTAGTCTCCTCCAACGTCAGGGTGCATTGCTGGCTCTGGTGATACTACTGGTTTTCGGTGGGTTGCGTTACGACAATTTTCTTTCGACTGGCAACATTGCCGACGTATTGAGTTATAACTCGATGTTTGGTTTGATTGCCCTCGGTATGACCTTTGTCATTATAACGGGTGGTATTGATTTATCTGTCGGCTCTGTCGTAGCCTTTACCAGCGTGATTGCCGCTCAGGTTAGCCCCAATGGGCCATTAGTGGGTTTAGTGGTGCCGATGCTGGTAGGGGCGTTGGTGGGTCTAGTCAACGGTTTTGTTATCGCCAAACTCCAGATTCTCCCCTTTATTACCACGCTGGCAACCTTGCTGGCGGCGCGTGGCCTGGCTTTGAGCTTTGCTAATAACACCGCAGTTTCGGTGGCGCAGAAAAACGGGTTTACCACTATCGGCCAAAGCGACTTCTTTGGGATACCCATACCTGTCCTGATTGCCGCCGCCGCTTTTATAATCGGGGTAGTGGTGCTTTCTTTTACCCGCTTCGGGCGACACGTCCTGGCGGTAGGGGGCAACGAAGAAGCGGCCCGTTTGATGGGTCTGCCCGTAGATCGCATCAAAATCGGAGTTTACGTTATTAGCGGCGCGTTAGCGGGCCTGGCTGGAGTAATTTTGGCCTCAAAATACGGGGCTGGACAACCCACCGCCGGGGCAGGCTGGGAGCTATCGGCCATTGCCTCTGTAGTAGTGGGTGGCACTCTACTTATAGGCGGTCTTGGCTCGGTTGGCGGCACGCTGGTCGGCGTTTTACTTTTGGGTTGGATTATCAAAGTGCTGGATTTTGAAAATGGCAAAGGCGTGGTTAGCCTTAGTGCTTACTGGCAATCGGTTATTCGTGGTAGCTTCCTACTTATAGTGGTATTAATCCAAAACCGCTTGATGCGCCGCCGTCAGGCTTGAAACACTCAAAACTGACTTACTCGCGCAGCTTGAGTGACGTGGTTCTACCATTAGAAAACGAACCGTTGTGCCGTTCAAGCTTTATCTCTGCTACTTTTACAGGTAGTTAGCTATAAAAAAGCATTAGGTAGTGTGTGACAAATGGCCCCAAAAATGCTAAATAACTACGTGGAGGAATTGTAACATGACACGTAGAGATTTGAGCAACCAACAGTGGGAGCAGCTGGCTCCACTCTTACCACCCGAACATAGCGGTAAGAAAGGCCAC
>JBBQZT010000024.1:0-64373 GCA_038207455.1 Chloroflexia bacterium
GCAAAGTAGGCAAACGCACATTGGCGGTACGTTTTGGGCAACAGGCCGCCCGCCGCGAATATTTCGGGTTGCTGGCAATCACCTATCTTGTGCCGCCCATTATTTGGCTATTGGGATTGGCAAACTTTTGGGTAATGCTGACCTGGCTATCCCTGCCTCTGGCGTGGCCGCTCATCCAGATTGTGCGTTTTCAGGAAGGGCGCGTCCTCAACAAAGTTTTGGGAGGCACGGGTCGGCTGGAACTGGTCTATAGCATATTGCTGGCGGCAGGGTTGATTTTGGGAAGTTTGTAAGCCAAAATGAAACAAGAAGTAAGTTTTGAACGTTTGGATGCAGGTGAGAAAAATAGTTGGTGAGCCTACCATCGGTGAACTTAAAGTAAAAAAAAACCAAACTAAGATTGGTGCAGCCACCGAAACCGGGCGTTTCGGGCCGCTTCTGGCTCAGGGTGGCAAAATAGGCGTGGCAGTTTGGCCCATCGGCTTTTTCCTGGCTTTAACTATTATAATGACTTTCCCGCTTGTGCTGGATTTGGGTCATTCGATAGTTGATGGCAACGTGCAAGACGCGCACCAAAATATGTGGAACTTGTGGTGGGTCAAAACTGCTTTGTTCGAGCGTCACACCAACCCCTTTTACACCGATCTGTTGTACTACCCCTACCGCTCCGATAACAACCCCCTACCCCTTTATTTTCACACCTTACAGCCGCTCAATATGCTGCTGGCAATGCCCCTGGTGCTGCTCGGCAATGCTTATACTGGCCCAGTGCTGGGCTTCAACTTTTTGGTTTTGTTTGGCTTCACCTTTGATGGCTGCGCGATGTTTTGGCTGGTGCGTTATCTAACTGATAGCAGAGGCGCGGGCCTGGTAGCTGGAATCTTGTTTGCCTACTGTCCACTGGTTCAAAACGGTTTGCATCAAGGTCAGACGAACTTGCTAACGCTCGGCTGGCTGCCACTTTATCTGCTGTTTCTGCATCGCTTGTTTTACGCCCCGCCCAACCATCGCCGCCGCGACTTCATATTAGCTGTTATCTTTTTGACCGCCACCGCTTACACCGACTGGTACTTAACCCTGTACCTGATTATGGCGACAGGTCTGCTAACCCTGGTTTTGCTGGCGCAAAGGCCGCGTGAATGGTGGCGCACTCTGCTGACAATGGCTGGGATAGGATTAGCCTGGCTGGTACTGGTGGCCCCCTTTCTGTTACCCACCCTGCGGGCCACCACCGATAATACTTTCCAACTGGTAAGCGGCTACGATTACGAAGTGCGTGACTCGCTCAACGTCTGGTCAATTTTCAATTTGTTCAAAGACACCCGCGTTACGCCTGTTCCGCTCTGGCAACCCGGTACGCTAACGTGGCCCGCCGTGCTGTTGGGTCTGCTTGGTATCGTGGCGATCCGACGCAGGGCGGCTTTCTGGCTGCTGCTGGTATTGACTGGACTGGTGCTGGCGTTAGGGCCGTACCTCAAAGTTAGCGACACCCTTTTAGCAAGCGAAACGACGGGTATTGGGCTACCTTATTTGTGGCTACGGCAGCTGCCTTTTTTGTCTATTGCGCGTTCACCTCAGCGTTTTATTATTTTGACCGACCTCGGTATCGCGGTGTTGGCCGGGGTTGGAGTGGCCTGGCTGTTAGATTTAATTCGCAAAGGTACGCCGCGTCTCTGGCCCAAATTTAAACGCCCAACCCTCCTGGCAAATTTGGCAGTCACAGTGATAATGTTGGTTTCGATCCTGGAACTTTCGATTTTGCCACAGCTTATCAATAAAGTTGAAATTTCACCTTTTATGGCAAAGCTGGCTGCCGAACCGGGTGATTTTGCCATTTTAGAAATTCCTATCACCAATCATTATCTGTCTGACCATAACCGGATGCTTTACCAGACGGTACACGGCAAAAAAATCTTTGGCGGTTATGTGTCTCGTAAAATCTTTGATTATTACCTGGACAGCAGTTCGCCTTTCCACCAGTTTATCGGCGTAGATGGGGTTGACCGCCATACCGATATTCTGCCGCCGCTCGATTTCCAACAGGTGATTAGCTGCTGCGATATACGCTACGTGATTGCTTACAAAGAAACTGACCGCAAACGTATCGCCGCCTATCTACACGATTTGATACCAGACCCGGCGGCGGTTGTTTATGACGACCAGTATCTGACCGCTTATAAAGTTACGCCTTCCAAAGCAGTTTCAGACAAACCAATGCTATGGGTGGGCGAAGGCTGGTATCCTGCCGAGATGGACGCACAAAATAACAACCGTCGCTGGCGGTGGAGCGAAGGCCAGAGTCTAATTGAAGTAGTCAATACCACACCCTTAAAGCTAAAACTAGATTTCAGTTCGTCAACTTTCCGGGGCGAAGCACATTTGCAGGTCGAGGTGGACGGTCAGCCCTACCAAACTTTTGACCTTTCGCCCAAACTAGAAAAATATGATGGCGGTATCATCGAACTGCCGCCGGGTCAGCACGCCCTGAAATTCAAAAGCGACGCACCGCCAGTCAGCCCGGTTCAAGCTGGAGCATCCCAAACCGACAAACGCACCCTGGCTTTTGTAATCCAGGATTTGAACCTGACACCCACTCCCTGAATGCGCCTTTGGGCTGTACTCCGATGGTTGCCCGTACCCGGCACGAGTGCAACCATCGGTTCTTTGTGAGAGCGCAGAAAACTGACGCGCACTCTATTCTTTGTAGCATTTTATGCTTGGACTGCTACTCTGCTATACTCGTTTACACATCGCCTTGCTGTTATCAATTATTATTGGGGTTAGTGGAGGAGTTATAAGTTGAAGACAATTGGACTGATTGGCGGCTTGAGTTGGGAGTCATCAGCCGAATACTACCGAATTATAAATCAAAGTATTCAAGCCAGGTTGGGGAGTTTGCACTCTGCCAAAAGCCTGATGTATTCATTTGACTTTGCCCAAATCGAGAAATTGCAGCATCAAGGTTTGTGGGACGAAGCTACGCAAATGATGGTTGAGGCGGCTCAAAGCCTGGAAAAAGGCGGGGCAGATTTTATTCTCATCTGCTCCAATACTATGCACAAAATGGCGGAAGCCGTCCAAAACCGGGTTAAAATCCCATTATTGCACCTGGCAGATGCTACCGCCGAGCGAGTGGTGGAGGCTGGCATCAAGAAGGTGGGTCTTCTTGGTACAATTTACACTATGGAGCAGGATTTTTACAAAGGCAGACTAGCAGAAAAATATGGTCTTCAAGTCGTTGTGCCGGAGGCAGTAGAACGACAACAGGTAAACGACATTATTTACCGCGAGTTGGTATTAGGAAAGGTATATCCCGCCTCGCGCGAACAGTACCGCGAGATTATCACGCACTTGATTGAAAACGGCGCGGAAGGTATCATTTTAGGTTGTACCGAAATAATGTTGCTGATTAAACCAGAAGATAGTACAGTCCCCCTATTTGATACTACTACCATTCATGCCCAAACTGCGGTTGAGTACGCTTTAGCATAACAGCCATTACCAGTTTTTTAGCTGGTGGCTTCCAAACCTAAATTTTTCTTGAGGAAAGCCAAAGTGCGCGTCCAGCTATCCTGGCTGGCTTTGGCGGTAGGCGCGGCGGGGTCAAAGGTTAAAAAGCCGTGTCCAACGTTGGGATAAATCGTAAAATTAACGTTCTTGCCAGCTTTTTTGGCCGCCTGTTGATAAATTTTGACGTTTTCCGGCCCGACACCTGAGTCTTTCGCTCCAAAGAAACCTAAAAGCGGTACTTGTAAATTCTGGACTTCGTCATACGGGTTATCGGGACGATTAGAAGTCGGATTAGCATTGACCGGAAAACCATAGTAAATCACTCCGGCTTTGAGTGTAGCCACGCGGCCCGCCTCCAGCATTGCCAGCGTGCCGCCCATACAGAAACCCAGCACTGCCACCTGTCGCCCTTCCTCACGCAAGCTGTCCGCCATCGCTGCAATATCTTCCAGAGCAGTCGGGAAGCTGTGGCGGCTGGCCCGCGCAAACACCGCCTCCATAGCCATAGCCCCATCAGGTAAAGCCCCCTGCCGACAAAACAAATCTGGCAGCAGCGCAGCAAAACCTTCGTCAGCCAATCTTCGGCTTAAATCACGGTAAAACTGGCTTGCGCCGTAAACGTCGTGCAACACAATTACGGTCGGTCTGCGGTCTGGCGTGTCGTAGCCGTAAGCAAAAGTGGGAATGGTGCGCTCGTGGGCTGGCATCTCCACCATACGTTCAGTGTTCTGGTCGTTTTGACTGACATAGCTGACGGTATCACCGTTAGGATTACACACTTTTAGCTCCTCAAAAATTCGTAGGTGGTATCTTCGATTTCAAGGCTACCCCGCGCCAATATTTCGGCTTTGCGCTGTTGACTAACCTCGCCCGGCAAACGAATAGGGTTCGCCCCCTCTTGCGGCTGACTATTTTTAATATCGGCCATTAGTTGGGCCACCTGAGCATCAAAAACCGCGCGTTCCACAAACAAATCGGGCCGATACACCAGATACAGACCGTTAAAATGGGAAGGTTGGTGCATAAATGGCTCGATTTTACTGTAACCAACAGGCGTACCCAAACTAGCATCGCACAACATCTCAATCATAAAAGCCAGCCCAAAACCTTTGTAGCCAGCAAAAGGCAAAATACGCGGGCGGTTGACAGCATCTACGGCCAGGAACGGGTCGGTAGTAGGCTGGCCCTGGGCATCTACGGCCATACCTGCGGGCAAGGCGGTGTGGTCACGCTGCGCCACCAAAATCTGATTAAACGTTCCGGCACTGGTAGCCATATCTAAAATCACGGGCGGCTGACCGGGGCGCGGCACGCCAATCGTAAGCGGATTGGTACTCAACATCGGTATCAAACCGCCCGGCGGCACTACCACCGAAGGAGCGGTATTGACCACCACACCCACCAGACCCGCTTCGGTTGCCAACTGGCTGTAATAACCTAGCAAGCCACTTGCCCCACCGTTTCGCGCCCCCACCATCGCCAGCCCACTAACCTGGGCCTTTGCAATCGCCAACGTCATAGCGGTATGGTGGATATAGTAGGGAAAGTGAAAACCGCCATCAACCATCGCCGAGACCGGAGTCTCACGTTGGACGGTTAATTCGGTGCGGCGGTCTGACCCTCGTTCATATTGAAGCAGGCTATTGTGCAGGTGGCGATAACCGTGCGTAGTCTTGCCCCACAATTCGGCCTCCAGATAAATAGGATTGGCAACTTCGGCTTCGGCCTGGGGTATGCCGTTTCGGGCCATCTTTGCCAGCCCTAATTCCAGCAATTCTTCGATTTTTAGCTTTATCACTTACACCTCATAAAATTAGCTACTTACGCAGACATCGGTAGTTTATCATAGCCAGGCTAATATTGCTGGGTAGGGGTTTAATTTATTAGTGCCGCCAGCTTTGTCACGGTAACTATCCGTTCTTCCAGACCTAGTTCGACAAAGACAGCAAGAGCCTGGGCGTAATATGCAGCGGCTTTGACGGTATCGCCTAAAGCCGCGTAAGCGTTACCCAAATTTCCTAAGTCGCAGCCTTCGCCAGCCCGGTCTCCAATTGCTTTAGTAATAGCTAGTGCCGCCAGATGATATTCGGCAATAGCTTTTTGGAACTGCCCTTGAACATAGTAGCAACTGCCCAAATTCCCCAAATGGTTCGCCTCGCTTTGCCTATCCCCAATTTCACGTGCAATTTGTAATGCCCGATTACAGAATACCAGGGCAACAAGGGGCTGTTTTAAGGCTAGATAGGTCAGGCCAAGATTGCCGTTTTGCACTCCTTCGCTTTGCCTATCCCCAATTGCCTGGGTTATCACCAGAGCTTGCTGATAAAATTCCAAAGCGGCGGGGTAGTAACCTTGCAACAACATGGTGCTACCTAAATCGTTAAGCTGGATACTTTCACCCTGTCTATCGCCAATTTCGCGGGCCAAGCTCAACGATTGCTCTTGATAGGCTAGGGCTTGCTGGTACTGCCCCAGGTTGCGGTAGGCATTGCCAATGTTAGCCAGGGCGATGTTTTCAAGCTGTTTATCCGCAATTTGTCTGACGATCGCAAGAGCTTCCTGTCCGAATCCTGCTGCTTGCTGATAACGTCCCTGCATAAAGTAAGTATTACCCAGGTTAATTAAGTTTTGCCCTTCCATAGACTTATCATCAAGTTGGCGGGCTATAGCTAAAGATTGGTGTAAATATTGGCTGGCTTGTTCGTACTGGCTCAGGACACCATAAACCAAAGCTAAATTTCCTAGAAGTTCGACTTCAATGGTACGAGTGTCAAGCCGTTGGCTGGCTTCTAAACCTTGTTGGAAATATCTAATAGCAGGCTGGTATTGTCCCACCAGATAGTAGGCCAGTCCTATGTTTGCAGGTACATTAGCCCGTCTTTCGGCTTTGGTAGTTAGTACCGTCCCACTTGATTTGTCTAACAAGCTTTGGAATATTTCAAGTAGCAGATTAAATTGACCCCAACGCTGCAAATCGTTGTTCAAGCGTTCGCTGTAAAGCAAAGTAATCGCCTCGTCATAAGCGTGGGCCTCTATCAATTGAAAAAAAGCCTCTATTAAAGGCATCATTAGCGGGAAAGCATAACCCTGACGTTCTTCTAATTTGGGTACAGGTTGTTGCTTAAAATAACTGGCGGCGGCTAGATGGCGTTCCGTGCGCTCGTTTCCATCAAGGTGGCGTTGTAACAAATATTGACGCACCTGAGCGTGCAAATTATAACGCACTAACAAGGGATTGCCAGGACTTTCGCTGGAACTGGCTGGAGTTGAAAGTGCGTTAGACTCTAGTAGCGATTTAGCCCGTAAACGTAAGGCCAGACGCTCCAAATCGCGGGCTACCTCTTGCTGTTTTAGCTCAAGAGCTAACCCTTTCAGGGTGCCGAGCATAAAAGCCGCACGTAAGATAGCCGCATCGGTAAGCACTAATTTTTCCGCTTCGTCCAAACGAGTGTGCCAGACCCGCTCAAGCAAATTAGCCGCGATGTCGTCTTGCCAAAGCTGGGGTTGTTCCAACAAGTAAGCTAAAGTATAGCCAGCTTCTGGCTCGACCAGTTGGGCCAGCCACAGTAAGAATTGGGGATTACCATCGGCATAGATTGACCCCACCGCTTTTTTCATTTCGGCCAGCGTTGGCAAAGGCAAAACTTCCCGCCCAACAAGTTCTCGTTGTAATAAGGCCACCCCCACTTCCGGGTCAAGCTTGCCTGGTTCAAAACGCAAGGGGCGGCGACCCGCAGTTTTAGGAAATTCCCGACTGGTCAGCACAATCCGACTGGCAGAGCCAAAACCCTGGCAGGCGGCTTCCAATAATTCGGGCAACATCAACTTATCTGGTAACAAAGTGCTTTTGTTCGGTGTCAGCAAACTCTCGAAATTGTCCAGTATCAGCAAATAATGACCTTCCTTGAGTTTTTCCAACAACCAACCCAACTGGTCGTCTGGCTGGCTCTTTTCCAGGCTTTCAAGCTGCTGCCCAAAATCGGTCATATTATGCAAAGTTTTAGCTGCAAAAATCAACGCAATATCGTTAATAGAGGTAGTACGGCTGGCATTCTGGTCGGCGCAGCGTACCCATATACCACTATCTTGTCCAAAGCGGCTTTGCCAGTCCTCATACAAAAGGGAGGCTAAGACTGATTTTCCCAAACCGCCCAACCCGGTTATAACCAGGCAATGATTGAGGTTGGTATCCAGGCGATGACGCAAATCTTGCAAGGTAGCCTCACGGCCTAACACCTCATGGGTAGTTGGTCGGAAGCCTTCGGCGTGCAACCCCCTGGCAAAAGTTGGGGCAGATTGGTAAATGTTCATTACGCCGCCGAAATTTTGGTATGTTCCAACCACTTCCGCGTTGAAGGTAAAAGAATTACCTGCCGTTTCCACCACTTTTGTATTAGCTTCAGTCGTGGCGGTGGTTTGGTAGGTTGAAGCAGTTTCATCAGGATTGAATTGACCAGACATAGATTACTCACTTTGTGTGAAAACTCATAGTAATAAAAGCGTTTAACGTGTTATAATAAATGATAGCACATCCTAACCTGGTTGGTGTTAAACAGGGCTATCGTCTTTATATAATATCTATTGGGAGGCATTATGCAAAATTTGTCAAGTGGGGCGATTACTGACAGCCAGCGAAATCGCGGACAACACTCCCTCAAACGGCGAAAGCATTTGCTTCTGACTCTACCAAGCGGTATTTTACTAAGCCTAATTTTGCTAGTAGCCCTATTGGGTCAAAGCAACATCGCCTGGGCAAGATGGGCTTCTTCACAAATTAGCGACGGGCAGACCCTAAACGGGATTAGCTGCCCTTCCTCAAATGTGTGCTACGCTGCCACCGACCAGGGTTGGGTCTATCAAAGCACTAACGTAAGCAGTGATAATGCCACCTGGACAAAAGTTGCCACCCCCATATCGGAACTCCCCACGCCATTACCCTTACGCGCTGTCAGCTGTATCAATATTCAAACCTGCGTGGCAGTCGGAGACAACGGCAATATTATTTACACCAAAAATGGCGGCACTAACTGGCTCCTGGTAATAACCACCCCTGCCCCCAATACAACTCTGCGAGGAGTAAGTTGCCCCGAAACCAACACTTGCTACGTCGTAGGTGATGGCGGAATGATAGCCTCTAGCACCGATAGCGGCGTAACCTGGACTCCTATTTTAGCCCTTCCTACCACTACCAAAGACTGGTATGCCCTCAGTTGCTACGGGCCAACCACCTGTATTACCGTAGGCAAGAGCGGCCAAATTGCCAAAACTACTAACGGTACAAGTTGGCAACTTTCGCCGCCTACTACTCCTATTACCAAAGATTTGACAGGTATCAAATGCCTGGGTGCTTCTGACTGTTACGTGGTGGGAGTAAGCGGCATAATTTATAATTATAACGGTAGTTGGAACCAGATTAAAAGCATTCCTAAAGTCAACTTCAACGCGATAGATTGCGTCAATAGCCCTAGAATTTGTATCGCAGTTGGAGATGGAGGCACAGCAGTAGCTTATAATGGTGCTAACTGGACTTCGCAAATTACTGGCACGACTAAAAACTTGCGGTCAGCTAATTGCCCTGGCTCAACTTCGTGTCTGGTAGGGGGCGATGCGGAATTCGGCGACCCGCCAGCAGGTGGTAGCAAATTAACCCTCCTCAAATACTTTCCTGACCCGCCCTCTCCTGGCACTACCACCGCGCCTGGCAGCACTACTCCGCCCTCTGTTACTACTAAATCGCCTGCGCCTACCAGCACTACCCAGCCAACTGCTACCACTACCGTACCAGCGGGGAGCTTATGCAGCAAAGCCGGGGGAAGCAGTGGCAGCAACGTTTTGCCCAACACTAACTTTACCGACTCGGCTTTTCAAGCACTTTGGAATCGTTACGATTTTTATGCGTCGGGCAACCGCTCCTACGTGTGGGGAAGTGCGCCCTTTGCTGCCGGAAGCGAACCTTATACTCAAGCTTCCAGTGGTTCACGCAAAGTCTTGTATTTTGATAAAAGTCGGATGGAAATCACCCAGCCGGACAATGACCCAACCAGTGAGGGCTTTGTAACCAACGGTTTGCTTACCGTCGAACTGGTGACAGGCAAAGTACAAATAGGCGACGACCAAAGCCAGCTTTCCCAATATCGTTTATGTCAACCTGCCAACGTACCCGTCGCGGGCGACCCTGATGATACTAGTGGGCCACGCTACGTTTCGCTGGCTCGACGCTTGAACGACAGCCCGACGACGGTGGGGGGCAACGCCATCACCACCATCATTGATAGCAACGGCAACCTGGGTAATGATGCTGCGCTGGCTGCTTACGGAGTGACAGGCAGTAACTACGTGCCGCAAACCAAACATACCATTGCCGCGCCTTTCTGGACGTTTCTAAACGACCCCAACCAAAAGATTTATATAGACGGCACTGCTCAAATCGGCAACCTGTTTGACCCCTGGTATGTTGCGCCCGGTCTGCCTATTACCGAAGCTTTTTGGGCCAGGGTCAAGGTGGGTGATACGCTCAAAGCTGTGCTGATTCAGGCATTCGAGCGACGAGTTTTAACTTATACGCCCACAAATTCGACAGCTTTTCAAGTAGAATGGGGAAATATCGGGCGACACTACTACAACTGGCGTTATGGCTTCTAATGAATTCTATCTACTATTTACGTATCATCTCATAATTTCGGGGAGTAGAGGCGAGATTTATCCCGCCCGTTTGATTGGTGAATAACACTTGGGCGGGATAAATCTCGCCCCTACTTTTTGAGATGATACCTATTTACAGATTACAGATGATATTGCTGGGTATGATTTAAAACCTAAAAACTATGGCGCACATAATTCGAGTTATAAATTAAAGGGGCGAGTTCGCGCGGTACTTCCGTGTCAGTGTCCAGATATAATGAATAAGCCGAACCGACTTTATGCACCGTTTTAACCACCAGGTCAAGCTGTGGCATCAAAGAGCTTTGCGCCCGCTCCTCTAGTCGGTGCATCAGTACGCTCAAAACCTGGTTGACCACCTGTTGTGGCCCAATAGGACAGCTAGAGCCGGGCGGCGTTCCCAAATCCACCTGGGCAATCGCCATCAGCCCCTCGCGTTGCAAAGTATCAATCAGCAAACCCAAGTTAAAACCTTGCCCAGTGAAAAACGGCAGCCGTTCCAATAATTCGCGCCGGGCCGCCCCCACCGAGCAAAGCGGGTCAAGGATACCAGCCAGTTGCGGGGCAAAAGTGCCGATAAGCGGACGCAAGGCCAGTTCAGTCAAGTAATCGAAGTCGGGGGCGGCGTTACTTTCCGACTTCGGCTGATGTTCGGGGTAGAAGCCAGTAGCCAGATGGAGCGTCGGGTTGCTGAGAAGCGGCCCAACCAGACCATACACCAGCCGTGCCTCGAAGCCAGGAATAGTAGGGTCTGCCCATACGATAATATCGCCTCGCGCCTGTTCCAAAGCGGCCCGCAAAGCTACCGTTGGCCCGCTACTACCAGGGCCGGAGTTTGGAGTGGCCGGGCCAACATTGACAAAAACCAGTTCGTCTTGATTATGACCCGAATGGTCGGGGTGGCCGTCAATACCAGCCTGGAAAAAACGAATTTCCGTGGGGTCAAGCGGGGTCGAAGAAACGGCCACGATAATCTCGTCCACCAAAGCGCAGTCGTGAATAAGGGCATACCGCGCCCGCCGCACCGTTTCGGCCAGCGTTACGGGCAGTGTGCCGCTATAAACCGGGAAAACCAGACTGATACTCAAATTATTGCGTTCTTTGAGCAAAGTCAAGCTGCTCATAGTCCGAAACTCGCGGTAATGAAAAGTGTTTTCGGCAAACCAACGGTCAACTGCTTCCGGCAGATTGGTTTTTTGAGGGGCTGCGAGAGGTGGCTGACTCAAAACTTCGAGGGGACGATGCGTTTTGACGATTAGTAAAGGCTGATTGGTTTCTCGCGCCAGCCGTACATCCATTGTAGCAGCTTCGCCCCCACCTGCTCCCACAATTACCAAATCGTGAGCGATGGCCTCACCTGCAATCCGCTGCAACGGTGAACCATACATCGTTACCAGCCTGGCACTACGGGGCAAAAGCGCACCCAAATTTTGGAGCAGGGCAGGTTCCAGTTCTTCGGAGCTTTCAACATTTCCGGCGGAGTGATTTGGTCGTTCGCGGCTGTGCAGTACGGTCAGGCCCGCCTGCCACGCCTGCATCAAATTGGAAGCAAAACGCAGGGCCAGAGTGCTGTAGCTGCCGCCCCGCACTGGCAACAAAATACTACGTTTGATGGCTGGCAGAGTATTGAAACGGGCCAAGGCGATGTCACAAGGCGGCTGGCGCATCAGTTCGTCCAATGTCGTGCCATAGTTTTTGCCGGGCGTATTAGAAAAACCTTTCCAGTGCAACAGCAACAAATCGCTCTGGTCTTCGCGCACCTGGTCGGCGATACCCTGCCAGATTTCCCGCGCCACCCGCACTTCGGTTCGGACTTCCACCCGCTCGTCGTTTTCGGGCGGAATATAACGTAGCATCGTCCGGTAGGCCCGCACCAGAGACGCACCTTCGCTCAAAGAGTTTGCTTCCGGCACGTGGACGATACCCAATACCACGATTTGCAGACGCACCCCCACCGACCTAACTACGAGAGCCTGAGCCAGTTCAACCAGATCGTGAGCCAGATTGGGATTGAGAATCGGTATTAGCACCCGATAAGGCGCGGTAGCCGTTTGGTTGTCCACCTCGCGCGGACTGGCTTCATCAGCCGGCGACCCATCCGCTTTTATTCTGCTAGTCAGTTTCTTGCCTCGCTATTTTGCTGTCCGAAAAAATTTAATACCTGTTACTGACTGGATGATAGAACAGGTATCGGTGCTTGTCAATATCTATTAGCTACGAGCAGCGAGCCAAGAGCAACGAGCATAAGGCATGGAACAGCTACGGGCTTCGGGCCAGCCTCCGAATGTTTTAAGCCCTATGCTCATAGCTCGTAGCCCTTTCTAAAACATGGTCATCTGGCCGTCGTCGGCAACAGAAACATTGGGCTGAGGGGCGGCCTGACCTGCCACTATTGCTTCCAGGCGTGTTTTGACCAAACCGATGTCGGCCAATACCGTATTTCGGATAGCGTCGAGGGCTTCCCCTTGCTGGCGCATCACATAGGATGGGTGGAAAGTTACCATCACCTGAGTATTTTGAGGGCCGGGCAACCATTGGCCTCGGTCTTTGGTGATTTGAAATTTCTTATCGTTGAGCAAAGCTTTGGCGGCTGTCGCACCAAAACAGAGAATCAGGCTCGGTTTAATCAATTCGACTTCGTTTTGCCACCAAATTTCACAAGCTTTTTGTTCAACCGTTGTAGGCGGTCGGTCCTTGAGCCTGCCTCCTTCGGTGATAGTCGGGCGACATTTGGCAGTGTTGGTTAGCCAGATGCTTTCACGTGGCAATCCAGCCTCGCGTAACAACTCCGTTAGCAATCGCCCGCTCCGGCCCACAAAAGGTCTGCCCTGCTTATCCTCATCGCCGCCGGGTGCTTCCCCAAAAGCCATCACTTTGATCTGACCGTTGGTGAGATACTGGCCTTCGCCAAAAACCACCTGCGTCCGGCTCTGGGCCAAATCGCACCGGACGCAAGTCACGCAAACATCGTGCAAGATTTTCAAGTCGTCAAATCTGGCTTTAATATTTACGTCCAGAGCCGCCTGGGGGTCATTCAAATTCGCCAACTTCAATTCCTTTCGTTTGTAAGGGACAATCTTTTGCACCGCAGCAACCAGTTGACGACACGAAGTTCACGTAGAGGGAATGGAAGAAGGTAATTTGTGGGACATTGCGCGGGTACCCCCTGGGTGTGGTGCCGTCAATAGATTGTATTTGTGGGACATTGCTCCGTCAATGGATTGTTCCGAACGGAGCAATATCTTACAAAACCTTGTCCCCTCTCCGTGAACTCTGTGTTTCCGTGGTGCAACAGCCCTATCCCTAGCTGTCGAAGCGTTCGTGCATCGCCGCCATCAAATCTGGGATGGGCAACCGCACCTGCTCCATGCTGTCGCGTTCCCGAATGGTTACGGCATTGTCGTTGAGGCTGTCGAAGTCAATGGTGATACAATAGGGCGTGCCTATTTCGTCTTGGCGACGATAGCGACGACCAATCGCCTGGGTTTCATCGTACTGCACCGTCCAATGCTTGCGTAAGCTCTTTTCCACCTGTCGCGCCAGCTTGACCAACGGCTCTTTTTTGCTCAAAGGCAGCACCGCCATCTTGATAGGCGCAATGGCTTTGTGGAAACGCAGTACCACCCTTGTACCTTCCTTGTCCGGCTCCTCGTCGTAGGCATCAATCAAGAAAGTCAGAGCAGTCCGGGTTGCTCCCGCCGCCGGTTCAATTACGAATGGCACAATATGTTCCTTCGTTTCCTCGTCAAAATAGCTCAAATCTTTGCCGCTATGTTTGGCGTGGTTGGTCAAGTCATAGTTAGTACGATTGGCAACCCCTTCCAGTTCGCCCCAGCCCCAGGGGAACAGGTACTCCACGTCGCTGGTGGCCTTTGAATAGAAGCTGAGTTCATCTTTGTCATGAGGCCGCACCCTGATCCGCTCCGGCTTGATACCGTACTTGAGATACCAGTTGTGCCGTTCCTCTATCCAATAATTATGCCATTCGTCGTCAGTGCCGGGTTTGACAAAGAACTCCATCTCCATCTGCTCGAACTCGCGTGTGCGGAACACAAAGTTGCCGGGCGTAATTTCGTTGCGGAAGCTCTTGCCGATTTGGGCGATACCGAAAGGTAGCTTGCGCCGCGTGGCGGTCAGCACATTGTTAAAGTTAATAAACATACCCTGAGCCGTTTCGGGCCGTAGATATGCTATCGAACTGCTGTCTTCCAAAACGCCCACGCTGGTTTTGAACATCAGGTTGAAGTTGCGTGGCTCGGTTAGTTCGCCACCACAATTCGGGCAGATAATTCGGTCATGTGAATCGCGTTTGGTAGGGCCATACTGCGCCTCGTACTGGCCTTCTAGCAAATGGTCGAGCCGCCACCGCATCTTACACTGCTTACAATCCACCAATGGGTCGGTGAAGCTATTGACGTGGCCGCTGGCTTCATACACCGCGCTTGGGCCTAAAATACTGGCTTCCAACCCTACTACGTCGTCCCGCTCCTGCACCATCTCGCGCCACCATAAGTTACGCACGTTGCGGAGCAGTTCCACCCCCAACGGCCCGTAATCGTAGGTGCTACCGAAGCCGCCATAAATCTCGCTCGATGGAAAGACAAAACCCCGTCGTTTGCACAAGCTCACGATAGTATCCATCGTCACCTGCGCTGGCTGGGGTTGTTTTGTTTCTTCGCTCATACTCATAATTGAAACCTCCCTGATTTTACTGGTTGGCGGGCCGGGAGGAAATTTTGGGGATGCAAAAAGTCCTCGTCCAGGCCCATCAAAATCGGCCCAGGGACGAGGACTTGTTCCCTAATCAAACCAAAAAGGGGAAGTTACTCGCGGTTCCACCCTGGTTGACGCGCTTGCCGTAGCTATTTCTACCAGCCCCAAAGCACGCCCACTTTTTTCAGAAATCCGGCTCCGAAGTGCCTTTCGCAACCTGCCCCCGTTCCACACCCGATTTGCAGCCCCAACCTCTAATTCATACAGCCATAGAAGGTTTTGACCGGGTTCTCTGCTTTTGGAAGATGCCAGTTTGTTACTATTCTTCGTCAACGCCTTATTATTTAATTCAAGCTGATTATATCATATTCTGCCACTTCATAGCAATCCGCATTTTCGTGTAGAGTGTGAAATAGGCTATTTACATCAGCCCCAAACTGTGGTAAGCTATAGCTACAGAGGCAATGCTTAGACCCATAGCCAGTCTGATTAAATAATTGCAATGGCTGGCTGCCCATAAAGTTATGACGCAGCCGAAACCAAATAAATTAAAAGGAGAGCAAACATAATGACTATTAGTATTGAGCGACCCCAGGTAGCCACCCTCCTGACCGTAACCCCCGAAGCTCTGGAGCAATTGCGCGAAGTTTTGAGCCAGGAAGCCGCTCCCAACCTTAGCCTGCGTGTGTTTGTGCAAGGTTCGCGGGCAGCGATGGCGTTGGACGACACCGAACGCGAAGACGATGTGATTATGGAGTTTGACGGCCTCAAAGTTTTGGTGGACGAAGGTAGCGCACCTTATCTGGCCGGGGCTATTATCAGCTTCCAGGACACCTTGATGGAACGCGGTTTCACTATCGAAAACGCGAATTTGCCTCAAGCCAGTGGCGGTTGCTGCGGTGGCGGCGGCGGCGGCGGTTGTGGCTGCGGCAAGTAAGCCAAACTCACACAATAAATTTCGTCACCCAAAAGGTCGGCCATTCTGGTTGGCCTTTTGCATTTATAACGCCTCACCTTAAATAATCCCGGCAATAAGTTTGCGCTGCTGGGCTTAACTGACAACTTATAACTGAAAGCTTTAAGAGTATGAGATTCAGCGTAGCATCGCAAATATTTCTAAAATTCCCAAATTACTGTGTGGGTGGAGTGATTGCGGCCCATTTAGATAATCGGACGGATAATGCGGCGGCTCAAAAGCTTTTGCGAGAGGCCGAAGCTTCTGCCCACCAGCAATGGAGCGCAATTCCCACTGCTGAACAACCTTATATTGCGGTCTGGCGTGAAGCGTTACGCACTGCCGAGATTAAGCCGAGCCAGTATTTGAGTTCCATCGAGGCTTTGCTCAAACGGGTGGTTAAGAGCGACCCATTGCCGAGTATCAATCCAGCCGTAGATTTGGCAAACGCAGTCTCGTTAAGATACGTTTTGCCGTTGGGTGGTCACGATTTGGAACGGTTGAGCGGAGATTTGAGTATCAGGTTGGCTCATTCGGACGATATTTTTTCACCTCGCGAGATGCAGGAAGGTCAGATCGAAACCGTAACGGCGGGCGAGATTGTGTATGCGGACGAGGCCGAGGTGCGTACCCGTCGCTGGGTGTGGCGCGAAGGTCGCAAAGCCCTGGTGACAGCCAGCACCCGCTACGCTTTCTTTCCTATTGACGGTTTCGTGGGCTTGAACGAAGCAGCCGTTAGAGCCTCCGCCAGCGAGTTGGCCGAGCTTTTAACCACACATTTAGGCGCGGTGTGTCAAACCTTTTTTATAGATAAAAATAATGGCGTGATAGAATGGGAAATTGCCAAGATGACCGAAAATATTAATAATCAAAACGCAACTACTATTATGATAAATCAAAAACGTGAACGTGATGCGATTGACGAGCTTTTATCACGAGGCGTAGCCGACATCGTAGGGCGTGAGGAGTTGGAACGCAAGCTGCGGAGCGGCCAAAAGTTGCGGGTGAAGCTAGGGATTGACCCCACCGGGCCACGTTTGCATATCGGGCGTAGCGTGGCAATCCATAAAATGCGCCAGTTCCAGGAGTTGGGCCATCAAGTCGTGTTGATTATCGGGGCGTTTACCGGACAAATCGGCGATGCCAGCGATAAAACCGCCACCCGTCCTATGTTGACCCGCGCTCAGGTGGAAGCAAATATGCAACGTTATAGACAGCAAATATCGCTGATTTTGGATGAAAGTCAGGTGGAATGGCGGTATAACACCGAATGGTTCGACGCAATGAATTTTCAGCAAGGCATCGAACTTATGAGTAATTTCACCGTCGCCCAAATGATTGAGCGCGATAATTTTTCAGAGCGGTTTCATAGTGGCAAACCGATTAGCTTGCAGGAAATCGTTTATCCAGTATTACAAGGCTATGATAGTGTCATGGTGCAGGCCGATATAGAATTGGGCGGGACAGACCAGCTTTTCAATTTGATGGCGGGCCGCCAGTTGCAGGAAAGATACGGTCAGCCGCCCCAGGCCGTTTTAATGAACGTGATGATAAACGGCGTAGATGGCCGCAAAATGAGTACCAGCGAGGGCAACGGGCTTTATATTGACGAAGAAGCCAAACAGCAATACGCTCAGATGATGAGGACGGTAGATGAACAGATTTTGCCTTACTTTGAGGTGCTGACCGACGTGCCAATGCGCGAAATCGAGGCGATGAAATCCGAATTGGACGCGGGGACGAACCCGATGCAACTAAAGAAGCGTCTGGCCCACAAGTTAGTCGAGATGTATCACGACCTGGCGGCGGCGGACGAAGCCCAACGCGATTTCGAGCAGGTGCATCAAAAAGGCGAACTACCTACCGAAATACCCACCTGGACCCCACTTAACCAGCAGTTGGAATGGAACATCACGGATTTGCTGGTGGAAACAGGGCTGGCAAGCGGCAAAAACGAGGCCAAACGAGTCGCAGGTGAAGGGGGCGTAAAAATTGATGGCAACCGCCCCGCCGACCCACGCGGCAAAATAACCTTGACCGACGGTATGATTTTGCAGCGCGGCAACCGCCACTTTATTAGAGTTTTGCTTGGGTAGGACTGTTTACATTTTTAATTAGGTGATGTATTATAGCCATAGGCTGTAAGGTTGTGGTTATAGTAGTATAGGTGAAAATGATATGGGAAAATTTGAGCCGAGAACGTATAGTATTAACGATTTTTTAGGTTGGGATGAGCGTAGAGAGCTAGAAATTTCCCCTAAATATCAAAGAAGGACTGTTTGGAGTCAAAATGGTAAATCTTATTTGATGGATAGTATTGTTCGGGGTTTTCCTTTACCTCAATTCTTTATAAGGGAAAAAGTTTTAAGAAGTGAACGTAGGAATGTTAAAGAGGTTGTAGATGGGCAGCAAAGATTGAGAACAATTATTGAGTTCGTTAATGATGGGTTTACCATCTTACCGCTTCACAATAAAGAGTTTGCAAGGCTAACCTACTCTCAACTGCCAGAAGAAATACAAGAAAGAATTTTAACGTTTCCACTTAATGTTAATGTTTTGGTTGGTACAAGCGAAGCAGAGGTGCTTGAAACCTTCTCACGTTTGAACGCTTATTCCGTACCGTTAAATAGGATAGAAAAATTAAATGCTCAATATACGGGTGACTTCAAACAAAAAATTGATGAGTTAGCTAGAACTCACCTGATATACTGGCAAGATA
Organism: Chloroflexia bacterium; assembly: GCA_038207455.1. Lineage (GTDB taxonomy): Bacteria > Chloroflexota > Chloroflexia > Chloroheliales > Chloroheliaceae > JBBQZT01. The sequence continues at coordinate 18,558 of JBBQZT010000024.1, forward strand.
ACGGTATTATGAGTGCTAAAAATATTGCACGTATGCTTGAGGTTCAACTAACAGCAGAGCTTGTAGGTACGATGCTAAAAGGCTTACAAAATAAGAAAGAATATGTTGAAGATTTGTATAAACAGTATGATGCCTACTTTCCACAATACAACTACATCAGCCAAAGATTAGGCGAGATGTTAGAGTTAATCCAACTTATAATAGGAGGAGTTGCGGATATTACAGAGCTAGAGTTTAGAAGACCGCCACTGTTTTTTTCCATCGTTGTAGCTTTGTATGATGTCATTTATGGTCTTTGCTCGGAAGACAAAGCTTTATCAAAAAAGCTAGATAAAAGCAAACTTCAACAAGTCCGCCAGGAGTTGTTTGAGCTTAATGAAGCAGTTGCAAATATTAAGGGAACAAGGGTAAAAGTTTTAAATTCTGATTTAATTTCAGACATAGAGCTGAAAAAATCTGACTATATTGTGTATAGTGACTTTGCCAATGCCTCTATAAGCTCAACTGATACTTTAACCAATCGTCGATCACGCCACGACGTGTTGAAAAGTATTTTTATCAAATGCTTTATAGATGGCTGATATTCAAAACTTAAAAGATGATTTTGCAAGAGAGATGATTGCTTGCAAAGACTTATACAATTACTGTTTGAGTTCTAGAGGCTTACATACTAATGCAGGTATAGAAGGTGCTTTCCTTCAAATGCAAACTAAATGGGAAGCTTTTTTGGAAGAAGTTTTTCTTGCTTTTTTGGTTGGACAGCAACCTTTAAGCGGCGATAAAGTCAAACCTCATTTTACCGTTATAGATATAGATGTTGCTAGGATTATTTTGTATCAAGGTCAGCAATATGCTGATTGGGCCAAATTTGATGTAGTAATCAAACGTTTGGGTATATATTTCGATTTGGGCTTACCGAACAGATTTGTAAATGCGTTAAAAGCAGAGAAGCTTAATTTAGAAGAAATTGCTGATATTAGGAACTTCATAGCACATTCTTCTATTAAAGCAAAAAAAAATTCCAAATAATATGTGGCCGCCATTCCCCAAATACTTCAAGTCTGAACAGAGCGGCTGACTTTTTGCTACAAACCCCTAAGAACTCTGCGACCACATTTTTTGATATGTATATCTCTACATTAGAAGCCGTTGCAGACTTAATAACAGGCTAAAGCTATGAGCGAACATTTGTAGATAAATCCAGTTACCTTCGTGTGGGAAGATTGCACTGCCAAATTGCAAGGTTTGCGGCATCTTCTGATGAGGAGGGCTGGTAAATTTTTGGCAATTTTGAACAATCTTCCTCCTTCTGTTATAATATAACAGTCAAGCTAGAATAAGCGCGAAAATCGCTTTACCTCAATCAATATAGCAATGGGACTGTCTATAAGGAGTATTAACCTATGTTTCTTTCGTCGAAAAAAGGTGGCCCAGCCCAACCCTGGTTCTGGCTGCTGCTCGTTGTCCTAGTATCCAACGCTTTCTCGTTTATGTTCAACCCAGCCGTGTCGGAGGCTCTGGCACAACCCGCTTCCACCACTACCAAAGGGTTGACTGGCGAATTGGGAGCGACACCGCTGGCAGGTCTGGCCTCTACTAATGCTGGTACTGGTATCGAAGTACGCTGGCAAACAGGTTTTCGAGAGCTTTATGCTGGCTTTAATATTTATCGCAGCGATAGTCAGAGCGGGCCTTTTGTCAAGGTCAACTCAAAAATCGTTACGCTTAAAGGCGGTATCGTTGTCCCCAACACCAATGTGAACTTTATAGACACTGCGGGGCAGCCCGGTCAGTGGTATCAACTGGAAGGCATCCAATATAACGGCCAAAGCAGCCGTTACGCTCCTTTTCAGGCTGGTAATAAAAAGGTGACTGCCTTGCCCCCTGGCCCAGTCAAGCCCAGTTCCCCGACCCAGGTTGTTAAGCCCAGGCTTGATTGCATGGGTGTGACCACCGGAACTTATAAGTTTTTGATCAGTGCTGATGGTATCTATCGCGTTACTTACAGCGACTTGCAGAACAATACCTGCCTCAATCTGTCTGCGCTGCTCGGCTCTCAGGTTCATCTGGTCAGCTACGGTAAGAGCGTGCAGGTTTCAACTAACCAGTCCGGTGCGCTTAACGCGAGTGCTTATTTTGAGTTTTACGCCCAGGGTAACAACAGTAATTATACCGCTCAGACTGCCTACTACTTGAGCTTTGACGGACAAGGCCCGCCGGTGGTGACAGCTAATATAGTTAGCAACGACAGACGTTCGCGGACTGAAAATCCCCGCATCCGCCGTCCAATCAGTGCCAACGCTTTGCCTAATACGGCCACTCCCAGTATTTATCAGGCTAATTACCACTTTGCCGATTACATTGCTTATAACTATAGCTCTGCCGATGTTGACCCCTTCATCTCAACTTGCGTCAACAGCTGGTATTTTCCTTCTAACGACTTGACTTTTACCCTTTCGGGTTTGCCTGCTGGCTTCGATGACAGTCCTGTTAGTATGAGTGGATTTGTAGATGGAACCTCTTTCCCCAACAATATTCACCACCCGTCTTTTACCTTTAATGGACACCCGGTTGGTCAAACTTATACTATTAACGGTTTAGCCACCCTTAACTTTTCGTTTACCTTTCCCCAATCCTATCTACTAGCAATTACAAACACCCTGACAATGCAAGTTCCACCAGACAATGGAAACCCAGGCCAGTTAAAACCCAACGACTCGGTCTGCCTCAGCCACTTTGATATGAGCTATGTCCGTTCAACAGTTGCCGAAAATAATGCTTTGACTGCCACGCTTGATAGCACTACCGCGAATGTAATTAGTGGCTTTAGCAGTAGCAACATTATTGGTTACGATATTAGTAATCCTGGTCTGCCGCAACGCCTGACCTTGCCCGCCGCCCAACCAAACGGCGCAACTTTTTCGATAACTTTACCCGCCAGCAGTGGCGGAGTAGGGCTACCGGGACGGGCGCGGAATCACACCTACTATTTTGCTACCAGCAGCGTAACCGCCTGTCAAGCCACGGGTTGCGGTAGTCCAAACAGCCCGAATATTACAGCTTTGCAACCATCCAAACCGTTCAACCTCAAATCTACTGTCAACTCTTATGATATGCTTATTATAAGTTATAATGGTTTTAACCTGGGCAGCACTTCTCCGGCTCAACAGTTGGGCCAGTTGCATAACACGCTCGGTCAAACTACCCTGGTAGTCAACCAGGAAGATATTTATGATACCTTCAACTATGGTAACTCTGACCCACAGGCAAATAAAGATTTTCTCAACTACGCGCATACTAATTGGGCCAAAGCACCCAAATGGGTCTTGTTATTAGGGGGAGCCTCACCAAATTACCGGAACTATAAGCATCTTGATGACCAGAATATGCTCCAACCTGTGGGAACTAGCCAAATCAGCCTCGTACCTACTCATTTCTTTTTAAGCACTGGCTACCATGACCGTGCGCCGAGTGATAGCTGGTTTGTGGCTGGAGCAGATGGTCTTACGCCTTATATGTCCATTGGCCGTTTGCCTGCCCAAACTTTAAGCGAAGCTACTGCGGCGGTGACAAACATCATCAACTATGTCAATAACACCGACAATAGCGGGAACTGGCGGCATAATGTGGGCTTTGTAGCTGATCAATACGGGCCGGACGGTAAAACTCCCACTCCGATCTTTACTAACGACAGTGCTACTATTGCCAGTGTTATACCTGCTGCCCAGCTTAACCTGACCCTTACTAATTACAACAGTGGACAGAAGGGTACTGGGGCGACGGCTTTCAACGCGGGTAATGTTATCATCAACTACTTGGGTCACGGCGGGCAGGAAGAATGGTCAGGTAATGGTATCTTCTCGACGAATGATGCCAAGCCTGGTGGCACGCTTACTAACGGTAACAAGCGTCCTTTAGTCTTGCAGCTAACTTGTTTTACGGGCGAATTTTCGCTCAACCCGAACTCCCTGGCCTGGGCGTTGCAAACCGACCCGGACGGCGGCGCGATTGCCAGCGTTGCTGCCCCAAGCTGGACAGATGAAGGCCCTGACCTGGATATGGGCCAGTCTTACTACCGCAACTTATTCCCGGCTGCCAATCCTGGTGTTAGCCCTACTATTGGAGAAGCGATGCAAGCTACCACCGCTGCAATGGTAGTCGCATCGCATTTCGACGAGGCCAGAGAATACACGATGATTGGAGACCCGGCCCTAAAGCTGGCCCACTAGCTTTCGGTCAAATCTTTCAGGCCCGATGAGTGGTGACTGGAATTGCGCCGCTTACCTTGATAAAATCGGCGGGCGACAACTTCAAGTTAATCCCGCGTTGTCCGCCGTTGACATACATCTGCTCAAGGGAAATTGCGCTGTAGTCAATAAAAACCCGAAAACCTTTTTGCAACAAAGCCAGAGCCGAAATTCCACCGACTAGCAACCCGGTCAGACTTTCGGCTTCCCGTTGCGTTGCCATCCTCAACTTTTTCTCTCCTACTTCAGCCTGTTGTCCCAAAACTTTTAGCTCGATTTCGTGGTCGCCCGGCACTACTACCAAAAGGGGACGACCCTTGCCGCTTTCTGGCATCACTACCAACGTTTTAAAGACCTGGGCGGCAGGTATCCCGAAAATTTCGGCGACCCCTTCCGCCGAGTGAATTTCGTCCGAGTAAAGTTTGACCTCGTAGGAGATTTTTTGGGCATCCAGAACCCGCATAGCATTCGTTTTGACTGTGTTTTTAGCTTTCGACAACTATTTATCCTGGTAAAAGTAGTAGCTGCTTCCCTCAACAAAAACCTGTTTATCGTTACTTTATCATTAATCAACGTTACGCACCACACCCCTAGTAAGAAAGACGGTTGCGCCTGTTTAGGCCGAAGCGTATAATACGTTGGCTTTAGCCCTGGCGACCAACATTTTGGGCCGGACTATCAGCACTATGTGATGTGGAGGCGGTTGTGGCCCGGTGGCTGTCACAGTCTTCAAAACTGCTGTGCGTCGTTAGGAGCGGCGCAGGTGGGTTCGACTCCCATGCGCCTCCGCCACCTTATGTTTGAAAACGAAACCTGACCACGTAAAAGGAGTAGCCGAAAATGGACGAAGAAGCCAAAAGTACCGCGCTAAACCAGATTTCCTACGGACTGTATGTAATCGGCAGCAAAGCGGGCGAAGAACTAAATGGGATGACCGCCAATTGGGTAATGCAGGTGGCATTTGACCCGCCTTTGGTTGCTATTTCGGTTGAAAACGACGCGCATACTCGCAAGCTGATTGATGAAGGCAAGGTTTTCTCGGTCAACGTGGTGGAAGATAATGACGAAGGCAAGGCTATTATCGAGCGATACGTCAAACCGCAGCGGCGGGTGAAAGATAAGCTGGGCGAGGACGATTTTACTACGGCGGTGACAGGTGCACCTTTGCTGAAAGCGGCCCTTAGTTGGTTCGATTGTGAGGTAATCCAGACGTTTGAAACAGGCGACCACCAAACCTATATCGGCAAAGTGGTAGGGGCCGGAGTGCAGAAGCAGGGCGAAGCTTTGAGTCTCAAAACCCTGGGTTGGCACTACGGCGGCTAATTAGCTGGCGATGGGCTGCAACAAATGGTTTTGGGTTACGAAATCCAGAGCCATCGTTTTGTAGCCCACTGTATCAAACAGCACCACGATTTTATCGTTGTCGTAACGCATCACCGTGCCGTCGCCCCAACTTTTATGCGAAACGTGGCTGTTGAGCGGGAAGGGTTGTTCACTATTGTTGGCACTTTGCTCGGCCATCTCAATGCTGGAAAGTCCGGCATCGCAATTGTCGCAGTAACCACAGGGCGACTCAATATCTTCGCCAAAATAGTTGAGCAAATAATCGCGGCGGCAATTACGCATCTCGGCGTAGCCCCGCATCATTTCAAGACGCGATTTCTGAAACTCTTTATGTTCGCCATGCGCGCGAACGGCTTCCTGGGCCGCTTCTACCAGGGCCGAGCTACCCGGCTCAAATTCTGGGTTGGATACCAACTCGCCGGTGGGCAACGACTCAACTACTCCCAAATCTTCCAGACGCAAGAGGGCCGTCGTCAGATGCGATTGCGAAAGACGGCTTTCCCCCAAAAGTGCGCCAAACTCCACCGGGCCGTCGTGTCGCGTCACCAGTTCGGCCACCCGCTCCACTTCGTCGGCTTCCATCTGACCGCTACCAGTCAAAAACTTTTGGACACCCAAATCTTCGGGCCGATAAAATAAAATCGCTTTAGCAGGTTGTCCATCGCGCCCACCGCGCCCAATTTCCTGATAATAAGCATCTACCGAGTCGCTAATGTCGTAGTGAAAGACAAAGCGCACGTTTGGCTTATCTACACCCATACCGAAAGCCGTCGTCGCCACGATTACTTCGGCATCCCCTTCGGCGGTCATAAAGGACTCTTGCACCTGTTCTCGTTCCTGGCTTTTCATACCAGCGTGGTAAGCTACTGCCAGCACACCTCGTTCCCGCAGTTCGGCGGCGATTCCTTCGGCGTGCTTGCGCGTGGCCGCATAAATAATTCCCGGCTTCTCCGCCAGTTCCACCCGTTCCAGCAAAGCCCGTTTCTTCACGTTCGCATCGTCGTACCGTTCCACTCCCATCCAGATGTTAGGCCGATTGAAACCCTGCACTACCACGTGAGGATTACGCATTTCCAACCGCGTGATAATCTCGTCTCGCACCAGCGGTGAAGCCGTTGCGGTCAGAGCCAATAGAGTTGGGTGGCCCAAAGCTTCGATTACCCCGCCCAGCCTCAAATAATCGGGCCGGAAATCGTGACCCCACTCGCTAATACAATGGGCTTCGTCAATCACGAACAAGGAGGGTTTGGCCGCCCGCAAACTGCCCAGCGCATCTTCACGGTTAAATTGTTCGGGTGCGAGGAATAAAAATTCGACTTTGCCCGCCTTGACGCGCTGTAAAGTATCCTCTCGCTCGTCCGCCCCAATCGTAGAATTAACTAACACCGCCCCACCCGCGTCCTGTTGCTCGATACTCTGCACCTGGTCACGTTGTAGCGCAATCATTGGCGACACCACCACCGTCGGGCCAGGGATAAACTGACCAGCAATTTGATAAATCGCCGACTTACCAGACCCGGTAGGCATTACCACCAGTGTATCGCGTCTATCCAAAACCGATTGAATAGCAGTCTCCTGGCCGGGTCGCAGATTTTCGTAGCCAAAAGTAGCTTGCGCCAGTTGTCGCACTTTTTGTTTATGTCTCATGGTTTAGCTTTCGTTATCAATCGTCAGTTTCCCGCCAGTAGCAAACAAGACGATACCATATAGCGTATAAATTGGCTACTGTTAGCGATAGCTAATAGCCAATAATGTGCCAGCAAATCCATACGATATTCAGCGGCGCAAAGATATTTTGCTAAAACTAGAATAGGGGTGCGGCGCATCAGCAGCAATTTTAGCAGGATTTTAAGCTGCTTTCCTCACTATCTGTGATACAATTACCTCGCCCGGTCATTAGCCCGGTTCAACGAAACAACCTTTGCAGCCATTGTGTCAGAAACTTTGTAAATAAATTATAAAAATACCTATTCAGGCTGTCACGGCCCGTAGGGTTGTGAGCGGAGGCTCGGCGAAGCGAAGAATCTGTGGCTAAATAGCCGAGAAAAAACAGACCGTTCACTCTACAGAGCCTTCGTTCAGGGTGACAGCTTATAAAAATACCTTTTAAGGAGATTTTCCGATGCAACCGCCTGTTTCAAAGCCCAAAAGTAAGCCTTTTACGGTTCGAGTGACGATGTGGAGCGCACGCCATCGCTGGTTGGTGGTGGGCGTGTGGTTTTTAGTGGTAATCGCTATTTTCGGTACAGGCACGGCGATGGGAACTAAAACCTTCAGCAACGACGATGATACTAACGGGTCCAAACCGGAGTCGTCACAAGCCTGGGCCGTATATGATGCTGGAAACAAAAAAGTTGTTACCAGTGACTCCAGCGAGACAGTAATGGTGGTCATCAGCCATCCCACTTTTAAAACCGGGGAGGCAGCTTACAAAGAGGTGGTGACTAAAATCGAGGACAGCCTCAAAAATAGCACCTATAAAGATGGTAGCAAAACTTTCGCCAACCTTACCGATCCATATACCGCCGGGCTTTTCGCCGGGCTTATTTCGAGCGACAATTCGGCCTTGCGCGTAAACGCTACTATTCAGGGCGAAAATAAACTGGTGGCCCGAAAGCTTGAGGCGGTCAAACCGTTGCTCAACGACCTCGGTACGCCTTACAAAGATTTTAACATTCACGTTTATAACAACACTTTGCTCAACGACCAGGCTTACGATTTGGTAAACCAGAGCCTGGATAGCTCCTTGCTCATCACGCTGCCGCTCAGTTTCGTGATTTTGTTGTTCGCGTTCGGGGCGATTGCCGCGGCTTTCGTGCCGCTGGTACTGGCAATTACTTCGCTACTGGCCGCTTTCGGCTTCCTGGGTATCTATAGCAACACTATTACAAAGGTTGACCCCAGTGCCAGCCAGCTAATTGTGCTGATTGGGCTGGCGGTGAGCGTGGATTATTCGCTCTTTTTCATCACCCGCTACCGCACCGAACGCCGTCACGGGCGAGATAAAATGGCCGCGCTGGAAGTTGCCAGTAGTACGGCTGGGCGGGCTGTTTTCTTTAGCGGTATCACGGTGATGATTTCGCTGGCCGGGCTGTTTTTTCTGCCCTCCGCCACCTTTACTTCTATGGCCGCCGGAACTATCGCCGTAGTTTTTATGTCCGTTGTGGGTAGTCTAACCTTTTTGCCCGCTCTCTTGTCTATCCTGGGCAAAGGGGTCAATTGGGGGCGCATCCCTTATATTGGACGAGACCGCGAAGAAGGTAGCGGCTTATGGGGGCGGCTGGTTAGTGTAGTGATGCGCCACCCCATCGTGTCCGTCGGTCTGACTCTGGTTTTGCTGCTGGCCCTGGCAACACCTTTCTTGCACCTGAAACTGGGTAACAACAGCATAGATGGTCTGCCTGACAGCCTGGATGCCGTGCAAGCGTATCATACGTTGAATGCCAAGTGGCCGCAAGGTACGACATTGGTAATGTATGTAATCGTTACCCACGCAGACCGGGCCGACACCAAAGTTGCCATTGACAAATTCAAGGACGCAACCGTGAACCAGGTTAAAGGCTTGAGCAGCCCAAAAGTTCAGTACAATGACAATGGTTCGGCTGCCGACATCAGCTTTTATATGAACGGTTCGCGCAACGATCAGGTCAACGAGGACGCGGTAAGCCAGGTACGCCACCAGATAGTTCCGGCGAATTTTGGCAACTTGCCTGATGTAAAAGCTTATGTGACGGGCGGCACGGCTTACACCCTGGACACGGTGAAAACTTACACCGATGCCATGCCCACCGTTTTCGGGTTTGTGTTGGGGATGAGCTTTTTGCTGCTGTTGGTAGCTTTCCATTCGTTGATTATCCCGATCAAGGCCATTTTGCTCAACCTGCTTTCGACAGCCGCTTCTTACGGGGCGATGGTGCTGGTTTTCCAGGACGGCTATCTCAGCCAGCTAATCGGTTTCAAGCCGACTGGTGTAATCGAGGCATTTGTACCCATTTTTGTCTTTACTATTTTGTTTGGTCTGTCAATGGATTACCATTTATTTATTCTGACACGCATCAAGGAAAATAAAGACCGGGGTATGACTTCCAACGAAGCCGTTGCTAAGGGTATCAGTGCCACTTCGGGGACTATCACCAGTGCCGCCGCGATTATGGTGGCGGTGTTCGCGGTCTTTGTGACATTGCCGATTATTATTGTGCGACAGCTAGGATTGGGTCTGGCGGTGGCAGTCTTGATAGATGCCAGCATTATCCGTAGCATCTTGCTTCCGGCCACTATGCGTCTTTTGGGTGATTGGAACTGGTGGTTGCCCAAATTTCTGGATTGGATACCCCAAATCACCGTCGAAGGCGAACCCCAAGCGGAAGCCAGCCAACCCGCCCCGCCCGCTTTGGTGGAAGTGTAAAAATTAGACCGCCAACGGTTGCCTGTACCCAGCATGGGTGCAACCGTTGGCGAAATGGTCGTGTTCGGCAGACCAGTCGGGTGGGGCTTCTATCGTCCCAACCATACTGCGTATTTCCTCCCACAAGCCGGACTATTAAAGTCTGTTAAATTAATCGCAATCTTCCTCACTATTACCCCCTTTATTAAGTTTGTCTGCTTTCCTGGGTGCTATAATTGCCGAGAGAGTCGTCAGTTTTCAGTGAAAAATAGTCTAAGTAGTTTTGGTTCTAACTGACGACTGACGACTGACGACTGACGGCTGACAACTGATAATCGGAAAGCTGAAAAATGTTTTACAAATTCGGTAAATTTATTTATAGAAGACGCTGGTGGGTGATTGGCTGCTGGGTAGTAATATTGGCGGTAGCAATACCCTTTGTGCCACACGTAACCGAACCGCTCAAGGTGGGCGGATTTGCCAATAATAATCTGGAAGCCGAACGTGCCGGTAATTTGCTGTCCGAGAAATTGGGCTATAGTGCCAGCAATTTGGTGATTTTTTATCAAAGCGATAGCCTGACCAGCGACAACCCTAAATTTCAGCAACAAGTCGAAGATTCGGTAGCCGGACTTAGAAATAATAAATATGTTTCCAGCGTCCTAGATTATACTGTCAACCCGCGTCAGGTTTCGGGCAACAAACACGTGGTTTATGAAGTGGTCAGTCTGAATGTTGACCCGGAAACGGCTACCAAGTCGCTGGCTGCCGACGAAGAAGGTTTGAAAACGCCCCCCGATTTGAAAATGACTGTCGGCGGCGGTCTGGCTTTCTTCTCCGATGTCGAGTTCGTGACCCAAAAAGACCTGGAGCGGGCCGAACTGGTGGCTTTTCCGGTGGCGATTATCGCCCTGCTGCTGGTTTTTGGCTCGGTTGTGGCAGCGGGTTTGCCCGTGTTGGTGGGCGGTACATCGGTACTGGTCATTTTGGCAATCGTCTTTGGTTTGGGCAATGTTACCGAGCTTTCGATCTTTGTGTTAAATCTGGCGACACTGTTGGGCCTGGGTTTGGGGCTGGATTACTCGCTCTTTATCACCAGCCGCTATCGAGAGGAACTGGAGCGCGGCCACGATGTCGAAGAAGCCGTTGCCCGCAGTATCGCTACGGCTGGCAAAGCGGTAGTCTTTAGCGGTCTGACCGTTTTGATTGGCCTGACTGGACTTTTGACTTTTAATTATAACTTTCTCAACTCGGTGGGCAAAGTGGGTATCTTTGTGGTGCTGGTGGCGGGTGGGGCTGCTGTGACCCTTTTACCTGCTGTTTTGGGCGTGGCAGGGCATAATATTAACGCCCTTTCGATACGCTGGATTTATTTCTGGCGGCGCAAACCCACCGTACCTGCCAAACCGGAATTCCACTTTTGGGCGTGGCTGGCCCATCTGGTAATGCGTCGCCCAGCCAGCTTTTTCGTGGTGGTTTTGATTGTGCTGCTGGCTGTGGGTGCGCCATTTCTGAGTGTCCGTTTTAGTTCGCCCAACGAAACGATTTTGCCCCCTACCGTCCAAAGCAGACAAGCCTACGATTTGCTGGTCAAATATTTCAATGAAAGCGAAATCTACCCTATCACTCTGGCTGTCACTACGCCAAACGGTAATATTTTGTCACCCGATAACATCTATTATCTGTACCAATTTACCCACGAACTGCAACAAGACCCAAATGTAGTGCGGGTGGACAGTATCACCACCGCCGAGCCGCGCCTGAACGTCCAGCAATACCAGACCATTTATCAGCTGGGCGACCAGTTGAAAAGCCCCTATCTGAGCGGCTTTTTGAAGCAGTTTGCCAAAGGCGACACGACGCTGATTTCGATTGTGACCAAAAAGCCGCCGCTCGACCCCGATACCGAAGCTTTGATGGCGAAAATCCGTAATACGCCTCTGCCCAACGGTTTGCAGATGCTAGTGGGGGGTCAAACGGCGGGCGTAGTGGATACTGTTAATGGTATTTACAGCAATTTCCCGTTTGCCGTGACCTTAATTGTTATCAGCACTTATTTAGTTCTATTGATATTATTGCGTTCCGTAGTGCTGCCGCTCAAAGCCCTGGTGATGAACGCCCTCAGTATTACGGCCAGCTACGGAGCTTTGGTTTTTATTTTTCAGGAAGGCCACTTTAGCAATTTGCTCAACTTCCAGGCTTTGGGCTTTATCGAGCCAACCTTGCCCGTAATAATGTTCTGTACGCTTTTTGGCCTCAGTATGGATTACGAAGTGTTTTTGTTGAGCCGCATCAAGGAGCATTTCGACCAGACCGGAGACAACACGTCCAGCGTTGCTATCGGTTTGCAACGGAGCGGCAAGATTATCACTAGCGCGGCTCTGATTGTGGTGGTGGTGAGCCTATCATTCGTGGCCGCCGATATTGTGTTGGTCAAGGCGTTGGGCATCGGCCTGGCTGTGGCAGTTTTCCTGGACGCAACGTTGGTACGGGCCTTACTTGTCCCATCTACTATGCGGTTGTTAGGGCATTGGAACTGGTACGCACCACGTTGGTTGCTCAAGATTTTGCCCGAAACCCGGCTTGAAGGCGATAAGGAAGTAGAAGTGGTGGAGCAGTCCAAAGATAGAGCTTTGTCCCACAAATAATGAGAAAATAAAAATGAAAAATATAAACAAGTTTGGAATTTTGCTGGTTGTTTTGATTTTGAGTATGGGGCTGGCGGCGTGTGGCGAGAGTAGTAATACGCCTGACCCGAATAAGCCCGCCTTCCCAACGATTGCGCCCAACTCGGCGGCGGCCCAATTGCCCGCAGGTACGGCTGGCCCTGTCGTCGGGGCGAAGGTGGTTTTGCCTCTGGACGAAGCTCCCCATAACGATATTACCGAATGGTGGTATTATACCGGACATCTCAATACGACGGACGGGCGCAAATATGGCTTTGAGTTTGTGATTTTCCAGAGCAATCAGTCCGATTACCCAACTGGTTACGCTTCGCATTTTGCCATTACCGATTTGAATACCTCGAAGTTTACGATTGACCAAAAGTTACAACTTGCCAGCCAACCCGTTAAATTTGGCGGTACAGGTGGCGTTAATTTGAGCATCTACGATTGGAAATTGCAGGGTTTGAGCGGGACTGACCGTATCCAGGCCAAAATGAGCAATGGTTCGTATGCGATTGACCTCAATTTGAAAGACCAAAAGGGGGTAGCGTTACACGGTGGGGGCGAGTTTAGCTATGGGCCAGCCGGAGCGAGTTACTACTATTCGCGGCCTCGCATGAGCCTGAGTGGGACGTTGAGCGTAAATGGACAGGCAGCACAGGTGACTGGGCAGGTCTGGTTTGACCATCAATGGGGTAACTTCATGCCGCTTGGCGATGGCGGTTGGCAATGGTTTAGTACCCAGCTTAGTAACGGCTCAGAAATGATGTTTTATTATTTGCTTGATGCTAAAAGCAATTTGTTACAAGCATTTGGTAGTTATATGCCCCCCTGCGATGCTACTAATCCGTGCAACCCGACAGCCAACCAGCCGATTAAAGCTATCGAACTGCAAGGCAGCGATTTTGAAATCAAGCAGACCAGCCAGTGGACAAGCCCGAATTCAGGTATTACCTATCCGGGTAGCTGGCACGTGACTGTCAAGGCCAAAACAGATGTGCCAAACCTGGATTTGGATTACAAGCCTCGATTGGCAAATCAGGAACTGGATACGCGCAAATCTACAGGCCAGATTTATTGGGAAGGCGATACAGCCATCACGGGTACGGCTAATGGTCAGCCTATCACGGGTGATGGCTACGTCGAACTGACTGGCTTTGGCAAAAAGTAGCTGTTGATGGGGCGAAGGCCGAACCAGTTATGCTTTTTATCCAGCAAGCGTGGCTTATTGGGGATTGGACTGCAAGGCCCGGCGCAGCGCAGCAGTCTGATCTCGGTCAAACGCTTTTGAAATTTGAGCTTCCGGCCACATATTAAACCCGTGGTAGCCGCCAGGGTAAACGTGTAATTCAGTAGCTACCCCGGCCCGAATTAACCGTCTGCTGTACTCCAGGTCTTCCTCAAGAAAGAGATCAAGACTTCCCACACTAATATAGGTGGGCGGCAAACCTTCAAGCTTTTCGGCCCGTGCTGCGGCTGCGTAAGGAGAAACGCCTTCACTGCCGGGTTCCTGGCCCAACAGCGAAGACCAACCAAAGTGATTGGCATCGGCTGTCCAGATGAACTCCCCAGTATGCGGATGCGGATCAGGGGTGACTGCGGTGCGGTCATCGAGCATAGGATAAATCAGCAATTGAAACGCCAATGGCACTTCCGCCCGGTCACGGGTAAGTAGGCCCAAACCTGCGGCCAAACCGCCACCAGCACTGGCTCCCCCAATAGCGAGTCTGTTAGGGTCAACGCCTAATTCGGCTGCGTTAGAATGTATCCACTTCAAAGCGGCGTAACAATCCTCCACTGGGCCAGGGTGAGGGGTTTCGGGAGCCAAACGGTAATCTACCGAAACAACAGCGCAGCCTACCTGCGTTACCAGACTTTTAACCGATAAATCTTCCCCGTCAGCAGTACCTAGAATGTAACCTCCCCCGTGAATCCATAGTAGGCCAGCTAGGGGGCGCGGTGCCTTTTTGGGAATATAAACCAGCACTCGCACATCGGGCGCACTATCGCGGCCTGGTACATATCGCTCGGTTACTTCAATATCTGGGAAAGCAGGGGCATTAGTTTGCTCAAACATACCAGCCAGGGCGGTACGAGTTTGGGCTAGGGTTTCCTTCTTCAACTCCAATTTAGGGAACATATCGAGCAGCGGCGCGACTTCAGGATCAACCAAATGCCTGGTATCCATAAAAACCTCCTTGTTTTTTGAAATAAAGGATTGTGCGTTTAATGAATATGATGGCTTTGCATCTATTCATTTCTTTTAAGCTTAGGGCTTAAACCGTCCTCATTATACGTAGAGAACGTGGCTTGTCAAGGTTCAGGCGAATTTTGGTTTTGCTATGAGAAGCGTAACTTTTTGCCTTCTTAATGCTTTTTATATATAATAGCGGCAGCACTAAGTTCGGCTTGCTTCGGAACAACGCCGGGCATCTAAGCTGCTATGTTCGTGTGTCCATTATGGTTTCAAAAAGTAAATATCGGTAATAATTTTTCGTTTTAGCATGGTAGAGTTGTAGAGTCGGATTAGATTAGAGGATAAGTAGGAGCAAAAGCGTGAGAAGTATTTTTGTGCGTGTAAGCCGTCTGGCCTTAGTGTTATTGACGGCTAATTTATTGCTGCCCTTCGCCGCCGTCACCCAGGCTGCTGATAGCCCCGCCCCGCTTGAACCGACTGGTAAGGTCAGCCAGTTTTTCCAATTGACCAGCCACAACGTCGGCGGACTGTTCCTGGAGAATTTCAACGCGAGTGGCGGCATCGCGGTCAACGGCTTGCCTCTGACCGAGGAGTTCAAAGACAACAACGGCTTGACTATTCAGGTGTTTGAGCGGGCGATTTTCGAGTTGCACCAGCCCTTAGAGAATAGCAACAGTCCGCAACCCCAGCCCTATGTTGAACACAAACTGTTAGGAGTGTTGTTGACTGCCGGGCGCAATTTTCAGGTGGCGGAAGCGGCTATTGGCTTATTAAGTAGCCGCTATTTTGAGGTTACGCACCACAATTTGGAAGGAGCTTTCGGTAGCTATTGGGATACTCACGGCGGGTTGGCCGAGTTTGGCTACCCTATTAGCGAGGAGTTCCAGGAGGTCAATCCCCAGGACAGCCACACCTATACCGTGCAGTATTTTGAACGCGCCCGCTTCGAGTACCACGCCGAACATTTTGGCACGGATTATGTGGTAGAGTTGGGGCAGTTGGGTCGCCAGTATGCCCAGGCCAATTACGAAGGGAGTGTTTTTGCCGCCTCCAAACAGCAGTTACTTGGGCCACAAAAGCTGGTGCGCGTACCATCCCTGATGTATCATCATATTCGGGAGTTGACCGTGCCCTACGATTCCGAGCTTAACAACTATTCGGTTACGCCCGAAGCTTTTGTGGAACAAATGGATTGGCTGCAAGCACACGGCTACCATAGCGTCACGACGGGCCAACTGGCCGCTTACCTAAAATATGGCGTGCCACTTCCCGCTAATCCCGTCAACATTCGCTTTGATGATGGCTGGCAGAACCAGTTATGGGCGGCTCAAGAGCTTAAAAAACGCAATATGACCGCTACTTTCTATGTTATTACCCAGGCTCACACGGGCGGCTACATGACCATTGACCAGATTAAGATGCTGGACGCGCAGGGCTTTGAGATTGCCAGCCATACCCGCAGCCACCCCTTCCTGACCCGCAACGGCCCCGACTACGATTGGGCGCAGATTGCGGGTAGCAAGGCCGACCTGGAAGGCTGGTTGGGCCACCCTGTCCGTAGCTTTGCTTATCCTTTTGGCGACCACAACCCGCAGGTGGACGCGATGGTGCAAAAGGCTGGCTACGACATCGGCGTGACTATTGATTGGAGCTTGAACTGGAAAGCCAGCACTATGATAACCGAACCAGCCATCTCGATGTCCCAGATGCACACGATGAGCGGCTTCCTGGCTCGTATCAATATTAATTATTAACAGGCTAAGGAGAAAGTATGCAAGCAACGCCGCATTTATGGTGGCAAAAGGGGATTGTCTATCAGATTTATCCGCGCTCGTTTATGGACAGCAACGGCGACGGTATCGGCGACCTCAAAGGTATCAGCAGTCGGTTGGATTATCTGCGTGATTTAGGCATTGCCGCTATCTGGCTTTCGCCGATCTACCCATCCCCAATGGCCGATTTTGGCTACGATATTGCCGATTACACCGAGGTTGACCCAATTTTTGGCGACTTGGCAGCCTTTGACCAGCTAGTAGAGCAGGCTCACGCGCGTGACCTCAAACTGTTGGTTGACTTAGTGCCGAACCATTCGTCCGACGAACACGCCTGGTTCAAGGAGGCGCGTTCCAGCCGGGACAATCCTAAACGAGACTGGTATATCTGGCGCGACCCTAAGCCCGATGGCAGCCCGCCCAACAACTGGCAGGCGGCTTTTGGCGGCAGTACCTGGGAGTTTGACCCGGCTACCAGCCAATATTATTTGCATACTTTTCACGTCAAACAGCCCGATTTGAACTGGCGCAATCCGCAGGTGCGGGAAGCCATGTACGCGGTGATGCGTTTCTGGCTTGACCGGGGCGTAGATGGCTTTCGGATTGACGTGCTGCCCGTTTTGATAAAAGATGAAGCTTTCCGGGACAACCCAGTGAATCCACATTGGCAACCAGGAGACTTTTATTGGAATAAACTACAGAAAATATATTCCGAAAATCGGCCCGAAGTTCATAAGATTGTCCAGGAGATGCGGAAGTTGACCGAAGAATATCCCGAACGGGTGCTGATTGGCGAAACCTATCTGCCCTACTCCGAATTGATGCGTTATTACGGCGAAAAATTGGACGAGGCCCATCTGCCTTTCAATTTCGAGCTTATTTTATTAAGGGACTGGCACGCGGCGGCGGTCAAGCGGATTGTAGATAGCTACGAAGCCAGCTTGCCAACCGGGGCGTGGCCGAACTGGGTTTTGGGCAACCACGACAATTCGCGTCTGGCTACTCGGATTGGGGCGGAACAGGCCCGCATCGGTCAGATGTTACTGCTAACCTTGCGTGGTACGCCCACCTGTTATTATGGAGACGAGCTTGGGATGCGTGATATAACCGTGCCGCCCGAATTGCAATTTGACCCACAAGGCAAAGCTGACCCGGCTCTTAGTCGTGACCCGGCGCGTAGCCCGATGCAGTGGGATAGCGGCCCGGTAGCTGGTTTTTCGACGGCCCAACCCTGGCTGCCCTTGACCGATGACTACAAAGAGGTAAACGTCGCTACCGAAAGTCACGACGCGCGTTCGATTTTGGCCCTATTTCGGCAGCTGACCGAGCTACGGCGCACCCTTCCAGCTTTAGCTGTCGGCGAATATGCGACGGTGGAAACGAATAACGCTCAGATTTTTGGCTACCTGCGCGAACACGCCGGACAAAAAGTGTTGGTTTTGCTCAATTTCGGTGCGGCTACGGAAGCAGTCAAGCTAACCACGTTGGCTGGCAAAGGGGAGATTCTTTGCTCAACCTTTATGGACGCGGCAGGGACGATAGATTTGGCCCAGGCTCACTCGCGCCCGAATGAAGGTTTGGTTATCCAGGTGTGAGAGTAAGCACGGGCGACACATATTTTTGCATTTAACGGCCAACGGTTGAAACCCACCCAGGGGGTACCCGCTATTCACCCCCAACCCACTAAAGTGGGTTCTAACAACACGTTAAAACGTGTTTGGTTTGCTTAGAGGACGGTTTCAACCGTTGGCGTTACTGACGTACATCTAGGTATAATGGGTGGATTGACGGACTATCCCGCTTACGGTATCATAAAGTAGCTAATCTTAACGTGGGGTTATTCATCGAAAGGATTTTTTGGTTTTGTCCGTCCTCAAATATCTACTTCTAACGATGCGTCCCAAACAGTGGACAAAGAACGCGGTGATTTATGCGGGCGTAGTATTTGACCGTCATTTGTTTGAACTCGAACCGATGGTCAAAGCGACTCTGGCTTTTGTGCTTTTTTGCGCCATCAGCAGCAGCGTTTATCTGCTAAACGACCTGGTTGACCTGGAAAAAGACCGCCAGCACCCTCGCAAACGTCTGCGTCCCCTGCCTTCGGGCAAGCTCAAACCAGGCCACGCCATTATCGCGCTGGTAATATTGCTTATTTTTACTATCCCCTGCTCATTCCTGCTGGAGTGGCATTTTGGGGCAGTGGTGACAGCTTATTTTCTGATGCAAATTGCCTATAGCTATTACCTGAAAAATATCGTCATTCTGGACGTGTTCACGATTGCGACGGGCTTTGTAATGCGAGCCATCGCGGGTGCGTTGGTTATTGAGGTGGAAATTTCGCCCTGGCTGTTGGTTTGTACTATGCTGCTGTCGCTGTTTTTGGCTCTATCTAAACGCCGTCACGAATTGGTGTTGCTGGCCGATGGCGCGATTGACCACCGCCGCATTTTGAAGGAATACTCCAGCGAGTTGGTGCAAGAAATGATTTCGGTTGTCACCAGTGCTACCGTCGTGGCCTACTCGCTCTACACCATCACCTACGAAAAGCTGCCCAAAAACCACGCGATGGCTATTACTATTCCCTTTGTGCTGTACGCCATTTTCCGTTATTTGTATCTGGTTTATCGGCGCGACGAGGGTGGCAGCCCCGAAGAAGTCCTGCTCAAAGATTACCCTTTGCTGATAGACATCTTTCTATGGGGTATTACGGCAGTCGTAATACTTTACGGTTTCCGCAACTAATTCAGGATTTTCGCTTATAGTAGAGCTTGTCATTCTGAGCGAAGGCTCTGCGTAGCGAAGAGTCTGTTGTTTTCGCCAGCCTTCCGAACAGACCCTTCGACTTCGCTCACGGCCCGCAGGGTTGGACAAGCGAAAGTCCTATAATTAAACCTCTGCACTGATTCTAGCCTTACGAGGAGAAGTTTGGGAAAATGCTGTATAACGAAATGTTGATACTGGCTTTTCAACATAAACAGGAAATTGCTTATCACGCCCTGGAACTGTTGCAAATAAAACTCAATCGCCCTGATGCTCTGATTACGTCCAAGATGGAACAGTTAAACCAGGCTACTTTAGAGGTGCAGTTGCGTTTTCTACAAAATAGGAACGTAATCGAATTGAAAGCCCATATAACTTATGTTATGCGGCACCAAGAGCAATATGGGTTAAATTATTTTGAAATTATGTGGGCAGGTGACGCGCTTGATGAAGCTTTAAGCGCATTTTTTGTCCGCGAGGCTGAATTACAAGCAAATCAGGAGACAGACCAAACATTGCAAAGGTTAAAACGTCGAATGCGAGGTTTAACGATGGTAGCCAATTCCACTTCGATGACGTTTGGCATTGAGCAAGCAAATCAAGAGTCTTCGTAGGTGCGGGTGTGAATTCTTGGTTCTAACAAAAGTTAATGGCGTTTAACACTCTGTCAGAATTGACACTGACCGACTGGTATGATATATTCTGGACGGTCTTTTTGTTCGATATTGTTCGATAAAAAGGAAAATTTTGGGGGAGAAAGAGGTTCGGGCTGCGACGTTCTGCTTAAAGCTGGCGCAGTCCACCCGCCCAACGACGGGAATACCCCCCACCTCGCTCCCCCCTGCCTGGATTAGCCTGAACGCTAGATGGAGGACTTGAAATTGAATATTGTGGTGTGCGTTAAGCAAGTGCCGGAGCCGACGGGTACAAACCGGATGGATCCCAACAGCTTGCGAATTGTACGCGAGGGAATTGACGCGGTGCTTGACCCGGCGGACGAGTTTTCGATTGAGGCGGCTTTGCAAATCGTCGAAGCGCAGGGTGGCACGGTGACTGTCGTTTCGATGGGGCCGACACGGGCAGCCGAGGCGATACGGCGCGGTCTGGCGATGGGTGCAACGCAGGGTATCCATATTAGCGACCCGGCTCTATCTGGTTCGGACGCACTCACGACGGCCAAAGTGCTGGCGGCAGCCATCAAACGCACCAACCCCGACCTGGTTTTGTGCGCGACGGAAAGCAGCGATGCTTACACGGGTATGGTTCCCGGTGGGATTGCCCACTTCCTGGGATTGCCCCAACTTACTTTTGCCAAGAAATTGACCGTAGCCAACGGTAAAGCCACTATCCAACGCCAGATTGAAGGCGGCTACCAGACCGTCGAAGCGGCTTTGCCCGCCCTCGTCACCGTTACAGGTAGTATCAACACCCCCCGTTATCCGGCTCTCAAAGGCATTATGCAGGCTAAGAAAAAGCCTGTCGAACAACTGACTGCCGCCGACCTGGGTTTTGGGCCGGACGAGGTGGGCCAGAAGGGGGCGAAGGAGCGCGTACTAGGTTGGCAGCCCGCCGAGCAACGCAAAGCCGGGCAAGTGGTCAAAGATGATGGCACGGCGGCGACGGTAATTGCCGATTACCTGGCCTCAATCAAAGTAATCTAGGAGAAGATAAGAAAATGGCTAAAATTTGGGTTTTTGCCGAGATTGCCGAGGGCAAGGTGCATCGGGTTTCGCTCGAACTGCTTACAAAGGCCCGCGAGTTGGGCGAAGTAACCGCCGTAGCATTAGGGCCAGGGGCTAGTAATCATACGGCAATGTTGGGTGAGTATGGCGCAAACCGCGTTTTGGTTCACGAAGATAGTGCGTATGCCGAGTATCTGGCTGAACCCGCCGCTCAAACGTTGGGCGAGTTGGTGACAAAAGAAAATCCCGACCTGCTTTTGATTGGTACGACCTATAATGGCCGCGATATTGCTGCCCGGCTCAACGCCCGGCTCAATTGTGGCGTGATTACCGATGGAGCTAGTATTACGCTGGACGGCACTTCACTTAAAGTCAGCGTTCCCTGGTATAGTGCTACTACTCTGGTAGATGTGACAATTGAAGGTGGTACGACTAAACTGGTACTGGTGCGCCCCAAGTCGTTCACGTCGGAAAAGCTGGTAACGCCGATTACACCCCAAGTTGAGAGCTTGAATATTACCTTTGATAATTCGGTCAAACGCGCCCACATCGTCGAAAGCGTGGTGCAAAAAAGCGAAGGCCCGACCCTGGAAGAATCTACCGTCGTGGTGAGTGGTGGGCGCGGTCTAAAGCAGGCCGAGAATTTTAGTTTGCTGACTGCGTTGGCCGAGCAGCTTAACGGTGCGGTGGGGGCAAGCCGGGCCGTGGTGGACGCGGGTTGGGTTCCCTACTCTTATCAGGTAGGACAGACTGGCAAAACCGTCAAGCCAAACGTCTATATCGCGGCGGGCATTAGCGGCGCAATCCAGCATACCGTCGGTATGAAAGGCGCAAAGTATATTATCGCCATCAATTCCGATGCCGACGCGCCTATCTTCAAGTTTGCCGACCTGGGTATTGTAGGGGACGCGCTCAAGGTGCTGCCCGCTTTGACCGAAGAAATCAAAAAGCGTAAGGGCTAAGAAAGTTATCAGTCAGCAGTTGGCAGTCGGCCCACCAGTAATTTTGACCACCTGCTGCTAATAACGGCTAAGAAAGCAGTACCGATGGTTAAGTTTGGTTCTAACTGTTGACTGATAACTGATAACTGACGACCAATCGCTAGATAGAAGGTTTATTATGGTAGCACCGAGTAACGGCCCCTTGGGGTGGTTGCTATTTTTAATAGTGGCCGCGACGGGCCTATTTTTATTTGGGCGCAGAGTATGGCCTCTGGTAAAGTTGATTCGGCAGGGCAAACCCGAAAACCGCACCGATCAGGTGGGCAGGCGAGTGGGTTTCTTTGTGACTAACTATCTGTTGCAACGCCGCCTGTTTCGCAAACCCGTTCCAGGAACTATCCACGCATTATTATTTTGGGGCTTTTTGCTGATAAATATAGGCGTGCTGTATTCGGTTTTCTATGGCTTGTTCCCAATTGAAATACCGTTTGTTTCGTCCCGGCCCATTGCCACTATCGTAGATGCTGCCATCATTATTATCTTTCTGACGACAATCTATTTTGCCTACCGTCGGGCCATCAAGAAGCCAGGCTATCTGACTAACACCAGGGACGGCTGGATCACCCTTACCTTTATCAATCTTAGTATTTTGACCGAACTACTAATTGAGGCGTTCGCGTGGCGGGCCGCTCCTTCTGCCGTGACGGGTCTGCCGCCTTTGGGTCGTCGGGTGGGCGAACTGCTGATACCGAGTGCGGCTAATTGGCCCACCCCAGACCAGGCTCCCCAATCGGTGCGCGAACTGGCCCTGCATCTATGGCAGGTGGCGTGGTGGAGCAAAATCGTCATCGTATTGAGCTTCCTGGTATATCTTCCAACCTCAAAGCACTTCCATATCTTTACCACTATTTTCAATACTTTTTTCCAAAATACTAAGCCAAAAGGGGCGTTGTCCAAGATAGAAAATATCGAAGAGTTGGAACATTACGGCAAAAGCAAAGTTGAGGATTTTACCTGGAAAGATTTGTTAGATACTGCCGCCTGTACCGAATGTGGACGCTGCACGGCGGTCTGTCCGGCCCAAAATACTGGCAAGCCGCTCAATCCCAAAAAGATTATTATTGACCTGAAAACCCAGCTATTTACCCAAAGTCATATTCCCCTGGTTGGGCATAGCGTGGGAAGTATAGGCGGTACGCGCAACGACCAGGGCCAGAAGATGGACGAAACTCCCCAGGCCGCCCCTGGAGCAGTCGCTACGCTGGAAAAAGATGTGGCAAACCCGCTGGCGGATAGCGGTGTGCCAGCCTGGGAATTGCCGCCTCTGGTGGGTGGAATGCTGACCCAGGACGAGCTTTGGGCCTGTACCACCTGCCGCGCTTGTATGCAGGAATGTCCGGTCTTTATCGAACACGTGCCGAAAATTATAGATATGCGCCGCTATCTGGTGATGGAGGAAAGCGATTTCCCCAAAGAAGTGACCCCGCTTTTCAACAACCTGGAACGCAACGGCAATCCCTGGCAGCAGCGCAACGACGAGCGCGGAGATTGGGCCGAAAAGATGCCCTTCGAGGTCAAGCAGTTGGGGGCGTTGGATGAAGGCGCGGAGATTGACGTACTATTTTGGGTGGGTTGTATGGGCAGCTTCGATGCCCGCAACAAAAAAGTGGTGCAGAATCTGGCGATGGTGCTGGAAGAAGCGGGCCTAAATTGGGGCATTTTAGGGCCAGAAGAAACCTGTACGGGCGACCCGGCCCGACGTATCGGCAACGAATACCTGTATCAGATGCTGGCCGAGCAGAACATCGAAACCCTGAACGGTTACAAGGAGACGGTCAAGCTCAAAAAGATTGTGACGGCCTGCCCGCACTGCTTCAACACTATCAAGAACGAGTATCCGCAGTTCGGCGGCAACTTTGAGGTTGTCCACCACACCCAGCTAATTCAGCAGTTGTTGGAGGCGGGCAAAATCAAGCTCAACGGCGATATGGACATCAAAAAGATCACCTATCACGACCCGTGTTACCTGGGCCGCTACAACGACATTTATGACGCGCCGCGTTTTGTTCTTAACAGTTTGGGCAACGGCCTGAACAAAGTCGAACTGATAGAGATGCCACGCAACAAAAGCAAAAGCTTCTGTTGCGGAGGCGGTGGTGGTCGCGCCTGGATGGAAGAACACATCGGCACGCGGGTCAACCAGACGCGAGTGCAGGAAGCCGCCGACACCGGAGCGGAAGTAGTGGCGGCGGGTTGTCCTTTCTGTATCACTATGTTCGAGGACGGTATCAAGGGCAAAGGTTTGGAAGACAAAATCAAGGTGATGGACATTACCGAATTGGTGGCCCTTTCCAAAACCAAGAAAGCTTTGCCAATGGCCGACACCAGCAGCAACAATTAGCCAGCAGCAGTCAGCTTCAAGCAAAAGATTTGAGGCTGACTGTTTTTTATGCTATAGTTTGGTGTATAAAGGTGAGCAAGCTTTTCGGTGGGAGGAGAATTTCAGATGATTACACGTATAGAGTTAGATGGGTTTAAGACTTTTCAGAATCTTGAACTTGATTTAGGCCCGTTTGAAGTAATTATAGGTGCAAATGGTGCGGGTAAAAGCAATTTATTTGACGCTTTACGTTTGCTATCGCGTCTGGCTGATGCAGAGTCAGAACTAAATGACGCTTTTCAAGGTATGCGTGGTGAAACTGACGAATTGTTTACTATAATGTCGGATAACAAACCAACTAATATTATGCGGATTGCAGTCGAACTGTTGGTAGAACCAAAAGTAACCGATAAATTAGGCGAGACAATCCCGCTCGATTATTCAAGATTGCGCTATGAACTCGAAGTTTCGCGAGAAAAAACTGGCTTGAGGCGAATTCAAATTGTTAAAGAGACATTGGCACCGATACCTATAAACAGTGATGGATGGTCTCAAAAATATAAACTTTTTGATAATAATTGGATTCCAAATGATACAGTTGTCAAGGAGGGACAAGCTTTTATTTCTACCAAAAAATTACGTGGTAAAGGTGGTATTGTGCTTACTCTTCATCCTGACCATTCTGAGGCCAAAAAGGTAAGCACAGCCAGAAAAGCAACGGGTACATTATTAAGCAGTGTTACTAATACAGAATTTCCTCATGCTCTAGCTGTCCGCGAAGAAATGCGAAAATGGCACTTCCTTCAACTTAGTCCTGAAGAATTGCGAGGGCAACGTTTTTTTCGTCCACCACTTGGTGCCGCTAAATCCTATGAGATTATGAATTTACGGAGCAGACTTACCAGGATGCAGGCCCGAGACCAAGGCTTGCTTAAAGATGTTTCACGTGATTTAGCCGAGTTAGTACCGGGTATTATGCAAATTAGATTGGAAAAAGACCGGGCTGGACTAGGTTATATACTTTTAGCTCAAACTCAAGACGGACGAGAATTTCCCTGGCAAGCTCTCTCTGATGGTACATTACGCTTATTAGCCCTAGCTACGCTGCGTAATGATCCAAATCATTCTGGTTTACTTTGTTTTGAAGAACCTGAAAATGGTGTGCATCCTTCGGTATTACCTAATATAGCACGTATTTTACGTGACCTGGCAACTGATTTTTCCCAACCATACTCAGGACAACCCTTACAACAACTTTTAGTCAATACCCATTCACCTGTTTTTGTAAGTCAATCCGAAATTTTAGAGGTGTTAGATGGCCTTTTGTTTGCTTATGTAGTAAGACGAGTTGAACCCGATCAAACTGCACGCCCTTTAAGAATTACTCGTATTACACCTGTGAGAACGGATACTGTACTTGAAAACTCAGCAAGCAACAATCTACAAGCAGAAGCTTACACTTTGGAACAAGTCAAACACTACTTGACTACTACTAACATTGATCAGGCTCTGACTATTCTAGCAGGTGTGCATTGATGATACGCCAATTATCCTTTACATTGTTTGTAGAAGGGGTTACTGACGAACGGTTTTTATCTTATCTTGTACAACGTGTGGCAAGGAATTTGATAGAGCAACACGGACGCTTTGCGATGGAGATACCAGAAATCTTAAACGTTGTAACAAAAAAAGACTATAGATATAAGCATATAGAAAGCGAAAAAGAAAAAATCCTGTTGGTGTCGCAGAACTTTAAAAATCACGATGCCTTGCTTCTACATTTTGATGCTGATAGCTCAACACGCTTTAAAGCTATGAAGGAACATTTCGAACCAGCCCGCATTTTGGTAATGGATAGCGTAAACGCAGGCGAACAACTTTGCCCTCATTTAGTTCCAGTCATTCCTGTACGAAATATTGAAGCGTGGATACTAAGTGACACCCAAACTTTGTTAGCGGAACTTGACACTGATTTTACAGCTACTGACTTAGGTTTACCCACTACACCTAAACAGCTTGAGGCTAGTGATTACAAGAGTAAACCTGACGAGATTTTAGAGAAAATCAACCGAAACCGAACTCAAAGACGCAAAAGAAATATCGCTAAAGTAACCTTGTATGAAAATTTAGGCAAGAATGTCCGGCTGGTTGAATTAGAAAAAATACCTTCATATAAGCAGTTTGTAGATGATTTGACTCTTACCTTCAAGGAGTTAGGTCTTGTTGATTGAGAAACACCGATACTTACAAATTTAATGTGACTTATGACGATTATGCTTTCACTACTAATATTGACCAAATCTGGCAGAAGCGAGGCCGCGACCTGAATGGCAAATCTGTCACCCTCACGAGTGAAAACGGAGAGTACGTTTCATTAGGTCAATCGAAACCAGGTGTGCCGATGCGCGATGTGTGGGAAATTCCGTACTTGAACCCACGTGCAAAGGAACGCACAGGTTAGCCGACCCAAAAACCGCTTGAACTGTTACGACGCATTATTTTGAGTGCCACTGACGAAGGCGATATTGTACTTGACCCGGTGTGTGGAAGCGGGACTACTTTAGTAGCCGCCAAGAGTCTCAAACGGCAATGGATTGGGATTGATTGCTCCCACGAAGCTATCGAAATATCCAGGCGACGACTAGCGGCAACTCCAGATACAGTTGAGGTTAAACATCATGCTCCTTATCGTCTAGCTCGTTTCTTGAAACTTTCGCGGTCTGCCAAAGTCGAATATATTGCAGAGCGGTTGGATATGCACATCGTGCAGCGCAACGGCAATATAGATGGTTTTTTGAAAAAGACTATTGACGGAGTTAACGTGGCAGTTCGCTATATCGAAAGCGACGAACCAAAGACGGTAATTAACCAATTTGTACAGGCAATTGAGAAAAAACAAAGCAAATTGGGGATTGTAGTGATGTCTCATGTAAGCAAAAAGGAAAAAGAAGCGATAGAAAACAAGTTTGGTACATCAGTTCAAATATTTGTCATAAGCTATCAAAATATTTGTGAAAATAATTTCAACATAGAGGACGTTATCAATGGACGACAACTTACTCTCGCTCTCTGATAAGTTGGACAAAATCGTAGAACGCCACCGTATTAGTCTTAGCAAAAATATTGAAAAACGCCGACACGAAATGGAACTTGATAATATCGAGCATTTGAAGTTGTATGAGTTGCTTGGCTTTTCGGAGGAAGAAGGCCGCAAAGTTGACCTCTATCAAAATATCGGACGCTTCGTCTATAAATATGCTGGTAGCTTGATTGAAGAGGCAACTGTGGCTGTATTGCAATACACAAAGCCTGGAAAAAGTCTAAGAATACCGAATACTATCAGCAACAATCCTAAAACCTTTCGATTATCTGGTTAATGCTGACAATAAAGCTCACGAAATTAAGTGGCGCGATGCTACAACCGATGGCGACCATATCAGGAAGGAGCGCGATAAGGTTCAACGTATTGTCGCGGCTGAAATGATACCTGTAAAAGTTATGTACTATATGCCTAATCGTGAACAAGCCATAAAAATACAACAAAGAGTAATTGCAAGCTATAAAGAAAAGGGTGAAGTTTATATAGGGAAAGCTGCGTGGCAATACATTCAAGAATACGCTGGCTTCGATTTATACGCTTACTTTGAACAAAAAACAAAAGATTTGAAGTTGTGAGATTTTAGCGTGAGCGACTTCAACAAAAAAGTGGTGGAGATTGTGTGCAGTATTCCGCGAGGGCGGGTGATGACCTACGGGCAGGTGGCGGCGTTGCTGGGTGTCCCACGAGCGGCGCGGGCTGTCGGTTGGACGCTGCATTGGGTGCAAGGAGACGAAGTGCCGTGCCAGCGGGTAGTCAATCGGTTCGGCGGTCTGGCTTCCGGTTTCGGTTGGGGCGGACAGGTGACGCATAAGGCTCTTTTGGTGGCAGAAGGTGTCCAGGTACGCGAAGATTTCACGGTGGATTTGGAAACTTATCAGTGGTGGCCGGATAAAAACGAACTACCAGACCTGGAACTTTCTATCTACGCTCAGAACGAGCTTGACCAGCAAATACCCGAAGCAGAGGTGCGGCTTTCACACCGTAAATTAAAGCGCAACTAACTACACCAGTTTGCATAAGCGTTGGCCGTTGTCACCCTGAGCGGAGGCTCTGCGGAGTGAAGGGTCTGTTGCCAAATATCAAAACCTTAGTAACAGATTCTCCGCTTCACAGAGCCTCCGCTCAGAATGACAATAAAAACAGAAATGGGAAAAGATGCTTAGTCAGTTACCAGCGATTTTGAAGTGTTTATATTGTGGGTGCAGTGGCTTAAATCTTACGCCTGATACTAAAACCTATACTTTTAGGACAGGCGACCAGGAAATCGAACTGGTGGAGCAAG
Organism: Chloroflexia bacterium; assembly: GCA_038207455.1. Lineage (GTDB taxonomy): Bacteria > Chloroflexota > Chloroflexia > Chloroheliales > Chloroheliaceae > JBBQZT01. Next base: position 47,313 of record JBBQZT010000024.1, read on the forward strand.
GGGCGGTGCTTTGCCGAAAGTGCCAGACCACCTACCCGATAGAGGACGGTATCCTAAATATGCTGCCGCATACGCTCACAGGCTTGAATCAGGCTCAACTTTCGGGCCAATGGAAGCTGACCGCCTGGGCCTACGAACGACCCTGGCGACTCAAAGCTTTGACCTGGCTGGGACAACGCGACTGGCCCGCGTCCGAAGAAATTGAGACGCTGTTGCGAATGTTGAGCGATACGCCACCCACTAAGATGACTACTCATAACAACTTTGCTTTTTATCTTGACCTGGCCTGTTCTACCTGTTTTTACGGGCGCAATATAGCTCTGGCTCTCAAAGATGGGCGGCTGGATACTGGCACGGCAATCGGGACCGTAGTAAGCCTGGATAATTCCTGGGCGATGTTGCAGGAAGCCCGCAAGTTTATCCAGACCGCAGGTGTGACGGGTTACATCAGCTTGATACGAGCCGATGCAGAAAATTTGCCCTTTATTGATGAAGCTTTTGTGGGGATAGGTGGCGGAGCAATCTTGAACGAATTTCAAGACCCCGACCAGTCGTTGCAAGAAGCCGCCCGCGTGCTTGCCCCTGGCGCAAATTTCGTGTGTATGAACCAGATGGCGGCAAGTTCACGCTGGGGACGGGCTATTCAGAAAATTTTGAGCTTGAGTAGCGGCCTCGACTTTTTTGAGAAAGACGTACTTGCCCAAATGTTCCAGGAGGCGCGGCTCAAGCTCAAAGAACAACAAGCCAGCGGCTTGATTACGCTTAACCAGCTAGTGCCTCAAAATTCTCAAGCTGTTTCTTGAGGCTTTGCAGGAAACGCCCGCCTGTCGCTCCATCTATCACTCGATGGTCGAAACTAAGACACATATTCATAATGGAACGAACCGCTATCGTTTCGTTGCCCTCGCTGTCCGTAACCACCACGGGCCGCTTAACGATTGCTTCCATCGTGACGATGGCGGCCTGGGGCTGGTTGATAATCGGGTAGCTCATTACCGAACCGAACGCGCCCGGATTGTTGACCGTGAACGTGCCACCTTGCACATCGGGGAGGGTTAGCTTTTTGGTGCGGGCCTTTGTGATCAAATCGTTGAGGCCACGCGCGATACCTACCAGGTTTTTCTCATCGGCGTGGTGTAACACAGGCACAATCAGACCATCAGGTACATCTATAGCCACTCCGATGTTGATGTCGCGCTTGACTACGATGCCGTTGCCTTCGCTGGCCCAGGTCGCATTAACCGTCGGGAACTGTTTGAGAGCGTTGACCGTCGCCTGGATTACAAACGGCAGATAAGACAAATCCACCCCTTCGCGCCGCTTGAACTCCTCTTTGATTTTAGTCCGATATTTCACCAGCCTGGTCATATCTACTTCCACAATTGTCCAGGCGTGCGGCGAAGTCTGTTTGCTGCGTACCATGTGTTCGGCGATGGCCCGGCGCATCGGGGTAAGAGCCACAAATTCGTCGCCCGCCGCCACACCCGCAGTCGCCGCCAACCCCACCTCACTAAATGATGGCGTAGCCGGAACTGTAGGAGAGACAAGCTGACCTGGGTTTTGTAGCGCATTAGCTGCAATTTGGTCGTGCATCGCTGGAACGGGGGGTAAGACAAAGCTCGGTTGTGACTGCCGACTTTCGGTGGGCATCTCGACCCTGACCGAAATAGTAGGCTGCGTATCTGCCTTGCGCTCCGTCTCGATATAATTTAAAACGTCGTCTCGCGTAATACGCCCACCCAAACCAGTCCCTTTCAGCTGGAGCGTGTCCAGGTTCAGATGATGTTCTTCGGCCAGACGACGCACCGCAGGCGAAAAGCGGTTGACTTTGCGGATTTCACTCTGGCTGGCTAACTCTTTAGTCGCGGCAGTTTGCACCACTTCGGTCTTCTTGACTGCTCCCGCTGGACGGCTGGACGAAAAGTCCAGGCTGTCTTCCTCGTCGTCATAACTAACGGCCCGGCCCGATGGGAAAGTGACATTGCTGTAATCTGGCGTAGTGGAAGCTGCTTTGGGTTGCGGTAGTGGCGTAGCTACAGGCGTGTTAAAAGCCGCCTCGGTCTGCTGCTCAATAACCCGTTTAGCCGCCGTTTCGCTTTTACCAATAGACGTAGCCACTACTGCCGCCCCAACTACGTCCATCTCGCCGATAACCGCGCCCACCTCGACGGTTTCGCCCTCCTGGGCCAGAATTTGAGTTAGCACGCCCTCGATTTCGGCGGGTATCTCGGCGTTGACCTTATCGGTAATCACTTCCACAATCGCCTCGAAGCGTTCGATTTTTTCGCCCGGCTGCTTGAGCCATTTGCCAATCGTGCCTTCGTGGACGCTTTCGCCCAACGCGGGCATAGTAATCTTCGTTGTCATAATCTCCTCATTCGTGCGTCACTGCACCTGAAAAAGCTCTTATTTGAGCAAATCGTCGGGGTTCTGGCCCATCTCGCGTAATCTGGCTTTTAGCTTTTCTAACTGCAAACGTTCGGTTTCAAGTCGAGCCTCGCTGCGTCGCCTTTCGACCTCAGCTTGCTGGCGTTCGGTTTCAAGAGCGGCTTCGGCCCTTTCAAGTTGAGCTTCAGCCTGATCAGCCCGACCTCGTTCGATTAGTTTCTGCAAACGTTCGGCCTCCTCCCCGGTCAGGCGCAACTGGTTTTGCTGGTCATACAATCGAATGTTTAGACCTTCAACTGCCAGCCAGCTTGCGGTTTGTGCGCTCCACAATCGCCCGTTTTCCAGAGGTATGCGCTGATATTTTTTGTCATTGTCCAGTCGCCAGCCAATTAATCGCTTAGAGCCACCTGCCTGTTTGCGCCAGTCCTTGTTCCATTCTGGCGGCTCGCTTGCATCAAACACAAAATATTCCAACACTCCCATTCGTTCGTAACTACCTGGCTTTACCACCAAATCTCTCTCCCAGGTTTCATCGCTGGCTATCTCGATAACCAGACGGGGCGGCGGAGCTAAATCAGGGCTGTCTTTGCGGATAGTATAGCTTCGCCCTTCTACCGTAGGCACGGGAGCGTAGCCATCTATCACCATTATGTCGGGTACTTTAGGCATCTCGTCCACACCGTTTTTGTAGTATAGATTTACGCCGTCAATTACCCCTACATTTTGGTCGTGGAAACGCCACTTTAAGACTTCAACTAGATAACTAATGGTAACGGCGTGAATACCAGTCTGGCTCAACTCTACTCCCTCAATTTCATTTGGATGGCTGTCATAATATCGCCTGATATAAGGTTGGGCTTGCACCTTCTGTTCGCTTTCGATAGTCATCGAGTTCACCTTTAATTACTACTCAAGTTCTTTTTCCGAATTTGCATCATTACACCTGAAAAAGCTCTTATTTGAGCAAATCGTCGGGGTTCTGGCCCATCTCGCGTAATCTGGCCTTTAACTTCTCTAACTGCTGGCGTTCGATTTCAGCCCTTTGACGTTCGGCCTTTAGTTGGGTCTGGGCCTGTTCTCGCCCGGCTCGTTCGTACTCGGCCTCGGTCAAACGTAACTTGCTTTTGGCATCGTAAAGCTGCAAGTTTTTGTTCGCGTCCAATCGCAGCCAGCTTTGCAAACCCTTACTCCATACACCTTTAGCTTCTAGCGGTATCTCCTGAGCCTTACCAGTAGCAGAGTTCAGCCGCCAGCCCAGTAGCTGGCCTTGCTTGCGCCATAACCCCGTCCAAACCAGATTAGGGTCATAAGTGAAATACTCCTGGATACCCATCTCGGCATAAATGTACGGCTTCTTATGCAGGTCGGTTTGCCAGGTGCCGTCGCTGGCTATCTCAAAAACTAAACGGGGTGGCGGATTGTTTGGCCCGATATAGTAAGTAGCCAGGTCTTTATTAGCTTTGGCTTCCAAACCATCTATCACCGAAATATCTGGTGACTTATAGACTTCCCGAAACTTAGCTTCTTCCTCTAGTGCAACTCGCAAATTTATATCCACGTCGGTGACAATAGCTACCCTTTGATTTCTGAACAGGTATTTTAAGACGGCAATCAAATGCTCTATCTCGTCACCGTGACCGATAGTGTGGCTCAAGTCTTCGCCCTCCAGTAATGGGTCGTTGTGGTCAGTTCCTATTAAGTTGTGTTTGCGGCCAAGTTGAATTGTCATCGTCACACCTATTTCTTAATCCAGCAATCTTATTTTTGTAAACACCCTACCTCAAAGTGCGTCCTCGTTATTATCGCATAATAGAGCGCATTTTCACAAATTTTGCCAGCTGGGATTTGTAAGATACTGCTCCGTCCATTGGCGGAGCAATGTCCCACTAGAGCACTCCATTGGCAGAGCAATGTCTCACAAGAACCCAGTCCTATTTTTAATAGCGGGCCAGATCGCGCATCGCCTTGACGATTTTTTGAGTGTCGGGCATAAAGAAGCGTTCCATTGGTTCGGCGAAAGGCATAGCGGGAATGTCCGGCCCGGCCAACCGACGCACGGGCGCGTCCAGATATTCAAAGGCGTGTTCGGCTACGATGGCGGCGATTTCTCCACCGAACCCACCAAACAAATTGGCCTCGTGGACAATCAAAGCGCGGCCCGTCTTTCTGACCGAAGCCAGTACCGTCTCGGTATCAAGCGGGCGCAAGGTGCGTAAATCCACCACTTCTACGCTGATGCCTTCCTTCGCCAAAAGCTCCGCCGCTTCCAACGACAGCACCAGCATCATGCCGTAAGCGAAAACCGAAAGCTGCGTCCCTGGGCGCACAATAGCCGCTTTACCCAACGGTACCAGGTAGTCGCCTTCGGGAATTTCCTGCTTGAGCGAAGGCAGAGCATAGGTTTTTTTATGTTCAAAGAAAATCACCGGGTCGGGGTCGCGGATAGCTGCCTTGAGCATACCCTTGTAATCGTAGGGGAAAGTTGGCGTGACTACTTTGAGGCCCGGTACCTGGGTAAACATCGCCTCGACACTCTGGCTATGGTACAGACCACCCTGGATGCCGCCACCGTAAGGCGCACGCACCACGATCGGGCAGCCAAAATCGTTGTTGGAACGATAGCGCACACGGGCCGCTTCGTCAATAATCTGCTCGACGGCGGGGTGGATAAAATCAGCGAACTGAATTTCGGCGACGGGCCGCATTCCATTGAGCGACGCGCCAATAGCCACACCCGCGATACAGGCTTCGGCCAGAGGTGTATCCAAAACGCGCAACTCGCCAAATTCCTTTTGCAAACCTTCGGTCACGCGGAAGACCCCACCCCGCAAGCCAACATCTTCGCCTAGCACCATCACCCGGTCATCACGTCGCATCTCTTCATATAGGGCATCGTGCAACGCTTCGATTACAGTTTTAACGGCCATTGTTAGCGCACCTCACTTTCGTCAGCATAGACATAATTCAGGGCGGATTCGGGCGCGGCAAACGGAGCGGCCTCAGCATAAGCCTGGGCCTCATCTACTTCTTTTCGCACCCGCACCCGCACGGCTTCCTCGTCTTCCTGGGTCAGAAGCCCCTGTTCTTCCAAATAGCGTTCAAAGCGCACAATCGGGTCGCGCTGTTTCCACTCGTCCACTTCCTCTTTGCTACGATACTTGCGGTCATCGTCGCTGCTGCTGTGAGGGCGGTAACGATAAGTCACTGCTTCCACCAGGGTCGGGCCACCACCGCTGCGGGCGCGTTCAACTGCTTCACGGGCGACACCATACACTTCCAGTACATCGTTACCATCAACTGTGATACCCGGAATGTCGTAAGCGGCGGCGCGTTCGCTGATATGTTTAATGTGCATCTGCTTACTCAGAGGAACACTGATAGCATAACCGTTATTTTCGACTACAAAAACGATAGGCAGGTTGTGAACCGAAGCGAAGTTGAGCGACTCGTGAAAATCGCCTTTGCTCGTACCGCCATCGCCCACATACACAACGGTTACCTTGCCGTCCTGCCGAATTTTACTGGCGAGAGCGGCCCCCGCCGCCTGGGGCAATTGAGTGGCAACCGGGCTGGACACGGTATTGATATTGAGTCTGGAAAGCGAAAAATGGCTGGGCATCTGGCGGCCCCCACTGGAGGGGTCTTCGGCGCGGGAAAGCTGACCCAACATTACTTCGGTAGGGGTCATACCAAGAGCCAGCACGAGGGCCAGATTGCGATAATATGGGAAAATAATATCGAAGCCAGGCCGCACCACGTTGGCAAAGGCCACCTGGTCGGCTTCTTGACCCGCGCTGCTGATGACGAAGGCGGTTTTGCCTTGCCGATTTAGCATCCACACCCGTTCGTCGAAAAGCCGGGCCAGCACCAACTGATAGTGCATTTTGAGCAAGGCGGCTTTGTCCAAGCCGAGTTCAACATATTTGGGCTGGGAGATTTTTACATCTTCGTTTGTAACAACCAGTTTCCCATTGTGGGCGTTTTTGGGTTTAAGCCCGCTTTCTTCGGTTGTACGCATTTTTAGGTTTCCTCCAAAAAAACTATAAGTTATTGGTGAATGGCCCAACCGTCCACGTCGCGGGCCGCTTCCATTATTACTTCGGCCAGGGCCGGGTGCGGCATGGTGGCCTGAGCCAGTTCCCAGGCTGTACCGTTAAAAAGACTGGCAACCGCAGACCCCCCGATAAGTTCCGTCGCGGTTGGCCCGACGATATGCACGCCCAACAAATCGTTGCTGTTGGCATCGCTGACGATTTTGACAAAGCCTTCGCTGTCACCCAACATCAAAGCGCGTCCGTTGGCCTTAAACCCAAACTTACCAACTTTAATAGCGGCTTGCGGGTCACGGCCTTGACCTTGAACCTGATTGCGGGCCTGGGCTTCGGTCAAGCCGAGACTGGCAACTTGCGGATTGCTGTAGGTGCAGCGCGGGATAGCCTTGTAAACAATGGGGTCGGGATTGCAACCCGCCAATTTTTCCGCCACAAAGATGCCTTGTGCGCTGCTGGCGTGGGCTAACATATAACTACCTTCCGGGCCGAAGCCGAAGCCGCCCATCATATCGCCGATAGCATAAATACCGGGAGCGGCTTGCTCGTTCTGGTCAACCCTGATAAAACCAGCCGGGCCGAGCTTGATATTTAACGCTTCCAAACCCTCGACGTTTGGTACACGCCCTATCGCCAGCAAAACTTTTTCGACCTGGATTTGTTTGGGTTTAGCTTTGATAGTCAGGCTGATTTCCGCGCCACCTTCGTTGAGCCTGATTTGTGGGGCAGCAAGCCGGGTATTGAGGTAAAGATTGATACCGCGCCGCGAAAAAAGGCGGTCAAGCTGGGTGGAGATTTCGCTATCTTCGGCAGGTAAAGGGCGCGGCCCGGCTTCAATTAGATGCACCTGCACGCCCAAAGCCCGATAGAACGAAGCAAACTCTACTCCGGTCTGGCCCGCGCCCACAATGGCAATGGATTTAGGAATATTGGGTAGTGCGAGTGCGCCGTCAGCGTCCAGGATTGGGCCATCAGGGTTTTGAGTGGGCAAACCGGGCAGAGTCAGCCAGCTCGAACCAGTCGCAAGCAGCAGATTGGATGCAGTTAATTCGGCTACAACATCGCCGTTAATTTGAGTAATGGGGTCAAAAGAGTGTACCCGTAGCATTGTGGGGCTGGTAAAAACAGCGTTACCTTTGAAAACGGCGACATTATTTTTCTTGAGGAGAAACTCGACACCGCGATAAAGTTGGGAAACTACTTTGTCAACTTTAGCCTTCATTTTGGAATAGTCGAAGGCCAGGGAGCTTTGATCGAGGGATAGACCGAAGTCGGCGGCCTTTTGCATTAAGGTATAGACATCAGCACATTGCAGCAAAACTTTAGTGGGAATACAACCACGGTGCAGGCAGACTCCGCCTACCTTGTCGCGCTCCACCAAAGCCGTATTAAGGCCGAGTTGGGCTGCCCGAATAGCGGTTACGTAGCCGCCCGTCCCCCCGCCTATAACCACGATGTCATAGCGAGTTTGTTCCATAAATCTCCTATTTGTTGTAGCAGTCGTAACTCACTTCAAAAAGCCGCACGGTGTTACCCTTAACACCTTTATATCTGTCAGTAAAGCTGTTACTCTATCATAGTAGTAACAACCTTGTTTCTCTTGCTGCCCTATTTTACACGATTTGCCCGCAGGTAGCAAACGTAGGTATAGCCGCTGAGAAGCTTTTGGATTGACACCCACCTTCAAAGCGGCTAAAATCGCTTCAACTAGATTAGGCCGCCTGCTAGTTATCGCACGAAGTCGAAGTTGGCAAAGATGGAACAACTAAACCTGCAACTGCTGATACTCACCCAATTTATCTTCACACTGCTAATCGGGGTAGGCGTGCTGGCTTTGGTTTGGAGGCGCAACAAATCTTTGGGGCAGGGGCGCGAGGAAGCCACCTTCGAGACCTTGCATCTGGCAAACCGCACGCTGCCGTATCTGCGCCAGGGCTTGAACCGAGCTACGGCCACCAAAACTGCCGAATTGATTTGTAAATCCACCGGGGCCGCCGCCGTGTCCATCACCACCGACGGGGAAGTGCTGGCGTTCGTGGGCGCGGGTGGCGAGGCCGGGCATCATCGCGAAAGTACACCTACCAACCTGCAAATCAGCCGCGAGGTAATCCGTACCGGACGCACCCGCGTGGCGCATGGCAAAACCGAATTGGGCTGTAACTTGCCATCCACCGACTGCGCTCTGATTGCCGTAGTGGTATCACCACTCAAACTCCAAAAAAAACCGGTTGGCTGTCTGCAACTCTATTATACCGAGAGTTCGCCCTTGACCGCTGGGAAAATTAAGATTGCGGCGGGTCTGGCCCAACTGATGAGTACCCAAATGGAATTAAGCGAACTTGACCGCAAGACCGAGCGACTGGCAAAAGCCGAGTTACAAGCGTTGCAAAGCCAGATTTCTCCCCATTTCGTCTATAATACCTTGAACACCATCGCTTCGTTTATCCGCACCCGACCCGAAACCGCACGCGAACTGATTGTGGAGTTTGCCGATTTTACGCGGCGTACCTTCAAAAAACACGGTGAGTTCAGCACGTTTGCCGAAGAACTGGAATATGTACATCAATATCTGGCCTTTGAAAAAGCCAGATTCGGGGACAGATTGAGCGTAGTTTACCGAGTTGACCCACAGGTGCTGCCGACTGTCGTGCCAGTTCTGATTTTGCAACCGTTAGTCGAAAACGCGGTGCGGCACGGGATAGGCAAAAAAGTAGGCGTGGGTCACGTTAGCATTACCGCCGAAGACCAGGGCGATGAATGTTTTATCAGTGTCAGCGATGATGGTATCGGAATGAGCGGCGAACAACTGGCTCTCGCACTCAAACAACGCCAGGGGATGCAGTATGGAGTGGGCCTCAGCAACGTCAACGAACGCTTGAAAAGCATTTACGGCCTGGAACACGAGTTGCAAATCCAGACTCAACTCCAGGAAGGGACACGCATCACCTTTAGAGTGCCAAAATTTCGGGCCGGAGTCACAGTGTAATAAATATGAGCGAAGCCAATCTCGAAGTAAAACCTATCTTCAAAGCTCTGGTGGTGGACGACGAACGCCCGGCCCTGGAGGAGCTTTCGTATTTGCTGGAACAAAGCGGCTGGTGTCTCAAAATAGACACCAGCGGCGAAGTTTTGAAAGCGTTGCGTTTTCTCAAGCAAAGTCGTTACGACATAGTGTTTGTAGATGTGCAAATGCCCGGTATGAACGGGCTGGATTTTGTCCAGGTGGTCCGTCAATTTGCCCAGCCGCCTCACATCGTGTTTGTGACCGCCTTTGAGGAATACGCCGCCAAAGCTTTCGAGCTAGAAGCTGTTGATTATCTGCTAAAACCAGTTGCGCCTGCGCGTCTTAAACGCGCTCTGCAACGAGCCGCTCGTCGCACGAATGAAGATACGCAGTCCGCCGCCGCTGGTCTGATGGCTATTGAAGACGAAACCGCTCCCCGTCCAGCCAGCCCTCAGACCGACAATTTACGTTCACGGCTGGATAAATTGCCAGTGGATAGGGAGGGCAAAACGCTGCTGGTGGATTTGACCGAAATACGCTTTGCCGAAGCGCGAGGCGACTACGTTTATATCAAAACCTTCGACAAAGAATTTTTGACCCGCTTTAGCCTGTCCGAACTGGAAAAACGGCTGCCCTCCCCTCCCTTTTTACGCACCCATCGGGCTTTTCTGGTAAACTTACGCAATGTCAGCGAGATAATTCCGTTTTTCAACGGCGCGTTTTTGCTCAAAGTGAACGACCTTGAGGGAAGTGAAGTCCAGGTTAGTCGGGGACACGCCCGCAACCTTCGCGCTTTATTGGGAATGTAATGAGGGAAAATAATTATGAACAAGCAAACTATCGAAGACGTGGACGTGCAGAACAAACGGGTGCTGGTGCGGGTAGATTTTAACGTGCCACAGGACGAAGCTGGTAACATCACCGACGATACCCGTATTCGGGCCGCGCTGCCCACCCTCGACTATTTACTTGACCACAAGGCCAAACTTATTTTGATGACCCACCTGGGCCGTCCCAAAGGCGTGACACCCAAATACAAGCTTGATCCGGTGGCAACGCGGCTGGCTGAATTGCTAAACAAGCCAGTCAAAAAGCTGGCGGAAAGCGTGGGGACTGATGTGGAAAACACGGTAAACGCGATGCAGCCCGGCGAGATAGTTCTGCTGGAGAATGTGCGTTTCCACCCGGAAGAAGAAAAAAACGACCCGGTTTTTGCCGAGCAACTGGCCCGTTTGGGCGATATTTATGTCAACGACGCTTTCGGTACAGCCCATCGCGCCCACGCCAGCACCGAAGGCGTTGCTCATCACCTGCCCGCCGTCGCCGGATACTTGATGCAAAAAGAAATCAAAATTATGGGCGACGCACTAAGTCACCCCCAACGGCCTTTTGTGGCAATTTTGGGCGGTAGCAAAGTCTCGGACAAAATCGGAGTCATTGAAAACCTGTTAAATGTGGTCAAGGTAGATGAACTTTTGATTGGCGGAGGTATGGCAAACACTTTTTTCAAAGCGATGGGTTATGATGTAGCCGACTCGTTGGTGGAAAACGATAAGTTGGAACTGGCCGCCACACTGCTCCACGGGGCAAACGGCACGAAAATCAAGCTGCCCGTAGATGTGGTGATTGCCGACGCTTTTAGCCAGGATGCCAATTATCGCGTCAGCACACCCGACGCGGTGGAAACGGGCTGGCGTATTTTGGACATCGGGCCGTTGGCTCAAGACGAGTTTCGCAACTATATATTGAAAGCCAAAACCGTCGTGTGGAACGGGCCGATGGGGGTATTCGAGATGAAACCTTTCGCCAAAGGCACCCAGGCTATCGCCCATTTTCTGACCCAGGTGCAGGGTACAACCATCATCGGCGGTGGGGACAGCGTGGCGGCAGTCGAACAAGCAGGGGTAGCCGACCAGATGAGCCATATCAGCACGGGTGGTGGGGCCAGCCTGGAATTTTTGGAAGGTAAAAGTTTGCCCGGTGTGGCCGCTCTCAACGACAAAAAATAACACAGCTTTTCGTTTTGTCATTCTGGGCGGGGGCACTGTAAGGTTTTTGTCCTTCTGAACGAAGGCTCTTGCGAAGCGCGGAGTGAAGAATCTGTTGCTATACTTTTGCCCTGATAGGCAGCAACAGATTTCTCGCTTGTGCTTCGCTCCGCAATCCTGCGGGCCGTGACAAATACACTTGGCTTAATAGTTACAAAAATAAAGTAACTATTCACCTGGTCGCCAACGGTTGAAACCGTCGTCTATTCAAACCAAACCTGATAAATCAGGTTGCCGAAAGGTTCGATTAAACGTTAAAACGTGTTTAGGGTGCATAGACGACGGTTTACCTGTACATGGCACGGGTGAACCGTTGGTCATTATCGAGCACCCGATAGAAGCCTGCCAATTGACTGCGGTTATTCGCTGCCCGGCACTTCGCCTTCGGTTTGGTTGGATACTGTCGTCTGGTTGGAATTGACTCCGCCCGGCAAGTCGAACCATTTGGACTGGAAGCTAAGCGGCTGGTAGGCGGCGATGTAGTCCAGAGCAGCTTGGGGTGTGGTGGACACATTAAACAGTAGCAGCCCATTAGCTTTGATAAACTCTTGCTCCACTCCTTTCTCCAATTGTTGCAACAGCGCGTCGTAATAGCCCGCGATATTGAGCAGGACGATAGGTTTGCGATGCAACCCCAATTGTTTGGCCGTCACAATCTCGAAAAACTCCTCGAACGTGCCGAAGCCACCCGGCAAGGCCACGAAAGCGTCGGCTCGGTCTTCCATCACGGCTTTGCGTTCGCGCATCCCGTCCGTCACAACCAGTTCGCTTACCCCGGTATCGGTTATGCCCAATAGTTGTATCCGCTCCGGTATCACGCCAATAGTGCGCCCACCGCCCTCGCGTACCGCCTGACTAATCGCGCCCATTAATCCCACGTTGGTACCGCCATAAACCAGGGTTGCGCCCGCCTGAGCCAATAGTGTGCCCAATTCCCGTGCCGCCGCGAAATAAAGCGGGGCTACCGCGATGCTGGACGAACAATACACTGTGACGGTTTTGCCCTTCAACGGCGTTCTATTTTCCTGAGTCATCTATTATTTTCTCCAATTAGTTATATAATGAAAATTCCCTCTTGACATTTTCCCCGCTTGTGCTATGATACAAGTAAGTAAGCTTACCTGGCTTATTTTATCACGGAATTTTTATTCGGGTGTAAAGAAACAGGGAAAACAGCCAGATGCAGTCGCAAATGAGCAAATTATATAGTCACGACGGAACGAGTGCTAAGTCGTTTACGTTCGGTCAGAATTTGCCATATTGCGCCCATTTTTTGGAGAATTTCCCGCATTTCTATGGTAAAGGCAGGCTTTTGAAGACTTGACTTAAGTAAAGCTGTCCGAACTCTATAAGCAGGAATTTTTAAGAACGTCGTGGGCCAGTATAAAAGTGGCTCAGGACGTTTTTGTTTTATAGAAAATAGCCGTCAGCCGTCAGTTAACAGCCAGGACAATTCTGCTCTATTATCTGTTCTGACTGACAACTGCTAACTGACAAGGAGTTATAAAAATGTTAATCGTTAGATTAGACCATGTAAGTTTGAGTTATGGCACGCACCAAATTTTTAGCGATATTAGTTTGAGCCTGAACGACGGTGAGAAAATCGGCTTGATTGGCCCCAATGGGGCGGGTAAATCCAGTCTGCTAAAAATTTTGGCTGGTATCGAGCGGCCCGCCAAAGGCGAGTTTACCACTCGGCGCGGCACTAAAGTGGCTTATCTGCCCCAAGAATACGCTGGATTGGAAGCGGGCGAACCCTCAGCGATGGAAGAAGTGTTGGCCGGACGAACCGATATTTTGGCGTTGGAACAAGAGTTGGAAACTGTCGAGTTACGCCTGGCAAACCCACATCTGGCCCAGGATATGACCGTCTTTGGACAAGTTTTGGAGCAACAAGCTACGCTTTTAGAAAAATATGAGGCGGCAGGTGGGCCACGTCTGCGTAACCAGGCGCGGGGCTTGCTCGAAAAATTGGGCCTGAGTACGGCGGAACACGCTTTTCCGTTGGCTTATCTGAGCGGAGGGCAGCGCAAAATGGTCGGTCTGGCCCGTTGTTTGGTTATGCAGCCCGACTTACTGCTGCTGGACGAACCAGATAATCACCTGGATTTGGTGGGCAAGGCGCGTTTGGAAGAAGTGATCCAAAACTTTGAAGGCGCACTTATTATTATTTCGCATGACCGCTATTTGCTAGACGATACCATCAGCCAGATTGCCGAATTGGATAACAACCGCCTGACTTTCTATCAGGGCAATTACTCCAGCTACACGGTGCAGCGCGAGTTGGCTTTGCTCAAACAACAGCAAGATTACGTCTCGCAGCAAAAGGAAATCAAACAATTGGAGGAAGCGGTGGCCCGTTTTAAGTTGTGGGCCAGCATGGTGGTTGACGAACGCCATATCAAACAGGCCCGCAACAAACAACGCCAGATTGACCGCATGGATAAGGTGGAACGGCCCGTGTTAGAACGGCGCAAGATTGGCCTCAAGTTCAAAGCCAGCGAACGGGGAGGCCAAAAGGTGATTGAGGCCCGCCATTTGTCGAAAGCCTATGAAGATAAGTTAGTGCTGTTGGACGTGAATTTTATGTTGCGGCGCGGCGAACGGGTGGGGATTGTGGGCCGGAACGGGTGCGGTAAATCGGTACTGTTTGGTTTGTTGCTACAACCCGATACTGCGACGGAGGGTGAGGTTTGGGTAGGGCCGGCTATTCGGGTCGGCTATTATTCACAGCAACACGAAACGCTCGACCCTAAAATGACCCCGCTTGAATTTGTGCGAGATTTGCGTCCTATGCACGAAAACGAGGCGATTGGGCTGCTGGGCCGTTTCCTGTTTAGCTATCGGCAGGTGCAGGAGCCGATTGACCAATTAAGCGGGGGCGAGAAAAGCCGTTTGCAACTGGCCCGACTGATGTTGAGCGGGGTCAACTGTTTGCTGCTGGACGAACCCACCAACCATCTTGACATCGCTTCAACCGAGATTCTGGAAGACGCGCTGGCAAATTTCGATGGCACGCTCCTGACTATTTCACATGACCGCTACTTTCTGGATCGCACCTGTAGCCGCATTTTGGAACTGGAAAACGGAGAATTGCACGAATATTTGGGCGGCTACAGCGATTACGCCCAACAAAAGCAACGCAAGCGCGGCGTGTGATTTTTTAGCTGTCTAGTGGCCTCGCGTTAAAAGTTTGAGCCAGATTGCCATAACCTTTTTTCTTACGGGGCGGCTCTGGCTCGGCGGTGGGGCTGGCAACTGCCTTAGAAGTATCTTCAAAGTAGCATTCTAATAGTACCTTCTGGCCTAACACCTGCCCGAAATGCCTTTCGACGTACTGCCGCTTTTCGATGCTGTTAATTTGCTTGTAATGGAACTCGTAATTGAAACTAAGCCGGATGCGATTGCCATTTACCGCAGTCGGTTTAGCATCTTTCAAAACTGCATGAATTGTAATCTTGTTATCAGCCCGAATCTGATCCAGCACTCGTAACCAGGCAGCTAAGACTTTAGCTAATTCCAACTCTACCACCTGGTCTGGTTGCACTTCGGAGGAGGCCACGGATGCCACATCTGGTTCTGCCCAGGGTTCTTCAACTTTAGCCGTCGGAACGGGTGCTGGTTTCGGAGAAGCCGCAGTCGTAGTAACAGGTTGAGGCGGTATAGATGCGTTTACAGGTGGGGGCGCAGCCGGACGAGGCGCAGCTTGTTGAACAGGTGCGGGGCGAGGATTAGGGGACGGTAGTTTCGCGCCCAATCCTGGAGCGTCTGCCGCAGGTGGTAATAAGGCTTCCATCAAGGCGATTTCTAGGGGCAGCTGCACATAGGGCGACACCTTCAAGTTGTAATCTACTCCGCTAAAAATCTTGAGCAAGTTGACGATATAAGGCAGTTCAATTTGCAGGCTCTGGTTGTGTAATGCTTCTAACGTTTCCTGCGGCAATTCCAAATTTCTGGCTGCCCCCGGATTGACCTTAACCAGCATCAAGCTTCGCAAATGCTCCACCAGTTCGCGGTTAAAACGTTTGAGGTCTGCCCCGCTTTGCACCAACTTGTTGATGTCTTCCAATCCTGCCGCCATATCGTTGGTAATCAAAGCGTTGGCAAATTCCGCTACGGCCTCGCTGTTCATCACACCCAATAATGTCTGCACCGTTTTCAGGTCAATTATATCGTCGCTATATACAATCAACTGGTCAAGCAACGACTCGGCATCACGCAAACTGCCCGTAGATTGCCGCGCCACCAGTTCCAATGCCGCCCGTTCGTACTTGATATTTTCCTGCTCACAAATATAAGCCAGTCGCGCCACACTCGCTTCCAAACCGATCCGTTGGAAATCAAAACGCTGGCAGCGCGAAACCACTGTCGCCGGAATATCCTGGGGGTCAGTGGTTGCTAACACAAAGATGGCGTGGGGTGGCGGCTCCTCCAACGTCTTGAGCAGAGCGTTAAAGGCTGGTTCGGTCAACATATGTACTTCGTCAATTATGTAAAGTTTGTAACGCAGCTGGTTCGGCTGATAGTTGATTCTGTCGCGCAAATCCCGAATCTCGTCAATCCCGCGATTGCTGGCTGCGTCAATCTCAATCAAGTCCATTGCTCGCCCTTCGGCAATCGAGCGGCACGGTTCGCAGTGGTTACAGGGTCGTTTGGTTACGTCCGGCTCTAAACAATTGACCGCCTTTGCCAACAGTCGGGCCGAACTGGTTTTGCCCGTGCCACGTGGCCCACAAAATAGATAAGCGTGGCCGATTTTCCCGCTACTAACCGCGTTTTGCAACGTGCGAGTGATGGCTTCCTGACCCACCAGTTCGTCAAAGGTCTGCGAACGCCATTTACGATACAGCGATTGTGAACGGGCCATTTCAATGGGCGGTTTACTCTGGATTATTTCAACCTCAAGCTGGCTCGTTTCCACCACCTGACTGCTAATTGGTTCGCCAAACAAATCCACCAGTGGGGCAGCTTCACCCTGGCTGACATTTTCGGTTTGGGCAGTGGCAGTCAGTTCCACCTGGGAGTGAACCTCTGTCAGTATAAACGGTGCTGGTTCGACAGGTGGCTCATCAAAAAGTGATGGAGGCATGACTAAAGGGGTATTGGTTTTCCCCGACGTTTTGCTGCGTTTCGACTCGGTGGTCATCGGTATTTTCCTATAATAAAAATAATGTAACTACTCAGCCCCGTGAGGTTTTTGTAGGAGGCTGCTCCGTCAGCCGATGGTTTTCGGTCTTAGAATGACAGCTGTATCGGCTGGCGGAGCAGCCTCCTACAAACAGCCTGAGTAGTTACAAAATAATTAGTAACTATTCACCCTGTCATTCCGAACGGAGGCTCTGAGGAGTGAGGAATCTCTAATTAGAAAACCGGGTTAGAGATTCCTCGCTGCGCTCGGAATGACAACAACTGAATAGTTACAATAATTATTGTCTTAGCTCGACTTTACACAAAATGTGGGCTCGGATCTCACGTAAAAGCTACATCTGACCTTATTTTTCAAACAAGTGGCGGTAGAGGCCATGTCTGAAAACCTGGTTTACCCTAGCTATCGTGAGCGTGTAGCGGCTCT
>JBBQZT010000025.1:0-64305 GCA_038207455.1 Chloroflexia bacterium
AAAATATAGGCTTGGGTCTCACGTAAAGGCTACATCTGATCTTATTTTTCAAACAAGTGGCGGTGGGGGCCATGTCTGAAAACCTAATTTACCCTGGCTATCGTGAGGGTGTTGCCGCTCTCAAAAATGTGTAAAGTCGAGTTTAGAGCTTATCTTATTAGGGCGAATGTCGGTGGAACTGCAACCGTCGCTAGTTTCTAATTAGATAAGCTCTTAGGCTTTGCGTCGGCAACAAAACGGGGCATACTGATGGTTGTCACGTCATATTATCTCGTTGGCTACTTGTAAAAGGGGAACAAAGCCATGAGTGATGCAGACTCGGCTTCGAATACTGCCAACCCGGTTGCAGTTGACCAGGCTACCAAAGACGCTGCCAAAGAGTTAATGACCGCCGTCCCCAATGCTTTTTTGCTGGGCTGGAACATTGTAGAACTCCGCAGCCGTTTGCGTATTCAGTGTAGCCAGACCTTTATAGCAAGCCAGACTAGCCCGGCCATAACCCAAACCGCAGATATGGCGGCGGTTCTTCAAGCGTTCCAAACTGAGAAAATTAGTACCCACACCGCCGATAGAGTTACTTCGCAAACCCCAGCCGATTTTGCCGATGACGGAGAAGCGGTGCAATTTACCAGTAAATGGCGTGCGCTTTTTACCCAAATCGTGACCCTCCACATCGAAGCTTTCCCCGATAGCAAGTCTGATGGTTCGACTTATTTTACCGATGAGCAAGTCAAAAAACGACTGGCTTTTCTACATTACAAATCAGGCACTCCCCCCGCTCATTTGATTGATTTTCAGAGCATGGGTATAGCCGACGATATTGATGAGGCGCATCTAATTTCTTTTGACTTTTACGACTTAGCCCGCCGCGCCATCAATTGCCTGACTTTGCTTTATACCGACGCTGACAAAAGTTTGATTCCTATAACCCTGGGCGAATTTAAGAAACGGCTGATAGTGCGAATATTGGATTCACTGGACATTAGCAAGCCAGAGCCAGATGCCGCTAAACCCGATGAGGCTCAATTAGCAGACACCAAGATAGACGAATTAAAGGACGGTATTTCTCCTAAGCAAAAATATCAGGCGGTCTATGCCCTGACCGTTTTGATTGATCGCTTGTTGGAAGGTTGGGACGCTTACCTGCGCGAAAACTATTATACTGGCGGAAAGCTCAAGAAAAACGAAATTGAGCTAAGAGCTTTTGAGGCGGGGCGTTCAATGGCTGCGCTGGCCTGGAATGTTGGAGTACAAATCGAGCAGTACAAGAGTGATAACCAGAGACCGCTTGCGACAGCCATTGCGCCCCAAACTGACTCTAACGCCACTGAAAACCCTAAGCCGCCCCAAGCAACTGGTAACACCACAAAAATCGTTGCTACAGATTTACGCGACGCGACCCAAAACCTGGCAGCAGAAGGTGATGGAAACAATCCTGTTCAGTCAGCCACCAACCCAGCGGCGGCCAGTTCAAAGCAAAATGACACCTCCGACGAGCAGTTTTTTTTCAAGTGCTGGCAAACTACTTTTGATAAACCTAAAATCATCCATATTCAACATCAAATCGCCGCCCTCACCACTGCGCTGGACGAGGCCCATTGTATTTTGACGGGCAAGCCAAGACACAGCGTTAATATTAATACTGATGACACCACTCCGCCCGACCCCGAATTGCCGAGTATGGCGATTGATGCGGTCAAACACAGCCTGGACTATTGGCAACGCACAGTGGATTGGCTAGGTAGTGCTGATGGTCAGGAATGGGTGCAATTCGAGCAAAAACGGGAAGCTCAAAAACCCAGCACGCAATTTGTATCGTCTGCTGCTGGCACGATGGACAACCTTAAACAGTGGCTTTTAGAGTTGGGCCGCCATCAAACCATTACCAAAGTTATTTCCTCTACCAATCATTCCGTTTATGGTGAGCCGATTACTTTTACTGCCCTGGTCAGGGGTAAACCTCGTGCTGCCCGCGTACCTACCGGAGACGTTACTTTCCGGGCGGGCGCGATTATTTTAGGTACAACCGCCCTTAACTTTCAAGGCCAGGCAGTCCTGACTACCCCTTTGCTAGATGCAGGTAGCTGGCCCATCACCGCCGAATATAACGGCAACACTGTTTTCAAGCATAGCAAATCCCCTACACCTCCCAACACTGGTTCGGAAGCCAAACATAAACTCCGTATGGCAGATTCCCAGCAGGTGGTAGAACTGGGCAAAGTTAAATTGGATGTGGTTTCGCTGGTCAATCCAGCTAAAGCTGGGCAACCTGTTACTTTCAAGGCTACCGTAGGCAAGCTTGCACCCAGCGAAATCATACCCGAAGGGGTAGTCATTTTTAGCTGTACCTATCAAGGGCAAAACCCGAAGGGACAAACCTCTACTATCACTCTGCCTGTTGTAGCCGTGCGTAATGGTGAGGCCACCTGCACTACAAATTTAGCCGATATTGGCGACTACAAAGTTACGGCGGTTTTTGAAGGTATGGATAGCCACTACCACAGTTTGACCGACTCCAGCAACTACGAACGCACTGAGCCAGTAGAAATGAAAGCAGTGCAAAAAGTTGACCCTAACGCCAGCGAAATGGTTATCAATACCCCAACCTCGATTCTAACTACGCAGTTGTCCAAAAAGCTACAGGTTCAGTTGCGACAACAAGCCGACGTGTGGCAATCGCTGGTAAGCTGTCAGCAAAGTCTGGCAGGCTTCACCTCAGACAGTATCACGCGCCGCATTATCAACGATGTCACCCAAGATTTAGAAGAAACTCTCGGCACGGTTTTGATAAATAAAGCCGAAAGTGTGGTTCGACAAAATGCTTTTATTATAGTTATGGTTTTAGGGATTTTAGTGGCGGTTTTTTTGATAGCCATATTACTCCCGCGCTTGTTTGGAAATAACTCGGACACAAATATCTCTTTGCTGGTGGCGGCGTTGCTTGCAGGTGGGAGTGGCTATGCAGTTAAAAGAGGTACAAACAGTTCAAATGCGGCAGATAGTGCGCCCGCCACCACCAGCACCGCCACCGCACCCAATGAGGATTTGTTAGGACGCTTTGGGGGAGCGTTTGCTTCGGCGGAGCAGGCTCTTTTCGAGACTTTTCGCAAGGGTTACGAGCAAATACGGGTTGAGTTTAGCAATCTCAACTATTATGTCGCCGTCGCCTATCCCCTGGTAGAGTTTTTTGTATTGACGCTGGCAGAAACGGCGGTACAAGAGCTAACTGAACCAAAGGCGAACAATACGGCTGACAAGAATGGGCAAAACACCGGAGGCAATCCCGATTATGTGATTCAAAATGCCTACGATTTCCTGACCCAAATCGTCTGGAACAAAGAAGACCGCAATGAGGAAATTCAAAGGGTAGCACGGGCCGCGTTAGGGCCGATTGGCATATTTATTGGGGCGCAACAAAAAGCCCACCAAAACAGCCCTGATAAGAATAAGACAGCAAAGCAGTAGCTAGCTGCGCTTCAGTTTTTATCATCGCCAATGGTTGAAACCATCGGCTATCTAATTCCAAACCCACTAAAGTGGGTTTCCAAGTACCATCAATGCTTACCGAAG
The DNA here is from genome assembly GCA_038207455.1 of Chloroflexia bacterium. Classification (GTDB taxonomy): domain Bacteria; phylum Chloroflexota; class Chloroflexia; order Chloroheliales; family Chloroheliaceae; genus JBBQZT01. Next base: position 3,571 of record JBBQZT010000025.1, read on the forward strand.
GAAATGATATTGCTAACCCGATTTATCAGGTTTAGAATCCATTTGCCGATGGATTTATCCATCGGTGCCAGGCAACTATGCAAAAAACTGACGCACCCATGCGTCGAAGGGGTTGCCAAAAATTAGCCGTTTTGTGGTAAAATAGTGTGAACTGGTAGGAGTTAGGAAAATAAATTACAGCTGACAAAACTCGGAATGAAAACTATTTTCAAAGTACCGCGAGTGGGCGGGCCAAAACAGCAAATCTTTTGCTTTAATAACAGGAACTAACGACGGGAGGCGGGCCTAAAGCTCGCCTCCCCTCTTTTTTGGGGGTAAAGGGGTTATTAACACAATGCCAAAGTATATCTTTGTGACCGGGGGCGTGGTTTCCTCGGTGGGAAAAGGAATTACAGTTGCCAGTATCGGGCGACTGCTCAAGAGCCGGGGTATCTCGGTGCGGATTCAAAAGCTCGACCCATATTTGAACGTTGACCCTGGCACGATGTCGCCATACCAGCATGGCGAAGTTTTTGTGACCGACGATGGGGCTGAAACCGACCTCGACCTGGGCCACTATGAACGCTTTATTGATGAAAGCCTGACCAATTCTTCCAACGTCACGACGGGCAAAATATATAATGCGGTGATTGCAAAGGAACGGCGCGGCGATTTCCTGGGTGGTACGGTACAGGTCATCCCGCATATCACGAATGAAATCAAGGGCCGGATTGGGGCAGTCTCGAAACACGGCAATCCGCAGGTGGTGATTGTGGAAGTAGGCGGCACGGTGGGAGACATCGAAGGTCTGCCGTTTCTGGAGTCTATCCGGCAGATGCGTAAAGATGCTGGGCGTAGCAACGTGATGTATATTCACGTGACCCTGTTGCCGCAAATCTCGCCCACCAACGAATTGAAAACCAAACCGACCCAACACAGCGTCAAAGAGTTACGCAGTATCGGGATTACCCCAGACGTGATTGTTTTGCGGAGCGATGGCCCGATACCAGACGATGTGCGCTCTAAAATCGCTTTGTTTTGCGACGTAGATATGGAGGGTTGTGTGCCGATGCCAACAGCCAGCACCATTTATGAAGTGCCGTTGATGTTGGAAGAATTCGGCCTGGGTAATTATATTGTTTCACGCTTAAACCTGGGCGGTCATGCTCCCGAATTGGACGAATGGCGGCGGTTGGTAGAAAAGATTCACCTGCCTAAACGCACGTTACGCATTGCCCTGGTGGGTAAATATGTCAATCTGCACGATGCCTACCTGAGCGTGAGCGAGTCCCTCACCCACGCTGGTTTATTCAACAACGTTTCAATCGAAATCGAATGGATCAACTCGGAGGAATTTGAACACGCCGAACACGGCTACAAACGCGCCCAGGAACGTCTGCGGAACGTACACGGTATCGTAGTGCCGGGCGGCTTTGGAGACCGGGGAATAGAGGGCAAAATACAAGCGGCTCGTTACGCCCGCGAACATAATATTCCGTATTTGGGTCTGTGCTACGGGATGCAGATGGCAGTAATTGAGTTTGCCCGCCACGTCTGCGGTCTGACCAATGCTAACACTACGGAAGTAGATACCCAATGTCCCGACCCGGTAATTGACGTGATGCCCGACCAGCGTGACATTGCCGATTTGGGCGGTACAATGCGGTTGGGGGCGTATCCGTGCGTAATTACTGCTGGCACTAAGACTGCGGCGGCTTATGGTAGCGGCAACCTGGAAATTCAGGAACGCCACCGCCATCGTTTCGAGTTCAACAACGCCTACCGGGAGAGGTTGACCAAAGCGGGTTTGATTTTGAGCGGGCTTTCGCCAGACGGTAAGCTGGTGGAAATCATCGAACTCCCGAACCACCCCTGGTTTGTGGGGACGCAGTTTCACCCGGAATTCAAGTCGCGCCCCAATCGCCCGCACCCTTTGTTCCGGGACTTTATCACGGCAGCGGCCCAGGTAGTGCAGGACGGGGAGCAACGCACTTTGCCCCTTGATGCTCTACTCAACGAGCCGCCCCTGGTCAGTTTTGAAACGCTACCAGCCGAAGCCCCCCATATCGAACGCGAACGAGTGGCTGTATAAACCCGATTAGATTAATCTTGACAGACTAGCTACCATTACTTATAGTTTCTTTCGGCGATGTTGGGTTCTGATTGCTTGGAGATCGCCGAGTTCGCTTGATTATACTGTTTTCATTTTTGATAGTCTGTCATAACTCATCTAAGTACCACCGCCCAATAGTAGATTAAGCTTTTACTGGCTTTCAATGGTTGAACAGAAAGGAGCAATACTCGTGAACGAAGCTGAAATCAGTCGGTACATTACTGATACATTTGAAGGTGTGGATGTGATAGAAGTTTCGGGCGACAGTTTCTTCTTCTACAACCCCGATAGTAACTTGCCATCTGACCACAGGTTTCCGTTTGTGACGCTTGTGACGAAAGACGTTTATGACCAATTCTCCAACCTCAATCGCCCTTCGGTTTTTCGCTTGAACATTGGCCTCACAAAGCAGGCGTTTCGCATGCTCTTCCCCTTGTCAATGCCGCCTGTCAAAGAGGACAGCGCGGCTGAAAGCGGCGATGACCTTAACAACTATGACTTCACCGCTTTAGACCAGGTAATGCCTCACCCTGTATATGGCCGGATGTACTGGCTGTGCGTACTCAACCCCAGTAACGATACGTTTGAAGCGAAAATCCGACCATTACTATCCGAGGCTTATAAGCTGGCAGTGAGCAAATATAAGAGATAAGGAAACTGTTCAGAGTTAGGGTAAACATATTGAAGCCAAAAACCATTGTAGGCGGCGCGTCCCCGCTCCCGCTCGGTCTGTAGGGTTGGCAGTAGCACGGGAGCGGGGACGCGCCGCCTACACATAAAAAGTAGGGCTGGTTGGAAACTTATCACTGAGGAGTTACTTACAAAGGATAGTAGAATGAAAGCAGTAAACAAATTCGCGGGTTTGGCGATTATCTGGAGCCTGTTGTTAGTGATATTGGGCGCGTGCGGCGAAGGCTCGGCTACCAATCAGCCCACCAACACTTCAACTACAGCTAACATCACTACAACGGTTGCTGCTACCACTGCCGCCGTTAGCACCACAATCGCTGCTACCGCAGTCGCTACCACCACAATCGCTGCTACCGCAGTTGCTACTACCAGTATTGCGCCGACCCGTGCTGCGACAGCCACCCAAAGCGTCGCGCCTGTCGTGCCGCCTACTTTTACGGTTGGCCCTACGCCTCAACCCACTGCCTTGACCACCAGTTGGGCTAAGGACGGGGTCTGCTACGAGATTTTTGTGCGTAGCTTTTTTGATAGTAATGGCGACGGCATCGGCGACCTTAAAGGATTGACTTCCAAACTTGATTACCTTAACGATGGCAACCCGAACTCAACCAAAAGTTTGGGGGTCAATTGTCTTTGGCTGATGCCCATTACCGCCTCGCCGAGCTATCACGGCTACGACCCAACCGATTATTACAAGGTCAACCCCGATTACGGCACGAACGAAGATTTCAAGACTTTAATCCAGGAAGCCCATAAACGCGGTATCTACGTCATTACCGATATGGTCTTTAACCACACCTCGAACCAAAGCGACTGGTTCAAACAAGCTGCTGCTGACCCGAAATCGCCCTACCGCGACTGGTATATTTTCCAGCCGACTGACCCTGGCTACAAAGGCCCATGGGGAGCGCAAGCGTGGTGGCAGAACCCGTTGGGGAATGGCTATTATTATGGTGTGTTTGATAAAAGTCAGCCTGACCTCAACTTCCGTAATCCAGCTGTCACCAAACAGATGTATGATGTGACTCGTTTTTGGTTGCAGGATATGGGCGCAGATGGCTTTCGGTTCGACGCGGCCAAACATCTAATCGAAGACGGCCCTAATCAAATTAACACGCCCGAAACTCACGCATGGTGGCGCGATTACCATAAATTTTATACCAGTATCAAACCGGACGCTTTTACCATTGGTGAGGTCAACGGTTCGTCGGGCGAATTATCCGGCTATTATCCAGACCAGTTGGACGATTATTTTGAATTTGACCTGGCCCAAAACTTCGTCAGCAGTGCCAACGATGGCGATGCAGCTTTTGTAACCCTAACTCAAAGTGCTAATACAGAATGGCCCCTGCAACGCTACGGTACATTCTTGACCAACCACGACCAGGCCCGCGTCGGCAGCGTTTTAGCTGGTAATACGGCCAAACTTAAAATGGCGGCCACCGCTTATCTAACTATGACGGGGCTGCCTTTTGTCTATTATGGCGAAGAAATCGGGATGCAAGGCATCAAGCCGGACGAGTCTATTCGGACTCCGCTGCAATGGACGGGCGACGCTACCAAAGGTGGTTTTACCACTGCCACACCCTGGGAAGCTCTCGACCAAAGTGTAGCCACAGCCAATGTGCAAACCGAAGACCCTGACCCTAACTCGTTGTTGAATCTGTATCGCAAACTAATACACCTGCGCCGCTCCCACCCTGCTTTATCGCAAGGCGAAATGCTACCTGTTAATCACGACCAGTCAGGACTCGCCACCTACCTGCGCCACGTCGGAAACGAAGATGTGCTGGTGGTATTGAATATGACTGGCGCGGAAATCCAAAACCCCAAACTTACGGTGGGCCAAAGTCAGCTTGCCTCCGGTCAATACACGGCGCAAGTGTTATTTGATATAAGTAACACAGCGGGTAAAATCGCGCCACTTACGGTGGGCAGTCAAGGTGCGCTCAAGGATTACGCTGTAACCCCAAGTCTGCCCGGTCACAGTGGTTATATTTTGCTGCTCAAAAAATCTTAGTTTCATCGCAGCAACGTCAAATTCTTGCATAGCTTATTAGCTTAACCATCGTCTATACAACCCAAACCCACTAAAGTGGGTTCTCAAACAATTCTAATGCTTACCAAGCCAAGACGTATTACTAACCTGATTTATCAGGTTTGGTTTGAATAGACGACGGTTGCCTGCACCCGGCACGGGTGTAACCGTTGGCGGTCAAATACTAAAATCTGACGAACACCCTTGCGGGAATGCAAAGTAGTGAAAGAGCGAATGCTAGAAAACCAGCCAACAAAACCGCCCGTCCATTGGATAACCGAATACGCGCCCGCCTCGGCTATTTTACACAGTAAGGCGTTCCGGGAGGTGACTTTCAAGGGGTTGATACCGCTCCTGGGGCATACGATTGTGACGGTAGAGGGAACGGCTCATTACCAACGGCGGGCTTTAGAAGGGCGGCTTTTTGCTTTAGCGGTTTTACGGGCGCACGAACGCGACTTCGTGTCAAAGATAATCGCCGACACTTTGCAACCTATTTTAGCCGAGGGTGCGGGCGATTTGGTAGAATTCAGCCACGCTATTGCTTCGCGTATCGCGGCACGGGTAATTGGTCTGGATGGTCTGGCAGACCCGGCGCGGTTACACGAGGCTTCGCATCTATTAAGTGCGCTAGTGGGTGGCACCAGTATCAATGGGGGCGAGGCTGGCGAGGTGCTGACAAGACGCGAGGCCCGTAACCGTTTGCGCGAACGTTTTATCAATGGGGCGATTGACCGCCGCCGCCAGTTATTAAAGGAATACCAGGCTGGACGGTTGGAACAGGCCGCCTTACCTTTCGACTTGATAACGCTTTTGTTGCAACATTCCAACTCCGAGTTAAAAACCAATGCGCGGAATTTTGGCAGTGGCTGGGACGTGCGCCAGATTGCTGCCGAGGTCGCTTTTTATGCGGTGGCTGCCGAAGATACTACAGCCACGCTTTTGCCCCGTTTGATGCACGAAATTTGGTATTACGCAGCCCTTTACCCGCAGCAGACCTCGCTTTTACAAAACCTGGATTTCTTGCGGAAGGCTGCCGCCGAAGCCTTACGTTTACATCCGGTTGTACCGACGATTTTTCGGCAGGCGAACCAAGCTGTGCAACTGGCCGGTTACGATTTTGTAGAAGGTCAAACTGCCGGGATATATCTGCCCTCGGTCAACCGCGACCCGATTATATTCGGCCCGAACGCTCCCGACTTTTTCCCTCTGCGCGAACTGCCAGCCAAAATTCGGCGGTCCGGGTTGAGTTTTGGCGGCGGCTCACATCTATGTTTAGGCCGCGAATTGGCTCTGGGTTCACCTCAATTTGGGGCTGCCCCAACTCAACTTGATGGCGAAGCGGCCCTGATCGCTCACGCTCTGCTCCAACATCACGCCCGCCCCGACCTGTCGCAGCCCATCACCGAGCCATCTGCCTACGAACGCAATGTTTTTAGACGTTACCCTATTCTGTTGGGTTGAAAGCCACCTTAACTACGAATAAGCTGTAGGCGGCGCGTCCTCGCGCCCGCTATCCTGTCCGAGGCAGACTATGCGGCGCGGGGACGTGCCGCCTACAATAAAAAACGATATTGATTTTAACTGACCACTGACGAATGATTACTGACGGCTAATTACTGCTTCCAAAATATCCAGGCCGCGCATCGCTTCGGCGTGGGTCAGTACCAAAGGTGGGCAAAGCCGAATCGCGCTTGTACCCGCACCCAACAGTAGCAACCCGCTCTCGAAAGCAGCGTTAAGGATAGCATCACGGACTGCCCCGTTTAATTGTTTCGGGTTGGCCGGGTCAACAATCTCGATTGCCAGCATCATACCCAGGCCGCGTGCATCTCCTACCAGGGGATATTTGGCAGTCCAGGTACTCAGGCGTTCCAGCATCTTTGCGCCGATATAGGCCGCGTTTTCTACCAAACCGCCATCGCGCAGTAGCCGCATAGTCGCCAGAGCCGCCGCACTTGCCAGGGCGTTGCCGCCGTAAGTATTGGAGTGCGCCCCACGCGGCCAGTTCATAATATCGCCGTCTGCCACGATTGCCCCCATCGGCAAACCACTGGCGATACCCTTTGCCATACAAATAATGTCTGGCTGCGTCTCAAAATGCTCAACCGCAAACATTTTGCCAGTCCGTCCGAACCCGCTTTGCACCTCATCCGCCACCAGCAAAATACCATATTTGTCGCAAATCTCGCGCAAAGTGGGCAAGAAACCAGCCGGAGGCACGATATAACCGCCTTCACCCTGGATTGGCTCGACGAAAATAGCCGCTACTTCTTCGGGCGCAATCATCTGTTTGAACAATCGCTCTTCTAAAGTATCCCGCAGACAATAGACGTTGCAGTCGGGATAAGTCAGATTATAAGCACAACGGCGACAATTGGCATAGGGAATCTGGAATGAGCCAGGAACAGTTGGGCCAAAACCGCGCCGTTGGGTTACTTTGCTGGCAGTTAGGGATAACGCTCCGTAACTCCGCCCGTGAAAGCTACCCGTAAAGCTAATTACCTGCTGGCGACCAGTGCGATAGCGGGCCAACTTAAGAGCCGCCTCGATTGACTCTGTCCCACTATTGGTGAAAAAAACTTTGTTTTGTCCACTGCGCGGCTTAATCGGGCTTACCTGGGCCAGTTGCTCGGCCAGTTCGGTCATCAGAGGCAGATGAAAATCTGGCCCGGCCATATGAAAATAACGAGTGGCCTGCTCCTGAACAGCCTGGACGACGGCAGGGTGGCAGTGTCCGGTGTTTAACACCGCGATACCAGCGCAAAAATCCAGATATTCGTTGCCATCAATGTCCCATACTCGACAACCCTCGCCCCGCTCCATCACAAACGGATAATCGCGGGTATAAGAAGAGGATAAAACCTGTTCGTCGCGGGCAATAAATTCCTGACCTCGCTCTAGCTTCAAGCCAATTGGCTGACTATCAGACAGCTTGTTTAATTCCATTACCATCGCCGTTGCTCCTTTTATTTGCTCACAAAGCGTTTGATACATTCAGGCTAACCACAAGCATTATGGCAAAGATTTGTTGGTAAAGACCTGAAAAAAGAGAATAAAGTATAGTACGAGCATAACACAACCAAAAGAAATTTGCAATAGTCATTTTGGGATTATTGTTGAGCCAGTTTTAGCAATCTGAAACTTTATGGCATAGCATTTGCGTATATAAGAAGTAGCAAGCAACGGCCCAAAGCGTTTTGAGCCGGACAGGTTGATACAGGTAAGGTAGCTTAAAGACAGTTAAGCGGAAAGATGAAAAGTAATGGCAAATATTTTATGGTTTATCGTGGTGGCTTTGATAGTGTTTTGGCTGATTGGCTTTGTAGCAAACATCGCGGGCGGTTTGATCCACATATTATTAGTCGTAGCGGCGATAATTTTCCTCTACAATTTGTTTGTAGGCAGGCGCGGGACTACCCGGCTATAATAAGAGTTAGAAGCAAGAGGCTATGGGAAAATTCAGTGCTACAGTGTCGCTAAACAGTCCAATTCAAAAGGTTTTTGACTTTTTGAACGACCAGCGCAATTTCACCGATTTGAACCCGCACAATTTTAGGGATTACCGTGTAGTTTCGAGTCAAAGTATAGGGGTGGGCGCACGTTCTGAATTCGCGCTTAAAACGGGAGTTTTTCGAGAACCTGCCCATTTGGAAGCAATTACTAGCGAGTCGCCCAGCCTCTTAATCCACGAGGGTTATCTTAGCGACAACCCTTACCGAACGACCTGGAAACTAAGTCCTGTTAGCCCAACTCAAACCGAACTGGAACTGACGACGGAGTACGAAATAAGCGGCCCAGTAGTGCTACTTAGTGGCAGAATCCAGGCCGCCTTCGAGCGTATCTATAAACGTTTGCTGACCGACATCGTGGGTAAGCTCAACACGGTAGCCTGATGCGGCTCAAGTTTTTGTCAATACTTTTGTTTCGGCACGTTGCCTAATATTTTCGATAGCTTGAGCCGCAATCTTAGCCACTGTACCGCACCAGGTATCGGTATGATCGTTTTGAACTATCCATTCCAGCGAAGGTAATGCGCTTTCGTCGCCTAATTTTGCAAGCGCATCAATCACTGCAATCCGTACCTCTTTATCCGCGTCTTTAAGAGCTTTAACAAGGGCTTCGGTTGCCTGTTCTCCACCAAGTTCTTTCAAACCTTGCGCTGCACCTAAACGTACTGTATTTGAGCTATCTTTTAACGCCCCTATAAGCGGTTCAAAAGCTCGTATATCGCCTAGCTTACCCAGGCTGGCAGCACTGGCGAAACGGGCGTTAAAATATTCATTTTTGTCTTGCAGAACTACTAAAAGCGTTTCTAAAACTCGCTTATCACCAATTTCACCTAAAGCAGCAGCAGCCCGAAATCTAACTTCCTGATCTTCGTCATTTAGGGCAAGCAGAAGTGGCTCCAAAGCTGCCTTTTCACCGATTGAACCTAAAGCTTTAGCTGCTTCTGCTCTTACTGCGCTATTCTTATCTTTTAGTACCACTACAAGTGGTTTAATAGCTTCAGCTTCTCCGAACCAACCCAATTCTCTCGCTGCTGCTACACGTACTTCCCAATTCTCGTTCTTTAGCTTTTTGCTAAGAGTTTTAAGCTCCTGATTTGCTTGAGTTTCCATAAAAATCACCGTTGCTTACTTCTTACCGATAGTACGGTAGATAATCTATTAAAATATGTAATCTATGATGGTCTTTATCTCCGCGTGCTGGGCGCACCCCAATATGATAATTGGTTGGTCCATCAGTAACGTGAGGCGCGTCCAGACTTACTTCTGCACCTCTAAAACCTTTATATTCTACTACTTGTATATTGCCACTTTCATCTTCAATTGTTTTGCTTACAATAAACGACTCTTTTGGCTGACCTGTTAGGCCAAACGCTCTATCAAGCAAATCATCCAAATGTAAGTTCTGGTTAAGCAAATCAATATCATAAGATGATATTTCATTGTCTTTATAATCTGGCCCGCCACCATTAGATTGCATCTTCGGATCATCAAGGCGTAATTGCTTCTTACCAGATTGGGTTATAGTTGGCTCAGACACTTGTTTTTTCTTTTTTCGACTAGCAAAAAAAACGAGGTCTATAGCAGTCCAAATATATTGCTCAAATGTATATACGTTTACCATTTTCAATTGTATAAGTAGTGTCAAATCGTTTCGACTGAAAATTAAACTAGACCAACTCCCAATTGGGGTGAATATCCAACTCCCAGTTCTCGGTTTGGGCCGCAGCGTCCGGCCCGGCGTTTTGCAAACGGTAATAAGCGGCAGCGGCCACCATTGCAGCATTATCGGTACAAAAAACCAACGGCGGATAGCTGACCGGAAGGTGTTGTACCTCGGCGCGTTCGTTGAGGGTGCGACGTAAAGCTTTGTTGGCAGCCACCCCACCCGCTATCAAAATACGGGTAGCTTTATTCTCGACAGCGGCCTGGACTGTTTTGGTTGCCAACACTTCGACTACCGCTTCCTGGAACGAAGCAGCAATATCGGCGGCGGGTAGTTGGCCTTTGCCCGTGCGGTCTGGTTCAGGCGGAAGCGGTACGGGGTGCATTTTGGCCCTGACTTGCCCACTAAAAGGCGCGGGTTTGGGGGGGGCGGCCTGATATTCCAGCACCTTACGCATAACCGAGGTTTTGAGACCGCTAAAGCTAAAATCATAAGTGCCGCGCAACCAGGCACGCGGAAAGGCAAAGCTAGTCGCGTCGCCGTCCTGAGCCGCTTTTTCGATAAGTGGCCCGCCCGGATAACCCAAACCCATCACCCGCGCCACTTTGTCGAAAGCTTCGCCCGCCGCGTCGTCCTGGGTCTTGCCCAAAAGCTGATACTGCCCGTGACCTTTAATTAAAACAATTTCGCTATGTCCGCCCGACACTATCAAACAAACAAGCGGAAATTCGGGAACGGCTGGTGTATCTTCACTTATCACCTGGGGTGGAATGAGCCAGTTGGCATAAATATGGGATTCCAAATGGTTCACGCCAATAAGTGGTTTCTGGCGGGCGAAGGCAATCGCTTTGCCCACATTTACGCCCACTAGCAACGCGCCCGCCAACCCAGGCCCGTTCGTCACCGCCACCGCGTCAATCTTGTCCCAACCCAAATTTGCTTCTTGGAGAGCTTCCTGTAACACGGGCGCAATATACAAAATATGCTGACGCGAGGCTACTTCCGGCACCACCCCGCCGTACTTTTGGTGAATATCAATCTGGCTGGCGATAATATTCGCCAAAACGTGCCGTCCATCGCGCACAATCGCCACCGAAGTTTCGTCACAACTTGTCTCTATTGCTAATATATTCATTGTTATAGGTCTCGTCGCCTTTCGTTCACTACCTGAACCGCACTAATAGAGTCTTCGCACGAATATTTGTTGCTCCCAAATGCTATTGCTTAGGCATTTCCAGGCTTGCTCAATTCTTCTAATTTTGCCAACGCTTCGGCCAGCTTGCGTTCGGCTTCCAATTTTGCCTGTAGTTCAGCTAGTCTGGCTTGCCTCTCGTTAGCTTCACGTTGTTCGGCCTGGGTGCGGGCCTGTCGTTCGTCAGCTTCACGTTGTTCGGCTTCGTTTAAACGTAGGTTGCCTTCTATACCACGTAAGCGTAGATAGGCACCGTTGGGTTCGAGCCAGGTTTCTAACTCCCGGCTCCACATCCAACCATCATCATTAGCACTTAACTCTACAGGCAGACCTTTGATATAACTCCAACCTCTTATTCGTCGTTCTGCCAGATCCCAGTAAGTGGGCGTATTGGGGTCATAAGCAAAATATTCTTGCACCCCCATTTGTCCATATTGAATTATTTTTCTACTTAAATCGTCTGTCCAGGTTTTTTTGGAGGCAATTTCAAACACCACTGCTGGAGCGGGCCGATTTGGGCTGCCTATTCGCCAGCTTGTTAGTTTGGAAATTTTAGGGTCGCTTAAATCCAGGTTTTTGAACACCACAATGTCCGGTGCTATCTGAATGTTTATTTTGGCTGTTTTGCGAATAACATCCAGATTTCCCGTAATATAAAAGTTTTTGTCTCTATACAACCAGATAAGCAAAGGTTCTAAGACTCGTATCAGGTTGCGATGAGGCGTGGACTCCGGCATATCTTCCTCCAACAACTTTGGGTCGAAGTAATAATGTTTAAGTGGTGGCAATTTTGTATTTTGTGGTTTTAATGCTTTGATTGTCATAGCTAACTAACCTCCAAAAACTACTGTTTGTTAGTCTGGTTCGCTGTCGAGGGCCGCCTGTTCCTCTGCCGTGACAGGTTTGATATGGACGAGGGGAACGGTTGCGTCGGTAGCGGGGGCAAGGTCGCCTATCATAGCTAACTGCTCAAATAAATTCCGCTTTAGCTGGGCATATTTTTCCCGAAACGGCTGCTTGGTAATTTCTTCTGACCACATCACGTAGGCATCTTCGTTATCGTCGGTATAATAATGTTTACGCACGCCCGCTTCTTTGAAAGTATATTTTTTATACAAATTTTGGGCCACCACATTGGAGACCCGCACTTCCAACGTGAGCCAGCTTGCCCCCATCTGAATTGCCACATCCGTCAACCCTACTAGCAGCAGTTCGCCCAGATTGCGTCCCCGATACTGCGGCAAAATAGCAATCGAAGTGATATGCGCTTCGTCCATCATCAACCATAATCCAGCGTAACCCACAATTGGATAAGGATTTTTAGGTTTAGGTGGCGTGTTATTAAACAGGAAAGGCAACAACATTGATAACAACGGTTTGCGTTCGTCGTGGCCTGCATCCACCGCGTTTGCTTCGTCAGTATTTAGCTTTGCACCCGGTGTGTAGTCGCGCACTATCAAATAGCGAGTCGAACTAGGGTTTTTCAGTTCGCGCTTGTAGGCACTGGCAGGCCAGGGCATGGTAAAGCAAGCCTCCTCAATCGTGACGACTTGCGGTATATCTTCAATTCTCATCGGCTCTATCGCAAAAGGCATCTTCTTGCTCATTCCAGGTCTTATTATTTGCTTCTAAAGTTATCAGTCGTCAGTCATCAGTTTTCAGTAAGCGTTAAATTACTCAAGGCTTGCCCGGCACAGGCTGGTGCAAATAAATAGGTTGCAAACTGGCTATGTCGTCACCTACGCTGCCCGTCTGCAAACGTTGCCAGCCCATTTCCGCCAGATACCCTGCCCGACGTAAACCCATCGCCGAGGGCAAAACCGTCGCTAGTACGGGCAGATTTGCAGCCAAATATTTAGCCTGAACCACGTTTAGTTCACCTACTATAAAAGTGGGCTGAGTGATTTTGACGGCTAATTCTTCTACACTCAAGTTAAAGTAATCGCTCTGCCGTTCCGAGATTCCGTTTTTAACCCTATACGCTGCTACTCCCAACCGCCCCCTCCCGGCTTCGATTACGGCCCACAAATCACCGTCCAAATACGAATGTTGGTAGGCAACGATGTCAGGGCTGCTAAAACCAAATAATGGCAAGCCTAATGCCAACGCTATCCCTTTGGCGGTGCTGACACCTACGCGCAAGCCGTTAAAAGAACCCGGCCCAATAGCTACCGCCAGGCCCGTCAAATCTGCTGGGGTTATATTTTGGAGTTGGAGCATTTTGTGAACGCCGGGTAATAATTGGGCAGTCTGGTCGCGATGGGTGCGCCAGGTCGTTTCGGCTACGAGTCCGTCCGGGCCGTAAAGTGCGTAACTGGCAATCGCCGTCGAGGTATCCAAAGCCACTAACATAAGTTATCTACCAAACGCAGTTTTCTTAAAATCGTTGACAAGCTGGACGTAACGCGCCCCGGTTGGTTCGAGCCGCAAGCTACGTCTGGTTTCGCTCACATAAGCCAATTTAATCCGCAAGTTTTCCACAGGCAAAATTTCGGCAATCCGTTGCGGCCATTCAATGAGGGTTACGCCATCTCCATACAAATATTCTTCGATACCAAAACCCTCGGCTTCAGCCCCGCTTTCCAAACGGTAACAATCCAGATGATAGACTGGCAAACGGCCCTGATATTCGTTGACCAGTGTAAAGGTAGGCGAATTGACATAACCTGCTACTCCTAAGCCCCTGGCAATACCTTTGGTAAGCGTCGTTTTGCCCGCGCCCAGCTCACCTTCCAGCAAAACAATGTCACCCGCTTGCAAAAGCTGGCCCAGCCGTTCGCCAGCCTTTTGGGTTTGGGCGATAGCATGGGTGATAAAATCCACCACCGCTAAACTTTACCTTTACCTTTGCATTTGGGGCAAATACCGTCCAACTTATGCCAACCACCCGGTGCGTCAACGTCAGGCCATTTTTCGTTAATTTCGCCTGTGCCTTCGCAGCGCGTACACTTCATGCGGCCTTTTTTGGCAGACCGCCCGTTGATAAACACAAAAGCTATCATTAGACCAATCGGTACAATTATGATTAAAAGATTTGCGTCCATTTTCCCACTTATTTTACTTCTTGTCAGTTGCCACCTGCCGATAAACTCCCAAAGTGCGGCGGGCTGTATCGGGCCAATTAAACTTACGGGCCTGCTCAACGCCCTGATTTGCCAATTGTTGACGACGATTCGGGTCGGCCAGAATCGTGTTCAAAGCCTGGGCCAGGCCGTTTACGTCATCCGGCTCAACCATCAAACCAGCGTGGCCCACCACTTCAGGCAGACTGCTAGTATTGCTGGTTATAACCGGCACCCCGCACGCCATCGCTTCTAGCGGGGGTAAGCCAAACCCTTCATACACACTCGGATAAACAAAACATTCCGCTATATTATACCATAAAGGCAATTCAGCCTCGCCGATATAGCCAGGGAAGGTCGTGCAGTCCGCCAAACCTAGCTCGTTCACCAGGCGGAAAATATCTTCGTATAGCCAGCCTTTGGCCCCGCCCAACACCAGACCTACCCCCTGCGCTATAGCTGACTGTTCGTCACGAAAACGGGCAAAACCCCGTAGCAACAAAGGTAGATTTTTGCGCGGCTCTAATGTGCCTAGATACAACACGAACCGCGCTGGCAAATTCTTTTCCCGTCTGAATTGATCGAGTCTGGCCCGGTCAGATTCGGGCTTGAAATAATCGGCTACGCCCAAAGGAATAGCAGTCACTCGCTCCGGTTTAATACCCAACAGTGCGATTACCTCGCGCCGTACACTCTCGGCATCGGTAATAATATGGCTGGCGCGGCGGGCCGAAAGCGTGGTCAGAGTGCGTAAGTAGATACGTTTGGCCGCTTTGTAACGTTCGGGAAAACGCACAAAACCCAGGTCGTGGATAGTCAAAACGGTGGGGCAAGGCGCGGCTAACGGCACCACATTGACCGGGCAGTGTAACAACGTGGGCCTATCTCTTAGCAACACGGCGGGAGCTAACCCTTGTTCCCAACCAATCCGCACCTGCGGTTTAATGGTGGGCAATGGGCTGGCTTTGATAGTAAAATTTTTGGCATTGGCAAAGCTATCAGGCCGTTCCCCATCGCCAATATAAATAATAAACTCGTCGTCGTGGTCGAGCGCGGCCAGATTGTTAATAAGCAGTTCGGTATATTTGCTAACTCCAGCCTGACGATAGGTTTTGTTAAACGCCACCAGATGGGCGTTAATGGCAATTCGCAAAAAATGCTCCTTTTCACCACAGAAGACGCAGAGGGCGCGGAAAAATTCAAAATTATCGTGATTATGCAGCCTATCCAACCCTACGTGCCGTGAGAGGTGAATAGCTACCTTTATTTAATGATGCGGAATTTAATATCTGTGGTGGTATGAGATGTTATCACCTCAATTCTTTCGAGTTCAATGCTCTCAATGTCCAAATGTTCGAACAATCGGAGACCTTCGCCGAGCAGTACAGGCATCAGATAAAGGTGTATTTCATCAAAAAGCCCAGCCTTTATGCACTGCTGAGTGGTACTCGCGCCCCCAACCACTGTAACATCTTTGTCACCAGCGGCAGCTTTTGCTTGTTTGATTGCGCTTTCAATTCCGTCAGTGACAAAAATAAACATTAATCTTCCGTTTTCACCTTCGGCCACCTTTTTCGGAACGTCATGGGTCAGCACAAATAGCGGCACTTGATATTCGTAATCCTCGAACCCAACTGGATCACCCATAGCGTAGGCTCGTCTGCCCATCACAACTGCCCCTGTATTTTTGATTGAATCAATCAGGCTCTCAGTTTTTCGTAACGCCTCAAGATCAGGATATAGTCGGCTCAAATCACCGTTTCGATCATTAATAAATCCATCTAGTGACATTGTCGCACCTATAATAACTTTTCCCACGTTATTTTCCTTCCGAAAGTTTATTAACCCTTTACAATTTTCTGAGCTTTCTGCGTACTCTGCGGTGTAAATTTATGAGCCGACGATTTTTTGCGCGGTCAGGATGGCTATACCACCCGCTATAAGCAAAGCCGCCGGAAAAACGCGGTCTGGAGTGTCGCCCGCCTTGCGATATTGCGGGTCTTGCCAACGCGCCAGAAATAACGCTTTAAGCCCATTGCCGACAAAAATCTGATAGTCGCTGCTAAAACCACCGGGAGCAGGGTCAACTGCTTCAAGCTTGAGGTTGTTCTGTCCGGCCACCCCGATAGCGGTATCTACCAACTCTTTTGTTCCGGCAGCGATAAAACTGTCGCCTACGCCCACCAGATTGAGGTCAATGTAGCCAGCGATGCGCTTTTTGTCGTCCGCGCTCAATTTTGAAACATAATAATTGCTACCTGCCAGCCCGCTTTCCGTTCCGCTAAAATTGATGAAACGCAACTCGTAGCCGGGAAATTTGCTGAACAACGCTTTCGCCAACTCTAGCGTCACCACCGTGCCACTGGCGTTACCATTTGCTGCCAAAGTGTTCGCCACGCTGTCGTAATGGCCGCTAAAAATCAGTACAGGCGCATCAGATTTAGGGCCAGGCCGGGTGGCAATAATATTTTGACCGCTGCCATTACCGCCCGGCGCATAAGACGTTTGCAAGGTCATCTTTCCGCCCGTTGGGGACGGTTGTAGGTCGGGCAAATTGTTGAAAGAAACCACTACGACGGGAATATCCACATCGCCAAAAGTTTTGTAATCTGGTATCAAGCTGATACGAGGTATCAGGATAGCCGCGCCACCCGCTTTGACAATCGCATCCACGACGGGCTTTTCCGAGGCGTAATCTCCACCCGTTGTAATTACCACGATTTTGCCTTTAATATCCGCTCCTGGCGCATAAAAAATCGTTTGAGCCTGAATTTGACCCTTTTGAGGTTTGGATAGCAAAATACCGGAAGCTTTGAGGTTTTTGTTATCCGTCGGGTCGCCTAAGAAAACCGTACCACGTCGTACATCGGGGGCGTTGAATGGAAACTGTTGGCGTTCAACCTGGGTATAGCCATAGCTTTTATAATGACTTTCCAGCCAATCCGCCGCCTTTTTTTCGCCATCGCTACCTAGCACCCGCGTACCGATAGTTTGTGGGTTGGTAAAATCATCCAGAAGTTGTTTAGCCTCGTCCGCGTTAAAGCCCGTAGCCTTGAGAGCCGCTTCCGCCGGGCCAAGGGGCGGGGCAGTCACGGTATCGCTGACCGCTTTGGCTAATTGCAGAGTGGGCGGCACGACAGGAGCCAGAGTTGTAATTATGGCGGGCGAATTGTTAGAATTGGCCGCTACCGATTTTGCCCCGCCCCCTCCCGGCTGAACAGGCGCAGGATTAGTTGGGGGAATGCCGCCAGATGTGGTCGCTTCGTTACACGCGGTCAACAAACAAGCTGTCACTAACATTAAAATGGTTACCACCAAACCGAGTAAATAGTTTTTCACAAAAATCCTTTTTATACCCCAAAAGTAAATGTAAGCAAATCTTAATGCCAAACCCCTTCTTTTTATTGACTCTATCGTATATACTTATTAATGATAAGTCCTTTGAATAAGCTAAGTGTTCAAAGTTGGCACAAACCAATTAAAACTAATCAAACTTGTAGGGATGCGCCGCCTACAATAAAGTACATATATTGGGTTTAAGTCAGTGAGGGGAGTACAATGTCCAGCAAATTCCCCCGTTCGCTCCGCCGTCTTTTAAGAAGAATTACCGAGTTTTTCGAGCAGTTGCATTTTCCCACGAACCGCTACCCCACTCGCACGCAATTTCGGCCCCGTACTATGCCTGGTAATCTGCTAACCACCCGCGCCGCACCCGAACGCGGGGTTTATAACCGCACCCGCCCTTCTCGCCAACGTTATACAGCCAATGAAATCAAGGCGTTTTTGCAAGGCTCACTCCAAACCGATAATGACCGCTTTCGTAATATCGCTAACCAGTTTCAAATCGGGCGTTTGTCCGAAATCTTAAATCGGCCCATTCCCAGGCGTTTTCATGGGCGGGAGTGGCTGTATTCCCGGCTGGTAACGGTAACGACGCGCTACTCGCAAAAAATTCCGCCAGCCGAGATAGCCGAAAGCTTGAGTCTTTTCTACAAAGCCGAGGATGTGGAGGAAGCGATTGAGTACGTGGCTACGATGGTGGCCGAAAGCCTCAACAAGCCTAACTCTGCCTGGTTTTAGGCTTGCAATACCGTGTCGTAAAACATTAGCTCGAATTGATGGCTAAGTCTAATGGCCCGGCCAATCAGTCGTATGTGCTGTTCGGTAGTGGCGTAATGACTTAGCAGTTCATCCTCGATGGGCGCAATTTTGTCGCCTAACACGTCGTGGGCTGTAAAAAATTCTACCTCTGCCGCGCTCAAACCGTAATTTCGTATCAAATTCGGGCCTACCATCCGGCATAGCTCTACAAAAATCGCCTCGCTTGCCCCTACCGCCGCCAACTTCTCGCCCGGCGTACCATAAGCCAGCATCCAATAAAAAAAATTGGTCAAAGCCATACAGCCCGCCAAAGGTTCGACCTCATCGAAAGCGGTCTGGTCTAAACCCAACGCCTCGCCAAAGTGTACCAACAGCCTATGCCCGCCGATTTTGGGTTGTAATTTGGCAAGCAGATGTTCTTGCAAAGCCAAATCTGGAGCAGCTGCGACTGCCAGCGCGTCCAACCGATAAGCTTCCCGTACCAACCAGTAATCTTGCAGGGCGAAGATTTGCAAAGTGCGCCGACTGACCGCCCCTGTCGCAATCCCTTGCCAAAGTGGGTGATTTAAGATACGCGCCCGTAAATCTTCAATTTGAGGTGTTACAAATGCGTCCGCGAAACCCAAAAATGTCTCCTCTAAGGCTCAAAGCGATAGCCCACACCCCACACCGTTTTGATATAGCGTGGGCGCATCGGGTCACGTTCAATTTTCTCGCGCAATCGTCGGATATGCACCGTGACGGTACTCATTTCGCCAAAATAATTGTAGTGCCAAACGTTTTCTAATAGCTGTTCGCGGGTAAAAACCTCCCCCGGTCTGCTTGCCAAAAACCACAACAAATCGAATTCTTTGGCAGTCAGTTCCACAAAACGGCCTTCAATTTCGACCACGCGCGAAATTTTGTTGACACGCAACCCGTTTAAAGTCAAAACTTCATCACGGGGCGTTTGCACCTCGCTAGATTGTTGTAACCGTCGGAGAGCTATTTTGACACGGGCCACTAACTCACGGGGACTAAAGGGTTTGGTGATATAATCGTCTGCTCCCCCTTCCAGCCCAGCCAGTTTAGTTTCCTCGTCAGAGCGAGAAGTCAGCATAATAATTGGCACAGTCGGGCCTGGTTGGGCGCGAATACGCCGACATATTTCTAGGCCATCAGCATCGGGCAGCAGCAAATCCAACAAAACCAAATCCGGCTTACTCGCGGTAAATGCTTCCAACGCGGTCTTACCATCTACTGCTCGTACCATATGAAAACCTGCACGCAACAAATAAAGCTCCAATAAATCGAGCAAGCTGCTTTCGTCATCAACTGCCAGGATTAAAGGTGTTTTACCTATTTTTTCCACATCAAAACCTACGTGATAATTTTGCAATTATTTCGGCTTCAATCAAGCCACCTTCGGACTAGCGGGATTGACCACCAATCGGTTTTTTGGGGGTCAATCATTATGTCCATAGTTATCAAGGATGTGGTTAATTATAGCACGTTTCGGAGTTTGAGGGTTTGCGGTTTCAGAATTTACGTTTGCGAGGAGATGCAAGAAGTGCGTTTGTGTAGGGACCAAATAAAACAGACGAGTATTTTGGTTACTCGCCTGTCAAAAAACCTTGCAGGTTTAGTTACTGCATACTTGGTGTCCCGCCGCGTCCGCCCCGTCGCCGACGTACTACGTCAATTCGAGCCAATGCCCGGCGTAACGAAGCTTCGATAGCGGCGGCTTCGTCATCGTTGAGATTACCCCGATTACGCAGACTTTCTTCGGCGCGTTGGCGGGCTTGCTCGGCGCGTGACTCGTCAATTTCTTCTACCCGCTCCGCCGAGTCCGCCAGTACAATCACCTTATTATTCAGCACTTCGATAAAGCCGCCCCCAATTGCCAGCGACTCTTCTGTACCACCTTTGCGGTAACGTAGTTCGCCAGGTTTAAGGGTACTGAGCAGGGGGGCGTGCTGGGGTAGAATACCTAGCTCACCGTCCCCGCCCGGTGCTACCACTATATCCACCTGGTCGTCATAGACGGTCTTTTCCGCCGTCACAATTTGCAAATTTAGTGGCATCGAATTTATGCTCCGCTCTGACGTTTCTGGCCTTTTTCGACAGCCTCTTCAATCGTGCCGATCATATAAAAATCCTGCTCGTTTAGCTGGTCGTGCTTACCTTCCAGGATTTCCTTTATGCCGCGCACTGTGTCTTTAATCGAGACGTATTTGCCGGGCTGCCCCGTAAACGGTTCGGCCACAAACATCGGCTGACTAAAGAAACGCTGAATTTTGCGGGCGCGTTGGACGGTCAGTTTGTCGTCTTCGCTCAACTCATCAACGCCTAAAATAGCGATGATATCTTGCAGGTCGTTGTATTTCTGGAGGGTTTGTTTGGCACTCTGAGCCGTGTTGTAATGCTCCTCGCCTACAATAAGTGGGTCAAGAATACGGCTGGTCGAAGCCAATGGGTCAACCGCCGGATACAAGCCTTGTTCGGCGATACGGCGTTCCAGTGAAATAGTTGCATCCAGGTTGGCAAACACGTTGGCCGGAGCAGGGTCGGTATAATCGTCGGCAGGGACATACACGGCCTGCACCGACGTAATCGAGCCGCGTTTGGTCGAAGTGATACGTTCCTGCAACTGGCCCATTTCCGAAGCCAATGTCGGCTGATAACCTACTGCGCTGGGCATCCGGCCTAACAAAGCGGACACTTCGCTACCAGCTTGTACAAAACGGAAGATGTTGTCAATAAAGAGCAACACGTCCGCGCCTTTAGCATCCCGGAAATATTCGGCCATAGTCAGCCCCGTCAAAGCAACCCGCAGACGTGCGCCGGGCGGTTCGTTCATCTGCCCGAACACCATCACGGTTTTGTCCATCACGTTGGCTTCAATCATTTCCAGGTAAAGGTCATTGCCTTCGCGGGTGCGTTCGCCCACGCCCGCAAAGACCGAATAACCACCGTGCTGTTTGGCAACGTTATTAATCAACTCTTTTACAATTACGGTTTTGCCTACGCCCGCGCCGCCAAACACTCCAATTTTGCCACCCCTGGTAAAAGGTGCAACCAGGTCAATCACTTTCATACCAGTTTCAAACATTTCGGCCTGAGTGCTGAGTTCGTCGAAACTAGGCGCAGGACGATGGATCGCATAGGTTTCGGTGGTCTCGGACGGGCCTTTCAAATCTACGGTACGACCCAACACGTTATAAATCCGGCCCAATGTGCCTTCG
This sequence comes from Chloroflexia bacterium, assembly GCA_038207455.1. Taxonomy (GTDB): domain Bacteria; phylum Chloroflexota; class Chloroflexia; order Chloroheliales; family Chloroheliaceae; genus JBBQZT01. The sequence continues at coordinate 25,145 of JBBQZT010000025.1, forward strand.
CCCACTGGTACGGAAATCGGTTTGCCCGTATCCACCGCTTTCGCGCCGCGTTGTAAGCCGTCGGTGGTGGACATGGCTACGCAGCGTACTAAATCGTTGCCCAAAGCCTGTTGCACTTCGGCCACCAGCGCATCTTCCTGACCTTCCAGGGTAATTTCAATTGCGTTATAAATTTCTGGCAAGCGTTCGGGTGGAAATTCTACGTCCACCACTGGCCCGGTTATCTGCACTACCCGGCCTGTTGCGCCTGTAGCAGCTACATCTTTAACTGCGGTTGTCATTCTATCTACTCCTTAATTTACATTCGTAGCTTTGGCTGCTTCTTGTTTGAGCCACTCCTGGTGTCGTTCCCAAACTCGCGGCCATAAATCAAAAATTTCCGGCTCGTTTAACCTAAATCTGGTTTGTAAAACCTCTTGATATTCAGTTTGGCTTTCAATAATATGCTGGCTGGCACCGTTTTGGTTGATTACCTTGAGAACCGCCCCTTTTAAAGTTAAAATACTGTCAGGCGTGAAAAATTGGCAATTTGTAACGCGGGTAAAACCAGAGGTGAGCGAAGTCTGTAACTCGTGACATTTCTTGGCAAAAAAGGTCAGTTCGCGCGGCTCAAGCGTAAAATCGTATTTTTTAGCCGCCCCCAAAGCGTGATTATGCAAAACCCAATACTTACCCTTTTGTTCCAAACGAAAAGTCAGATTGTTTTGAGTATATTCTCCGCTTACCAACGGCAGAGGCTCCAAAAAGCCATCGCCCAAACCTACGTCCGCCAGATAGGGCTGTTCTAACTGCACTAACAGCACCAGATGATTGCCAACCTCGTTTACATTTTCGGTACTCGACCGAACCGCCCCTGCCAGCAATTGTACTTCGAAGCCGAGTTCGCGCAAAACCCAGGCGAACAAGCCGTTCATTTCGTAACACCAACCGCCCCGTTTTTGCAAAACCAATTTGTTATAGAAATGCTGCTCCCCTAATTCCAGGCGGCGGCCCAGGTGAATATCGAAATTTTCGTAAGGGATAGCCAGCAGATGCGCCCGGTGGAGCTTACTCAACGTCTCAAGCTTTGGCTCTAACCCACCCTCATAATTGATACGTTGTAAGTAGGCTTTTATATCCACTTCTATTATTTTTCGGAGCCAGCTAGAATGTATTGCTTTGTGTTCGCATCCCAAACTTTTTTAATATCGTTTGCTGACAGTGTCAAAACAGCCAAAGTTACACCTTCTTCGTCAGCAAATTCCACTTCATAAGCAGGCGGATTACCTGGATAAACCAAAACTACAGTTCCACGTGTTTTGGCGTATAGATTTGAGGACGGAATATTTTTAGTAAGTTCTACCACATCAATCTCATTAATCATTTTTACACTCCTTTAACGTTTTGTGGGTACGGCAGTAACTAACCGAATAATACCATCATTTTCCCGAATCCAGACGAATAAAACATTTACTGTTCTACCATTAACCCCCGCAACTGTTATCATTTGGTTATATTTTACACCAAACGTGTTGATTGTAGTTACAATTGCAGTTGATAGGTCAAAGACAATTTGTCGTCCAAGCCCTGCAAAGTTAGCTTGATTAAATCCTAATGCTTGCTCAAACCACACCGCTTTTGGGCCACCTGTAGGATGTACTTTGTCTAAAAGGTAGTTGGCTAATTTGATAATTACACTTCGTTGAGTAGAAGTAAGATTTTCAATCTCCGATGGTAAGTAGCCACCCTGTAGTGCTTTTATTGCAAGCTCAGAATTAAATTCTGTATTCAAGTTTTTGCTTACCCTGCGTCTCGCATGGCGTTGGCGGCACTAGCGATTTCCAGAATCTCGGTAGTGATGTTGCTTTGACGCAGCTTGTTATAGGATAAGGTCAAATCGCCCACTAATTCTTTGCCTTTGTCGCTGGCGGCCCGCATCGCTACCATCTTGCTGGACTGTTCGCTGGCGATATTTTCCAGGATAGCTTGAAAAATTTCCACTTCGACATAACGCGGTAATAGACCTTGCAACACGGCAGCCGCGTCTGGTTCAAAAATAAAGTCAACCTTGCCGCCACTATTAGCTTTGTTCTCGTCGCTTTCCTGGTTCTGCACTAGCGCTGGGTCAATCGGTAGCAATTTAACGATGGTAGGGCGTTGGGTCAGGGTGTTGACAAAGTTGCTATACAGCAAATATACTGCGTCGAGTTTGCCACTGGTATAGTCATCAATCACTACACGGGAAATGGGCAGAGTATCCAGTAAACTCGGCGCGGCGGGCAAATTGGTGAATTCGGCGATAACTTCGCGCCCAACCCGCACCATAAAATCGCGGCCCTTGCGTCCTACCGTCACCAACTTAACGGGCTTGCCCCCGGTTTCCTCATTGATAAAGCGAACAGCCCGCCGTATCGAATTGGTGTTAAGGCTACCAGCCAGACCTTTGTCCGTCGTCACCAGCACCATGCCCACCTGTTTGACCTCGCGTTGCTGTAAAAGCGGGCTAAGGTTACGATAGTCAATGTCTTCTTGCAGCCCTGCGATGTCACCGATAATCTCCAGCACTTTTTGAGAGAAAGGCCGTGACGACAACACGTTTTGCTGCGCCCGGCGCATACGGCTGGCCGCCACCAGTTCCATCGCCTTCGTAAGCTGAGTAATATTTTTTACGCTACTGATGCGTCGCCGGATTAAACGGGTACTTGGCATCTGAACTCCTTTAATAGCTGACAGCTAACAGCAGACAGCCAAAACTTTATACCTTGAATACAAGACGAAATGGGAAACAGACAGCTTCGAGTAAGACTTCGGTTCCGGCTGTTAGCTGTTGGCTGTCTGCTGTTAGCTTAAAATGTTCTGCTTTGCTTAAACTCTTTAATGTAATTCTGTAACGTCTGTAGCTGTTCGGTGGACAGCTTCTTCTTGGGGTTTTCCCGTACAGACTGACCGAACTCCGGGTGCGACGTGTCCATAAACTCCACAAAGGTTGTTTTGAAGGCCGCGATTTTATTCGTCGGCACATCGTCCAGGAAACCGTTATTGGCGGCGTAGATCAGCATATCTTGTTTTTCTACCGCTAACGGCTGGTATTGCCTCTGCTTCAACAGTTCAACAATGCGTTGACCCCGGTCAAGCTGGGCGCGAGTGGATTTGTCCAGGTCGGAGCCGAACCCGGCGAAGGCAGCCAACTCCCGGAACTGGTTCAGGTTGGATTTCATCGAGCCAGCCACCTGTTTCATGGGGGCGGTCTGGGCGGCACTACCTACGCGAGACACTGACAAACCTGTGTTCACGGCGGGACGTTGTCCGGCATTAAACAAGTCCGACTCCAGATAAATTTGCCCATCAGTGATACTGATAACGTTGGTAGGAATATAAGCGGACACGTCGTTAGCCTGGGTCTCGATAATCGGCAGAGCGGTGATACTACCGCCCCCGAAATCCTCGCTCAAACGAGCGGAGCGTTCCAGCAAACGGCTGTGCAGATAGAAAACGTCGCCAGGATAGGCTTCGCGTCCAGCCGGACGACGTAACAACAAAGAAACTTCGCGGTACGCCTGGGCTTGCTTAGTTAAATCGTCATATACAATCAAGGCATCTTTAATCAAACGCCCATCAGCCAGGGTGATACCGTTTTCCATAATTTCTTCGGCCATAGCGCAACCCGCGTAAGGAGCGATATAACGTAGAGGCGCAGGGTCAGATGCACCCGCCATCACCACTATGGTGTACTCCATAGCTCCATACTTTTCGAGTGTCGCCACGATTTGGGCCACCTGCGATTGTTTCTGACCGATAGCCACGTAGATACAAATCAGATCGCCACCTTTTTGATTGATAAAAGCATCAATGGCTACGGCAGTTTTGCCAGTTTGTCGGTCTCCAATAATCAGTTCGCGTTGGCCGCGCCCAATTGGGAACAAAGCATCAATTGCCATAATACCAGTCTGGACAGGCGTATCTACGGGCTGACGGGCGATTACACCAGGGGCAATGCGTTCAATATCGCGGCGTTTATCGGTTTTGATTTCACCTTTGCCGTCAATTGGTTCGCCCAAAGAGTTGACCACGCGCCCAACCAATGCCGCACCTACCGGAACGGAAATAATTTTGCCCGTACTGCGAACCATATCGCCTTCCTGGATAGTGGTGTATGGCCCCATAATAACCACACCGACTGTATCTTCTTCCAGGTTCAGAGCAAGCCCGGCTACGTCCGACCCGTTCGGGCCTTTACCCGGAAACTCTACCAGTTCCTGAGCCTTTACGCCCGACAAACCATATACGCGGGCGATACCATCCCCGACTTCAACCACCGTGCCAACCTCGCTGCGTTGGGTCTCGGTATCCAAACTCTGTAGTTGATTTTTGATTAGGGAGCTAATTTCATCAGCACGAACGGCCATAATAACTTCTCCTCGGAATATCCTTTAATCATAGGACTTTGGTTTGAAAGTTTTGTCATTCTGAACGGAAGCGTCAACTGGTTGCTGCAGAGTGAAGAATCTGTTGCTAAAAGCCCGTTGCTACCGCAAACTAAAACTTTAACTACAGACCCTTCGACTACGCAAAGCCTCCGCTCAGGGTGACAAGGCGAAAGCCCAAATCGAAAGCGGGCATCGCGTCCCACTAGACAAGCTGTTTCCTTAAATTTTGCAACCGCGTCGCTACGCTGCCATCAATCAACGTATCGCCAATACGAGCTACCATCCCGCCGATAATCGCAGGATTAACCTCAAGTTCGACCCTGACCTCTTTGCCAGTCATTTTGGCTAATTGCGTCCGGATGCGTTCGGTTTCCGGTGCATCAATCGGTTGGGCTGTAGTAACAGTAGCAACCACGATACCGCGCATTTTGTTGACGCTGGCATCAAACTCGCGCTTGACAGCGGAGATATAAGTCTGACGTTCGCGGGATACCAGCAGCAAAGCCAACTTGAGCGCGACTGGCTGGACTTTCCACTCCAAAAACTCGGTGACTATTTTCTGTTTCGCGTCACGACTATTTTTCGGGTTTTCCAGGAAGTCGTGAATCTTGGGGGCGTTGACCACCTGCTCAAGTGCTGCCAGGTCATTGCTCCAGGTATCAATTGTATTTTCGCTCTTGGCAATCTCGAATATAGCCTGGGCGTAGCGACGGCCTGCTGTGCCTGCTGCCATCAATTTCTCCTTAAAGCGATTAGTTGTCAGTTGTCAGCCGTCAGTTATCAGTCCAAATTGCCCTGTCACCCTGAACGGAGGCTTTGCGAAGTGAAGGGTCTATTGCTAATGTTTTGGCATTCTGCGCCTCGTAGGTTTCAGAAACAGATGCTTCCAGGTACCCCTGGGTGGCAAAGCCTCCGTTCACAACCCTGCGGGCCGTGATAATACCTGCGTAGTTACGTTGTTTTAACTGACAACTGACTGCTGTTTGCTATTTTATCCTTGGGGCTGCGGTCTGCCACCTACACCAGCCAACGTCTCGTTAATCAGCTTGGCGCGTAGTTCAGGACTGCTTTCCAATTCCTGACGCACCACCCGGCTGGCGGCAAGCACGGCCAGGTCAGCAAATTCGCGCCGCAACTGGGCTATCGCCTGGTCACGTTCCAGATTGATTTGCTGGCGGGCCTGCACGATAATCTGTTCGGCGGCCTGCCGTCCTTTTTCGGCGGACTCGTTGACAGTGCGATCCTGAATAGCTTTGGCCTGATTGATAATGTCTTGAGCCTGACGACGCGCCTCGTCCAGAGTAGCCCGTGTGCGTTCTTCCGCCTGGTTCAAGTCGGTTTTGGCCTTTTGGTTCGCGTCCACGATTTCTGCCGCCAACCGCCGCCGTTCATCAATGATTTTTAGCAGCGGCTTATAGGCGAAACGGTAGAGCAAATACATCAGTATTAGAAAAGCTATACCCTGAAAAAGCAGGTTAAACGGGCTGATGCCTAACTGCCCGATACCCTGGGGGTCTTCGGTTTGCAAAAACACTCTCGTTGGCAAGCTACTGTAAACCATTTTCCAATCCTTTAGCGTCTAAAGATTTCAAGTTGCAAAAACCGGCATCTAAAAACCGGATAGATGCTCGCTTTATCAAACTAATCAAACTGTCCAGCCGGATAACACCGCAATCAGCCACGCTACCCGGCGTGAGACTGTCAGTTTTAGCTGGCGAACAGAATTAGAATTGCTATCACCAGAGCGTAAATAGCTACGGCTTCGGCCAGACCGATACCAATAAACAACGCGCCGTTGATACGTCCACTCGCTTCGGGGTTACGTCCGATGGCTTGAGCCGCGCCATTTACCAGGATACCGATACCAATCCCCGGCCCGATAGCACCAAAGCCCATGGCAATACCAGCCGCAATTTGCTTCAAGTTCAAGGGCTGGGCAGTAGTGGTGGTAGCAGCCTGGGCTGCCACATCGGTAAGCACTCTCGCTAAGTCATGCATCTGTTTGATTTCCTCCTTAAAAGTCTCTCTGTTAAATTAAATTTCGTACTACTAGCTACTGTTAAAAAACGTACTCTAAATGTTGTTAGACGTGCAGCTTTAGTGGGCCGCACCTGCTTCTTGCAAAGCCCGCTCCTCTATATGCACATCTTTGTCCGCATCTCCACCAGTGGGCGGATGCGCTGCCCCGTGTTCAAGCTCGTTAGGATCGCCTTGCCCGACTATACCGAGGCTAAAATAAGCGGTACTGAGCAAGAAGAAAACTAAAGCCTGGATGAAGCCGAAAAATACTTCCAGGGCGATGAAAACGAATAACAACACTCCGGCGTTCAAATTAAGAATAATCGCTATCATTACTTCCCCAGCGAAGACGTTACCGTAAAGACGGAAGGTGAGGGAAATAATACGCGAAAGGTGGCTGGCTATTTCAATCGGCCCTAGCCAGAAAAGTTTGGCACTGGGGAAAAACTCTTTGAGCCAACCCTTGAGACCGTGAGCGCGAATGGTCAGGATTTCGGATAATAGTACGGCAATCAAAGCCATCGCCAGGGTCATATTGATGTCGGCGTTGGGCGCACGGAAAAACGGTATCAAAATTTTGTAACGGTTAGCTGGAAGCAATTGACCGAGGGAAACAAAACCTGCCCGCGCACTATCTTCAGCTGGACGTGCGCCTTCATCCCATTCTCTGGGGACTGCTACTACCTGAGCCAACTGCTGTCCATTAGTGCCAACCGCCGGGTTTAATATTCTGACCGGAGTAGCATCTAAAAGCGTGGTTTTAGTAGGCGTGCCATTATTTGTCAGCAAGGTCACTTCGCCCGAAGTAAGGGCGTAAGGAGCTTTGGTAATGTCGGTATTTTTGGTATCGGCGGCAATCTGGCCTTTTTGCAGACCTATAGTCCCGATGCCGGGCAGCAAGCTAAACCAGTTGGCAAAAATAATGAAGATAAAAAACGTAGCAATCAAGGGGAAAAGGCTGCGTCCATTCTTACGACCAAGTGAACCTTCGACCTGTCCGACCAACGACTCGACTACAAATTCACCGAAAGCCTGACGACCACCCGGTTTAAGTTGGGGCTTGGAAGCTAGATAAGCAAAAAGCGCGGCGCATAAAATAACCGCAATTACCGTCGTCAGCATTCCATTGGTGACGTGAATGCCAGCAATGTCAAAAAGTGTTTCGGGTCTGATACTGATATTTAATTTATCATCTATTTTGGTATTATCGTCAAAAAACACGCTGCTGTTCAGTATGCTTGCCAATTGTGTATCTCTCCTTAATAACCCTCTTGTTATTCAGAACCACTAATTTTCAGCAACCGATACAACTGGTAGCCGCTTACAAATAAGGCCAAAGCCACACCTACTAGAATAAAAATAGGCGTGGTATGCAGCCAACCATCTATAGCGACACCAGCCAGGATGAAAAGAATGAGCGGCAGAGCAATCGCAAAACCAATACCCATTGCCATGTTTGCTGCCGACTGTTCGCCATTACCTGCTACGGGTTTGTTCGGTTTGTTCGCTGCCATTTGTTTGCTCCTGCCATTTCCAGCCCACACTAACACCTGCCGCGCCGATTCTACAACTGTTTTGGTGTAGAGCCATCGTTACTTTAACGTTATTCCGGTAAAAGCAATTTTGTTTTGGTTGGTTACGAGCCTGGTCTGTCGAACTAATGGGTAAAGTGAGCTTTTCTAAACATCCTTCAACCGTGAAAATTATAACATATCAATCTTAGCCACGCAAGTGTAAACGAGGCCATTTGGTTATCAAATGTGAAATTTGGAACAATCTTTGTAATATTTTGGTTATTGACAGGGTGTGTGTTATCGGTTAGACTGTAAAAAAATGACCGTTCGTTCATAAATCTCTGCTTTGTCATTCCGAACGGAAGCGTCAGCTGGTTGTTGCGAAGTGAGGAATCTCGTTATTCAGGTTAGAGGCTCCTCATACCTCGGAGTGACAAACGCAAGTTCCAGAATTTTAATTGGTAGGTTGGGTGATGACTAAAGGGGAACAAACCCGCGAGACGATTTTGGAGCAGGCAGCCCAAATTTTTAGCCAAAAGGGTTACTTCGGCGCGTCTCTGGCCGATATTGCCCAGGAAACTGGTCTAGGTAAAAGCGGTATATATAATCATTTCGATAGCAAAGATGACCTGGCTTTGGAGGCGTTCGATTATGCTATCAAAAAGCTTTCGGGCTGGATGGCGAAGGCTTTGGAAGGCAAAACTAACGCGGTTGACCGTTTGCTGGCGATGATGTCGGTTTTTCAGAGGTTGGGCGAAAACTCGTTCCTGGTGGGTGGGTGCCCAGTGCTGAATACGGCTGTCGAAAGTGACGATGCCCACCCAGCTTTACGCCTACGCACCCAGAAAGCAGTGGACGATTGGCAGGCTACCCTGCACCGGATTATCCGTAAAGGTATCGAACGTGGGGAAATACGACCCGAAACTGAGCCGGACGCTTTTGCCACCATTTTTATCAGCACTTTAGAAGGTGCGGTGATGCTGAGTAAGCTTTATGGTGACGCGGTGCATATTCGGCGGGCAGTGGCTTTCTTGACCGCTTACATTAACCGCAACCTTAGACTTGAGGAGCAGGTATGAATTTTCTCTATGAGGCCCAGTTAGAAAAGTGGCATAAGTTTATCATCAGTGAGGGTGAGGGTGTGGAACTATTGGCTGAAATTATACACCAGGAGGCTATTTTTCGTTCGCCCATCGTTTGGACACCCCAGCTTGGTAAAGCGATAACCTTGAAATACTTAGTAGCGGCGGCTCAAGTTCTAAAAAATTTCAAATACACCCGCACCCTGTACAACGAGACTACGGTATGTCTGGAATTCAACGCTAATGTGGGGGAAATTAGCATCGTAGGTATAGATTTAATCGAGTTTAACGAAGCAGGCTTAATCAAAGATTTTGAGGTGATGGTGCGACCCGCTAAAGCTTTGCAAGCATTGGGCGATGCCATGCGCGTACAGCTTGCCAGCAGCGCGGCTTAATTATAAAAGGAGACTTTGAATTTTATGAGCGAAACACCCGAACGCACCCGCACTTATAGTTGGCAAGACCCGATGACTGGGGCGAAAATTGCTCCAACGATCAGTGGCCTCGATTATATGCAAGCCATAAAGAGCGGTGCGTTGCCACCCCCGCCCATTGCGGTTACGCTGGGAATGGACATTCGAGAAATTGAAGAAGGCCGGGTGATTTTTAGCGTCGAACCTGCCGAATACCATTATAATCCGATTGGCGTAGTTCACGGTGGCCTGGCTGCTACTTTATTTGACTCGGCGATGGGTTGTGCCGTACAAACTATGTTACCAAAAGGGGTAGGCTATACCACTTTAGAACTAAAGGTGAATTTTGTAAGGCCGCTTACCAGTAAAACGGGGCGGGTTTTTTGTGAAGGCAAAGTGATTTACGTGGGTGGGCGTGTAGCAACCGCCGAAGCCAGACTAACCGATAGCCAGGGCAAGCTTTACGGCCACGCCATTACTACCTGCATGATTTTCCGATAACAGGTTAAGAGCAATACCAGGCTGTAGGCGGCGCGTCCTCACGCCCGCTATGCTGCCAAATGTACCGACGGTGCGGGCGTGGGACGCGCCGAAAACAACAACAAAAGTAATGAGTTAAAAAATAAATCAAAGGAGATTTTAAATGTCAGAAGATTATCAATTCCGGCACATCCTGGTGGAAACCAACGCGGCGGGCGTTTGCACCGTAACTTTGAACCGACCCGAAAGATTGAACGCAGTCAACCCAGCTTTGTCCGAGGAGTTGCCACTCGTTTTTGAACGGGTTTCAGGTGATGACGCGGTGCGGGTGGTAGTGGTGACGGGGGCAGGCCGAGGCTTTTGTGCCGGGCTTGACCTTGACCCGAAAGCACGGGCCGAAAGTATGGACTTGCGAAACCAGGGCCGGGCCGTCCAATTAGATGATTTGCGGTGGGTGGGCAGATTGGCTCTAGCGATAGTCAATTGTGATAAACCTGTAATTGCGGCCATAAACGGGGCGGCAGCGGGGGCGGGTTTCGGTCTGGCATTGGCGGCGGATATTCGCTTGATGCAAAGCGACGCAGTGGTGACGACGGGTTATATTCGACGCGGTTTATCGCCTGATGCGGGGGTCAGCTATTTCCTGCCCCGTCTGGTCGGGACTTCACGAGCGACGGAGCTGATAATGACCGCCCGTAACATTACCGCCAATGAAGCCGAGCGAATTGGTCTGGTTAGTCGGGTGCTACCAGCCGAAGGTTTTGCCAACGCGGTTGCCAACTACGCTGCCGAACTCGCCGCCGGGCCACCTATCGCCCTGACTTTAACCAAGCGTTTGCTGGCGGCTTCGCCTACTGCCGACTTGACCACACAGCTAAAAAGCGAACTGGCTAGTATTAGCAAATGTTTCACCACCGAAGATGTGGGCGAGGCAATGCGGGCCTTTGGAGAAAAACGTCAGCCGAGTTTTAAGGGACGCTAATCGTGTCTATTTATCCTCATCACTAACTGGAAAATCTGAAAAGAGGTTGGCTTGTTCTTTGGGTTGAGCCGCCTTCTTTTTGCTACGCTTGCGCTCGTCTATAAGCGGCTTGATACTGGTTTCCGGTGACAAGTCTTCGGGCAGCGGGCCACCAAACCGTTCGATGGCTTCGCGGATTTCTTTACCCGCTTGATGATGGGTTTGGATAGCAGCGTTTTCTCCAGTCACTTCGCCGCTTCTAAGCTTTCTTTCGGTCATACCAATCCGCAAAGCGTTCGCGCCCAGTTCTTCTAAGCCAGCCCGGTCAAGCAAATCTTCTTTGGGGTTGATATGCTTACGGGCTTTGACCTGTTCCACGTTTAAGCCACCATACAAGCCTTTGTATCCGGCATCGTGGAATATCCCGAAATGCTTAGACTTTACCCCTACCTGGGAGGCAGCCTCATTCAAGGTTTTGTTACCTTCGGCTACCCGCTCTCGCAGTTCTCGCAGTTCGACCCGGCGGTTCTGCTCTGCATATAGCTTGCGTAGCTCGTTTTCTCGCGTGGCAATGGTAAAATATACCTGAGCTGCCGCGATTTCAGGTTTGGACGGTTCGCCATTTAGGGCAATCAAATAACAGGCCATGCGACTAAGATTGTAGTCCTTAACCTTGCGGGTTGCTTTTGCACCAAGTGAAACGATTTTGTCGGATCCGGCAAAATGGTCGGTCAGAATATTACCGGATTGTTCACAAGCAGTCATTGCTCGTTTAATTGTGCCTTCAAACCGCCGCCAGGTATCGTAGCCAAGCATCGGCATCAGGTCGCGTGCGCTCCAGTATTCCGCACCATAAGGGCTGACCTGACGAATAGTGTCAAAATCCGGGGCTGCTTGTTCAGTCATAATGAACCTCCTCAAAACTTAGTTGGGCGCATTTTCAGCCGTTGACAATGTGGATAAATGGTGATATAATTCCAGTGTCGGGAGGAGGGCAGATAGCAAACCCATCCAGGGTGGTGTTATTTGCCTTTCTTTTTATTATGCCCGATTATTTATCTTTCAATAACTCCGCTACCCGCTTTAGCATCATATCTATATCGAAAGGTTTACTGATATAATCTGTACAGCCGATACTGATGGCCCGGTTGCGGTCAGAGGTCGAGGCATGGGCAGTTACAGCAATAATAGGAGTGGCACGAAATTCGGTGACAGCCCGCAACCGTCGTACCACTTCCCAACCATCCAAATCGGGTAGCGACAAATCCATCAGAATCAACTGCGGTTGGGCCGCGAAAGCTTGTGCCAAAGCCTCATTGCCATCTTCAGCATAAAAAACCTGATAACCTTCGTCTTCCAGGACTTCGCCCAACAACCCGCTAATATCCTTACTATCCTCAACAACCAAAACCTTTTTGGCAACCTCAGCAGAATTTGTCATAGAACTGATATACCTTTAGCCTCTGTTATTGCTTGCGCTCAGTAATAGTTATGGTAAAAGCAAAGCGGCATCATGATACCCCGATTATACTACAATATCAGCCATTATAATTACAGGTATCAGCAAAAGGGGTGTGCGTCAATTTTTGCACGTCCAATCAAAACCACTGGTTGAAACCATCGGTGCAGCAATGCAAAAAACTGATTCACACCCCAACAAAAAGCAGGTTTGGCGGCAAGTGGTACAAACTGTTATAATTGGATAGTAGAAATAAAATAAGGAAATAAACGAAGAAAATGTTGAACCAAAATGAGGAACGGCTGCAAAAGGTACTGGCGCGGGCCGGCATTGCCAGCAGACGAGCCTGTGAAGAACTAATTGAAGAGGGGCGGGTGCGGGTCAATGGCAAAATTGTGACCCAACTTGGTCTCAAAGTCAATCCAGCCCAGGATAAAGTGAGTGTAGATGAGCATCCGATACCAATTCGCTCGTCGCTAACCCCGGCCAGGGTTTATTTGCTACTGAATAAACCTGTCGGCTATCTTTCCACCGTCACTGACCCACAGGGACGGCCTACTATCATGGAGTTGGTAGAAACTGACCAGCGTTTGTACCCGGTGGGCCGTTTGGATATGGACACCGAGGGTTTGCTGATCTTGACTAACGACGGGACTTTTGCCAACACGTTGATGCACCCGCGTTATGGACTGGAAAAAGAGTATCTAGCTTTGCTGGACGGCATTCCGGCAGTCCACGAATTGGAACAGTTGAGGCGTGGGCTAGCCATTCCGGTTGAAAACGAAAAGACAGGCGAACGTGAGTATTACACTACCCAACCCGCCCGTGTCGAAATAGTACGCAATGAAGGTTCAAACACCCTGGTGCGGTTTGTCATCAAGGAAGGTAAAAAGCGGCAGATACGTTTGATGACTCAGGCTATCCATCGTCCGGTTTTGACACTAACGCGGGTGGGTTATGGCACGTTGCGTTTGGGAAACCTGGAGGCAGGTAAATACCGTCCCCTTTCCAATGCGGAGGTTAAAAGTCTGATGGACGCAGCCAGCCGTGAACCTGCTGGCGTAAGGAAACCCTACAGCCGTCCCGCTACAGGAGGTCACAACGCCCGTTCAGCGGGTGCAACTATGCCTCCCTCCAGACCGTCACGACGCAGCGCAGACAGTCGTCCCGGTAGTAAGCCTACGCCTAGACGAAGCCAATTCACACCTTTCGCAAGCAGTGATAAACCCAAGCTTCCAGGCCGAAGCCAGGCCACACCTTTCGCTGGCAGTGATAAGGCCAAACGTCCTGGTCGAAACCAACCTGCGGTTGATAATGATAACGTTAAACGTCCGCTTCATAGCCGCCCTGCCGGGTTTAGAGATAGCAATAATGCGAAACCGGAGCGGCCCAGCCGAGGTCGGCCCGCTGCATTTAGAGATAACGCTGACCCTAGCCGTCCAAGTCACAGCCGCCCTGCCCCTTTTGTTGAGGACGATAGCGACAACGAAAAACCCCAGCGTCCAATTCGGGGCAAGTCTTCTAAGCCTTTTAGTTTCAGGTCTGGCCCACCCAATTCTAGGAAAGCTCCCACCAAGAGTCGAGGCAACTACAAACCGTCTCACCCTACCCCGACTGGCAAACGACGCAGTCCAAAAGGACGCTAAAGATAAACAAAAGTAATTATGCAGGGGTTAAGGGGAACTCTCCGCCTGTGACCCGAACGGGTTATAAGGAGCAAGGGGTGTCCCCTAAAAATCCTTTCCTTTTTTGTGTTAGGCTGAACAGTTACAAATTAAAAGGAGAGGCAAAACCTAATGGCTGGCGAAAAAAAACGTCTGATAATAGCGATTGATGGCACAGCAGGCGCAGGTAAAACTACTATCGGTCAGATGTTGGCCCAATATTTGGACTGCCCGTACCTGGATACTGGTGCTATGTATAGAGCAGTGGCTTTATTGGCGGTGCGGGGGGGGCTATCCATCGCCGATAACCAACCCAGCTTAACCGCAATAGCTCACCAACTGGATTTTGTAGCCCGACCTGCTACACCCGGCGAAGCCGCCGATGGCCGTCAATATACCGTCTTGGTGGCGGGCCAAGATGTAAGCCAGGCTCTGCGGGATAGCCAGGTAGAAGCGAACGTTTCACAGGTGGCAGCTATACCTACAGTCCGTACTGAACTGGTCAACAAGCAACGAGCGTTAGCGGCCCAGGCTGATTGTTTTGTGATGATTGGCCGCGACATTGGCAGCGTGGTTCTGCCCCAGGCGGGGCTTAAAATTTATCTGGATGCGTCGTTAGAAACACGCGCCCAGCGTCGCAGCCAACAGAATATTGGCAGCAACGCCCAAACCCAGGTAGCTCAACAATTTATTACCCAGCGTGACCGAATTGATAGTGGTCGCAGCGTCTCGCCGCTGGTTGTGCCAGAGGGCGCACTCTACATTAATACGGACGAGCTTACTAAAGAGCAAGTCTTTGAACGCATCAAGACCGCTATCATTGACCTTTTGAGATAAAATGCAAAAACCGCTCTCTCCCAACCGCATAGCCTCTAGCTTTGCTACCCTCCGCGCCACCAGTGTGGCATTATTATGGCGGGCTTTTCAAATCTGGTTTTACTATTTGACGTGGCTGGTTAGCTTATTCGTAAATAACGCCGTGTCGCGCTACAAAATTGTGGGGTCGTCACCACCCTTTGAAGGCCCGGTTTTGATTACTATGAACCACATCAGTATGTGGGATTTAGCGATTTTCTTTACTCCCATGCGCCGCCCCTTCCGCTACGTGACCAAAGCCGAGCTTTTCAACGTGCCTTTCGTGGGGGGCCTCTTGTGGATGTTAGGTTGTTTTCCCATCAATCGGGGCAAAGCTGACCGACAGGCATTACAAACCGCTATCGGCTTTCTCAAAAAAGGCCAGATGGTAGGTATTTGCCCGGAAGGACATCGCAGCCCTGACCACACCATGCAACTGGCCCATAGCGGAGTGGCACTGCTGGCACTCAACGCCCCGCCCGGCACCAAAATTGTACCAGTAGCGGTGTGGGGGACAGAGGCCATCTGGCAAGAGAAAAAGGGCCGCTTTATGAGCCATCGCCCACCCGTGACGGTGCGAATAGGCCAGCCCTACGAAATAAAACGGCAAATTGACACACACGGCAAAAGCAAACGCCCCGATTTAGAAGCTGTAACCGAACAGATTATGGTTAAAATTGCCGAGCTGATGCCATCCCAGTATCAAGGAGCGTACAGCCAGGCCGCTATTGCCAGCCGCCACCAGGGAAAAAACTATGGAAAATAAATATAAAGTGGGTATTTTGACTCTCAGCGATAAAGGTTCACGCGGCGAACGCATAGATACCAGTGGGCCGGGGCTGCGAGAAATGGTGGCCGCCCAACTGGATGCGCTGGCAGAGGTGGTAGCTTACGAAATTGTGCCGGACGAACGCGACCAAATTGAGCAAAAGCTAATCGAATGGGCTGACCGGGACGGTCTGGCTCTTATTTTGACGACGGGTGGGACGGGCGTTGCGCCGCGTGACGTTACACCCGAAGCGACATTAGCAGTAATGGAGCGGCAAGTTCCCGGTATGGCCGAGGCAATGCGGAATTATAGTATGCAAAAAACGCCTTTCGCCATGATTTCGCGGGCCGTCGTTGGAATACGGGGGCGCACCTTGATTGTCAATCTGCCGGGCAGTCCCAAAGGCGCACGCGAGTCGTTGGAAGCGATTATCGTGGCTCTGCCGCACGCCCTGGAGAAAATCGCGGGCGACCCCAACGATTGTGCACCCGTGTGACTATTCAGGTTTAATCCACTATACCAAGTTGCCTTGTCACGGCCCGCAGGCACCCAGGGGGTACCCGGAGCGGAGGCTCTGCCACCCAGGGGGTACCCATCTGTTGCTTCGGTTTTGATTTTCGGTACTCACGGGCTTTTAGCTACAGACCCTTCGCCATGCAGAGCCTCCGCTCAGGGTGACAAAAGACCAACGCTTATGCAAACTGGTGTAGATTTGCCAGATTGTAGGCCAAACGGTTACAATAACAACGGTAAGCCTGAATTCTCCGCTTCCTCGGCGGTGAATAATTAAAAGATTATGTAAAGTACAAGGAGGTACGTCTAATGGAACAATCAAATTCGGTAGTGCTGCGTCAGGTATTTGAGGCTTTTGCAAAAGGCGACATTCCGACGGTTTTGGGGGCGATAGACGCAAACATTGTGTGGGAAGAACCGGACGCGCCCGGCCACCCCTGGGGCGGCACGACGCACGGCCCGAACGGAGTTTTGAACGGGGTTTTTATGCCGATTGGGGGCAACTTCGAGCAGTTTGAGGTCAAAGCGGACGAGCTTATTGATTATGGCAACCGGGTATTTGCGGTGGGCCACATAGATGCCAAAGCCCGCACGACGGGCAAAACCTTTGCCATGCCTTTTGTGTTTATCGTTACCTTTGAGGAAAATAAAATCACCCGCTTCCAGGCTTATGAGAACGCGGCGATGATAATAGATGCCTTGAAATAGGGAGAATTTTCTATGGCAAACCTGGATTACGACCAGTTCAAAAATCAGACGGTCAATGTGGAGAATAACAAAATTGAAGTAGGCGGGCAACGCTTCGATTTCAACGAGCGGCTGGACTTTGGCGAACGCGGCAACGTCTTTGCGGGTCAGCTTGCCAACAGTGTGAACCACTATCTCCAGCTTTCGGGCGGCAGTTTCAAACCTCAGCTGGCCGCGCTTTTGTTTATTTCTAGTGGTAATCCGTTTGCCTTAGATTTTTATTTTCCGCTTACCAATCAGCTAAACCCCCAAGAACACCAGAACTTTTATCTCCTGGTGCGGGAAATCATCAGCCAGCCAACCTTCGCTATGGAGGTGCTTGGCCCAAACCGTAGCGATGCTACCAGCCAGGTTTTCTACGACGTACCCTATATGGTGGCGGGGCATCTGGCGGAAGTTTTCTATGCCCGCACAGATATTTTGTACCAGTTTTTGTCCGGGCCGCGCCATTTCAAACTTTATACCGATGGCAACGCTTTTGCTCAGGACGGCGGGGCGGCGGGTGGCGATTACAACCCTAGTACCCAAAGTATCCAGTTGGTCATGTCGCGCCTGTATGAGGGTTATAACGACGTAATTCCTGGTGTAGCTCCTTTTTACCACGAATTTGGACATATGCTGGACTTCTATGACGTTAAGACGGGCCGGATGGATATGAGCCAGGGTTTGTTACCGGGTATGAGCCAGGACGATGGGCCGCTTTTTACGCCCCAGGCCCGTACCGCCTTTTTGCGAGGCAAATCTTTGGAACGCGAACGCTACGAAAATTTCCAAAACGGCACGGTCCGACCCGGCGACCCGGTGCCGATTGGACACCCTTATGTCTTCCAAAACGATACCGAGTTTATTGCAGGCTACCTGGAAATGTTTTTCCGCAACCCCAACTATATTAGCCAGATGAACCCAGACATTTACGCGGGTTTTGCTCAGTTGTTACGTCAGGACAGCAAACGAAGCTGGCCGCGAGATTTTCCTTTTTACGTCAACGAAAACCAGAAGGCATATCAGGTAGGCGGACAACGGCCCAACCCACACCACATCACTCTGCCCAGTCGGTAATAGTTTACAAGAGCGACTGAAAGACAAGACAGTGAGCGAATTAAACACAAACAAGTTGCCAGGTGTACATCTTGCGCCCAATATTCAAGGCAATCCAAGCCTTTATGAAGTTGAAAATATTGCTGCCGACCCAAACAGGTTAATTGAGGCCGCAATGCAAGAAAGCGCACCCTGGAAAGATAAAATTGTCCTGGATTTGGGTGCAGGCACAGGCTTTCATATTTCCCGCTTCCAAAAGGAAGCCAGACACGTTTTTGCAGTTGAACCCCACGATGCTTCACGGTTACTAGCAATGAAGCGAGTGGCAGAATTAAACCTGGAGCGGGTTTCGATTATGACCGGCTCCGCGGCCCAGGTGTGGTTGCCAGACAAAAGCGTGGATATAGTTCACGTTCGTTTCGCCTACTTTTGGGGGCCGGGTTGTGAACCTGGTTTGACTGAACTTAAACGTATCATAAAGCCAGGCGGTACAGCTTTTATAATAGACAACGATTTGAAGTATGGCACTTTCGCCAATTGGGTCAGTAGATGTACAAATTTGGTACGAAATCCTGATGAAGTGGAAAAGTTTTGGCAGACACAAAATTTTGGGCATATCCGTATCCCTAGCCAATGGCAATTCCAAAACAGGGCCGATTTGGAAGCAGTGGTGCGGCTCGAATTTTCGCCCGAACTCGCCTCACGACTTCTGACCGAACACTCTGGCACCTCGGTTAATTATCATTACTGCCTGTATTATCACCAGTATTAAATTCTTGCTGGGCAAAGCTGCCTGAGCAGTTTTACCTTTACTTTATTGACAGCGAAACGTTAAATTTTTGGATTAAATGCACGCGCTGAGACGACTTCAAACGTAAGCGGAAAGCGTGCGTCTGAGGTTCAAATTCGTCGGCTACAACTGGGCTGGAAATAACCTGAGTCTGCATATCCTCATTCGCCAACACTCGCCACTCTTGTGTCCGCCAGTTATAAAGGTCAACCTCCGGTACACTGGAGATACTTTGAGCCCCCGGATTGGACGAGTAAGTAGTAGCCAGATTGATGGTCAAATTTTGTGGTTGCGTGTTTGGCGGTGTTTGGATGGGCAGTTGATATTCCCGAATTTGAGTGCCACCAGCGTTGAGAGCTTCGCCATTCTGCACAGTTTGGGCATCGTTTTGCACCAGACGTGGCATAAAAAGCTGCGACGGCAGTTGATAGGTGGGCTGGCTGGCCGAATTCTCCGCTTGCGCTTCTAGCTGGAACTCGACAGGTTGGATAATTAAGGATAAATCTCGATTGCTGCTTATAGTCTGGTTGACATTAATATTATCGGACAGCAAGTCCCTGGCCCAACCAATAATATAAGCATTGGCAGTCTGGTCGGAAGTTCCAAATCGTCCCACATGAGTAGTTGTCCCTAGCATAGCGTAATACAAACTATCAGATATAGCAGTTTGGGGGTTATTCTTCAAGAAATTAGCCACCGAGGTAGAAGCGGCGGAGAAATTCCCCGGCAAACTATCCAGCTTAAAGTTTATATCTAACTGTTGTTGGGGTCTCCACTGACCTAACATCTGATAATTCTCGCCCAATACCAGTACCGCGCTCTCCAAATTGTAATTAGCGCGGTTGGTGAGCTTACCAGTCAGAGCGGGGCCGTTTAGTTGCAGTTTGCCATCTATCGGCTGACGAAGACTTTGCCAATCTTCCAGCGTGAGCAGCTTAAACGCGCTTTCTGCCGTGCTGTCACAATTGGCCGTATAGGGTTGTTGGCTAAACTGTTGAGGCGAACGTATAAAGCCTCTATCGTCTGCTTCCCGCGCTCCAGGGGTGGAAGCCGCGTTGACCACCGTGGGACGCAACAAGGGCTGTTCGCCCTTAAAACTCAAGACACAACCGCTATCCGTCGTGGAACGCATTGCCATATACGAGCTAATCCAGGCATTAGACTCCGCAGCAGTATTATTGAACTGCACCACATCGAGACGCTGGATGCCCGTAAACTGCTGGTTGCTGCTGGCCGCAATCAGCCCGATAGATACCAAAGCCGCCGAGATTGGCAAGGTCAGCAAAGCCAGTTCCGGGCGGCGTGATTTTCGCCAGAGCAGGAAATTCAGGGGGAGGGCCAGCAGTAAATATGCAGCCAACCCACCCCAAAAAAGCAGATTAAACGGTGTACCTTCGGTTTGGGCAACAGCCTCGTTTAGAAAAGCCCGTGCCAGTGAGGGGTCTTGCAAAATATTTTCGTTGGAGGGGTCGTAAGTGTTGATCGGGGCTAAACTGTTAAGCAAGTTATTCCAATAAGCATTAGCGGCGGCCATAGTCGGCAGAAACGGGTCGGCGGCAGTAGCGACAGTCGAACCTTCCCCGACCTTAGCTGCAATCACCAAAGGCTGCAACTGTCCATCACTTTGTTTCAAGTCAGTAATCAGGCGGCTTTGCGGTTTAGCTTCCAACCCCAGGATTTTCAGACTGGTACTACCTATAGAGGTTAGCACCGCTTCGTGGTCTGGATTGAGCGGGTCAAAAATTGTGGTTTTGGTATCAAGTTTGATTTGCTTTTCGTCGCTCACCAGGTCAGCAGGTACAAGTTGCGCCCCAAACACATTATACAATTTAACCCAGTTATCGCGGTCTGGTGGGGCGAAGATTAGCCGTCCCCCCGCTAACGTCCAGTTGAGCAGCGCGTTATATTGGTCATGACTTAGCTGATTGATAACAATGTCGCGCAAGACGATGGCATTGAACGCTCCCAAACCTTCGGGGCGGTCTGGCAAAAGGTCGGGTGTAAGCGACAACGTTTGTACTCTTTTTTGTGAGCCGAATAAAAGGGGTGTAACGCCTACACCGGGCGTAGCCACTGGCACAGTATTACCAATTGCCGCCACCATATAATTACCGTAATCAACCGCCAGCACCTGCACCCCGCTCTGGCCCAAAACTTGTCCATCCTCACTGTTCAGGGTCACGCTCAAATCGCGGGTCTGCTGGATAAGGCATATATAGAGCCGATAGCGGCTATTGGTATTGGGGGCAACCGTGACAGGGCGGCGGAAATCGGTACGGCGTTGGTCGTAGCCTAGCGGCGCACTAACCAGGATTTGGGCATCAAAAGCTGGGCCAGGGTTAAAAATATCTACATCTATTACCGCCCAACCCCCCTCACGATAATAGCCTTTCCACAAAGCTTCGGCCCGCAGAGTCACGGCGGCAGCAGGGGCGGCTTCGGCCACTTCCCGCGCCAAAGAAGGCAGTAGTAATACCAAAAAGAGGCTACTGATAGCAGCGATGCACCCTACAAGGCTAAAACTTCTCATCATAGGCCACAACTTAAATTTATGCTTACTTCGCTTCCTACACAAAAACCAAAGCTGGCTTATTCGCAACTCTCGCCGGAAGGCCCGGCGATTGCGATTGGCTGGTTATAATTATAGCATAAGTGTGGTAATACGCTGTAGGTAAAAATTTATTCTTGTTCGCGGAGGGGGAAATTTGCCAGCCCAATACTACATTATTAGCTATTGGTTTGATAGTGTAGCAACAAATAAGGGTTGCAACGTTGCAACCCTTAGCAGAAAATTCGATTAACTTACTACCTACCTGTCGCGTTCTCCGGCACTGAGGGCAGCCTGGGCCGCCGCCAGTCGCGCAATCGGCACGCGGTAGGGAGAACAGGAGACGTAGTTCAGGCCAATCATGTCGCAGAACTCGACGGAGGACGGTTCGCCGCCGTGTTCGCCGCAGATGCCTACTTTGAGGTCGGGTCGGGTTGCACGCCCACGTTCCGCGCCAATTTGCATCAACTGGCCCACGCCTTCGCGGTCAAGCACCTGGAAGGGGTCGTCGAACACCGGGTCGCGGCCTGGGGCAGCCGGGATTAGCTCTAAAATTTTGCGTTCGACGTACATCGGCAGGAACTTGCCCGCGTCGTCTCGGCTGAGACCGAAGGCGGTTTGGGTCAAATCGTTGGTACCGTAGCTAAAGAACTCGGCAACCTGGGCAATTTTGTCGGCGGTCAGAGCAGCACGCGGCAACTCAATCATCGTTCCCACTTTGTAATGCACTCCCGCCGCTTCCACGCCTTCTTCCTGAGCCACCCGATCCACAATTTCGCGCTGCAAACGTAGTTCGTTCACATCACTAACGAGCGGTATCATAATCTCCGGCTCAACTGTACCACCCGCCGCCGCCACTTCCTTCGCCGCCTGGAAAATGGCCCGTGCTTGCATCTCGGTTATTTCTGGATACAAAATACCCAAACGGCAACCGCGTAGCCCCAACATCGGGTTGGCTTCTTTAAGGCTGTCCACTCGCGCCCGCAGCTTCTCGGACGACACACCCATCTTTTGGGCGAGTGCATCAATCTCGTGGCCCTCGTGGGGCAAAAATTCGTGCAAAGGCGGGTCTAGCGTCCGAATTGTAACCGGGTAGCCATCCATTGCCCGGAAAATGCCTATAAAATCTTCTTTCTGATAGGGCAAAATCTTGGCAAGAGCGAGTTTGCGGTCTTCCAGGGTGTCGGCCACAATCATCTCGCGCATCGCGTCAATCCGGTTGCCCTCAAAAAACATATGCTCGGTGCGGCACAACCCAATCCCTTGCGCTCCAAACTGGCGGGCTATCGTCGCATCGTGGGGCGTATCAGCATTAGCACGTACTCCCAATCGTTTGAAACTATCGGCCCAACTGATGAGGGTCGCAAAATCGCCGCTCAATTCTGGCTCAATCGTTGGCATCTGGCCCACAAAAACCTGACCCGTGCTGCCGTCTAGCGTTATCCAGTCGCCCGCTTTAACTACGGTGTCGCTTCCAGCAAAACGCAACTCTCCGGCTTTTTCGTTGACGGTCAAACCTTGTGCGCTGGCAACGCAAGGCTTACCCATTCCGCGTGCAACTACGGCGGCGTGGCTGGTCATTCCACCAAAGGCGGTCATAATCCCTTGCGCCGCCACCATTCCGCGCAAATCTTCGGGCGAAGTCTCCTTACGCACCAAAATCACCTTTTCACCCGCAATACCCCGCGCTTCGGCATCTTCCGCCGTAAACACTACCTGACCCACCGCCGCACCCGGACTGGCTGGCAAACCCTGGGTAATCTTTTGTTTAGGTGCTTTGGGGTCAAGCATAGGATGGAGCAGCTGGTTCAAATCTTCGGCAGGCACGCGCTGGACGGCGGTTTGTTGGTCAATCAAACCTTCGTTGACCATATCCACCGCGATTTTTACGGCAGCCACTCCAGTACGTTTGCCCGTGCGGGTCTGGAGCATAAACAAACGGCCCTTTTCGATGGTGAACTCCATATCCTGCACGTCTTTGTAGTGCTGTTCCAGTTTGTGGGCAATCTGGTTGAACTGCTGATATACGCCGGGGATTTGCTGGTCGGTTTCCATACGCTCTATCGGCGGAGCAGTACGAGTACCAGCTACCACATCTTCACCTTGAGCATTAAGCAAATATTCACCATAGAGCTTGTTCTCACCCGTCGAAGGATTACGGGTAAAAGCCACACCCGTGCCGCTATCGTCACCCATATTGCCAAAGACCATTGACTGGATGTTGACAGCAGTACCAAGCTTGTCCGAAATCTTGTTCATCTTGCGGTAGTAAATAGCGCGGTCATTGTTCCAACTAGCAAAAACGGCCTCGACTGCCCCGCGCATCTGCTCCAGCGGTTCTTCGGGGAAAGGTTTACCCGTTTCCTGTCGCACCACCGCTTTGAAAGCTGGAACAATTTGTTGGAGCGACTCGGCGGACAAATCGGTGTCGGTGTCGGCATGGGTTTTCTCTTTGTACTCGTCGAAAACTTCGTCGAACTTTGTTTTGCTGATACCCAAAACCACGTTGCCGTACATCTGGACAAAACGACGATAAGCATCGTAGGCAAAACGGGGATTATTGGTCAGTTTAATAATACCTTGTACCGTCGTATCGTTGAGGCCCAGGTTCAAAATAGTATCCATCATACCGGGCATCGAAAATTTCGCCCCGCTCCTTACCGAAACCAGCAACGGGTTACTGGCATCGCCAAACTTTTTGCCCATCGCCCTTTCAACGTCTTTGAGCGCGTTCATCGCCTGTTCCCACATTTCTTCGGGGAAATCTTTGCCGTTCTCGTAGTAGGCATTGCAGGCTTCCGTAGTAATAGTAAAACCGGGTGGCACGGGCAGGTCGGCGAGAGTCATCTCGGCCAGCCCCGCCCCTTTTCCGCCCAGCAAGTCGCGCATTTTGGCGTTACCTTCGCGGAAAAGGTAAACCCACTTATGACTCATTCCAAATCCTCCTGTAAGCAACTATCAGCAGTTAGCTATCAGCTATTAGCCGATGCGAACTGCCGATTGAAGCCAATTTATTTATCTAAAGCCTCCGCCTTGAAGCAGGGCGTGGCAAACTCGACACAAAAATGAAGAAAACAAGAATATTGGGTGATTATTTCGGCTTGGACAACCTGGATTGTACTACTATCACAGCACGGGTGCAAACCCTGGCTTAAAACACCCACAGTATTAGGAACAAGGGAAATAAAAAATGAGCCTCCGATCTGGTGGCCCATTTCCATTTTCTTTCAAGGAGATTAATAATTATTGACCAGTTTCACGCTTAAAACTGCGAAGCATATTGCGTAACTCTAAGTCGTTGGGAAACTTTTCGATGGCAAGATCGAGCAATAAGATACCGAATTGAGATTTACCCACCGTACTGTAGGCGTTCGCTAAAGCTTTGTAACCCAAAACAGGCATTTGATCGAAGTCGTCCAAATTACCAAAGTCGTAGAGCGGGTCTTGCTCTACCACCCGCCGGAACTCATCGGTGCTGGCTTGCATCCGTCCGGCAAAAGCATAATCCATCGCCTGCTGCGCTCGTTTGCTTACGGTATCCAGGTTGCTTGCCACGCCACTAGCATTGGGAGTGCTGACCGGACGGGAAGGTGGGCGGACAGTGGGTTGAGAACGTGGAGGTTCGGGCTGGATTGGCGACTGACTATAGCCAGCTTGGGTTGCAAACGGTTTAGGCTCGGCTTTGGGTACGGACGGAGCGGGGCGGGGCGGGGCGGGATTATCTCGCAAGGAGTCGGCACTTACGTTAAAGTTACCAACACTGGTTGGGGTTTGGGAAGCGGGTTTGGGCGAAGGGTTGTTGAAGGGAGCGCGAAGGGGCTGGGGCGGTTTGGTATTGAAATCCTGCTCGTCGGTTTGGCGAGTGTTTTCGCGTTCCTCAAAGGAAAAAGGCGCAACGTCATCAAAAAAACCTTCGAGAGGATTGCCTGCACCCGCCGCGCGGTTTTGGTCAGGAGGCGCAACATAATCGTCGGTAGCTTCATCCGTCACACGCGAGGGTGGCTGGGGCGATTGGTAATTCAGAGGTGGACGTGGTGACGGTTGGGGACGGCTTTGGTTTTCCCCCGACGGAGCGAAACGACCAGAACTGGAATAGTTGGACGGCGGGGTGGGATTAGCCTGGGTAGGGCGGGACGTGCCACCTTGCACCCGGTCACGATAATTTACCTCGCTTGAGACATCCCCTCCGGTACGGGGCGGGGGAAGCTGGCTGCGATATGTCGGCGCGTTGTTATCATGGTTGTCGCTACCGGGTCGCAACTGGCCCAATAAACGGCGCAAAGCCCGACCAGTTCCTAATACGCCATCCTCTACCCGATAGGCCAGATTGCGGCCAGTATCGCCACCAAGATAACCCAAACGAGCCACAACATACAAAATCCCCAAAATTACCAGTACGATTAAAAGCAACACTAACAAATTCGGGCCACCGCTTTTGCTCTGGCTGGTATCGGTCTGGCTACTGCCGCTATTGCCAGAGGTGGGCGTAAGACTCGCATCGGGCGTGGCTCCGCTCACCTGGGCGTTGACTACCTGCCCAAAGCTGTAGGCGTTACCGTCTGCCGCGATGTTGCGACTGGCGGCAATCTGCGTGCTAAGGGCAGCCGGGTTGTTGGGGTTGGCCTGGACTGGCGACTGGTCAGGACTGAGCAACTTATCGCCGTTGGGATAGCCAATATACTGCGAAGGGTCGCCTTTTGCCAACAAGCTCATACCTGGCCCGCCCTGCGCCACACCACCACTGTTGCTATCTAGCAAACCAAAGGCGTAATTCATCAGAGTAGCACTCTCGCCGTTGATGTCGGCACTGTTGAGCACAACTGTAATGACAACGTGACCATTCTTTTGAGCGGCAGCCACCAAACAAAGACCAGCATTATCGGTAAAGCCGGGCTTGAGACCAATTGCGCCGGGGTATTTTTTCAAAAAGGTATTGAGATTGTTGAGACTATGACCTGCGACTACCGCTTGTTGCGTACCAACAATTTTGGATAATAAACTGTTATGCAGCGCGTACCAACCAATTCGAGAAAGGTCGTAAGCACTGGTGTAATGGTTATCCTGGTCAAGGCCGTGCGGGTTAGCGTAATGGCTGTTAAGCAAATCCAGGCCACCCTTACCTGCGTATTGGTTCATTTGGGCCACGAACTTGGCAACCGGGTCATCGTTGCCAGGCAGTTTTGAGCCAGCATAACGAGCGATGGTTTGAGCCGCATCATTGCCACTATTGATCAACATTCCCCATAACAAATCCTGAAAAGTGACGGTCTCGTTAAGGCGCAAACCCATACTGGCTTCGCCTACCATATCGCTCTTAATGATGGTTACTTTGTCGTCGAGGTTGACACCCGGCACGTTGAGAGCAGTCAGGGCAGTTGTAAGTTTGGTAGTGCTTGCCATCGGTAGGCGGTCATGGATATTCTTACGGTACAAAATACGTCCAGTGGTGGTATCAACCGCGATGGCAGCTTTGGCGGAAATAGTGGGCGGCACACCAACCGCAGTCTGGGCCAAAGTAGGGACTGGATTGAGTACGCCAAAAAGCAGCTGTAGCCATACAATAGCCAGCCACACCAAACCTACTTTTAATTTTGCTGTGGCCTTATTCGGCGAAAAACGCACGCGCAGCCTGGGCGTTTGCAAAGCAGTTTCCCTTATCCTTTACCCTGTATCTCGTATTTATAAACATGAATGCACTAGCGGGACGTGTTTAATATAACACAACGCGCTTGTTATGTCTAGTAATTTTAAGCAGCTAACTTTTCATTTCTTGTTCTGACGAGCAAGATTGGAGGCACGCACGGCAGCTATATCTACCAAAATATGTTCATTCTCAAGGCGTACCGGGAAAGTGGGCAGACAGATAGGTATATCGGACGGAGCTAACGTCTGGCCCGTGCGGACGTTAAACAGCCAGCGATGTTTGTCACACCGGATAGTCTCGCCGCGCATCTCCCCAGCCCACAACATCCAGCCCTGGTGCGGACAAAAAGCGTCGAAGGCGTAAAAATTCTCGCCAACTCGTGTTAGACAGACTTTGTAGCCGCCTGCCTTGACCTCGTGTATCTGCCCGGCCCGCACCTCTTTCGTCCGCGCCACTGCTACAAAATTCGTTTCGGAGGACGAGTCAGCGTTAGCTTGCTTAGAAGTTTCTTTATGTCTATTAAAAAGTGCCACACCTAAGTCTCTTTAATTGCACAAGGGTTGCTCTACCTATTCACCAATTGTGCTATGTTAGAATTTTTTCAGAATAATTAGGAGTGTCTAGTTCTTTTTGAATTTCGGCAAGTTGATCTTGTAACATTTGCCGCCAATCTGGCTGGTTTTCAAATATTTGTGCATTTTTGCCACCAACCTGTTGATAAGCTTCCAAAAGAAGCCTATTAGTTTCAGCAATAGATGCTCGTAATTTCAATCGTCCCTCAATTTCCCAGGGACTTACCAACCTTAACAAGCGTCTCACAAAGCTGTCGTAGCTGCGGCTAAGAGACAATCTATCTTTTTCACGCTCAACTAACACTGCTATTTTCTCACCATAAGCAAAGCTGGGTACGTGCTGGATTTGTATTTCATCAAAATAATTGGTCAAGTTGCAATCAGGCAAATCATAAATTTTTTTGAAAAGCTTCTCGAATTGGGGTTGATAACCTGTAATATCTTGTTCTTTATTGCCAGAACGCCAACTTTTACGCAAACCCGGTTCGGTTGCTTCAATCCGCGATGGAAGCGGATACACCACTAAAGGCCGTAAATCGTCAGACTCTCTACGGTAAATAGCAGCTTTGTTGACTTGCTCTATCACTCCGGTCACACTTTGACGGTTCGGGGTAAAAGCGACCACTAATTTTTCTGGCATCAGAGCGGTGCAAATACTACCTATATCTGTAACTCCAGTGCGTGAGTCAATCAAAACATAGTCGTAACGTTCGGTCAGCCAATCCGCGAAAGCCTGGAAAAGCCAGGGAACTTTGTTATATAGAGCTTCCCACTGAAACTGATTTACTTTACTAGAGTAACGCGCATCAAAACGACCAGCTTTAAGCAAGGATAAAGCTGGCAGGTCACTCGTTAATATATATTTTTCAACCTTCTCATCAAAAAGCTGGTAAACTGTTTCCTCGGTATAATTATTTTCAATAGCAGTATTTATTTCTACAAACAAATCAATCAAACCTGGATGAGCATCATAAGCACGGTTATAAGTGGTACGAGGCTGCCGACTCTTAGATTTGATACTGAAATGATTTTTGAAATGGTCACGAAAATATTGATGTAAACCAGGAGCTTCCAAATCCCAATCTATCATCAACACGCCTTTGCCCTTTAGCTGGCTTTGCCGTTCGGCCAGCAGACAGGCTACATTTGCCAGAGACATAGTACGGCCTGTCCCGCCCTTATACGAGTAAAATGTTATTACTTGTCCATTAGCAGCAAATTCCATAAATAAAATCAGCCTTTCATTTCATCAAGTACGCTACCGAGGTAACGGAGCGGGTGAAGACTTGACGTTTTTCAGCCAATCCAGAATCGTGGCTTCCGGCAAAAGCTTAAAATCAACACAGTTATCTTGAAAGCTCTCCGGCAATTTGCTTAATTCGTCATAACGTTCGCCTATATATTCGGCTATTTCTGCAATCTTGCTGGCGTAGGAAGGATGTCTTTCTAATTCAGGGTCGGATAACCGAAAGCCAGTAAAATCGTGGAATTGACGTTTAGATTTTATCTCCGGCGGCAGTTTTCTTCTCGCACCCAAAATGATGGGGATAATCAAACCGTGTGTCGGAGTAGAAAGACCTAAAGCATTAAGTCGGTGTGCTTCCAGGTCTTCCATCGTCTTATATTCTCGCGTACAGTAATTATGTTCGAGGTCAAAATATCCTGCCGTAAAAGCTAACACCATACAAGCACTTTCACAAAGAGCAGTTGCCAAATGCTGATTGTATAAGTCGCCACCCTCTATCCCTGTATCCCTGTATAAGTCCACGCCAACTTCAATTTCAAGCTTACCACGCAAACTTTTCTCCAGAATATCAACCATATTCTGAAGTTCCTCATATTTGCCGTGTCTGTAGCTGATAAAGCAAGAATACTTGAACGCCATCCCGACGCCGTTTCAAAGCTGCTACTGATACTTAACGTAGTTGCACGTTATTATATCATTGCTGGCAAAACCTCTAGCTTAATGTCGAAACGCCCGCGACTGCCCGGCACACAAACATTCGGGCGGGCAACCCGGTCTCGTGGCGATAAACATTCACTACCTGCTCCTCGAAAGTGGGTAGTGCCTCGTCTTTCACGATATTGACAGTGCAGCCGCCAAAACCGCCGCCAGTCATCCGCGCCCCAATTACGCCATCACATTTTTGGGCCAGTGCTACCAACAAATCCACCTGGGGAACGCTTATTTCGTAATCATCGCGCAAGCTAAGATGCCCCTGGTTGATTATTTCGCCAAACTTGCTTAGTTCGGCTGGAGTTTGCAATCCGGCTTCGAGAACTTGTACCGCCTCCAAAACCCGTGCTTGCTCAGTGATAGCGTGGCGGGCGCGTTTGCGGTTGACAAGAGGTAGCTGGTCGGCAACGGGGGCGAACTGGTCTGGTGTGATTTTACAAAGTTGGGTATTCGATGGCAAATTTAGCATGGGGATGAGCATTTGCAGGGCAGCTTCGGCTTCGGCCCGACGCTGGTTATAGCCGCTTGAAGCGTGGGTGTGTGGCACAGCACTATCTACCGCCACGATTTTTAAACCCAATTTATCGAAACCAAGCGGTACGGCCCGATATTCTAAGCTGTTGGTATCAATTAGCAGAGCCGCGTCGGTTTGCCCTAACGCTGAGACAAACTCATCCATAATGCCAGTGTTCGCGCCCACAAATTTGTTTTCGGCATACTGGCAGGCCAATGCCATCTGTACTTTATCTATCTGACTCGACGCGCGCCCGGCCAGGAGTTGGAAAAGGTAAGCGCAAGCCGTCTCGATAGCCGCCGAACTACTCAAACCTGCGCCTTGCGGCACGTTGCCCGTAATCACAATATCCGCCGCAGGCATATTACCAGCCGCCACTAAGCCTTTTTGCTCCAACGCCCACAAAGTCCCCATCACATAATTGAGCCATCTAAGACGTGGGGTAGTAGTGCGGGTAATATTTTTCGGGTCAAAGCTACCTTCCGCCTTAAAATCCAACGAATAGACTCGGATTGTACCGTCAGCACGAGCCACAGGTCGGGCCGCTATCAAAACGGTGCGGTCAATCGCCAACGGGAAAACCATGCCACCATTATAATCGGTATGTTCGCCAATCAAATTGATACGGCCCGGTGCACGTACTAGCAGCGAGGGGGCTGTTCCAAAATGTTTTTCAAAGGCGATGGTCAAATTCGCCACCCCATCTTGCCCTTCCGGTTCTACCAAATCAACATCTCCCTTCCCAAATTATGAAACCTCCATACCTTTGTAGTGTTATCTTTTGTAACTATTCAGCCACGTGTTGTCATTCTGAGGGGAGGCTCTGGCGTAGCGCGGAGCGAAGAATCTGTTGCTAAATGTCCGAGAGAAACAGACCCTTCACCCAGCATCGCCTCCGTTAAGGGTGACAGGCTGAATAGTTACTATCTTTTACTCATAACGTAGCACCACGAGCGGTTTTTCCTGGACGGCCCGCCAAGCACTGAGGGTAGTAGCTATCAGTGCCAGGCCGATACCCAATGCTATCAGCAAACCAACAGTCATAGGAGACCAGGCGAAACGCAGATTGACCACCTGATTGATGTTGCCACTAATGATAGCCGGAAGTTGAGCCGCCACCAGCAAGCTGCCACCCACCCCGATGATACCACCCAAACCACCCAAAAGCACACTTTCCCACAACAAAATCGTCATCACACGCCGTCGTTTCGCCCCGATTGCCTTTAACACGCCTACCTCGCTACGCCGTTCCAACATTGCCAACGCCACGTTATTGGCAATCAGAAGCGAACCACTAAAAAGCGTGAGCAGGCTCAACAGCAATGGAAAGGCCAGAATCTGATTTAGCAGCTGGGTAAAAGTATCTATCAAATCGGACAAATCGAAAACCAGATTACCGTAAATTTGAGCTTGAACGGTAGTCAGCGCGTCTTTGATATGGGCGCGGTCAATTTGCATAAAGAAGATGCTGTATTGCGCCCCAATATTGTTAATCAAGCGGTAGGGTGCGATAAAACCCTTCTCGAAATTTGTACCTGCCGTACCTTTGCTCACTATGCCGATAACCTCCAGCGGCAAAGGTACGCTGGAAGTAGAGCGTGACGTACCGCTAAAATTGTTGGAGCGCAGACGCAGCGTTATTTTGTCGCCCACATGAATATTATAGCAGGTGGCCTCCTCCTCGTTGACCAGCAGCACCTGTTTATCCATATCGGCAGGTGAGAAGTCACGCCCGGCCAAGACCTTACGCGGCCCGTTGGGGCTGATACTCTGACCGTTCGCCAGACTGCGCCCACTCACCTGCACAAAGGGTTTTAGAGTAGGCGCGTTCGCCTGATTGTCATAAATATAGCCGCTACAAAGCGGATTATTAAGCGCGGGTTCGACGTTGAGCGGTTTGCCATTAATGTTATTAATAAAACCAGCCACTTCATTGCTCAAAAAGATACGTTGCAGCCCCACCACATTCTGCTGAAACGAGTTTTGTAGCTGCTCGTCCTGGTTGCTGTAAAGGTTGACCGCCGCCGCGTTAAAACCCAATTCGTAATCGAAGCTTTGACGCAAAGTTGTTTTGATAGTATCCGATACAATCCCGATTAAGCTGATAAAAAAGAGGCTGACGCTGATAACGGTCAGGGTCGTCGCGCTACGGGTACGGTGGCGATTAAAGCTACGTAAAGCCATCTTAAAACCCGGCCCAAACGGTGCAGGTGCTTTGCCTACCAGGAAAATCACTCCGTACATCAAGGCAATTAGTAGCAAGCAAACCAGCAGCGTCACAAAAGCGATGGTGATGCCCAGTCCTAAGTTTTTGAGCAACACACCTGCCATCCCCCCACCCGCCAGCGTCATAACCAGAATAACCAAAATCGTGGGTAAATTTCCGATATTGGGCAACGAATTACTGTTTTGCTGGCGCAGCACCACGACGGGACGCACTCTGCCCGCCGCATACGCTGGCAAGAAGCCAAACAAACCCGACGCGATGACACCCACCAGCAAACCCGTTATGATTGGCCCAGGATAGAGACCCCAATGGAGCGGGCGTAAAAACAAGCCTTCCACCACACTTTTGATTATGAAGCCCAGACCAACACTTAAAATTAAACCAAGTACACTCCCAACTGCTCCTAATATCAATACTTCGAGCGTAAAAATAGTCAAGGTCTGACGCGATTTCAAACCCAACGCCTTGACCGTCGCAATCTCCGTGGTGCGCCGCCCCACCATTACCAACATGGTATTGACCACGCCCAAACCGCCCACCAGGATGGCAATCAAACCGATATAAGTCAAAATACCCTGTACCAAATCCAGGTCACGATTAGCCTCGCCCAGCACTTCCGGTGCGGTGCGGATCAGGGTGAAAAAGGGAAAAGCTTTGGGCGAATTTTTCTGGTTAAAGTCTTGTAGCTGTTTAATCACACTTTGGGGGTCTATACCGGGCGCGGTTCTAATATACAAAATATGCGGCGTAACATCATCTTCGGTCAAAAAGGCCCGCGAAGTTTGCGGCGAGGTCAAACCAAAACCCACAAATAAGCCCGTATCAAAGTTCACCCCTGGAATATCGGGGTCAACCACACCTACAATCTTGACCACCGAGGTATTATCTCCGCTTTGGGTAATATCGGTGACACCGCTTACCTCTATCTCCTGGCCCAACTGATAGTTATTTTTTTTCCAAAGCGACTTACTGATAATAATACTGTTGGGCTGGCTTAAAAGCTGTTTAAAATCACCGCCGGCAGGCTCAACCATTTGAACCTGACCATAAAGCGGGAAATGAGCCGGGTCAACCGTGAACAGCGTGGGCGGTACGTTGAAATAGCCTGAAATCTGGATGCTATGGGTGTTGAGACCTGTCCAATCGGTAATTTGCCCATCGGTTTTAAGTTTGTTCAGCAGGGTTTGGGCCTGGCCTAAAGAGCGATTTTTATAATAGCTGTTTCCGTTGACTTCGGTAACAATGTCGCCCCCAGCCCGTGTATGCAAATCGCCTACTAAGGTCTCCTGAATACTAGCTGTGAGGGATTGCAAAGCGATAAGGGTCGCGACACCTACTCCAATACATACTATTGCGAAGACCGATAGACGGCCACCGCGCCAGACCGAACGCCCAGCATACTTAAAATAAAAACCAATTTTTTTCAATTAACACACTCTTTACGAATATTCCTACTACTACCGCAATTCAGAATATAGGTTTATCAGAGGGGAATGTCAATCGGAAGGGGCAAGAAAAAGCCACAAAAATGATAAGAAGATGATTAGGGATTGGAACTAACGGGCGCACCCTCGCTATCGTCGGCTAAGGGTTGCTCAAAAAGTGCGCTAACTTTGAGCTTAAAGCCTGGCAAAATATCTTCGCCATCAAGCTCGTCTTCGGGATTTAAGAAGGTACGTTTTGGCTCGTCCAGGCGATAAACAACTACATATTCCTCAAGCAGATAGATTGACCAGAGCAGACGCACCCCCGCTTTCTTGTATATAGCAATTTTATCCCTGATAGCTTCGGTGGTGTCGCTGGGGGAGTTAATTTCGGCTATCAAGTCCGGCAAAACGGGGATTGGCCCTTCAAATTTGTTTTGTAGCAATTCTTGTCTAACGAATAATACATCCGGCACCAGGTAATTAGTCCTAGCTTTTTTGCTAGTTTTGGGACTATTAGCAACTTCATGGCTGCTGCTACTAATACCTAAAGTACAAGCCGAATTGACAAATACCCGACCTAACTTATGAGCGCGGACATAGTTCAACAAATACTGGCCTAAAACTAGCATCACTTCACCATGTCTGCCGCTCGGCCCTGGTTCCCGCTCGTTCATCTCGACTATCTCTCCGTTAATTAACTCATATTGGCGTTCCGGCTCACCATATTCGTTGACCCACTGGTAAAACTCTTCAAGGGTATAGGTGTGTGTTTCAGTTTCTATTGTCATAGCTTCGTATTTCCTTCTATTCTTCCCCTACTATCATCAAGCAGGGATTGAACGGAATTTTACCACATAAATTTCGCTGTGTCTGTTTGTTGGCGTAGTTCCTGGATTAATCGCGCTGGGCTTGTTACAATACACCGACATCTATAAAAAAATAAAACTTATGAGTAACTATGCAGCCACACGGAAATAAGCAGACGGTCAGTAGGTATTGCCAGGCATCTTTTGCAAATTCTCTGCGTTCTCTGCGGTGAATAGTTACAATTACGAAGGAGCAACCAAAATGGCGGTTAAAAAGATTGACCACATCGGTATCGCGGTCAAAGATATTGCTGAGGTGCTGGCTTTCTATCAGGAAGCGTTGGGGCTAGAAAATACTGGGTTTGAGGTGGTGGAGCAACAGGGCGTGCGCGTGGCCTTTTTGCCTGTCGGAGAAAGCCGCCTTGAACTGCTTGAACCGCTCAACGCCGAGTCCCCCATCGCCAAATTTATTGGCAAGCGCGGCGAAGGCATCCACCACATTTGTCTGGACGTAGATGACGTAAGCGAAAGTTTGGCCGAAATGAAACAGCGCGGTCTGCAACTGATTGATCAGGAGCCACGCCCCGGTGCGGACGAAAAAATGGTGGCTTTTGTGCATCCCAAAGCCAGCAGTGGTGTGTTGATCGAACTCAGCCAGGACGCACACCCGGAAAAACATTAGCCCTGCAAAGCCTGCCACATCTCTAAATCGCGGCTGGCCGTCCAGATGCGCGGGGATATACCGGAAAGTTCATCGTACATCCGGCTGACATCAAAGGGCATACAATGTTCAAAAATCGGCCAGTCGCCAAAGCGGGGGGTGAGGGCCGCGTGTGCCGCATCGAAAGCTTGTTTGAGAGTTTGTTCGCGTCGCACCGCCCCCCATACACTATCACGCAAGATAGTTAAAAATTCTTTAGTGCTATCTACCGCCCGGCTGACCTCCGCTTCGTGAACAGCCGGGCCACGTCCGGGAATAAGCACGTCGGCTCGCAAAGCCCGTACCCGTTCCAATGTTTCCAGCCAATCCTCGATATAGGCATCTCCGGTATAAGGAGTTGCGCCAGCTTCTACCAAATCGCCAGAAAACAAGATGCGTTCGCGGGGCAAGAAGATAGCAGTGTCGCCATTAGTATGCCCGTTGCCCAGCCATAGAAATTGGACTTCGCGTTGGTCAAAATAAAAAGTCAGTTCTTTATCATAAGTAACGTTGGGCATAGTCAGGCCAGGAACGGAAGAAACATCCCTGAACAGGCGCGGGAAACGCCCACTCTCCGACTCGAAATCCTGCTGACCGCGTTCGATTACCAAACTGCGGGTGTTGCGATGGGCGATAATCTGAGGCGCACCAAAAGCACTCGCGCCCAATACTCTGACCGCGTGATAATGGGTCAAAACCAGATGTTGAATGGGTTTGTCGGTCACGCGGCGAATATTGGCAATAAAGTCCTGAGCTAAAACTGGAGTAGCCCGTGCATCAATTACTAACACGCTTTCCGGCCCGACAATCGCCCCACAATTGGGGTCGCCTTCTGCCACGTAAGCAAACACACCGGACGCAAGCTCCTCAAAACTAACTTTTTGGTCTTGTAAATCCTGGGTAGAGGCAAAACTTTTAGCCATGCCAACAGACCTCCTTACGCTATTTTCCTTTTCAAAGCATTCACTGGTTTTAATGATACGTGGGAAAATCAGGCTTGTCTAGCTAAAAGGTGTTTTGTGCTTTTAGGCGGCGCGTCTCCGCGCCCGCGTAATACGAAACCCTAGCAGTAGCAGGACGCTCCGCCTACAGCGTATTTGAACGGCATTGTGGTTATGACACAGAAAGTTGGCGCATTTCGACGAAACCCGTGGCTTGACGACGGTTGATACGCTTGAACACTAAACGAGTCAAAATACCTAATGTTGAACCGATGCGGGCATCTTTACTAAAATAGTAGTTGGCTCCAGCCTCGTAAGCACAAACCGCATTATCAGGCTGAACGTCCGCGTTGCTAAACATTATAATGGGCAGTAGCCGGGTATGCACGCTACTTTTGAGGTTTCTGCACATAGCATAGCTGTCAAAATCTGCCAGCCCAGTATGCAACAAAATCAGGTCAGGTTGGAACTGGCTAATCTGGCTGGCTACCGCTGCACCGGCGTAAGATGCCAGGCACGAAAGCATCTTCTTTTGAGTTGGAACTGGCTAATCTGGCTGGCTACCGCTGCACCAGCTGACACATGGCAGACCTGGTATCCCAGATTTTTCAAAATCCGTTGCGTCAAATTAGCTTCATAAGACGAATGCTCCACCAACAAAATCTTTTTGGACATAACTTTTTCCTTTGTGTGACTGTTTGTAGGGCTGAATGAAGTTTTGTACAACTATTTAAACACTATAGTCGAAGTTTTGTTACATAATTTCGAAAAAATTGATGAGCCGGAGGGTGGAAAAGTTTTTTAATTAAATATTTTTAACCTTTGGTTTCCTGGCTTTCTTCGTTAAACAGGTCATCAGCCAGTGGCATCACACCTGTCGCTGGGACATTATAATTTAGTAACCTGAAACGTTGGGTAGTCTGGATATACTCCAGATAGCTCAGGTTGCAGTTGCCAGGGCCGCGAAAATTAGGCCAACATTCGAGCGGCAGCCCAATTACCCACGCTACTATAGATTTGATAGTGCCGCCGTGACTTACTACCACCACGACCTCGCCAGGGTGAGCGGCTGCCACTGTTTGAAGTGCTGCTACGCCGCGTTCTTGCACCTGCAACTGGTTTTCGCCGCCGCCGCGTGCCATCGCGTGGTCATGTTGCCAGGCTTCCCACTCGGTCAGATGCGTCGCCTTGATTTCCTGGTCATTCAGGCCGCTCCAACTACCCACGTCCATCTCACGCAAACGCTGGTCGGAAGTAATTTCTAACCCTAATTTTTTGGCAATGGCTCCCGCCGTTTGCATCCCCCGCCCACTATCACTACTATAAACTGCGCTAACCTGTTCTGTCAACAAACGCTCGGCGGCCTGAGCAGCTTGAGCCAATCCCAGGCG
This sequence comes from Chloroflexia bacterium, assembly GCA_038207455.1. Classification (GTDB taxonomy): domain Bacteria; phylum Chloroflexota; class Chloroflexia; order Chloroheliales; family Chloroheliaceae; genus JBBQZT01. The sequence goes on from JBBQZT010000025.1 coordinate 62,582, forward strand.
CGTCAATGGGGAGTCGAGATGACCTTGAAAGCGGCGAGCTTTGTTCCATTCGGTCTCGCCGTGTCGCACCAAAATTAACGTTGTCAGCATTTTCTATTACCCTTCGCTCATCTCGACGGAAAGGGGTGAGCTGCCGTCACTGGTCAGATTATAAGCAGCCAGCCGGGTACGAGATGGCTCAAGCTCTACTTCGATATAAGTCAGGCTACCGTTGACTACGCCGTGAAAATTCGGCTGGAACTGGATGGGTAACTGCAAAGCCCAGCCTGCCAGCACCTTAATAACCGCGCCGTGCGTAACTGCTACCACAGTACCTTTAGGGTAGTCACGCGCAATCTGCTGGATTGCCTCAACGGTGCGGGACTGAAGTTGGTCGCGCGACTCGCCTCCACCGCGTGGCAAATTTTTATCTTTTTCAAAAGCCGCAAATTGCTCAGGGAACTTTTGCTGGGCTTCGGGCGGAGTAAGGCCGCTCCAGGTGCCAGTGTCTATTTCCTGCAAACCAACTATAATTTTAACCGTTAATTTGCCGCCCAACCCGTCGGCTATAACTTCGGCAGTGCGGGCGGCGCGAGATAGTTGGCTGCTATATATCGCGTCCAATTTTTCGCTTTTAAGCCGCTGCGCCACCACAATGGCTTCTTGTTCGCCAGTTTGATTGAGTGGTATATCAAGCTGGCCTTGATAACGCCGTTCGTGGTTCCAGGCCGTCGTGCCGTGTCGCACCAAAATAATCGTAGTCATAATAGCATCTTTTCTATCGGCACAACCAGGATACCACCTGCGCCCGCTTCTTTAAGTTGCTCCATCACATCCCAAAAAGTATCTTCCTGCACGACAGTGTGCACCGCCACCCAGTCGGGGTCGGCTAGTGGTACGATAGTGGGGCTTTTGAGGCCCGGCACGACAGCTATAATGCTATCAAGCTTTTTGCGGGGCGCGTTCATCACGATATATTTATACTTTTTGGCCGCTAACGCCGCCTGCATTCGAGTCAAGAGCCGTTCGATGTTGCGGCGTTTGTAGGGATGGGCCAGCGAGTCGCGGTTGGCAGCCAGAACCGCCTCGCTTTTGATAATATCTTGAATAGCTACCAAATCATTCAAAACTAGCGAACTACCCGTCGCAGTAATCTCAATAATCGCGTGGGCCAAACCTAAATTCGGTGCTAGTTCAACAGCCCCACTAAGGGTAATTATTTCCGCCTTCACCCCCCGACTATCCAAAAACTTTTTGGCACTTTTGGGATAGCTGGTAGCAATTTTGAGACCGTTTAGCTGCTGCACATCGTTGAGGCCGCTTTCCTTCGGCACAGCCACCACCAGGGTGCAATGCCCAAAGCCAATCGGCAAAAGTTCAGTAACATCTACACTTTCTTCATAAATCAGGTTTTGGCCTACCACGCCCAAATCCGCCGTACCACTGGCAATATATTCGGGAATGTCGTCGTCGCGGCTGTACAAAATGTCCAGTTCAAAATTTCGACAGTTACTAAAAAGTTTTTGCTTGTAACTATCGAAATCCAGGCCAATGCTATGCAAAATGCCCAGCGTCTGGTCGGTCAGGCGGCCTTCTTTTTGAATAGCCAACCGCAAACGGGGGCGGGCTTCATGATTGCTATTGGAAGCCAGCCGCAAACGCGCCGCGCTGTTACCGGGCTGCTTTGAGTCAGGATTGCCCGACTCGGCCATAAAATTGTTCCCTTCGTTATAGTTTTTCTAAAA
>JBBQZT010000026.1:0-63821 GCA_038207455.1 Chloroflexia bacterium
AAAATATTGCTCCTTGCTTTACCTAGATGCTGCATTTGACCCTATTTTTCAAACAAGTAGCTGTGGGGGCCATGTTTTAAAACCGGGTATAGCACACCCTTGTTGAGCGTACAGCCAGTCCCAAAAATGTACAAAGTCGAGTTAAGAAATAATATTTTACTGACGACTGTTGACTGACAACTTTATTACGCTTTGCTGCGGCGGCGGAAAAGACCACCAAATAGCCCCCCGCTACGGGTAGCTGGTTTGGTTTTGTCTTTCTTACCAGAGTTGGTGGCACCCTTCGTATTGTTTGCAGCTGGAGAGAGCTTTTTGTCTGTAACCAGCGTGCCGTTGACCACTTCACGCGCCAACCTCCCAATATCACGAGAGAACGGGTTATCTGGGGCATCAACCACGATAGGCGTACCCTGGTTGATCGAAAGAGTGACGGCGGCTCCACTACTAACCAGCGTAGCGGCGATGGGATGGCCCACGATGCGCTCGATGTTTTCGGCTTTGAGACCGTGTTTGCTGTCAGCGCGGTTTAAGATTAGAGAAATTTTGCTACGCGAATATTCCAGCAAATCGGCGACAGCCAGGAACAGGCGCACATCTTTGATTGAAGGCATTTCCAGGGTCATCACTGTCAAAATCAAATCGCTCATATCCAGGATAGCCAGTTGGGTTTCTTCTTTGAGCGATGGGAAGGTATCCACAAAGACATAATCGAAATCATGCTTGAGTTCCTGCAAAATCCGCTTGAGGTCTTCAGCGGTGACAAGTTCGGCTTGTTCGGGTTTGGGTGGAGCTAACAAAATTTTGATTTCGCTGGAATGTGTCATTAGCACATCGCCAATCAGTTCCGAGTCCAGTTCGTCCATCTTGCCGTTGAGGTCGCTGATAGTTTTCTGGTTTCGCACGTCCAGCACCAGGCCGACATCGCCAAAAAACAAGCTACCATCCACCAATACTACTCGCTTCTTGCTTTGTTGTTTGACTGAGATGGCAAGGTTAGTGATGATAGTAGTGCGGCCTACCCCACCTTTAGGACTGAAAATACTGATAATCTGACCCTTAGCGTCTTCACGCTGTTCCTGCCCTGGCAGCCCCGCGTTGTTGTATTGGGCCACCGCCGCGAAACGCCGTTTGGAAGCTTCGTTGGTGTGAACCTGACGAATGGTGGTAATCAAGTCGTCGCCACTAAAAGGCTTGACCAGAAACTCGCTGGCTCCGGCCCGCATTGCCCGCCGCAAATAATCTTGTTCGCCTTGCACCGACATCATAATCACGGATACGTTCGGCACGGAGTTCATGATGCGTTCGGTGGCCTGGATACCATCAATATCGGGCATATTGATGTCCATCAGCACGATGTCGGGCTGGAGCTTTTTAGCCATATCCACGCCTTCCAAGCCGCGTGTGGCCGAGCCGACTACCTGTACATCTTTTTCAAAGTAAAGTAGATTGTTAATCAAGTTGCGGGTTTCGGCAGTATCATCTACTACCAGGAGACGAATTTTCGGTTGCTGTTGCGGGTCACTCATGCTTACTTTCCTTAATATATTTCTATTATTGAGCCTGGGTAGCGAACACCAAATCCGGGATAGTTACGCCGTAGTCACGGACTAAAGCGCGGTAGGTTACGCCCCGGCTGGGGTCAACTGCTACATTCGCGTCCTGGGGGTTGGACGGTTCAAGCGGTTTGGCCCGCAGCAAGAAGTGAACGGTGGGCGTACAAACCACTGCGCCAGCAATTGCACTACCACTACCGTTGTCCCCACCCCCAGTGACCGCACCAAAAGCACAGTTTTGGGTAGCAAATTTAGACTCGCGGGTGAACTTGAGCAGTTCGGCTTGCTGGTCATCTACGGCCAGTATCAGCACGGTGGTGACTGGAAAACCTGACCCGGCTTCGGAGAAGGGCAGCAAAGTGGGGGTCGGTATGGGAGTACCCGCCACTACAATCGCGGTCTGAGCCGCAACATCAACAGTGGGAGTGGGCAAGGGGCGCGAACGCACATAAAACGGGTTGGTGTCTAGCTGCAACTGAATTACTTTTAGGACGCGCACATTTTGAAGCAGCGTTTTGGTGGTCGGCTCAACGCCCGCGCCTCGTACCGGCACAGGTGTACCACCAGGGCCAGGGATAGAAACGGGGCGGGTGGGGAAATAGAAGGTAGCTACCACGTCAATCAAGTCGCCTTCCCTGATAAGCCCGGCCACGCCAGATAAATCGTTGGTGGCGTAGGGGAAGGCTTTTTTGCCCGGCTCTAGCTGTTTGTTGAGCATCAACTGGCGCATATAGTTGGAAAAGTTGCCGTCCACCAGACCAGCTTTTTTCACCGTTTGGCCGCGATTGATAGCAACTGTGGTATAGTGATTGAGCGCACTGCCCATATCGTCCGCTAGAATGTCATCACTGGAGGTCTGCGCCACCGAGATGGTCTGCAAATCGCTTTCGGTCAGCAGCGTACCTTGAGGGACGAAGTTACGGACGGCTACGACTTTGAAAGTAGGGGTAGGCGAGGGCAAAGTGGTGGTAATTTGAGCCTGCGCCCCCTGTCCACCTGGGCCGTTGGTGCCTTCGTTCAACCCACTAACGGGTAGGGGGGCCGTGTTGGTGGTAGTATTGTTACGCAGCAGTACATAAGCTAGAATGGCTGCTCCCACAATCAGGACTAGAGCCAATAAGATGACTATTCGATTACTTCTCACAGACGCTCCTCTTTCTGTTTAATGCTTTCTAATTCTGCAAAATGCCCATCGCGGTTGCTCGGAAACGTTGTTGCAATGAATTGTGTGATTCTCTTGTGCGATGTCTTATATGGCAAAAGCCCTGCACGTGATGATATTATCTGATACTACATTATGTCTAATAACCGGGCTGCTCACAATAGGAAGATAGTACGGTTATAATGTTGTATAATGTCCAAAAAATTTTGTAACCCTTTTAGTCAGAGGTAGAAATGAAGACCCAAACAAAGCAAACGGCAAAACTCAAAACTCTGGTAGTAATCTCGCATACTCATTGGGACCGCGAATGGTACGCCACTTTTCAACAATTCCGAATGCGCCTGGTGCGCTTGATTGATAAAATGTTGAATATTCTGGAGACCCGCCCCGATTATGCTTATTTTATGTTGGACGGTCAGACCGTGGTGCTGGAAGATTATCTGGAAGTGCGGCCTGAACGCGAAGCCTTACTCAAAAAACATATTGAGAGCGGGCGGTTGCTGGTTGGCCCCTGGTATATTTTGTCAGACCAGTTTTTGATTAGCGGCGAGGCCCATATCCAAAACCTGTTGCGCGGCCAGCAAATCGCCCGTAATTTCGGAGCCAGTATGCCTGTCGGCTACATACCCGACCCGTTTGGGCATATCGGCCAGATGCCCCAAATTTTGCGTGGTTTCGGCCTGGAAGGGGCGGCGATGTGGCGCGGCGTGCGGTCTGACCTGGGCCAGCTTGAATTTATTTGGGAAGCCCCCGACGGTAGCAGTATAGAAGCGGTCTGGTTGGCGAACACTGGTTATAGCACTGGATTGCCCTTGAACGCGGGCGTAGATGCGGCTCTGGTACAGTTGGACGGTCTCAAGCGCGATTTGCTGACCAAAAGCGTGAGCGGCATTGTCCCTTTGATGAATGGCAACGACCACGCCGAACCCACCGCCGATTTACCGGATACTTTACGCGCCCTGGAAGCAAAACTGGCTGAAGGTGGTCAAAACGTGCAACTGGTTCACAGCACTTTGCCCCAATATTTTGAGATGGCGCGGGAGCAGCTGGCCTGGGAACCACCAGACACACCGCGTATTCGTGGCGAGATGCGCGACTCGAAGCTGGCTTTCTTGCTGACGGGTGTGCTTTCGGCCCGAATGTGGCTCAAGCAGCGCAACCACACTATGGAAATCTTGCTGGAACGTTGGGCGGGGCCGCATCTGGCCTGGCTAAATAGTTTGCCTGCCCACACCCAAAATTCGGCTGGTTACGACCCGGCGGCGTTGCAGGCGTTATACAAAACGGCCTGGAAATACCTGCTACTCAACGACCCTCATGATAGCATTTGTGGCTGTAGCATTGACCTGGTACACGAGGAAATGAAAACCCGTTACGGTTGGGTGGAGCAAATCGGTCAGGAACTGCGCGACGAAAGTTTGCGTGGTATCGCCAACACTATCAACACAGGGGATTTGGTGCAACGTTTGGTGGGCGACGAACCAGCCCTACCTTTGTTGGTTTTTAATGCTGCCGAAACCAAGCGCAGTGACGTAGTATTGATGGAGGCTCAGGTGCTTGCCAGTCTGCAAGACTTTGTGGTGCTGGACAGCGATGGTACGCTGTTACCGCATCAAACCGTCAGCCAGAAGCAGGAAAAGATTTTCTCGATGGACATTCCGGCCTCGGCTCTAAGTGGAATGGCTTCGCAAGGGGGCGACGAGGGTCGCATTATGGGCTATACGCTGGCAGCGGTAGATTTTGTGCCACTTCCCGAACCTGACGGCACGCTACGCACGGTGGAAGCCAACGTGACCGCCCTTTACAATTCGCCCGCTCCTAGTGACGCGAATTTGATGGCGGCGACGGTGGCCCAGGTTGACCAGTGGCTGGCTCAGGGTGCGGAAACCTTCAAGCTAAATGTGTCGTTGCAAACCACCATTAAGTTCCAGTTTTTGGCCCGCAACGTCCCGGCCAACGGCTACAAAACTTTTGTGTTAAGGGCGCGGCGACCTGATGAAGCCGAACCCGTGACTGCTGGAAACGAACGTTCAGACCAAGTGCAGAGCATCGAGAACGAGTTTTACGAGCTTTCGGTTGACCCTAAAATCGGTACTTTCACTTTGTTGGACAAAGAAACAGGGGTGAGCTACCCAGGTTTGCACGGGCTTCGAGATATGGGCGATGCGGGTGACGAATATAACTATGCGCCCCCGGCCCGTGACAAAATTATCAACGGCTTTTTTAGCGAACCAAAAATCCAGACCTTCAATAACGGGGTTGACCAAAGTTTGCTGATAAACGCGGCGATGGATTTGCCCGAAAGTTTGACACCAGACCGTCAGGAGCGTAATAACACGAAGGCGATTTGCTCGTTTTCGATTGTGGCGACGCTTACGGCGGGGGTCAAAAGGCTGGACTTTGAGACGGTTTTCCAGAATATGGCGCAAGACCACCGCTTGCAAGTGCTTTTTCCTGCGCCGTTTGTAGCCGAGGAGAGCGAAGCCGAAGGAACTTTCGATGTGGTGCGTCGCCCGGTGGCTTTGCCAAAATTTAACAGCAGTTGGGTTGAAGACCCACAACCTACCGCGCCCCAAAAAACTTTTGTGTCCCTTAGCAACGCAGACCGCAGCCTGGGCTTGAGTGTGATAAATCGGGGCTTGCCTGAATACGAAATTTTGCCGCCTGCCAGCGAAGGCGAAGGTTCAACGATTGCCCTGACCTTATTACGGGCGGTGGGTTGGTTGAGCCGCGAAGACTTATCCACGCGGCGCGGTCACGCTGGGCCAGCAATGGAAGTGCCGGATGCCCAAATGCAGGATATTTATTTTTATCATTACGCGGTGATGCCCCACAAAGGCGACTGGTTACGGAGCGGGGCGCAATCCCAGGCCCATGCTTTCAATATGCCGCTCGAAGGTCTGGCGACGGCGACTCAAGGGGGACAATTGCCACCCCAAACTAGCTTTGTAGAAATGTTGCCCAGGGCTTTAGCTTTGAGTACGGTCAAGGTCAGCGAGGACGAGAGAGGGCTGGTGGTGCGGTTGTGGAACCCGGCGGAGCGCGATATTCCAACGGCCCGACTGCGTTTTTACCGCAAACCTGCCAATGTGCATCTAACCACGCTGGCGGAAACCGAGATTTTGGGTGACGTGCTCGAAGCTGACCCGGATGGCTGGTTTATTTTTCCGGTTGGGGCGAAAAAGATTATTACGCTCAAAGTCGTGATGAACTAACCGCTAGTTTTACCACGCTACAAAAGCGCAAAGAAAATCAGTATTTGTGATGGAAGCTCTGTTTTCGGTTTTGTTGTCTAATCAAAGCTAGGAGATTTCTCCCAAATAAAATCAAGGAGCATTGGCAATGGCTGAACAAACTTTGATCAAAACGCCAGCTGCAATTGCAGACCTGGAACAGTTTTATAGTGTTCTGAAGCCGGAGAAGGTGGCGGATTATCTTGAAAAGTTCCCTTTTCTTGTCCCGCTTTTAACGCTGGCTCACTCCGAAATCCGCAAATACTTCATGCCGGCACGATTGTTCTTGGAACTGGTAACTGACCCCGATGCTTACGATACCATAGACCTGGTTTTGTTCATCATTCCTGATTGCACGCCAAACGAAGCTTCCAAAAGCTTCGACCAGCTTGGCGAGGATTGGTGGCTGGACACAATGCCGCAAGCACAGGGCAAACTTCTTATTGTGACAGAGTACAGATGAGCTTTACGTGGTACGATGTTTATGGCTTGGGACGTTGGTTAGAACAGCAATCTTCTCGTTCGCCTTATAAGGAGGCGATGTTACGCTCGACTATTAGTCGTATTTATTATGCCATTTTTATTCTGGCCCGCAACTTTTTGCGAGACAAAGATAAAGATACCTCTATTCCTACTGGGGGCAACGTACATACTTACGTCATCAATAAACTTGTCAACAGCCCTGACAGAAGGCGCAGAAAATCAGGCACGATACTCTACAATTTACGCAGACAACGCAACCGAGCCGACTATGATGATGTGTTTGTAGATTTGGCTAGAGCCGTGCAAGCTGTAATTTCAGATGCACAACTTGCGCTGGATATTTTGGCAAAGTTGTAAAATTTGGAGTATTTATTCTCATTGCGAGAATTATATAGAAGCAGAGCATTATCTAACCGCGTTCCAGGGCTGCTTGTTCGACATTGAGGGTGATAGTGTTATTGATGCCTTCGACAGTGCCATAGACGCGCACATACTGGTTGCTATGAAAGCCTGTGAGCGGGGTTTCCTTTGTGTTCCATTTAATCACCAGTTTGCCAGTTTTGGTTTGTGGGTTAATCTTAACATAACCGTCCGCGTCAACGCTGTAGCCCCCCTCGAATGGAATAACCAGGTCAACCCGTTGGTGGGTTTCCAGGTTGGCGTTCATCAGGTCTTCCACCGAATTAAAACCTTGATACAGCGACTTGTCTGGCTTGCCCACGCTGCTAAGGCCGCCACTTTGGTTGATGACTACAAAAACGATACCGATAGTTACCAGCAGCACCAGCCCGACCAGCACCGCGATTAACCAGCCGGGCGCGTTTTGACTGTCTTTGGGTGTGGCGGGCATCTGGATAACAATCTGGACGGGTTGCGAAGGGGTGGGCTGACCAATTTCCCTGATTTGATAATCGGACGCGATGGGCATCGGGGTTTGCCGGGCCAACGCAGCTTGCGGATTGGGTGCAGCGATGTTTTGCTGCCAGTTGGCATAGTTCAGGGTAGGACTAGGGTCATTCAGACTGGCAAGCTGGCCCTGGTTGCGCCCGTTTGCATTAGGGGGCGTGTAGTTGACCAGTGGCCCTGGCGCGGGTCGGGTAGTTTTGCTTTTGGCTGCTTTGGGCGGTGGACTATCTGCCGCCTGACGTTGGCGGATTAACGCCTGCCATTCCAGAGCTTTAGCATTGTGCGGGTCAAGCTCCAGTACACGGTCAAGCGTTGCTTCGATATTGGCAATGTCGTCGTGCAAGTAAGCCGCCCACAGCAGCGCAGTTACGTTGTCCGGTTCGCTGGCTAAAACCTGCTTGATCAGACTTAGAGCGGGCTGACGTTCCCCCGCTTTTGCCAATGCAATTGCCCCACTCAGCATCGCCTCGATATTATTTTCCTGGCTCATAAAACTTTCCTGGCCCTCTGCCGTTTGCTTATCCTTGTAGGTCATCGCCACTCCTATCTTAGCAGCTTCCTAAAACTTTTCAAGAGGTTAATTTTGGCTATTTTGGAGTTACCAGGATTTCACCGCAGCAACCAGTTGACCACGCAGCGGAGAGCAGGTTTTTGTTGGACATTGCTCTGACAATGGACTGTTCCGAACGGAGCGATGTCCACTAAGATACTTTACCTTCTTTTGGATTTTCTCTGCGTCCGCTGCGGTCTCTGCAGTGCAAGGCTCTTGCCGATTTGTGGCACAAACTTCCCCATTATGTGATACAATAGGTAAAGAAAACGAGCAAATGTTCTGAAAAGGTGAATTATGCCAACTATGAAAACGGCGGCTGTTCTCAGCAATGCGCCTCCAAATTTAGAAGTGGAAATAGGAATATGGGGCAATGATTTGACGTTGGGGGCGGCTGGAGCTTCCAAAGGCGCAGGTGGCTTTGTTGAATTGCAACACGGCTTGAGACGAGCCTTCCCACACATTGATTTCTTGCTGGACACCAAATATCAGCGTCTGCGCTGTTTGCCTATTCATTTCCAGCCTTTGCGCGACTATTTGCTGGGCGAAGTCTCCATCGGGCGATATGCTAATCTTAGATTGAACTTTGACCCTTTGCCACCGCTGGACTTTACGCCAAAGCTGACACTCGAAGCTCGTGCCTATCAGACTCAGGCTATCGAAGCGTGGCAGGCTGCTCAAAATCAAGGCGTAGTAGTGCTGCCAACGGGCGCAGGTAAAACCTTCGTGGCGGCAATGGCGATAGCCCGCACCCAGGTTGCTACATTAGTGATTGTCCCGACGATTGACCTGTTGCAGCAATGGCAAACCGCGCTGGCGGCCTATTTCGGCCTCAAAGACAAAGCCGCGATTGGCGTATGGGGCGGCGGCAAACAGGAAATCAAGCCGCTCACCATTATGACCTACGACAGCGCAATTATCCACACCCGCCACCTGAACAAGTTTGGTTTGCTGGTCTTTGACGAGGCACATCACCTGCCCGCCGAGTCGTATCGCAATGCGGCGGAAGGAGCGTTCGCTACCTATCGGTTAGGTTTGAGTGCTACTCCCGAACGGGCCGATAATCTGCACCATCTGCTTGACCGACTGATCGGCCCCGAAGTCTATCGGAGGCTGCCGGGCGACCTGACCCGGCAAAAGTTTCTGGCAAGCTATCGGGAAGAAAAGATTATGGTAGATTTGAGCGCAACCGAACGCGCCGAATATGACCGTCTCACCGCCATCTATAAGAAGTATTTGAACAAAATGCGTTTTGCGGGTGGCTATAGCAAGTTCGCTGGGGTTGGTTCGCTCTACCAGCAAATGATTTACCAAAGTGGTCGCAACCCGCAGGCCCGTGAAGCACTGCTGGCTCATCAAAAAGCGCGACAACTTTCGTTTAACGCCGAGGCCAAACTGCACGAAGTCGAGAAGCTGCTGCAAAAGCACCGGAATGACAAAGTGATTATTTTTAGCGAGTTCAATTCGGTGGTGGATGACGTGAACCAACGTTTGCTCGTTCCGGCCATCACCTACAAAACCCGTGCGGACGAACGCAAGTTGATTTTAGACCGTTTTCGGGCCGGACGCTATTCTAAGCTGGTGAGCGGGCGTGTCTTAAACGAGGGCGTAGATGTGCCGGACGCGAATATTGCCATTGTGGTGAGTGGCAACTCCACAGCCCGTGAATATATCCAACGCCTGGGCCGGGTGCTGCGTCCAAAGGCAGGTCAGGCCGTTTTGTACGAACTGATTAGCGACGACACGGGCGAAATCAACACGGCCCGCACCCGCAAACGCAGCAGTCGTCAAACAGCTGTCAGTAAACAGTCATCAGTTGTCAGTTAAGGAAAAGATGTTCCCATACAATCTATAATAATTGCCAACGGTTGAAACCGTTGGCTTTAGGTTTCTCGAAGCTCCTTGCCCGAAGCTATCATATATTTTAGTTTTAACTGACAACTGATGACTGTTTACTGACCACTATAGAGAAAGCGAGGTATGCTTTATGACTTTATTAGCAGAATTTAGTGCGGCTGTCCGCTACCCAAAGGCGCAGCAAGCTATGGAAAAGGTTCTGGCTACCCACGCCGAGCCGGACGAATTTACAGGGGTTTTCGATCAGATAGGGGCGGTGGAGACCAGTATTTTGCGCGGCGAGATAACCGAGCCGGAATATCTGGCCTACAATTTTGGTGAATTTGATGATTTCGGGCCGGAAGATGTGCCACAGGAAGACCCTTGGTGGAGCTAATAAACAGGGTTTGACTGAAAACCGAGAACTGAAAACTGAGAACTGAAAATCATGCCTATTTCACTCGATGATTTACGTAAGACTACCAGCTATAGTCGGCGCGACCAACGGCGTAAGATTGCACCTGTACTTTTGGGAACGTCCGAAGATACAAGGTTGGCCCAGGATTTTTGCGACTATTTTGCCGAACTGGTGCGTGAAGGCCGTCGCCAAGCCGATTTTTCCGAGCAGTATTTGACCGAACGAGCCGGAGGGGATTTCAAGCTGGCACGCGGTTTGATTTCCACCCTGACGCGGGTCTATGTTTGGGAAAGCGATACCTTCGCTGAACGCCTACCCGCGCACGATTGGCTACACTTGCAAAAACTTGGCTTAGAAACCAGTTCGGCTTTGCGCCTGGGGATGTACGACTATGTGAGCAGCGTCAACGACGGTTTTGTGAGCAGCGACGAACGCGCCGAAAGCCTGGAACTATTCGGGGCAGGTTTGGGTTTGACCGCCGCAACCGTGGACGAACTGCTATTTCTGGACGCAGAAGCCAACGCCCGGCTGAAATTACGCACTCGCAAGGACGGGCAGCCTTTTCGCGTTCCCAACGGGGCGGACATCGTGCGTGATTACAATCGGCTGGCCGTCGAAACCCTGCTTTTTAACTCAAGCGAGATTCTTTTCAGCTTTGCGGCTTTGCCGGGTGCATTAATCAAACGGCTGGGCTTTCTGTCCAAACTGTATCGTGTGCCTTACGATTTGGATTTGAACGCGGTGGGCGAAGTGCGGCTGCGGTTGTACGGCCCGCCCGAAGCTTTTGGCGCACCCACCCGCTACGGCGAAAGCCTGACCGAACTGACCTTCAAAACTCTGGCTCTGGCCCAAAAGTTGGCCGTGGCCGAAGCAGCAGCTAACAATAATAAAGTGGCAGAGCCGATGTATAGCGGGCCGCGTACTACCCTGGTTGAACCCAAACCAATCGTGACCAAACCGCGCCGGAGCAAAGCCACCATTGGTGAAACAACTTCGTCTTCTCGCCAGAAGGCCAAAAACCCTTATTTGACCGGAGTTGAGGCGACGGTGCATATTAAGGGCAAAGTTTTCGCTCTGAATCTGCTGGAAATCTTACCTGCCCTGGCATTGGATAAACGCCGGGACGCGCCCGCTGTAGTTGCGGTTGAGGAAAATTTCGTCAAAACGCTGGCCGAAACCAAAGAAATTTATAATGTTAACAGGATTGAGACTGTCCCTAAAATCGAGCCAGAGCCAGAATTTGATAGTTCGGTAGAAGCCCAATTTTACCAGCAGTGGGCCGCGTTGGAGCGCGAAGGTCAGAGCGCGGGCTGGCATTTGGAACGCGAACCGGAAGCCATTGTAATACCTGCCGAAAATCTGATTTTTATCCCCGATTTTATGCTCACACGGGGTAAGCAACAGGTCTGGCTGGAGATTATCGGCTTTTGGACACCCGCGTATCGGGCGCGGAAAGTGGAGAAGCTGGAAAAGTTGAAGCAGCACGCCGATTATAAGTTGCTGTTGGCGGCGGCCCAGGAACTCAAAGCGGATTTCCAGGCGATGTTGTTCCCGACGGTTTTTTACAAGCACTTCTTGAAGCCTACCGATATTGTGGCTCTGTTGCAAAAAGAATACTCCGACTTAGACCAGCGCGTGGCCCGTGCTACCCGTGAGCGAGATGTGCTAGTCAGCCAATTGGAAACCCAAAGTTACATCGCCGAAACTGCGCTTTACCCAGCCCTACAGTGCTACAATAAAAGTGAGCTTTTGGGTGCAATCAAAAAGCTGAACCTGAGTAGCAGCTACGTCGAAGGCTACGGTTTGTGCACGCCGGACTATTTGGAACGGGCGGGTTCGGCTTTGCAAACAGGGCTGGTCGCCAGTCACAACACCAAAAGCCCTAAAGCCAGACTTACGCTTGAGCAAGCAGTATCAACTTTAGAACAGAGCGGACTGGCCTTTGACCCAACACGAGCCGAAGCTTTGCTGGAACGGTTGCCAGGTTTCAGAATTGAGCGGCTTTCGCTTTTCGACGTGTTTCTGGTCGCCAATACGTAAGACATTGCTCCGTCTATGGACACTGAATATGCAAACAAAAAAATTGGACATTGTAATATACCGAATCAGCGGCAGGCAGTTCTTTTTTAACGTCCCGTCCGCCTGGTGCGAAGAATGCGATTTGACCATCGCCGCTACTCGTCAAGTGTTGGGTGAGATGGGGCTGGCGGCTGACCCGCGTGTGCGGCTGACTATCAAGCCTTGGCTAGAATTTTTGGGGCAGGCATTAGCGCAAGGGGGCTGGCACGCTCCGGTTTTGCTAATCAACGGGCGCATTTTTAGCCAGGGGATTGTACCTCAAAAGGCCGCGCTCAAAGCCAGATTCCAACAAGCCCTGAGCAATGAGCAAACCGTCCCTCGCCAGAAACCTGGGTAATTCTTATTATCCATTGACGGAGCAATGTCCCACAATGTCAGGTTCTATCCATTGACGGAGCAATGTCCCACAGGTTTAACTTAAAGCTCATCACCCTCTGCTTGTGGCTCAGTGCCGCTTGAAACAATCCAACGTGTGGTCGTTGACCATACCAATTGCTTGCATCAAAGCATAGCAGATGGTTGGGCCAACAAATTTGAAGCCGCGCTTACGTAAAGCATTGCTCATAGCCAACGATTGCGGTGTTTGGGCGGGCAAATTGTCGGAGCGGACAAACTGGTTTTCGATTGGGTTGGGGCTGTCTATGAACTGCCAGATATAGCGGTCAAAAGTGCCGAACTCGCGCTGCACTTCCAGAAACTTTTGAGCATTGTTAATAGCGGCTAAAATTTTGGCCCGGTTGCGAACGATACCCGCGTTCTCCATCAATCGGGCTTCATCCCCTGCGGTATAAGCGGCTACTTTGGCCGGGTCGAAGCCGTCAAAAGCGCGACGGTAGTTCTCACGTTTGTTCAGCACCGTTTCCCACGATAAACCCGCCTGCACTCCCTCCAAAATCAAAAACTCGAACAGCGTTTTGTCATCGTGGACCGGCACGCCCCATTCCTGGTCGTGATAAGCCATATATAGCGGGTTTTTGTTGACCCATTTGCAGCGCGTTAAAGTTTCACTACTCATGTTTGGCTATCTCCGCTTCCACTAAATCCTTCAAACGTTTCCAATCCCAGGGCAGGGTTGGGCTTCTCTGAGCTTGTTAAGCTGGCTCTAACCCAAAACTCAACCACCGCTGCTTCACCTGGCCGCGCCTCCATTTGCAACCCTGCGGGCCATTATAATACTCTCTTACCGAAGTTCTATGTCAATTACTGGATGGCGAAGCCTTTCAGAAAAACCTCAATAGCCTGGGTAGTAGGTATAGAAGTGATCGCACCTGGCTGGGTGACGGAAAGGGCGGCGGCGGCATTCGCAAAACGAAGGGCGGCAGTGGGCGACAAATTTTGAACCAGGGCCGAGGCTAACGAACCCGCGAAGGTATCTCCAGCGGCAGTAGTGTCAACGGTCATCACCTGGAAAGCTGGACTAAATTCGGCTCGTGCGGGTGTGACCCATACCGCACCGCGTTCCCCTAAGGTTATGATGATGGCCGCCAAACCCGTAACCCGCAAAAGTTGACGGGCCACGTTGGTTTCATCCAGGTCTGACGGCAAAGACAGGCAATGCAGGTCGGCCAGCTGGCGCACTTCGGTTTCGTTCAAAACGAGCCAATCCAGATTTGCCAGCAAAGTGTTGGGTAACGGCGCGTTTGGCACAGGAGCGGGCGTGAGTATCACTTTGAGGCCGTTTTGCCGGGCAATTCGGGCGGCGTGCTGACAAACCTTTAGCGGTACTTCTAGTTGCAAAAGTAGAATCTTAGCTTTTTGAAAAATTGGGGCAGCCGCATCTATATCAGCCTCACTCAACTCAAAGTTTGTTCCTGGCACTACCACGATACTGTTGTGTCCCGCTCCATCCACCGTAATAACTGCCACTCCAGTGCTAATCTTGGGGTCGGGACAACGGGTAACGTGGGTAGCAACAATATTTTCCCGTCGCAGGGCGGCTTCTAGCTCGTTGCCAAAGTCGTCCTGACCGAGTTTGCCAATCATGGCGGTGCTGACCCCGGCGCGACTAGCTGCCACTGCCTGATTAAAACCTTTGCCGCCCCAAAAGGTGTTAAAAGTGCGGCCCGCGACGGTTTCGCCCTCGCCTGGCAAACGTGCAGTGGTGACAACCAAATCCATATTCAGGCTGCCAACTACGATTATATCTGCTTGTACTGAGATTTCACTTGACATAACTTTTGTAAATAGATTCGTCGCCAGCTATTGCTTCTGTTCGAGCTTTTGCTGCTGGTTTTCCCGGCAACGCCTGGGCATACACGTCTTCAATTTGCTTGCGGGCGTTATCCAGGCTGAACTTTTCCAGCACTCGTAAACGCAAAGCCGCACCAAGACCGCTTTGCTGCACCTGGTCCGAAAGGGCGTGCTGAATTTGAGCAGCCAGCGATTGCACGTTACCGAGTTCGGCGTAAAGACCGAGACCAGCCAAAAACTCACGGCTGACGGGAGTATCGAAAGTGACCGTCGGCAGTTCCATTGCCATATAGCCAGGGATTTTACCCGCGCCTTCGGTCACGCTCATTTTTGGTGCAACGGCCACATCACCCAAAGCCAGATAGCGGGGGGCTTGCTCATAGGGGATGCGGCCTGGAAAAACCACACAATCATCTAAGCCTAAATATTGCGCCAATTCGCGGTAACTATCTACCCCTGGATAGCCCATAATCACAAAATGCACATCGTCGCGCTCTCGCCTGATAAGTTGGGCCGCTTCCAACAATAAATTTGTACCTTGATACGGTGCAAGCAAACCCAAATAGACCACTACTTTGCGCTGGAGTGGAATGCCAAGCTCTTGTTTCAATTTTAGGGTAGCGGCTTGTTCAACGCGACTGGTATGCGGGTGATAACGCTCCGCGTTTACTCCATCCACAATTGTTACTATTTTGTCGGCTGGATAATCGAATTGTTCGCGCAAGAGGTTGGCAGCGTTGTAGGAACTGGTAATCAAGGTATCCGCCATGCGGTTGATAATTTTTTCTAGCTTCTGGGTAGGGGCGTAAAAAGGGCCGTCGCGTCGCAGAAAACGATGGTCAACCATTTCGTGGGTCAGGCTGCCCTGGTAGTCGAAGATAAGCGGAGCGCGACCCAAACGCAGCCATTTAAGTGGGAAGCCAATCAACGCCCCTTCGTGCAGATGAGCATGGATAATATCTGGCTTGATTTTGAGGGTAGTTTGTATCCCCTTGAGAGTCAGCATCGCATCGAAGTAAAGTTTGTGACGACTGCTGCCCACTTGTACGCCTTTGCGCCAGGGAACGTTCAGACTGCGTTCAATGGTTAAGCCGGGAACATCATTGCCAGTGTGGTAGGTGCAAACTGTCAGGCGATGCCCGGCCTGTTGCAAGGCATATACTTCTTCCAGAATGCGGACGTGGCAACCGTAGTCAGCAAAAAAAGACGTGGGCGCGACCATCAAAATATTATAGGCCAAAATTTGGGCGTTTCCTCTCTCCGGTAGGCGGCAATGCTGCCAAACTGCTGCTGCAAACTCTTGTTTGTGTTTATTCTACCAAAGCTAATGCACCTTCGCAATCAATTGTTGCGCTGGATTAAGGAAGGGAGTTAGTAGATGTAGGACAGGTCTATAGTTCGCCGCGCAATTTGGCTTGTACCCACCGCAAGTCTATCAAGCGGCCTGGCACCTGCAATAGCTCGGCAAGCTCGGCAGTGGTAAATTCCTGGTAGTAGGTTTCGACTGCACCCTGGGGAATCAGCAGGTAAGCCGCTATAACCTGGGCCTCGCGCTCGATTTCGTCTTTATACCATTCTTCCACTTTGCAGGTATAAAGCTTGTGGGGGTGGTAGGCAATAATATGTCCGGTTTCGTGGGCCTCGGCCAGACGTTGATAACTGGGGTTCAAATTTTGGTTGATACCGATATAGACCATACGTGGACGCACCACAGCGAACCCTAATGTGGTTGGTGTGAAGTTGTGGCGGCGCAAGGTAAAGCTGTCCAAAATTTTGTCCAAACGCACCGGCAAATGGTCGTGTAGGTTATATTTGCGGATTAAAAAATCAACAGTATCTTGGGCATCCTCGTTCATACTTGTATTTGTCCCGATTATTATTCTTTGTAGTTACTCAACCAGGCGCACCTGTCACGGCCCGCAGGGTTGCGGAGGAACGAGGAATCTCTAACCCGGTTTTCCAATGAGAGATTCCTCATTCCGCAGAGCCTTCATTCGGAATGACAGTAGCTGAATAGTTACTTTATTTGCAGTTATTCAGGTTCAGGTGGTTTGATTTCCTGGCTGAAAATACCGCGCAAGACCTTTTCGATAATAGCCCGATCATCATAGGGCAAATCTTGTACCTGGGAAAGATAATGGGAGAGTTCGGGGAGAGCCGCGTCCTTTTCGGAGCGTAACGGTGGAATATAACGCAAACCAGCGGCGTGATAGAGTTTTTCGACAGGCTGACCCAACGCTTCGGCCAGCTTCTGCATAACGGCTGCCGATGGATGATGGTAAAAGCCTCGCTCCAGACGGTTAATATAGCCTTCTTGCAACCCGGCTCGTTGTGCTAATTGCAGGCGCGTTAAACCAGCCTCTTCGCGCCACTGGCGTAGTACCAGAGCCAGTGCGTGAGCCTGTTGTCGTTCGTTATTTTCAGTATTTTCGTCTGCATCGGCCCGGCTGTCGTCGCCTATATAACTCGAAAAGCCTTGCAATTTTGTCCCTTACTGCCCAATTCCCTTATCTGCAAAATTTGTGTAGTCATTATAGCATATCGTTAGAACGAGTTGTCAAATCCGGCCTGACCAAGATTTTTACAATAAGCCCCAGATATGCTAGACTGACCACCACAAATCAAAAATCAATCTTATATATACAACGAATAACTCGAAGGAGAGTATCGCTATGCAAGTTACCGTATTGGGCGCACCGCTGGCGTTAGGCCAATCACATCGGGGGGTCGGACTCGCGCCCCAGGCTTTGCGGGATGTAGGTCTGGCGGCGGTGATAGCCGAATTGGGTCACGAACTTCACGATTTGCAAGATTTGGTTTTGCCGACGCACGAAATGGTGGGGGCTGAACCTATCCTCCATGATACGACCCGCCGTTTGCGTTATGGGCCTCAAATCGGGGATGCCTGTCGCCGGATTTGCGAAGGGGTAGAGGAAGCCGCTAAAAATCTTGACACTTTCGTGTTGACTTTGGGCGGAGACCACAGTATGGCTCTCGGTTCGATCCAGGGAATCTTGAAGGCCCGCCCCAACTTTAGCTTGATTTGGGTGGACGCGCATGGTGACTTCAATACACCCGAAACCTCACCCAGCGGCAACCTGCACGGGATGCCTCTCGCGGCCCTGACTGGCTATGTCAAAACTGGTTTGCCTAATTTTGAATGGTTGGAGCGTGGCCCGCATCTTGACCCAAAGCGCGTAGCGTTGTTGGGAATACGCAGCCTGGATACAGGGGAGAAGCGGATGCTGCACGAAGCGGGTATTTCAGTTTTTACCATGAAAGAAATTGACCGTTACGGGATTGGTCGGGTGATGGAGCAGGTTTTGGAAGTAGTCGAAGCCGACAAACGTCCCCTGCACGTTAGTTTCGATATTGACTCGATGGACCCTTCGGAAGCACCAGGGACGGGGACACGGGTGCGGGGTGGCCTGACCTATCGTGAGGCGCATTATATCCTGGAAACCCTGTCTGACACCCAACGCCTCGGCTCGATGGATCTGGCGGAAATAAACCCGGTTTTGGATTGTAACAACCAGACCTCAATTTTGGGGCTGGAGCTAATCGCCTCGGCGTTGGGTAAAGCCATTTATTGAATGGTAACACAATTATCTACAATCCAGCCCTTTTGCTGGTTATATTGTCCAGCCGTAATATCATTCACCTCTATTTCGTACCAGTGTAGGCCGTCAATGTTGTCTTCCTTGCCGTCCAGTACCACGCGCCAACCCACTATGGATTGAAAAGAGGGAGTACCCACGCTTGGTTTGTCGCCACGATGCACGCTACAGGCCGTTTTGATGTTAGCCGTTTTGGTAACTGCATTGACAGTGGTAGTAGTTACTGCCGTAGTGGTGGTAAGGCTGCTAGTTGTACTGCTGTTGGTGGTGCGAGGGGTGGAAATCGAGACAGGGGTCAGGGCCGCTTTGACGATAGCTGTAGCCGTGTCGTCTGTCGTACTTCCACCGCTGCGGTTCGCCCCAGGAGTAGCGGTGGCGGCATTACCAAAGGGGACACGTTCCAAAATAGTCGAGAAATCAGCCCGCCCTAAAATCAAAATCAAGATTACAAAAGCGGCAATCGCGGCTATTGCTACAATCGTTACATCGGCGCAGCCAAAACGGGGTTCACGCTGCTTCAACCACCAATCCGGTGGTTTTGACATAGAAAAGTCCTCCTGTGCTAAATTACAGCTACGAGCTTTGGGCAATCAACCACGCGCTAAAACCAATGACCAATGGCTGAATAGTGCGGCCCAGGAATGGTTCAAGTTTGTGGTTCAAAGCTTATCTCACTAAATATGCGTGCGAAGCAGCTTTAATTGTAACATAAAGTGATGGAAACTCAAAAAGGCAGCCCCCGCTACCAGAGGGCTACCTTTTTGAGAGGAGGAGAGATTGATATGATCCAAAAGACCCACTTAATATAAGTTGGGTAAGCCAAAAACCTTTCAGGATAGCTACAATTAAAACGTCCGGGTTTCAAATAAGTTACGCTATTAACGAATGCGAATATGTTGGTAACGACTAATTGTAAGAGGTTTGGTGGCTCACTTATATGATACTACGCCGGATTACAAATAGCAATAGTCTAAAAGTCCTTTTCATCACATCTTTACAGGAAATTTACAATGCAGTTTCAAGGCCAACAGCCTCCAATTGTGTCAAGAGTTGGACTTAGAACGGGCAGGTTTATCCAGAAACAATCTGCGTTCCCGAAACATAATCACGAAGCAAAGCAGCGATATGCTAATAAAGCTAATGGTGTAGGCGTTGTAAGGGGGAAATAGATTGAGAACCAGGAAGGGCATGGCGAAAAACAAGAAGCTCAAGATAAAAATTACCCCGCCCCAAAAGGCCAGCTTGCTATAGAGGGGGATAGAGAAAACCAGCCACGCCTCCACCATCACCATTAGTAAGGCGGCGGGTACTACGTCCAACCGTGTGCTGATAGTCAGGAACATCACTGCCAGCGTCGCTACTAAGGACAATACAAACACGAAGCTGATGAATAACACGCCCCAATTGCGGTCACGGAAAGCGTTAGGTGGCAGCTTACTGGTTGCAACCTGCTGAGTAGGCAGTGTTGTGGCTGGTTTTGGGGTTTTGTTGGTCAGGTTCTTTGCCATTAGTCAGTCAATTCTATTTGAACTTCGTAAGCTTTTTGCTGGCTGATGCGATAGGCCCGTAAATCAAACTCTAGCCGAGGGCCGCGTGCCTGTACTCCAATAATCAGATAGCATACATTGGGCATATCGGCCAACCTCAAATCTACCTGGGAGGGGCGGGCTGGATAGTTAGGGTGCGAATGGTAAACTCCGGTTATTTTGCTGCCCTTACTTTCAAATTCTAGCAAGACCGCTAACGTTTCTTCGGGCGCAATGTCGTAAGCGTCGCGCGGGTGGCTAGAAATATTGGTGGCCGGACGGATTGTTAGCCCGCTTCCGGTTTGCGGCCCACCCACGAAACCACAAATTTCAAACGGGAAACCGCTCCGCGCCTGGGCCACAATCTGCTCAAATGCAACCCGCGTCAAATGATACACATCGCTCATTCGGGCTGGGCCTGAACGGGCCGTTGCAATTTTATCACGGCATTGAGGCTGCCGCTCCGATAGCCGTCCAGGTCAAGCGCGACGTAAGTATAGCCGATAGCGTGCAGACCTTTGGAAATCTGGCTCCGCAACGGCTCTTGCACGACGCGCACCAAATCTTCGGGCCGTACTTCCAGCCGGGCCATCGTCTCATAATGGCGTACTCGCACTCCGACCAGCCCCAAATCTTGCAAAACTTCCTCGGCCCGACCTATCTTTTCCAACGCCTCGATGGTGACTGGCGTGCCGTAGGGGATGCGCGACGACAAACACGCCGCCGCTGGTTTGTTCCAGGTGGGTAAGCCCAAAGCCTTCGATAGAGCGCGAATGTCAGCCTTACCAAAACGCGCTTCCAACAGTGGGCTACGCACGGCCAGTTCTTTGCCAGCCCGCATCCCTGGGCGATGGTCTCCTAAATCGTCAGCGTTAAAACCGTCGGCGATATAGTGCAAGTTCTCGCGCTCGGCTACGTCACCCAATTCGCTAAAAAGCTCGTGTTTGCAAAAGTAGCAACGGTTGGGGCTGTTTTCGACATAGCCCTGCTCTTGCATTTCGTTGGTGTGGACGAGAATCAAGCGTGCGCCAGTGTGGGCCGCATTTTGTTGGGCAAGCTGGACTTCACGCGGCGGAATACTGGGCGAAATTGCCAGACAACCAGCAGCACGGGCTGGGCCAAGCACCAGGTCGGCCATTTTCAAAACTAAGGCACTATCTACTCCGCCGCTATAAGCCACCAGCACGCTACCCATTTTCTGGAAAATTTCTACCAATCGTTGGGTTTTAGCGGCCAGTTCCGGCTCAAGTTGGGTTAGCAGCCCTAAATTTACCTGGGTCAACATCAATTTTTTACCGTAAACTATCAAACCAATCATAAAAACTCCATCTCAAGCTTATCACATCACGACGGGCTTTTCAAATGGGTGCGCGTTTATAGCTTGCTCCGGTTGACGTTAGAGCCAGATTCAGCTAACATAGGTTAGACATAAAGGTTTGATGCGCCGCGAGTAGATAAGAGAGTTACAAAGTGCCTTTACAGCCCGATTTGGATAAGTTGGATAATGACGAGCAAAAACTAAAGAATAGCGATGAGCCACCAGCCGAATTGTTGGCTTTTTTGGGGCAGGCCGAAGAAATCTACTTGAGCGTAGGTGGCGCTAAGACCGCGCCGGAAGCCGTCCAGCTTTGTAGTGAAGCTTTGGCGTTGTATCGGCAGGCCCAGCAAGCGGCAGCCACCAATCCCACCCTGCTACAACAAGCGCGTGCAGGGTTGGCAAAGGTTTATTCGCAGCGCGGGCATCAGCAGCGTTACGCTGGAAAGCACGCCGAGGCTATCCAGGATTTGGCCCAGGGGTTAGAGCTTGAGCCACAACTGACCGATGATTATTATTACCGCGCCCTAAGCTATTTGAAAATTGGCAATCAGGCGGCAGCGCGACGCGACTTTTCGGAATATATTAAGCGGGGCGAGGACGAATATTTAAAGCGGGCAGCCTGGGAACGGCGCGAAAGTTTGATGCCTCAAAAAGAGGAAGCGGTGGCGACGCTTGAACAATGGCGCAACCAGGGGACGCATTTCAACGGCGAGGCCAGCAACGCCCTGCACCCGTCCGGTGAAGACGCGCCCGATTATGCGGCGGCGATTGCGCTTTACAACAAGGCTATCGAAGCTTTCGACAAAGCTTTAGAGGCTGCCCCGAACGACAAATTTAGCAAAATATACAAGCTGGCGGCTCTTAAAGGGCAGGCGCAATGTTATAGCCAGATTGCTGAATACGACCTGGCGATTGCCGATTACAGCCAGGTGATACAGATGCAGTCCACGCCCCAACATCTTTTTGAACGCGGCGAGGCGTACCGGGTGGCTGGTCAGAACGAACTGGCCCGCGCCGATTTTGAGCAGGCCACTAAAAATGGGCCGGGTCTTTCGGCGGCCAACCGTCAGCAAGCCCAAAAATATCTGACCGAGAAACCCAAACCCGCCAACCCTACTACCGAGGCCCAGCCGTGACCGTTCCATTTCTGGCTCTGGTGATTGTCAGCTATAATTCGGCCAGCTACCTGCCAGTTTGTCTGGAAAGCTTGCTAACCGAAGTGGCCGCTTACCAGCAAAACGGCGCAAAAATAAAAATAGCTGTAGTCGAAAATGGTACAGATTTAAGCTCCCAAATCATCGTTGAAAATTACGCCAAAGCTAACCCAAATTTGCAGTGGCTTCGCGCTCCGGCTAACTTGGGCTACGGGGGTGGCGCGAATTTCGGCTGGCAAAGTTTGGGCGCAACCGATATTCATATAGTGCTGAACCCGGATATGCGTTTTTGCTCTGGCTGGCTGACTGCTATGCTAAAACCGTTTGAGCGTGACCCACAGATTGGCATAGTCGGTTGCAAGTTGTTGGATGCTGAAAGCAAAATCCAGCACGCGGGCGGCCTCGTGCAGCACGGCGCGGCGTTGGGTTTGCATTTTGGGGCGGGCGAAGCTGACGATGGGCGTTGGGACGACGGCGCAGCAGTGGAGTTCGTAACCGGAGCGGCATTGGCAATCAGAGGTACAGTGCGAACGCGGGTAGGCGGTTTTGACCCGGCTTTTTGGCCCGGCTACTACGAAGATGTAGATTTGTGTGCGCGGGTGCGAAATGCGGGCTATCTGGTCTGGTACGAACCCCAGGCCGTCGCTTATCACTATGAAGGTGGGACGTTTGGACGCGGCGCGGGCTACTATCGAGCTTTCCATCGCAGTCGGCTGCGGTTCGTTTTGAAAAATCTGGCAGCGCGGTCACTATTTTACGACTTTGTTCCCGCCGAACGCGCCCGACTACGCGGAATGTTGGCATTGGCAGACCGCCAGGCCAGCGCAGCCGTTTATCATGCCACCCGCATGAAGCCTGATGGAGAAAAAACTTTGAAAGAAACAGTAGAAGCTTATAATACCGGGCAGACATTTGAAAACGTCCAGATTGAGCGGTTAGAAAAGCAACTGGTCGAGCTAAAAAAAAGCTGGAAGGTGGAGGAAAAGCCGTTCCGCTCCGCTTTGCCGTTCGTAGCGACCTTGCGAGAAAAATTTAATTCGATTTCGACCAAATGGTATGTGCGCCCGCTTTTGCAGCAACAGGTGGATTACAACGGGGCGGTAGCACGGGTATTGGAAACGTTGGTGCAGCTGACGGTGGGCCAGGATGCCGCTAATGATATGGAGTACACCGTTCTGGCCTCGCGCCTCACCACGTTGGAAGAACGACTGGAACGCATTGAGGCACTATTAGAGCGCATCGCCAGTAAATAAGCTTTCCAGCTTGTCACCCTGAACGGAGGCTCTGCGAAGTGAAGGGTCTGTTGCTAGGGTATTGGTATGCTGTGGTTCGCGGGTTTTCAGCAGCGGATTCCTCATTCCGCAGACCTTCCATTCGGAATGACAGTACGGCTACGTGGGCGACTCGCGCCGCTCAGGAAGGCTTGAATAAGTCGGGCCAGCAGTTCGGGTGGGCGCATTGGTGTAAACTCAAAGGTGGGTTGCTCCAGGGCGGTTAAGACAGCGTTGGCGGCGGCGATACCCGTCACGCAAGCGCGTTCCAGGAAAAGGGCAGAAGTGGGGTGGCGCACCCAATCGCCACAGCAGAAAAGACCCGGCCAGGGCGTGACTGTTCCCAAGTGGGTGGCGGCTGGGCCAACCCCGAACAAAGTATGGGTGGCGGCGTTGCGCTGAACCGTGGTATGCAGCAAATGGCCGCGCAGGGTCGGGAAAACACGTTGCAAGTCTTTGACAGCCCGCAATTGCAATACCTCGTTGGCTAAGGCTACGGTTTCGGGCGGGCCGTAGATGTGCATTTCGGCCACGCTTCCACCTGTAGCTTTGTGCCAGCGTTGGGCATCGTCCTGAAAACGCTGTAGCCAGAAGAAATTGTCAATGGTAAAGTTGCCACTGACTAATCCGGCTTCGGCTTTGGGCGGCGGGGCAAGGTCGAACCAGGCCCGCACCACTACAGTTTCCAAAGCACCAGGCCATTTCAAATTTGCTGCAAGGGGCTGAGTGTCGAGGCTGCCATTCAAAATTTTTGCCGTGCCGGGTGCGTCGGTTGCAAGCACTACAAAGTCTGCTTCGACAGCCCAAACAGGCTCAGGCGCGAAGGGTTTACTCTCAGAAGCTAAGGATAACCCTTCTTTATCTGGGGTAGAACTTTCTTCCACAATTTCGGTAGGTTGGGTGGGCTGCCAATACACGCGCCAGCCGCTCTCGGTTTTTTCCAGCCCCCTAACCCTGCGACCCAAACACACTTCGCCACCCAGAGCTTCGATACGCGCTATCATAGGCTCAATCAAAGCCGTACCGCTATCTTGCGCGAAATAGCGAAACGCTTGACTGTCGCGCCGCAGCAGAGTATAAAAACGCATAAAAGCAATAAAACCGGAGAGCGGCACAGCTTCGGGGTGGGCCGACAAACCACTGCGCCCCAGCGAAGCTACAAACGCTTTGAGCGAAGGCGGCCAGTGGCGACATAAATCGGCCATCGTGCGGCTGTCCAAACCCCGGTTCGCTTTGCTTTCGGCCATCGGGTCAATTCCCACCGCCACCAGTAGAGCCAGCAAAACCCAGGGCAACATCACACAATCGCGTAAAGTCAGCATATTGAGGAAGGAGGGGCGTACAAAAAGGGCGGCGTAATGGAAGGGAGCGGGTATCCAGCTGCGGCGTACCACCCGGCCCATCTCGCAACGATAGACCCGTTTCCGTACCCCGTGAACCCATTGCTGACGGTTGGCGGCGACCAGTTTGGGAGTCAAAGCGTGACGAGCCAGCATGGTGTCCAGGTTGCGATACTGTGACCACAAGCCGTGAATACCGTGTTCGGCCCGGAATGTCCAGGGGTGACCGTCCGCGCCCGTAATTGTGACCGTTTCGCGTCCAGCTACGCGCCCACCTGCAAACTGGGTGTCGGCTTCTATAACCAGCGGCTGTAAACCTCGTTCGGCCAGATGCAGCGCGGAGGTGAGGCCAGCCAGCCCTCCACCTACGACTATTACTGTTTGTTGCATAATTTTGTTCTATAACTTTGGCTTTAGACTATTGTCACCCTGAACGGAGGCTTTGCTGCGTGAAGGGTCTGTTGTTAAGATTCTAGCATTTTACGACGCGCGGGCTTTCAGCAACAGATTCTTCGCTCCGCAGCAACCACTTGATGCCTCCGCTCACCACCTTGCGGGCCGTGACAATACCGGGCTAAATAGTTAAAATTACCAGTTTTGCGGCTTACTCCTCACGGCTCAAAGCTTTTAACAAGGCCATTGTGCGGCGTTCGCCCAAAACTGCCACCAAAAAGACCGGGGCGCAGGCCAGCCACCAAGAAAAATAAGCCAGTAACGCAACTAAACCGTGAGCCACGCGCCAGACCTTTTTTTGCCTAATGCGGGCAGGCCAGCGTCGCCCGGTTAGCACGGTGAAAGTCATAGAAGCGGTAGGGACAAAGCCAGTGACGGCAAAAAACCAAAAGAGGGGACGGGGCATCGTTTGGCGGTTAAAGGCCACGCCGCCTTGTTTGAGCAATACCGGGGTAACGGCACTAAAATAAGCCGACACCAGCAAATCCATCCCAAAGGCAAGCGAAGCCAGGCGTACCCGGCGGCTTTCCGGCAACGACGGAGCGACTTCACCGAGTTGGCGCAAATGAGCGTTACGCCGGGCCTCCTTTTGGCAAAGTCGCAACACATAGCTATACAAGCCTAACGTGAAAAGACTTAGCAGCGACATCAAACGCATACCCCAATGTACCTGCTTGAAGTTCGCATTAAAAGCGTCCACTGGGTCAGCCGCTTGCCAGCCGGACTTAGAGCTATTTGCTTTATCCAACCTCAACTTTGTGCCTTCTCTAGTAAAAATTTACCTTATCACTAAACTGTCGGCCTCATCGCCCACTCTCTGACTCTGGTGGTTGCTACTTATACTAACTGTACTGACTGGCTCAATCAAGTTAAGCATACCCTTACCCAGGCTTTGAAGGTGGTCGTCCGGGTCAGGGCTGTATTCCAGTTCGCGTAATTTGTCCGCCGTGACGTTTAACTCAAAAATACTTTGCAACAATTCGTGGCTGCTTTCGGTCATCTGACGCGAAACGTTGGAAATCTGGCGCATGGTATCCACAATCTGCGTTCCGGCACTTTCCTGTTGCTGAATACTAAAGGTAATTTGCTGGGCCAGCATCGCCGTGTTTTGAACCATCTGTACCATACCCTCGATAGTCTGCCCGACTTCGTTGGCACTGGCACTCAGGCGCGTAGCATCCTCCAAACCGTCTTTGGTTACGCCCGCCGCTTTTTTAATCGCGTCCTGAACCTCGCTAATCACCAAACGTACCGACTCCGCCGCTTCCGAGGTGCGCCCTGCCAAACGCTGGACTTCGTTCGCTACTGCTGCGAACCGCCGCCCGTACTCCCGCGCCCCAGCCGCCTCGATAGTAGCGTTCAGAGCCAGCAAGTTTGTTTCGTCGGCCACTCCGCTAATAAGCTCAATAATCTGGTCTATTTCCTGAGATTGCCCAAACAAATCGTCCATCGAAGTGGCGATGTTGCCCACCCGCTCTTGCAACACAGTCATCGCTTGCACGCTGCCTTTAACAGTTTCGCCTCCGTGTTCGGCTACTTGTAGGGCTTCCTGGGCCGCTCCCGCCAC
Organism: Chloroflexia bacterium; assembly: GCA_038207455.1. Lineage (GTDB taxonomy): Bacteria > Chloroflexota > Chloroflexia > Chloroheliales > Chloroheliaceae > JBBQZT01. The sequence continues at coordinate 26,657 of JBBQZT010000026.1, forward strand.
TTGCTGGGCTGCCCGTGCGATTTGCTTGTTGGTCTGGTTTAGCTCCTCCAGAGTTGTGGTGGCTTCCACGATACCAGTCAATTGCTCGTTTGCTCCACGCGATTGCTCGGCGGAAGCGGACGACACCTGGGCCGCCAATACGTTGAGCCGATCTCCAATTAGCTGTTCCAGGTCACGCTTGGCGGCTAGTTCCAGGTTGCTCTGTTCTAATTCCTGATTGCGCTGGGTCAACTGCTTTAAAAGCCTGACTACGTAGCGTTCAAAAAACCAAGAAATCAGACCCACCAAGAAAATCAGGAAAATATCTACGCTCAACGCCTGCGTTATGCTAAGACTGTCAGCATTTATCGTCAAAATAGCAGTTGTCACCAGACCTGCCGCGCATAGCAGACCCACCCCTAAAGGCGCGTAAGGCCCAATGGTCGCTCCCGAAATCAAAACCGGAACTAGCAACAAAGGCGCAGTATAAATTTCTTTGGTTAAACTGTCGTATTTGGGTGAAGGTTGAGTCAGATAGTAAAGCACTATGGCGACCATCAATAGATTGATTAGCCATGCGGCCAACGTATGCCAGCCCAGCCGATTCAGGAGTTGCGTCACTAGCAAACCTGTTCCTAAGCCGGGTATAACCAAATCAATTTGTTCCCGAATAGCAAACGCCAGGATTGCCACTTCAAACAAAGGTAACATCACCAACAATATTACCACTAAAATCCGCACCATATTGCTACGGCGGCGTTGGGCTAAACTAAGTTGGGGATTGAGGCCAAAAAACCAGCTAATCGGGTTCATCGCAAATATTTCCAGGCTACTTTTATAATTATGGCAATCCAGCGTTGTTTAAAACGGTCTGCCTTTTGAGAATTTTCTAATTTTCTTCGGAGGTGCTTACCCGCAGATTATAGAAGATTATAAGCCGGACTGCAACAGGCAAAATACTCAGGCGGGTATGTTATAATACCAAAGGGAAATTCGACAAACTTGGACAAGGGAGTGACAAGTAGAGGTTACAAAAGCTAAGATGGAAAAGCGAGATTTCGGGAATACAGGCTGGCAGGTGCCAGTCATTGGGCTGGGAACGTGGCAAACTTTTGATGTGCAGGGGGCAGCCCCGGAGCGCGAACGGCAGCAGGTGGCCCAGGTAGCTTTACAAGCTGGAGCAACCTTTTTTGATTCGTCGCCGATGTATGGCGAGGCCGAACGGGTTTTGGGGGCGGCTCTCTCGCCGATGCGTCAACAGGTAAAAATTGCTACCAAAATTTGGACAATTTCGTTGGAAGAAGGTCGCCAACAGATTGCCGCCTCGCTCCGTTATTTTGGTGGCTGGATAGACCTTTACCAGATACACAATTTGTTGGGCTGGCAAAAGCAACTGCCTGTGCTGGAAGATTTGCAGCAACAAGGTCTGGTTAAGCTCATCGGGGCGACCCACTATTCGCCCCGGGCTTTTGACGAACTGGCAACTCTAATGGACACTAACCGTATCCAGGCTATCCAGATACCCTACAACCCGCGCGAGCGAGCCGTAGAACGTGAGATTTTGCCCCTGGCCGAAGAACTGGGTTTAGGTGTGGTGGTGATGCGTCCCTTTGCCGAAGGTGAGTTGGTGCGTAAAAGCCCGCCCGCCGCCGATTTAGCCCCATTCGCCAGATACAACGTCACCACCTGGCCGCAAATCTTGCTAAAATGGGGCTTGAGTGACCGCCGTACCCACGTGGTTATTCCGGCCACCTCCAGCCCCCAGCGGATGCAGGAAAATGCGGCGGCTGGCGAACCACCCTGGTTCAGCCCCGATGACCGTGAGCGCGTGGTCGCCCTGGTCAATAAATTATAATAAAAAGGAACTTTATTCAAAATGATTATCTGTTACCATCGTCACGGCCAAACTATATATACTGTCCAACGTAGGGGCTACGGCGACAATGAATATAAGGCTACTCTGACTGCCGAAGGTCGGGCCGAAGCTCATAAACTAGGGGCGTTTTTGCACAAAGTCCAAAAACAAATGCCTTTCGATTTATACCTGACTTCGCCCCTGGCCCGTGCCGTCCAGACCTCCAGCATTGTCCAGACCTATTTAGGCCACGATGTAGATTTGCAGGTAGAGATGGCTCTCAGCGAAGGCATCAAGGAGTCGCAGGAACAAATTTGGCAGCGCGTCAACGGTTTAGTTGACCGCCTGATTAAAGGGCCGCCCCAAAACGTATTGCTTTCCACGCACGGCTTTCTGTGCCAATGTCTGACGGCCCGCTTTGAAGGTTACGACTATCGCAAGATTGATGGCCGCCAGCTGCCGCCAACAGCTGCTTTTGGTTGGGCCGAATTCAGGGATGGCAAACTAATCGAAAGTTTTGCCTCCTATGATGCCCACCTCAAACCCTCGGACAAATCGGGTGAATTATTGCAAGGCCGTTTGAGTCTGGTATAACGAGAAGGTTTTCTATGGCAAATATTGTCTTTATTACTACCCACGATTTAGGCCGCTTTTTGAACTGTTATGACCGCACCACTATCAACAGCCCGCACCTGGACGCATTGGCACGCACTGGCGTTTTATTTCAGAATAGCTTCTGCACCGCGCCGCAATGCAGCCCCAGCCGTTCCGGTCTGCATACGGGCCGCTATCCCCACGCCAATGCGATGTTGGGGCTGGCTCACCCGCCTTTCGGTTGGGAACTTGGGCCGGGCGAAAAACATATCACCAGACGCTTGCAGGAAAATGGCTATGCTACCGCGCTGGTGGGTGAACAACATTTATCAGCCAGTGGGCGCAATCTTGGTTATGATACCATTGTCCCGCTTGGCCCGGCTCGCCAGATGGGAGAGGCCGCCGCCCAAATACTTAGTGAATTAGCAACTGGGGACAAGCCATTTTACCTGGAGGTAGGTTTTCACGAGCCGCACCGTCCTTACGATTGGGGTAACGTTACGCCCGACGACAGCAAAGGGGTGGCCGTTCCCGGCTTCTTGCCCGATTGTCTGGAGTCGCGCCAGGATTTTGCGGCCCTTCAAGGCTCAGTGGCGGCAATGGACGCGGGCGTGGGCGTGCTGTTGGAGGTGTTGCAACAAAGCGGGCTTGACCGTTCGACCTGGCTTATCTTTACTACTGACCACGGCGTAGCTATGCCGCGTGCTAAAGGAACACTCTATGACCCTGGTATCGAAACGGCTTTGCTGATGCGCTGGCCCGACCAGGGTATTGAGGGTGGGGGCGTTTATGGGGAGATGATTAGCAACGTGGATATTGTGCCGACCCTTTTGGAAGGCGCAAATTTGCCTGTTCCGTCCGAAATCCAGGGCCGCAGCTTCTGGCCCCTGCTGCAAAACCAGCCCTACCAGCCACGCGCCGAAGTCTTCGCCGAAAAAACTTTCCATCAATATTACGAGCCAATGCGCGGTATCCGCACTACCAGCCACAAGCTGATTGTAAATATGGAAGCCAGTACCACCATAGACGTGCCGAGCGATGCCCGTTCCAGCCCGGTCTATCCCCGTTTGATTGAGGCGTTTGGAGGCAACCGCGCCCAGGTCGAATTTTACGATTTGAAGCTTGACCCCTGGGAAGAAAATAACCTGACCACCCAACCGTTGTCCCCCGAACTATTGGCAATCGAGCAGGATTTACGCCGCCGTTTGTTGGTGTGGATGGAACAGACGGGCGATCCAATTTTGCGCGGCCCGATTTCCTCCCCTTATTACCACGAAGTAGTCGAGTGGCTGCACCAACCAGATATTTAGGACTAATAGGACTGTTGACACGCCACGACTGGCTGTTAGAATAAAACCAGTGCTTAACCTAATACCTTTCAAATAATCGGTAAGGGGCGCACCCCCGCCCCCGCGATTGTGACAGACATATTTACTGTGCGGGCGCGGGGACGCGCCGCCTACAACAAAAATACTTGAGGCAAGCCTTTATGTTTGCCTCGATAAAGTTTGATTACACGGTACAACCCAATGTTTTGCCAGCTTTGCGGACGACCTATGCCCGCCAACTCTACTGATGCTAACATTTGCGCGGCGTGTGCTGCGGCCTTAAACGTTGCGCCCGCTCCAGCCAGCCAAAACGCCCCTGCGAATGCTCAAATCAACCTAGATTTGCCTGACCATCTGCGCTCCGATGCCGACTGGCTCAAACCCGCTCCACCCACGCCCGAACGCAAGCAAGCCGTCCAAAATTTCCTCAATTCTAACCACGCCATTAATGGGGCTACAACCAATTCCCGTAGTCCGTCCGTGCGGTCAACTCTGGCTGCCGATACAGAACGCACTCCAGCCCTTCCTCCCCGCGTCCTGGCCGACAAGGTGGAGTTGTGCGGTGTATGTGGTCGCTCGTACCCGGCTAGTCAGATTTATCAGGTTGCGCCACGCCAATCGCCACTGCGCCGCGCCATACCAACTGCCACCTGTGCCACCTGTCTGGCAAAGTTGCGGCAGGAATGGCAAAATGGTCAGACTTATTCAACTAACAATTTGGTCTTAGCGATACTGGCTGGCCTGGTAGTCTGCATAACTCTAAGCTTGTTGTGGGCCTGGGCTTCGTCCAATACATATCAAGTGGCAGTGTTCGCCATCGTTTTGGTGGGCATGGCAACCGCCAAAGTCATTAAAACTATTTTGGGCGGACGCAAAGGGCCGCTGCCCGGTTTGATTACAGGTGTGGTGACGGGGGTGGGTCTAATACTGGCTTTCTACTTTTTGTATAGTCAGTTGGCAGGTAGTGTGGCAACCAACTGGAACGGCCTGACCAGAAGTTTGCAGAAAAATGGCTTGCCTTTCCAGACCATGCTTTACTTCGCTGCCGCCTGGATAGTCGCGGTGCTTTTGTCCCTTGCGCTTGAACCCACCGTGCGCGATAATCAGGGCCAACGAGTGGCTTTTAGTCAACAATGAGTTCCGTCATCTGGTAGGCGGTAGGGTTGAAATGCGAGAAAGAAACTAAAAATGCAACTTTTTCTAGTGCGGCACGGACAATCGCTCTACAATATGGAGCAAAGACATCAAGGCTGGCTGAATATTGCGCTTTCGCCATTAGGCGAGCAGCAGGCCGAACGAATTGCCGCCCGCCTCAAAGAGCAATCCTTCGATTATATTTTTAGCAGCCCTATCAAGCGGTGCTACGATACGTGTGCGGCGATTGTTCGCGCCCAAAACCGACCCCTGAGCGACATCCAAGTTTTGGACGGTTTGAAGGAAGGGCGGCTTTCGGCGGCTCTGGAAGGCCAGTTGGAAAAGGATATTTTCAAAAGCTGGACTAAAGAGCAGCGCGAAAGCTTCCAAAACGATTATACTTTCAAGTTTGCTGATGGTGAGGCGGTCAAGGAGATTATGGAGCGGACGGTAGCGGCTTATGAGTATATAGCCAGCTTCAGCGAGGAAGCCCCGCCCGAACCGCCTGCTGAAGAAAGCGCATCACCTGCTGGTAACGCAAATAATCCGGCGGGTGTGGCCCAGGCGACGGCCACGCCTGGCGAGCCGACTACTGCCGAGGCCAAAGTCGAACAGCCCAAAATTAAACCAAAAACGGCCCTGGTGGTGGCCCATCGCATCCAGGTGCAGTTGATGACTTTGCAAACGCTGGACGCACTGGAAACGGTGGCCCGCCAGCAAAACCTGATTGACCGACTGGAAATTTCTAACTGTTCGCTGACGCTGCTCAACGTCAATCTCAAGGGCAAAAGACCGCTTTACCAGCTGCTGACCGCCAACGACATTAGCCATCTGACGGGCCTGACTGCGCCTAAACCCGCCGAACCACCCATTTAGTAAAGCAAGCCAATATGTTCCATCAGTCGGCTTTTGCAATGACCTACCAGGCTAATTTTTAGTATTTGGTGCGACCTCGTTCCATTCACCTTCAGCAGAGTATTGGCAAAAGGTTCTGGCTAGGGAGTCGTAGGCCAGCAAGGTAATCCACCTATTTTTGGTAAGGTGCTGGAGCAATTCGTGCCTGGCGATAATACTGCCAATCCGCGTGGGAGAAGCTTCCACTATTACCGCTAAACGCATCGGCTCGTGGTAAAGTTGATCGCCGAACATAACCGACTGCTGAGGCAACCCAATCAAGAGGTCGCTCTGACAACCTTGCATAACTCCGATCTGGCTCACCACTGTATGCAGTAATTTGGTACTGCTACCAAACTTATGATTATCTATCGTCGAAAGGTAATACTGCATATTAATCCACTCTGCCACTACCATTGGTGCGGTAAGTATGCTTTCCAGAATAGTCCCATCTGCATCTTGGGTCTGGTCATAGGAATGCAAAAAGGTGCGGTTGTCGAGATTGAGGCCAGTAGTTAGAGACCTACGCCCGCAAATAAAAGCGGCATTTCGTGCGAGACCCCATTCAGGTCTAACCTGCGCCCAATCTGCGGCTCGTTGCTGTAAACGCTTAGTTACAGTACCCCTGCTGGTATTAGTTCCTGGCAGTTTGCTCCATTCTTCAAGGGCATTGAATTCGCTGGCCTGATACAGATCACTTTTGAAGCGTTCAAACTCTGCCTGGTGGCCTGGCGGAAGTTCGTCTTGATTGAGAAAGCAAATTTCGTCTGTCGTAGTATTGTGTTCTCCGGCCAAAAAAAAGGTTTCGGCTGGAATAACAATCCCCTTCTGTGCCAATAATCTTCTGACTGACCCAGAGTTGAGCATACTGGCTGCTGTTTTAGCATTGATACCTCCGTGATTGCCTCCGCACGCTCCGCAATCGAGAGCCGAAGCATAAGGATTGTTCTCGGTCTCACTGCCGTGACCACACAAGAAAACGAGCGGCGCAAACTGATTAATGAGGCCGATTGCACGCAGCATACCCCCGACGGCATTAACCTGGGCCTCGTTGCTCATCTCGTCGGGATTACTAATAAAAGACGGCTGGGTTGGAATCGGCGGTGTCAATTTCTTCTGGATACGCGCCAGCATCTGCCGCCATGCACCCGGCAACAATGTCTTTCCTAGCAACGGTAGAATAAAGAACAAACCTACTATTTCAACCAGGGCAAAAGGCGTAAGCAGGCTCTCGCGCAAGCTATGGAAAAGCTCTCGCCCGGTGTAAAGCCAGCTATTGTAGCTCAAACGCTGTTCGATAGCAGCCCTATTCACACCCTTTGGTTGCTCTGTTACCAGTTGGGTTGGTTTGATAAGGGCCGGGCCTAGCGTCAAGCTATGAGCAGAACCAAGAGGCCGATACAGCATTGGAATACCAAAGAAACCTGCCACCCCAAAGGTAGCATAATGACTCAAGCTTTCCAAATGACGACGCAGCCCTTCCGAACGGCCATCAATACAAAACAGAGCCTGGACGGACGGTGTTGCCAGGATGGGAGAGGCTGCTCCAGTTTGGTTCGAGAGAAGTTCGTCTAGTAAGTGCTGACGATAGTGCCGCTCATAGGCTTCTTGCCAGATCAGCTGTTGGTCTTGGTAGTCGCACTTGTCCGCCAGAAGCACTAACGTTTCAAAAGTCTCGACAGGTAAATTTTCAATATCGGTAGGCTTCATCTGAAAAGTGTGGGCAAGCTGCCCAATACGTCTGATTAGCTGATTTTGCCTTTGTTCGCGTTCACTGAAAAGCGGCTCTGCTGCTGAGGACGACCCTGCGCCTTTACGTGCAAATATCTTTGCCAGACTTGAGCGTTTCTTTGCTTCGTAACTACCTGCTTCGATCAGGGCTGCTTCATAAAATACCCGCACAACTAGATACTGGCCCAGCGTGATAGGGTAAAGCTGTTGCCACATTGTTTCCGCGTGGCCTTCCCGCCACCGGATAATACTGGCCCAGCCTGGTAACTGTGCCAGATGACGTGCAAGGTAGCCCGACCAGTTTGCCTTTGGTATCTCCAACTCCTGCAAAAGTACAATTAACGCCGCCTCAGCTTCATCAGGTAACATTTGTAGTTTCCCTTGCAACGATTGCCCGGTGTAAAATCGTAATGAACCGTCCAGCCCAGCTAAGGCTTTCCAACATCTATAAAAACCCTGTTCACGACCTGGCATAGACCAGGCCGCCTGTCCTTCATCCAGGAAAGCCGCACACCATCGCATCATGTGTTTATTGACAACCTGAGTCACGCACTGCCCATCCCTGGCAAAGGTTTTGTCTCCTAAGGTGTGGGTGAGGTAGCTGGCTTGCTTTGTGGTGCTATCAAAAGTTTTGACTGCATTGAGGCGAGCCGACACTGTTTCAATAAGCGCAATCTCTGGCTGGGAAACTTCTTCCTCTCCATTGTGTAGCAGCCAATATTTGTAAAGCCAGGAGGCTGGAACTGACCTTGCATTAAGGGTAACGGCTGGTGGCCTGCTTTCAGTTGGTAATAAAGCTGAAATAGCACCTTCGATGTCGGTTTCTGTGATACGGCCCTGCTTAAAGAAATTTTGGTAGCTGGCAAGTGGCAGATACCCGCGACTCCTCCTCAAATCCTGAGCATATGTCATTGCCTCCGCAAAGGGTAAGCTCTCTAAACCACTAAGACCATTATTAGCGATAAAGGTGCTAATCGGCCAGTACGGTGCAATAATCTTTTCAGCCTCACTGATGCAACCCTTTATATAAGCGTCTAGCTCCTTTTGTACGGAAACAAAACCTGCTAAAGTACCTTCCATAATAAATACTTACCGGGCCTTTCTACTACCTTTTTATTATTAAGACTTTTGCTTATCGCAGGGGTTGTCCAACCCTGCGGGCCGTGAACGGAGTGAAGAGTCTATTCAAATTAACACTGGTTACTGGTCGGGTTCGCTCACGAAAGTTATCTTCCTATCTTCCGTACCCGGTGAACAACACCCAAACATAAAATTTCCGCAAGAAGCGGCTGACCCAAATCGGCCGGGTTGAAGTTTGGAATAGTACCGATGCCACTCCCACAATTATGAGTAGCCAACTGATAATCAATACTATTCGCGTGTCCAGTATTGGACTGGCGGCAAGAACGGACGTAAAGAACTGCTCTACCGCGTGCGTTCCAGTCAGGTACAAAAGGACAAAGCCAATCAACCCAACATATAACGTGACCATTGGCAGGCGGGAGAGTTTTGGTAAGGCGGAGACTAGGGTAATCCAGGCAAAGGATAGTAATATACCTTGTCCATTGACGGAGAAACCGAGCATAATTGGTACAACTACCAAAATTAGCGCGGTGAATAAGCTGGCCGAAAAGAAACGTACTTTTGAGAAGGGCTGGGAGGAATGACTATCTGCGGGGGCTAAAAGTTCATTTGCAGCCTTACGTTGAATGGCACTGCCAGAACTGAGAAACAAGGTTGCTTTGAACAGGCCGTGCGCGACAATATGTAGAATTGCCAGGGCAAACGCTCCTAATCCACATTCAAGCATCATAAAACCCATTTGCCCCATCGTGGAATAAACGAGCATTCCCTTGACATCGCTCCGCGTGAGCATAATTACCGTGCCATAGAAGGCGGTAAACCCACCCACAACTATCGCCAGTCCCATCGTGAAGGGGGAAGCTACAAAAAGCGGACTTAAACGAATGAATAGGAAACCACCCGCGTTGATCAAGCCAGCGTGCATCAAGGCTGAAACAGGAGTGGGGGCTTCGACAGACTGCGGAAGCCAGCGATGTAACGGAAACTGAGCCGATTTGGTCATTGTTGCAATAAAAATCAAGATAGTGAGGAGCGTTAGTCCGAAGCCATCTACAGTTTGGGGTGCGTTTGTTACTGTTTTGGTAATGGTTTGTAAATCAAAAGTGCCAAAAATGTTCCAGGCCAAAATTACAGCAATAATGATCGCAGTATCACCTACCAAGTCAATACGCAACTTTGTAAGAGCAGCTTGCCAGGAGGCAACCCTGTCTTGGTAGTGTGCCAAAAGAAAAGTCAGGGTAAAGCCTTTCAAAACCCAAAAGACCGCAAGCATGAGCAAGTTGTTAGCCAAAACTACGAACAGCACTTCCACCGTTACTAGACTCAATAGAGTGAAGTACCGAGGAAAATGTTTTTCCTCTTGCATAGCACGTATCGAATAAAGGTGGACTATTCCGCTTACAGTGGTTACAAGTAGGACTATAACCAGGCTCAACCGATCAGCTATAAATCCGAAGATAGGGGTAGTATCGGTAGAATTTAGCTTAGTAGTGAACAAGGAATAGTTAATTGGCCCTTTGAAAAAGACGAGGGCAAAGGCAATTACGGCGCATAACCAGGCCAGCCCAAAAGCCATCAAGGTGTACGAGGCGAGCTTACCTGGAAATACTTTGATGAAGAGACCCCAGCTAACCAGGAAAACAATAGGAAATAATGGAACACAGACCACCAGAAGCAATGTTAATCCTTCCATAAGCCACAACCCTTCCCTTCTTTGCACATATTAAAATCGTAACTACGACTTAAAATCAATTACAACTATCGGTTTATACACGAACTAGAAAACACGATATACTTTTCGTGACTTATTTTGCCGTATTATCAGAAGTTTGTCAAGCATAAAAGTGATAAACAAAGCATTAAGAAAGGGTGTCATAAAGCAGGAAGTGTTATAATCTAAACTGGTTATAAAGTCGCGCCAATAAAATCGTTATAAATGTAGCGCGATAAAATTGTCTCTATTTGGGAAAGGCACAACAAAGTGGCTCATCAATGGACTTTTTTGACGAATCACGCGCAGGTGCTTCTTTGTATCGCTCAAAACACTCATCTAACAGCCAGAGAAATTGCCTTGAAAGTAGGTGTCACAGAGCGAGCAGTCCAGCGCATATTAAGTGATTTAGAGCAGGAAGGTTACGTCCAGCACGTCCGTGAAGGGCGTAGTAATTGTTATACCATTGACCTAGATAAGCCGTTACGCCATCCGGCGCAGCATGGTCAAAGGATAGGAGATTTGCTTGAGCAGGTAATGCACGAAGGCAATTAGTAAAATTATTGGGTCTTGAATTGGCTCCGGCTGCAAAATTTTACACCGTACCGTTATAAAAGAATCAGCAGAGGTTTTGGCAAAACAGGCTGCTTCAGATATTATCAGTGAAATATTGATTTGCAGAGTTCGGAAGGTCGGTTATTATGATAACAGTTAGGGCAGGAACTTGTACTGATGTAGCTGGAATTGCCAGGGTACACGTGGGTAGCTGGCGCACTACCTATGGCGGTTTGATACCCGCCGATTTTCTGGCTAACTTGTCTTATAAGCAGCGTGAAAGCCAGTGGTCAAGGATTTTGTGTGGAGAGGGCAGTCAAGAGTTTGTCTATGTAGCCGCAGATGATACTGGTCAGATTGTGGGGTTTGCGTCTGGTGGCCCAGAGCGGAGCGGCCATCCGCTTTACAAAGGCGAATTGTATTGCATTTATTTGTTGGAAAGTTGCCAACGTCAGGGTAGCGGTCAGCAGCTTTTCAAAGCAATTGTAACCAACCTCGTCAGCGAAGGTTTTGACTCAATGTTGCTATGGGTTTTGAGCGCGAACTTGGGGTCGGGCCGCTTTTACGAAGCGATGGGCGGTCACGCCACCGTGACCCAGGATTTTGAGCTTGGCGGCGTTACCTTACAAGAAACTGGTTATGGCTGGCTCAACCTTTCTAATTAGGGCAGAATCAGATGCAAATCCCCGAATTCGTGCCACAAATATTTCTCGCGCAAAGCTTCGGCATAAGTGATTTGCAGATGTTCGCGCCGGGTCAAAGCTTCCAGCATTGCCAGATGGGTGGCGCGGGGTTCGTGCAGACCCGTCAGCAAACCGTTGACCGCCTTGATACCGCGTGCGGGCGTAATCACTAGCCGTGTCCAACCTTCGCCAGGGTGGGTCACGCCCTCGCTGTCGGTTACGGTTTCCAATGCCCTGACCACCGTTGTACCTACCGCAATCACTCGTCTGCCTACCTGTCGCGCCGTATTGACTGCTCGCGCTGTCTCAACTGGTACCTTATAAAATTCTTCGTAAGGCGGCTCGTGGCTTTCCAGACTGGCTACCCCGGTGTGCAAAACTAGCGGCACAATTTGGACACCTCGCGCCACCAGTCGGGTTAGCAGTTCGGGTGTAAAGGCGCGGCCCGCCGAAGGCATCTCGGCACTGCCCATTTCGGTGGCATAGACAGTTTGATAATAGCTGCCCGGCCAACCCTGTCGCACGTAGCCATAGCGAATAGGAAAGCCATAACGAGCCAGATAAGGTTGCAACGGTTGGGACAATTGCAGAGTCGCAATCCACAATCTGGTCGGGCCATCTGCCGATACACTTCGATCAGTTTGGTAAGGTACGTGCAAAGTTACACTTGCACCGCCCGGCAAACTCAAGACTTCCCCGGCGCGGCCAGCCTGAAAAGGCTTGGTTGCTGACCCGTTAGGCTGGCGCAACTCCACAATCCACAAATCCGCCGGAAGATGCGTCGAAAGATGCAGTTCCAAAGGTGTGCCGTCACTACGTCGCACCTCTAAAGCGGCATTGAGCGTGCCACTGGTATTGATAACCAGCACATCGCCCGCCGCCAAATATTCTTCAAGCTGACGGAACTGGCTATGCACCACTCGATTATCGCGGCGATACGAAACCATCAAACGCACTTCGTCACGAGCCAGACCGCGTGCTTCGGGCGGTTCACTGGCTTCTAACTGTGTGGGCAAATCAAAGTCCAGGGTCGGCAAGTCAAACAAGTTTACATAACTAAATTTACCAACCTCGCCGCCACTATTAGCTATGACGTTAATATTATCGGAAACCTCTAAATTATTAAGAGTTTGGTTCATTGGGCGGCCTCCACTATCAAACTACGGGCCGCATAACGTCCGCTTGCCAGTTCGCCTCGAACCAACGGTAACAGACCCGGTACGCTGGTTTCGGGCAGAGGTCGGTCACTAATATCTTCGCCCGGAAAGGCTTCCTGGTGCATCTGGGTACGCATATCGCCTGGGTCAACCCAATACACGCGCCAATCAGGATTTTCCGCCGCCAAAATATGCGACAGTTGTTCCAGAGCCGCTTTGCTTGAACCATAACCGCCCCAACCTTCGTAAGCTTCTACGCCCGCGTCGCTAGTTATATTGAGCAAGCGTGCCTGCGGTTTGAGATAGGGACGCACTGCCTGGATAAGAGCCAGGGGCGCAATTACATTTGTGCGATAAACCTGCTCCAATACGTCAAGCGGATAATCCAACAAAGCTGGTTGAGGGCTTGGGCCTAAAATACTGGCGTTGTTTACCAGCACATCCAGCCCACCTGCCGCTTGTACCGCCTGGGCTAGTTGCTGGCGGTGTTGTGGGTCGGTTACATCTCCTACGATAGCCGTGACGTTGGCGAATCGTGCCAGTTCGGAGCGGACTGTTTCCAAAGCTTCAGGGCCACGTGCGTCCACAATCAGTGTCCAGCCGTCCTGCGCCAGTTGACGAGCCAGGGCCAGACCTAATCCCCGCGATGCGCCCGTAATCAAAGCTGTGCCTGTTTGTTTTGCTATATCTGTCATTCTAAATATCTTCCTTTTATCTTATTTATCCAAAAATTCCTTCTAACAAGCTTTATTATAAACCCTGGCAAGTTACGGCACATCGCACCGAAGGCTAGTTCTGTACCTGTACCAAATGCCAGGTTTTGACCGAATTTAATTGACCAGATTGGGTATAAGCTCTATAATTTGATTAATAGGACACTCGCGGTAGTGGAAAGGCAAAAGCAAAGTGATCCGAAGTATTACTGTAAATGGTTATGGTGGCTTGCAGAGGAGTAGGGCCGATTCTAGAACTCCGCTATCGGTACTGGTTGGCCCTAATAATGTGGGCAAAACCACTTTATTCACACTTTATTTGAGTCAGCAGCTCAACTTTTAGATGCGGAGCGGAATCAAGTTGTTAGAAGACAGTGGGAAAGAGGCGAACAGACATTAGGCGAGCTATGGACACAAGGGAGTTTAAGCCTTAGTTTATGACCTACAGCAATTATAACTATGCAAGCAATTTGAAAGTTGGCTACGCTTTTGAAGGCTCTTCAGATTATGATGTTATTCCGATACTGGTTAAGCGATTAATTGATGATGAGGTTAGAAAAATAAAGTGATAGTTTTTGAGCAACGGCACATTCATCGAGCAGCGCAACCCGCTTTGCTGCTGTTAGTGGTGTGGCTGGCCCAATTAGTATTCAGTAGCTCTCCTACCTGGGCCAAACCCATAATAGTGTCAACCGTTTTGGCTAGTGAAAATAACGCCAGCATCGCAGACCTGGTGGCAGGGGTGTCCAGCGACAACATCATCAGTCATATTGATAAGCTTTCGCAGCAATCGCGCTGTGCAACCTCACCCGAACGTACCGCCTCTATCAGCTATATCAAAAATACTTTGAGCCAGTATGGTTACAACCCAATTGTGCAGTATTTCAACACGTCCGCAGGTGGGCTTACCAATACGCCATTACAAAATATTGTGGTGCGTAAAGCGGGTACGCAGGCTCAGGCTGTCCAGCTTTTGACGGCTCATTTCGATAGCAGCCCCACCCGCAACTTCCCGCCTACCTGTTCCAATTTTGCCCCCGGTGCGAATGATGACGGCAGTGGAGTGGCAAGTTTGCTGGAGATGGCCCGCCTACTGACTCGTTATCAGTTCCGAGACGACATAGAAATCGTCTTTTTTGATGGTGAAGAATTTGGACATCTGGGCAGTCTGAACTTTGTCCAAAACTGGTACAGCGATAAAAACGTCAATCCCAAAGGGCTAGGCGTGGGTACAGTGGTCAATCTGGATATGGTAGCCTACCCCCGCGATGGACGCGGCCAGGAAATTGTTTGGGCGGTGGCCCGCAGCGATAACGGCCTCGCTCTGGCTCAAAATGGCTCGACCTTGAGCAGTCACTATTTGCCGGGTCTGGATTACCGGGTTTATACCATTGGCGACCTTTTTGCGCCCGAACGCGACCCCAACCGCCTGAGCGACCAGCAATCCTTTTGGAATGCCGGATTGGGTCAGGCTATCTTTTTGACCGAAGACGTAAAGGATATTATTGGAGCAGACCCGCGCTATCACACGCCCGGCGACAAACTTTATAACCAGGACGGCTCGCTGCGGCTTGACCCTGAGTTGGCTCGCCAAACCACGCAGGTAGCCTTAACCATTACAGGCAATCAAGCCGGGCCACAGCCACGCTATTTTCTTGGTAATTTCAACCCGGCTTTTGAACAAGCCTGGGCCGGGGCTGACCGCCTTGTAACAATCGGTGTAGAGACGGGTCAGAATGTCAGGCGCGGTTATACCTGGGGGCCAGGGTCGAGTCATGTCTTGACCGAGCCTTATACCGAAGGAGCGAATGGGCAACGGCAGGTGGTTTATTTCGACAAGGCCCGCATGGAGCAAACCCGACCCAATGGCAACGTTACCAACGGCTTGCTGGTGCAGGAGATGACAAGCGGCCAACTCCAACTTGGCGACAATGTGTTCCAATCGCGCCAGCCCTGTCAAATTCCCGTCGCGGGCGACCCCAACGACAAAAACCAAAATGCCTCTGCACCTACTTACAGTAGTTTTAGACATCTGCTGCTATTTAGTAGCTCCCCTGCGCCTGTCAGCACTCTGGTTATAGCTACGCTTGACCGCGATGGCTTCGAGGGCCAAAATCCGGCTTTAGGCCGGTATGCTACTCAATCGAAGTTTATAAGCGAAACGCAGCATAATATTCCCAATGTTTTCTGGAACTGGTTTAACCAACCAGGCCATATATATCAGCCCATTGGTGACTATTATACTAACGGGGCGGTTTTTGATTGGGTCTCTACCGTTGGCTTACCGCTCACCGAGGCGTATTGGGTGCGTACAAAGGTGGGCAATGTTGAGCGCGATGTGTTGGTGCAGTTATTTGAGCGGCGCGTGCTGACTTTCACTCCCGATAACCCGCCCGCCTTTCAAATTGAGATGGGCAATGTGGGCCAGCATTATTACAGTTGGCGTTACGGCAGTTGATTTCACCACTCAGAAGGGACGGTATTTGTAAAATATTGCTCCGTTCGGGGCAGTCCATTGACGGAGCAATGTCCCACAAAAACCAGGATAATCCATTGACGGAGCAATGTCCCACAAAGGGTTGCGGGTAGCGAGCTTAGAACCGCTTGGCTGCTGGCTCGCTGCTCATTGCTCGAAGCCCGAACCAGTTTGACGAGGTTGGGTCTAATCGTTAGAATAAACCCAAAAGTTGCATAATAGTTGAATCTTGAAATTGGAATTGAGGAGAAAATAGAGAGATGGCTTACCAGCAAATTTTGTTTGAACGAAGCGAAGGGGTCGGCACGGTTACGCTCAATCGGCCCGACCAGTTAAATGCTTTCACGCCCAAAATGCTGGAAGAACTGTTGGACGTGTTGAAAGGGATGGAGCGCGACCCGGAAGTGCGCGTGATTGTGATAACTGGCGCGGGCAAGGCTTTTTGTGCGGGCGAAGATTTTAAGAGCCGGGCCATTGCCGAAGTGCCAGACGCTATGCCGAACGACAACGCTGCTTCGTCCCTGCCTGCTTCTACTGTCGGAGGTTCGTACTCTCCCGAATATAGCGCGTCATCTGGCAGCTACCAGCCCGCTCCAACATATTCGCCACGCAACCCCGGCCCCGCTCCGGTTGAAATCAATTCGTCGGGCTATAGTCCGGTTTTCACCAACAACGCTCCCGTCGCGCCCAGCGTCAATGCGCCGAACCTGCCCGCGATGACCGAGCAGGTGCAACGGGCCTACAACCCGCTTATCCGCCAACTGCGTCATATCGAAAAGCCCGTTATCGCGGCGGTTAATGGCACGGCTGCCGGGTTCGGTTTAGGTCTGGCGTTGGCTTGCGATATTCGCTATGCCAGTGACCGCGCCCGTTTTATGGAAGTGGCAGTACGGGTGGGCCTGATACCGGGTGCTGGCAACGGGTTCTTTCTGCCGCGTTTGATTGGTCTCAGCAAAGCGATGGAACTGGCTTTTACTGGGGACGAGTTGAATGCCAGCGAAGCCGAGAAATTGGGCCTGATTAGCAAAGTTTTTCCTGCCGACCAGTTGTTGACCCAGGTGCGGACGATGGCGGTACGAATGGCAAAAGGCCCCACCCGCGCTATCGGACTTGCCAAAACCTTAATCTATAGCAACGCAACTATGAATTTGAGTCAGGCGTTAGAACTTGAAACCCAACTGATGGACGAGGTGGCGCATACTGAAGATTACAAAGAGGGTCTGACGGCTTTTGTCCAAAAGCGTGCGCCCCAATACAAAGGCCGTTGAGATACAGGGTTCACCTGCTCAAGAATGTTTTAGCGAGAGCTTTTCATAATTCGTCTAAGTTGCTTAATCGCCAATCAGACTATTAAGCTTTTGCTGGTATCCGCTGGTTAAAACCATCGTCTAATAGATTCCAAACCCACTTTAGTGGGTTCTTTTAACCCGATTTATCCGGTTTAGAACTGAATAGACGGTGGTTTTAATCATCGGATACCAGCAAAAGCTGCAACCAACCTTAATTATGAAAGGCTTTCTTTTAGCATTTAAAAATCTATTACAGGGAAAAGATAGTTCATTTTGATTAATCAGGAATTATTAGAGATTGTACGCTGCCCCCACTGTCTGGCAACTAGCCCCGAAGCGAACTTGCCGCATAGCCAGCGCGGACGAATGGAGCAGGTCGAGGGCGGGGTGGTTTGTCGCAATTGTGGTACGGCTTACGGGGCTTTTTTGGACGCGCCCAGCATGACCCAGAGCGGTCAGCTAAGTCAGTCCGGGGTGGCAGTAGCTTTGCAGACCGAACGCGAGTTGCCGCAACGGGGTTATCTGGATTTGCTGCTGCGTGACGCTTTCCAACACCAGACCCGCTACCTGGACGAAGAATTTGAGCAGGAGATTGACCACGAACATATCAGCTTGCCCTTGTTAGCAGCAAAGGTACGAAACGATTTGCTGCGTCGGATGTTGCAACCACGTCGGGGCGAGGCGGCCCTGGAAGTGGGTTGTGGCAACGGCAAATTTTGCTATTGGAATCGAGAGCGGTTTCGTATTGTGGTAGGGGTGGACGCGGCCCCGCTTTTTGCCAACGAAGCCCTGGACGAAATCCCGTTGGTGCGCGGCGATGTGCGGCGTTTGCCTTTTGCCAGCCAGAGTTTTGATAAAATCTTTTCGATAGATTTGTTGGAACATCTTTCAAGGGACGGGATTGCGCCTTTTTTTGCGGAAATCAACCGGGTCTTGAAGCCGGGCGGTCACGTCTTTATCTTCTCGAACACGCGGGAGATGGGCAAGTTGTGGCCTGTGATTGCCCTGGAAAAACGAGTTAGCCAATATTTCGTGCGGCGTGGCATCTTTGACTCCAAACGCGACGAGTTGCGTAAATCCGACCATATTAAAGCGTTGCGAACTTTCGACGAATTGGCGGCGGCAGTGGCGGCGGGCGGTTTTGTCCTGGAGCGCAAGGTTTTCTGGAACGGAGTGTTTCAGGGGTTGGTGGATAATATTATTGTCAAGGCAGGTGAGTATTGGATACGCCGTGGAGTACGGGCGCGGTTGGAGAAGTCGGCGCAACGTAGATGGCGCAGTCGTCAGTTACGCAATCGGATTGCTGACGGTATGAGTGGCAGGGGCGAGTCGGCGGATAGTAGTGTGAGTATCAGAATTGCCCATGAACGGCAGGGTGCGGCGGCCCAGGCCAACGAAAACGCCCAGCTAGATTTGTTGGTACGCAAGCAGTTAAAGCGCGAGGTGGCCCAGCGCAGGGGCGGGGCGT
Source organism: Chloroflexia bacterium (assembly GCA_038207455.1). Taxonomy (GTDB): domain Bacteria; phylum Chloroflexota; class Chloroflexia; order Chloroheliales; family Chloroheliaceae; genus JBBQZT01. The sequence continues at coordinate 45,307 of JBBQZT010000026.1, forward strand.
TTTTGCTACTGCTACGCGCTCTGACTTGGCTGATGAAGTTGGACATCTGGCTTTTCGGCAGCTTGCGTACCGGCCCGTATTTTATCTTGATTAAAAAAGTGACTTGAACCTGTCTTTGTCATTCCGAGCGAGAAACGAGCAAGGGTCTGTTGCTGAAAAAACTATAAGCAACAGACCCTTTGCAAGCTCATGGTGACAAACCGAAAGTTTTGTTACTGTTGGTCGCGGTTGAGCTTGAGGTCAGCGTCCACCATCATTTTGACCAGTTGCTCGAAGCCGACTTTCGGCTCCCAACCCAGCTTAATGCGGGCTTTGGTTGCATCTCCAATCAGCAAATCTACTTCGGCGGGCCGGAAGAAACGCGGGTCGCTCACCACGTAATCGCGCCAGTTGAGGCCGACGTGACCGAAAGCTACCTCAATCAGTTCCTGGATCGAATGCGTCTCGCCAGTTGCCACCACATAGTCGTCGGGAGTGGGCTGTTGCAGCATCATCCACATCGCTTCGACGTAATCTCCGGCAAAGCCCCAATCGCGGCGCGACTCCAGGTTGCCCATTCGCACCTCTTTTTCCAGACCCAACTTGATACGAGCGACGGCGTTTGAGACCTTGCGCGTCACAAATTCTAGCCCTCGGCGCGGACTTTCGTGGTTAAAAAGTATGCCGCTACAAGCATACATATTATAACTCTCACGGTAGTTGATGGTGATCCAGTGGCCGTACAGCTTGCTTACACCGTAGGGAGAACGCGGATAGAAGGGCGTGTCCTCGCTTTGGGGAACGGCCTGAACTTTGCCGAACATCTCACTACTGCTGGCCTGATAGAACTTCATAGGCTTGTCCACCAGCCGCACCGCCTCGAGCAGTTTGGTTACGCCCAACGCGGTGTATTCACCAGTCAAGACAGGTTGCAGCCAGCTAGTCGGCACGAACGACTGAGCCGCCAGATTATACACTTCGTCGGGCTTGGCGATGTTGATAGCCTTGATGACCGAAAGCTGGTCTAAAAGGTCGCCGTCAATCAGTTCGACATCTTTGGTTAGATGTTTGATGCGATCATCAATAATGATACTGGTGCGGCGCAACAAGCCATAAACCTTGTAGCCCTTCTCCAGCAAAAACTCCGCCAGATAGCTACCGTCCTGTCCCGTAATACCCGTAATTAAAACACTTTTGGTCAAAACTGTTACCTCCGTTTGAAATTTAGGAACTCAACCTAATTGCTATGAACTATGAGGTTCAACGCTTTAATAACTTTTCCCTGAAAGCCTCTAAAGTTCGGTGCTTTTCAGCCAACGCTCCACCATCCAACCACTGAATAACTTGTTCATCTCGCTCGTTGGTAGAAAGGCTAACCCATATTATCTTACGTATTTTTATTACAGGCACACTTAAATTGGCAAAATAGCCTCTAGCTTTGTCATCACGTGATATAATCCTTTTATCCGTAGCAAGAGCTGCCTCTACCAAGTGTACGTCTTTTGCCATTTCGGTACGCGCTTTTTCAACCAGCGCACTTCCTTTGACGGCTGTTCGCAATTTTGAGCTATAATTACCCAAATCTAATTGTCTTTTTTGTCTTTGCATATTAAACAGCCAATCGTGTGCTGTTTTAGACTTGTGCTTATTGTATTCCTGACGAATTGAAGCAGATATTACAACTCCATAACGCTTATCAGTAAGAACTTTTTTTAGAAGCTGCCTACAAGCTATACTTTGTTCTTCTGTCGCATCTTCGTTACCCGCCGCTCTAAGAATATTGGTGTCAATGACTAGATTTATTATTTGGTCTTGAGTTGCCATTTCTACTTTCTGCTTGACGTGACGCAACTGCATCTAAATAACGTTGCTTTATATCAAAATCTATCAATCCAAAATCTTCGGGCCATTCGCCAAAAGCTCCATCTTTGTCCAAATCGCCGGACGTGATTTTTGTAACTCCACGTTTGTCACGTTCAAACCAGTGCAATTTTACCAAATCTGGTGACAGTTTGCCTTCGGCCACTAAAGTTTCAATACCAATTAGCAGCAAGTCGCTATGTGTTTCCACCACTACTCGCACGCCACGTTTGGCCGCGTTCGCCAGAATTTGGGCCATCGCCACCTGTGCTTTCGGGTGCAGATGTATTTCGGGTTGCTCGATGTAAACCATTTGCCCAGGTTGGGCAACTTGTAAAGCTACCAGTACAGATAAAGTGTGCGACACACCAAGACCAACATCAGCCAGGCTTACCATATCACGCTTTGTGTTCTTACTGCCGTTCTTACTACCATTTGGGCCAGAACTTTGATGAGGCAAACGGCTAACCAAAACCTCAATTTGAATGTCGCCTATCTTGCGTGCCTGGATTTCACTCGTACCCAATTGCAGACTGGCAAGGTCTTCCTGCAAACTTTGGATTTTTGCTGGCTTATTTTGCTGCCATTCCCAAATTACGCTACCAGTATAAACCTCAAAAGTGCCTGGAAAAGTTGGGCCAACTGCTGCTACTGGATAATTCCTTTCGGGATTGCCTCTAATGCCTGTAACGTGGATTAGGTCAAGGATTTTTTGGGTGAAAACTTCTACTTCAAAAGGTACGAACAAACGAATTCTGTGTGTATCTTGGTATATACGTGCGGGAGTCAGGAAACAACGATCTACTCCAATAACCAATTTACTTTGCTCTGAATCTAATCTAACATCATTGGAAATAACATTTTTAATTGCGTCTTCGCTCATATCAGGGTGTAACGTAATAGATTGGTTCGTTTTATTCCCGGTGTAAGTCATTTGAACTGTTTCAAGGGCTGTTTTTGTGTGCGCCCTATCAAATTTTAATGCTAGACTTAAATCAGATTTAGCACCTATTGTAGATTTTAAAGTAATAACCAAAGGGTTTGTTGCCATATTTTTATTAACGTGAGATAAAAACTGGTCGAAAGCATCAAATTTTACGTTCGGGCCATCAATTTTAAGTGGGCCTGGATTGTAAGTAGCTTCCAGGGTCTGTTTGAGCATTAACAAAGGTTGCATCATACTCGACTTGCCAGAACTATTTGCTCCTGCCAAAATTGTAAAGGGCTTGATTTCGATGCTTTGCTCGTTGCTAATAGATTTGAAACCGGACACACTGAGGCTAGTGATACTTCTTGGTTCGCGTGCTACTGATTTTTTAGGAGCAGTTATCTCTTCGACCATATCAATCACCAACTCTAAATCTTAATAAGCTGACGGGCGACCTGTTGTTTCGCCAGGGTGTTGCGTTCCCAAAAAACGCCTTGCGAGTAGCCTTGAATAGTTTTGTCGTGGGCGGCTAACTCCAGCCTTTTGGCAGCCAGACAGCAATAGGTTTCGTCAATTTCGATACCTACAAAGTGGCGGTCAAGCTTTTGGGACACGACTGCGGTTGTACCCGAACCCAGGAAGGGGTCAAATATTACCTGCCCCGGTAACGAACTGGCAAGCACGATTTTGGCAAGCAGTTTTTCGGGCTTTTGGGTCGGGTGGTCGGTGTTTTCGGGCATTGACCAGAACGGCACGGTTATATCTGTCCAGAGGTTGGAAGGGTGAGTCAGCCTGAAATCGCCCGCTTCGGTTTGTTCCCAATCTTTGGGCTGGCGGTTTTCGTCTTTGTAGGGTGCTACCACTTTACGCTTGAGCTTGACCGCTTCGACGTTGAAAATGTAATCATCAGACAGGGTGCAGAACCAGATGTCTTCGGAGCAGTTTTTCCAGTTGGTTTTCGCGCCGCGTCCTTTTTCCCGCTCCCAGGTGATGCGGTTGTGTACCTGGAAATAGCGGCTCGCAACATAATGAATAGGGGCGGATGAACGCCAATCCCCACAGATATAGATAGAAGCAGTTGGTTTGAGCAACGGCACTAACTTTGCCAAAAGGTTATCCAACCATTCGGCATAGTCGTCCAGGCTTAATTCTTTGAACACCCGGCCATTAAAAGATTTGGTCAGATTGTAGGGCGGGTCAAGAAATAATAAATCTATAAACTGGGTGGGCAGAAACGGCAAAACCTCGAACAAGTCCTGGTCGAATACGCGGTTTATAATGGCGGGCGTAGTAGCAGGCGCAGCTATTTTACAAAGACTCGCGGCGTAAACGGCTTTTTCCTCACTTGAAAGGTCAAGGGTGCGATTGTAACCCGCTCGTTCTATAGTCATTCAACCTCACCTTCGTTTACAAAATCTTGGACTTGCTCCAAATCTTTTAGGAAGCCCACCGAAGGCAGGCTTTTGATAAAGCGCGAACCGTAACGCTGACGCACAATCCGCTCGTCGCAGACAACCACTACGCCCCGGTCATCTTCTTTACGCATCAGGCGACCAAAACCCTGCCGAAAGGTGATGATGGCAGTGGGCAAGGTGAAGTTTACAAAACTGTTGCCGCCGTCGCCATCTATGGTGTCAATACGGGCCTTGATAACCGGGTCGTTCATTTGGGGGAAGGGTAGCTTGTCCATAATTACCAGACGCATACCGGGCAAATCTACGCCCTGCCACCAACTGCGCGTGCCGAAAATCACCCCCTGGAAGCTACCCTGGAACTCCGTGATAATGCGTTGCATCTGGGCTTCGCCTTGTTTGAACAGGGGGCGTTGGTGGCTCAAGTGGCTGCCTTCGTCGCTCAAGCGTTTCCAGACTGCTTCCAGAGCCATGTGGCTGGTGAACAAAACCAGAGCGCGGCCTTCGACGGCATTTAATATATCGGTGATTTGCCCGGCCAGATTATCCATAAAGTTGCCGTTGGTGCTGGTCTGGCGAGGCAGATACAGCCGCACGTTATCCCGGTAGTTGAACGGACTTGGCACAATCAAAGTTGCAGTGCGGTTGGCGGGCATCCCCACGCGCCGCATAAAAAAATTGAAATTCTCGCCGTCCGAAAGGGTGGCACTGGTCACAATTACGTTGTTGTCGGCGAACCATTTTGCCAGATAGCCGCTCACGTCAATAGGCAACCCCTGAATATTGTAATAGGGAGTCTGGTTGGCAAAGCTACCGCGCCCGCCGCTACCGTAATAGTTGCGCTCGGCGTAATAAACCAAATTATTGTCAGCCATCAGGGAGAGGCGTTTGAGCCGTTCGGCCAGAGCCGTGCCTTGCTTCATGGTGCGGGTGGCCCGCAACTGATCTTCGATATTTTTTTGGTTGGAATGTTTGAGTAATTCGCACAAATCGTCAATACTGTCGGCCAATTCGCGCCCGCTAACCAGTTCGCGTTTGAGCAGCACCCGGTTTTCGTCTTCGTAGTCGCCAAATCGCCCGTTCTGACCGTTACTCTCGGCGCGTTCCTGCCAGAGTCGGGCCAGTTCCAATTGTAAGCGTTCCTGATGATGGCGTGCGCTTTCCAGTTTGCCCGTGCTGATAGCAGTGGCCCGCCGCACCACGTCCGAATTGACAAAACGGCGCACGGCAGCTAATGTCACTTGCAAACCGTTGGCTTTAGTAGCGTTATCCTCGAAATTGTGGCCTTCATCAACTATATAGGTAGAATAGTCGCCGGGGATAACCGCGCCTTCGTTGCGAATATCCAACGACAACAGCGAATGATTAGTGACGACCAGGCTGGCGTTTTCGGCCCGACGGCGTGTCATCATAGCGTAACAATGCTCAAAATGCGGACATTTTTTACCTAAACAATCTTCGCTATCGGCACTTAGTAGCGAACGGGTTCCGGACGGAACGTTAAAAGGCACGTCTTCAAAATCGCCGGAAAAATCTTCGCCAGCTTTGCGGGCAAAACTCACAACTTTGGTGGCGGTCTGGTCAAGCAAAATACGGCCCTGCTCGTTATCTACCGAATGCCAGCACAAGTAGTTGTTCAAGCCTTTGAGAACAACGGTTTCAAAGGGTGGATACCCCATTTCCTTAAAGAGGCGGCCCAGCAACGGCACGTCTTTCTTGGCAATCTGGTCTTGCAAGGGTTTGTGGCTGGTGGCAACCAACACTCGCGCCCCGTCCTCCACGATTGCCAGTATCGCCGGAACGAGATAGGCTACCGACTTGCCAATCCCCGTGCCGCCTTCGACGGCCAGATTACTGCGGTTGGTGATAGCCTGGGCGACGGCAGCGGCCATTTGCACCTGACCGGGCCGATGCTTATAATTTTCAAGGTAGCTACCCAACTTGGTGAGTAACTCTGGAATTTTGGCTTCGTTCAATTTGGTTTACTCTTTTGTGATTATTCAGGCCGCTTGTAGGACGCGCAGCGTCTCCGTCAGCCGATTTTGTGGGCGTTTTAACCCTGGAAACTATCGGCTGACGAAGCAGCTGCGCGTCCTACAAAAACCACCCTGGGGTGAGTAGTTACCTGTTTTGTATAATTAGCGGCGTTCGGGGGCGAGTACCCGTAGCAGACGGTTGCGTACCAGTTCCGAGGCGACAGGGACAAAGGCTTCGAGTGGTGAGTCGGTTAGCTCGGCCAGCTTGCGTACCGCTTGCGGCCCGGAGACCAGGTAGCGCAAAATCGTCCACTGTTCCGGCTGAATGGTTACTTCGCGCTCAGAGTCGGGATTGACCTCCAGAATATGGTCGGCAGACGGGATTTCACGGGTGAAAATGGAGGGTGGCAGTTTGCGTGAATTCTTCTGCTCCTCCAGATAAACCGCCGAACGCACTTGTAAAACGGGCAAGGAAATTTGAATAGTTTGCGTTTCGACTGGCTGTACGTCAAAGGTAAAAAAGCCTTCTTCCCAGCCGAAAAGCGGTAGCAAAGCCGAGATGCCGCGCTCTGTCGAAGACCAGGCATCTACTACCTCACCTCCACGCACCAACACTTGAGCCATCTGGTCAAATTGAGCCAGCGTCAGGATGCCAGTAACTTTTTGCAGGTTAAGGGCCGAGAGTATAGTGTTGAGCGTAAAAACCTGTAGTTGGCCGTATAACGCCCATGAACGTCCAGTCGTCATAACTTACTTAATCCATCTAATATATAAGCTCGCCCGAAATTAAGTGTCCCTGCTTACAACTTAGTATAACACGTAGCCACCAGTCGGTAAAGGACGAGTTTTTCTGGTGATGGGGTGCATAAATTTATAGGGCGTGCTAAAATATGGCGAATGGGTGAACGTAAGGGTGTCTGCCCAACCAAATCAAGTGCTGTTAAACGAATAACTTTCAGGTGAAAATTATGAACGAATCAGATTTGCAAAACCAATTAGCCCAGCTGTTTGAACGTATCGAGCAGCTAGAGCAGCGGGTAGAAACATTGGAAAAGGGTGGTAGCCGGGCGATGGTAACGAGTGCTGGTGTGGGTGTGACTGCAAGCGTCGGGACTGCTGTAGGGGAAGGGTTGGCTGAGGCAATCCGCATGGCTTTGACCATGCTGGGCGAAGGCGATGCAGGAGCAATCCGCCAGCAAATGCTCAAAAACGGTCAACCTGCCACCCTGGGCCGTAGCGATGTAAACAAAATGCTTTATAACCGCAAGGATTTGTTCACGATTGACCGCCAGGAAGGGGCGAAACCAATCTGGAAACTGTTAGCCTAGCGGCTTCCTCGTCAGATAAAAATATAAAGGTGAACGGGACAAGCCTTATTGTATCCTTAAGTTTGGACGCGGTGCTGCTGCTAACCGGGGTGCTGGCGGCGTGTGTTCCGGGTTGGCTCACGGCTGACCTCAAACGTATCCAACAACCCAACTGGTATCTAGGCTTGGGTCTGGGGTTTTTTCTGATATACGCAGGTGTGGTTTGGCTGGCGTGGCGCACCGATGAAAACTGGTATCGTTCGCGCTGGCGTTGGCTGACGTTAGCTGGGCTGGTAATCTTGCCCAACCTTTGCAACATCTGGCTACGCGCCACCTGGACTGCCCCCGGCAACACTACTCCTGGTTCGCTTTTTGGGCGCGATGGCGACGTACAACTTTTTTACAGCTACGGCCACCAGTTCGCGGCGGGTCTCTGGCCTAAAAATTTTCAGGGTCAGTATATGGAGTATCCCCAGTTCGCCCTGTTTTTGTTTTTGGGCGGGGCGACGCTGGCGGGCAGCCTGGATAGTTTCGTCTGGCTTTTCCCAGGCTTGATGTTGCTTTTCGAGCTTGGCGCGGCTTTTGCCCTGTTTGGTATCGGCCTCAAACAAAACCAACCTCGCGCCGCTTATCTGTTGGTCGTGCTGCTGGCTACCTGCCCCTTTTTGTACGGTTTTGGCTACACCCGTTTCGACATTGCCCCGACTGCCTTGCTGCTGGCCGGTATCTATTTCTTTTTGCCCGCGTCCAAAGCCGCCAGCAGCGATGCGACCAGACTCAAGCGGATGCTGGTCAGAACCGAACTGGCAAGCGGTGGCATCGCGGCTGGGGCTTTGACTAAATGGCTACCAGCCGTCGCCTGGCCCTGGCTGGCCCTGGTTTATATTCGCAGACGTTTGTGGATGCAGTTATTGGTTTTCGTAGAGGTAGGAGTGGGCCTGACCGCACTCACGCTGTTGCCTTTTTACCTGTGGAATAGCACCGCTTTCTGGTATCCTTACCAATACCAGGGCAGCCGACATTTGATTGGCGAAAGCTTCTGGTTTTTGATTCAGAATTGGTTGCTAGACCCCGCCCACGCTGTCCCCGACAAACCCTGGGCCGAACCGACGAAGATTTTCCTGGGCAATAATACCTTGTTGGTAGCACAACTTGCCCTTACGGGCTTTCTCTTTGGCCTGAGCGTGTGGCGGCTGGGCCGGGTGCGCGACGATAGCGAGTGGGCGCGTTGGGCCGGTGCGGGTTTGGTAGGCGTAGCGGTCTTTACTCTGGCAAACCGGGTCTTTAGCCCGCAATATATTATATTATTGGTGTGGATATGGGCGGCGGCTTTGCTGTTGCGCCCGCTCGGTTGGAAAAAGCTACTGGCAGGAAGCACGACCCTGATAGGTGCGAGTGGAGCTAATTTTCTCACTTTCTTGCTGGGGGCGTACCCCGATGGTTGGGTCACTGCCTCCTCGGTGTTTTTTCTAACGGGCTGGCTTTTGTGCGGCTGGCTCTTTTACCGTTTGCAAGCCGCCTGACTTTATGACCCTAATCGGGTAGGGCAGCCAGACGTTGTAAAATCTCGTAACGGGTGGGGATACCTTCCAGACCGGGTTTTTCGATATGGCAGGCTGCCGCAGCATGGGCAAAACGTGCGGCCAACAATGGTTCTTTGGTCTCGTAAAGCTTGATAAAAAAGGCGGCGGCAAAAATATCGCCCGCGCCCGTTGGGTCAACTTCGTGGGCAGGACACGCGGGTACGTGGTCAACTTGCTCACCTTGATAAACTAGACAACCTTTTGCGCCTTGTGTCAGTACCACAATGGGCGTAAGTTTGACATAGGCAGCTAACAAAATCTGGCCTATTTCGCCAGATGGCAAATCTTCGATACTCAAAACCAGCACATCGGCCCGGCTCAACACCTTTTTGGCTCGCTCTGGTTGCCACGTTATAGGCCGCACCTTGCCGTTGTTATCCCAGGTGCGTAACCAGCCCTGCGGTGTGACTCCCACCAACGCATTGGGAAATAATTTCAGAATTTCCGGCCCGGCAAATTCCTGCGCCACTGGCCCTAAATGTACGATTTTTATAGGGCTGCGTTTGCCAGCCCATTCGACGGGTACGGCAGACGGCCCCAGCATAGCAGCCACCTCTTTGATATACTGCACACGACCCTGCGGGGTATAAATATTCTCGAAGGTAGTGGCTTGCGTTGAGTTTAGCCCGCGTACCTGGATACCTTCCTGCTGGAGAGCCTGGCGCAGTGGCCCTGAACTGGCCGTCACAATCGCCGCCCGTTGCCCCAAATTCCGCGCCAAAACGCTGGCATAGGCCACAGTTCCGCCTGGTCTGCTGCTACCATCGGCCAATATATCGGCGGTCAGGTGGCCGAGGGCTACAAACTCCGGGCTGGAGTAATCATCTTCTATTGGTGAGACCGTCTTTTTCATCAAAAATTATTCAAAACTTTCTTCAAAATCCTCGCCGGGAGACTCGTCTTTTAGCTCCCGCCAGACCGTTTTCAGCACGCGGCTGGTAATCCCATAGTTGTAACCGCGCCGCAGCAAAAAGCCGCCCAGCTTACGATAAAACCCGTTCCAATCCTCGGCAGCATAGCCCGTAGCTTTTTTGCGGGCCATCTCCAATGCCTGTTGTTCCTCAACCGTGCGAAAGTTGTCAGACTCGGCGGCCTGGGTTTCGTCTTGAAACGGGTCAGGGTCAGGTTGTGCGTCCAGATACGTTTCCAAAGCCTCATCAATCAAAGGTTTGGCAATTCCTTTTTGGCTCAATTCCTGGCGCAGTAGCAAGCGACCACGCGGGGCAGAAGCGTTGCGGGCCTGTATCCAAAAACGCACGAATTCCACGTCGTTGACATACTTTAGCTCTACCAACCGTTGCATCACCCGTGCGGTAGCGGTCTGGGGTGCGTCAGGATAGTTGCGTTTGAGCCGCGCCCGCACTTCCGCTTCGCTACGTGGCCGAAACGAAACAAAGTTTATGGCAGCAGCCAGTTCCAGACTATAAAAGTCTGCCGCTTGTAATTCAGCCACTTCGTCAGGGGAAAGCGTCTGTCCTTCTTTGAGATGGTTTTCGGCGGCTACGATGTCAGCTACGCTAAAGGCATATTCGTCATCAAGATAAATGTTAAGTCGTTCAGCGTTGACTTTTTGGTACTCAATCGAAGTGATTTTGCCGCCCCCCGTGAAGCGTTCGCGGGTGGTCTTTTTAGTTTTGAATTTTTGGTTATACATATCTAACTTCGTTTAAGCTTCCTCAAACATATAAGCCTTAATTGGCTCTTGCAAAGCCTCAAAACCGTCATTTTGGGTGGTGGCTTGGGCAGCGTTGCGATAGGCTATCATCGCTGCTTCATCATCCCAAAGCGTCAAGCCAACCAATTCACCCGTAGCAGTGTCACGTAGTACGTGAACCTGTTGCAAACCGGGCTGACCTTCCCCCGCCGCGCCATAGCGGTGCATCGCTTCCAGCAGCAAAGCCTCTTTGCCAGGGTGGGCCTTGTGGACAGTCATAGAAACGAACATAGTAAGCTCCCTTCAAGCTCTCAAAACGTGCAAACAAAAGGCGTGGCTGCACCCAAAGCGTCAACCACGCCCTTCTTTCTGAAATTATTAGGAGATAACACCGGGCTGGCTAAAAATCTTCTTCGCCACCACTATCCAGTTCGGCCCGCACGTCCGCATCGGTTTCCGGGTCAATAATCTCTACAGGTGCGCCTACCCCAATAGGCAGACCAGCGTTGGGATTGGCTTGTTGGCGAATCATCGCCTCAATTTCCGCCGCCACATCGCTATTGACCTTGAGATATTCGCGGGCATTTTCACGGCCCTGACCTAGACGCGCATCGTTCAAATAGAAAAACGCCCCGCTCTTGCGAACGATCCCCATCTGCACTCCCACGTCCAGCAAATCGCCTTCTTTGCTAATACCTTTGCCAAACATAATATCAAATTCGGCTTTGCGGAACGGCGGCGCAACTTTGTTTTTGATAACTTTGACCCGCACGTGGTTCCCTACCTCATCCTGGCCGGATTTAATCGCTTCCACTTTGCGAATGTCCAACCGCACTGAAGCATAAAACTTGAGCGCGTTGCCACCTGTCGTCGTTTCAGGGTTGCCGAACATCACACCAATCTTCATACGCAACTGATTAATAAAAATCAGAACGGTGTTGCTCTTGCTGACCGCTCCGGTCAACTTTCGCAAAGCCTGACTCATCAAACGGGCTTGCAAACCCATGTGGTTGTCGCCCATATCGCCTTCGATTTCGGCTCTTGGTACCAGGGCGGCCACGCTATCCACCACGATTACATCAATTGCCCCACTTCGCACCAGCGTTTCAGTAATTTCCAACGCCTGCTCACCCGTATCGGGCTGGCTTATCAACAATTGGTCAATGTCCACGCCAATACTTGCCGCGTAAATCGGGTCAATCGCGTGTTCCACGTCAATATAAGCCGCCAACCCACCCATTTTTTGGGCCTCGGCGATAATGTGCTGGGCCAACGTGGATTTACCAGACGACTCTGGGCCGTATATTTCGATGATACGACCACGCGGCACCCCGCCTACGCCTAACGCCAAATCGAGCGAGATTGCGCCTGTGGAGATAACTTCTACCGCCATTTTTGCACCGGCATCGCCCATCTTCATAATCGCACCTTTGCCGAAGGAGCGTTCAATTTGAGCCATCGCCGATTCCACCGCTTTTTCGCGTTCGCGGTCTGTGCCACCTTTTATATCGGCTACAATTTTATCTTCTTTTTCAACCCCATTGCGGGAACTCGATTTTGCCATCGTTTACTCAATTCCTTCTGCCTTTGCAAAGGCTTCTGTTGCTTCAAAATATATTTAGTTTTGGAAGATTTGTTCTGTTTCGTATCCCTATTTTAACTAAAAAGTGCCACAAAGTCAAGCCTCAATTTCAAAAACCGTTTCCAATTTCAACTCAAAACCGGGCAGCACGTCGTAACCCAAAAGTGTGTCGCCATTTTTACGATGTAGTATCAAAACAGGTTCGTCCGGGCGAAACACATAAACCAGTTCTTTTTTAGGATAGACCACCCATATTAAAGCTACGCCCGCCGTCAAATACTCGTCAACTTTTTCAAGAACCTCGCCTGTTCTATCACCGCGCGAGACTATTTCTACCGCCAGGTCGGGAGCGAAGTTCAAATAACCTTCTTGCCTCTGTAGTACAGCTAGTTGTTCTTTATCTTTAGTATAAAAAGAAACATCGGGGCCACGAGTAAGTGAATTGGTAAGTTTGTAGCCCGTTTCAACTCTGACTACGCCCAGCCTTTTTTCTTTATTAAAGGCGCGAATTTCCGCCGCAATGTTGACTGCAATTCCGCCGTGTGCATCTGCCACTGGAGCCACTTCGACTAACTCCCCATCTACTAATTCATACTGCTGTTCACTTTGATTGTTAATCTCGTATAGTTCGTCAGAAGTGAACAGCTTTTTCTGAATTTGAACAGACATAGTTAACCCTCCTGACTAGCTTGACCTGATGTGCGGGCAAAAAGATTTTCTAAAGGCAACTCAAAGTCCGGCAAAACGTCGTAACCTTCTAATTTGTCGCTATTCTTTCGGCTCAACATCAAAATTGGTTCGTTGGGCCGTATCACATTTACTATCTCTTTTTTAGGATAAACCAACCAAATTAAAGCTACTCCCGCGTCCAGGTATTTTTGCACTTTTTGAAAAACCTCTCCAGTTCGGTCTCCAGGAGAAATTACCTCAACGGCCAAATCAGGGGCAAAATCAAGGTAGCCATCATCGTCAGCTTTTTCGGCAAGAGCTAATTTTGCCCCACTAAAATATGAAACGTCCGGGCCACAAACTATATCAGGGTCGTGTTTGAGAATATAGCCAGTCTCTGTCGCTACCTCACCCTTACCATATTTCTCAATATAGACTACAACCCTGGCACAAATCCTGGCCGCTAAATTCCCATGCTTAAAAGTAGTGGGAGCCATTTCTATTAATTCTCCATTCATCAACTCATACTGGGTTTCACTCTGGCTGTTAAGCTCAAGCAACTCAGCTACGTTGTAAAGGCGTTTCTGAACCTGTACTGACATAATAAACTCTCCTGACTACTCGGAAACTGGCTCCGGCACATTATCTACCACGTCGAAAAAGAGGCTGACGAGGGGCATTTGGGCGCGTTCGCCCGCGTGGTTCACAAACTCGAAATAACCGTTGTTGCGGTCAATCGCGTTGTAGTGGTTGGGGACGATTTCTTTGAACGCGGCCAGGGCGGTTTCGCACAGCGCGTCGCTTTTATCGGGTGTGGTTAAAATTACAAAGTCGTCGCCGCCAATATGCCCCAAAAAGTCGTCTTCGTTACCCTTTTCGCGCACGGCTTTTTTGAGACAACCCGCCGCCTGTCGGATTAGCTCGTCGCCCAACACAAAGCTATAGACTTCGTTGTAAGCTGTGAACCGCTCTATATCCACATAAATGATAGACCAGGCTATATCAGGGTTTTCGGTGCGCTCGTTCAGCATATCTTCCACCGCCCCACTACCCGGCAGCCCCGTCAGCACGCTTTTTTCCTCACGAGCCAGATGCCGTAATTGCGCCCGTACCCGCACCAAAAGTTCGTCGGGGTCGAAGGGTTTGGTAATATAATCGTCCGCACCCTTATCGTAGCCACTCACCCGGTCAGCGATGGCACTTTTGGCAGTCAGCATAATGATGGGAATATGGTTAAAGCGGGCATCGCGTTGCAACTGGCGGCAGACCTCGTAACCGTCCATGCCAGGCAGCATCAAATCCAGCACCACCAGGTCTGGCTCCTCGCTTTCCACCATTGCTAGAGCTTCCTCACCCGTGTAAGCCTTGACCACCTCGTAGCCTTCGCCGCTCAAGTTTTCTTCAATCATCTCAACGATAAACGGTTCGTCGTCCACCACCAAAATTTTGCTCATTGCACGTCCTCATATCCCGATACGCTAATCTTCGCCCAAATTATGTTCTTTGATTTTAGCGCGTAATTCTTCACTCGACAAATCTAACATCGAAGCGGCAGCCTGTTCGCTGTTATTGGTTTGATGTAGAGCCTCGGCTATCATACTGCGTTCCAGGTCAGCCAAAGCATTTTTAAGCCCGACTTTTTCTTTGACCAGCCTATCTACATACAACGAATTCTGCCGCGTGCCTTCTTTGGTGTTTTTGTCGGGCAGCAGCATATGTTCGCGGGTAATGATGCCGCCACGTGCATAAATCACTGCTTTTTCGATAGTATTTTCCAACTGGCGCACATTGCCCGGCCAGTCATACTTCTCCAACATTTGCATTGCGTCTTCACTGATGCGGGTGGGCGGGCTGGATGGGCTGAAACGGGTTTTGTCCAGAAAATATTCAACCAGCAGCGGAATATCGTTGGTGCGTTCTCGCAAGGGGGGCATATGAATGGCGATTACATTGAGCCGGAAAAACAAGTCAGCTCGGAAATGGCCTTCGTCCACCTCTTTTTGTAAATCGCGGTTGGTGGCGGCAATCACCCGCACATCTACTTTGACTGGCAGCGAACCGCCCACTCGCTCGAACTCGCGCTCCTGCAACACGCGCAACAACTTTTTCTGCGTACCCAGCGTCATCTCGCCTACTTCGTCCAGAAAAATCGTGCCTTTGTTCGCCATTTCAAAACGACCCTTGTGCTGCTTGACCGCTCCAGTGAATGCGCCCGCTTCGTGACCGAAAAGCTCGCTTTCCAGCAAACTTTCGGGCAAAGCCGCGCAGTTGACTTTAATCAGTGGCCCGTGCGAATGTTTGGAATTGGAATGCAAGATATTAGCGATTAGCTCTTTGCCCGTTCCGGTTTCACCCGTAATCAACACCGTCGCATCGCTACCCGCCACACGCCCAATCAACTTATAAACTTCTTGCATTGCGGTGCTGTCGCCCACAATCTTTTCCTGGGGGTCGCGGCCCACCCGACTTTGCAATTCGCGCACCTGGCTAATCAACGACTGGCGTTCAAAAACTTTGTTGGCCCGCATCAAAACATCTTCGACATCGGCAAAAGGCTTGGTCAAATAGTCGTCCGCGCCCATCTGCATCGCTTTGATTGCAATATTGCTACTGCTGTAGGCGGTCATAATAATTACGGGCAGGCTATTTTTGCCGCCATCTTGAATCTGTTTAAGTATAGTTAGCCCGTCGGTATCGGGCATTCTCACGTCCATCAACACCAGATCGAGCTTCCCGGTCAGACTTTTTACTTGCTCCAAAACTTCCGCGCCATTCTTGGCCGTGCTGACCTGGTAATCCGCATCCGTAAACAAATCTTCTAGTAAGCTGCGGATTTTATTATCGTCATCGGCTACCAAAATATGTTTCTTTTCGTTACTCGCCACAGTCAGGTCTCCTTCAGGTCATACTTTCTATGATTTTCCCAGCTTGCGTATTTCCAAAATTTCCAGTATCTATACCTTTGAGCGGCATCCCACAGCAAACACACTAGCGATACAAAATTGGTTCGCTAACACCTATTTTAGGACTTACAAAGCCACGTACACCCAAAAGCTGTCACTGACCACATGGAACAGGTATAGTTATGCTCCACATTTTATCACAAACCACTATACAAACAAATAGGGAGGCGGTTGAGCTTTAGTGTTATTATACAACAGAATGACAGAGTTATAGCCACAAATATTTCCTCACATCAGGAGTTTGCACCACGGAGACACGGAGTTCACGGAGAGGGGAACAGTAGAAGGTGGTAAGATGTGGGACATTGCTCCGTCAATGGACTGCTATTGCGGCCCTTGTCTCCCAGATGTGCTAAAATCTAGCTGGGGCGTTCAAAGCCAGAATGCCCATACCTAGAGAGGAAAATTTATCAAGAATGTATCACTATAATCCCAAAGCGGGCGACAAATTGGAAACGCTGGACACCCCGGCGATGCTGGTCAATCTGGATTTGATGGAAGCTAATATCCAGAAGTTGGTAGCGCGGCTCAAAGGGTTCAATCCCCAACTGAAAATTCGCCCGCACTTCAAAACCATCAAAAGCCCAGCCCTGGCACATATTCTACTTTCGGCAGATAATATGTTTACAGGTGGGTGTGTGGCAAAAGTGAGTGAGGCCGAGGTGATGGCTGGCGAAGGTATCGAAGACCTTTTAATTACCACCGAAATCGTGGGCGCAACTAAAATTCAACGCCTGATGCAACTGGTACGCAACCACTCCCAGATAAAAGTAGTGGTGGATAGTCTGGCCGGAGCGGAGGGTTTGAACGCGGCGATGCTGGAAACAGAAAACGACCATTTGCCTCCATTACAGGTTTTAATAGATGTGAACGTAGGCCAGAACCGCACTGGAGTACAACCGGGCAAAGCCGCACTGGAACTGGCCCACCGAATTGCCAGTTTGCCCGGTTTGCGTCTGGTAGGAGTGCAAGGTTACGAAGGCCATCTGCAACACCTACACGACGAGACCGCACGGATAGAACGTTGTCAGGAAGCGATGGCCCGTTTGGTGGATACGGCTCAGGGGTTGCGCGAGGCGGGCTTCAACATTGACATCGTGACAACGGGTGGCACGGGTACGGCGGAGATTTGTGCGGCTTATCAGGGCGTGACCGAAGTACAGCCCGGCTCGTTCATTTTTATGGATACCGATTACCGCAACGCTTTAGGGACAGTTTATGCCAACGCCCTGACTATCCTGGCAACCGTTGTCAGCCGGGCGGACGAGCGCAGGGCGGCAGTCATTGATGCGGGGCTTAAATCGCTTTCGATTGATAGCGGGATGCCAGAACTTAAAAGTGAAGATGAGGGTAAGGTGAGTTATCGGCCTGGCGGTGACGAACACGGTATCTTGGAATGGGAAGTAGGCCACGCCATGCCTCTACTTGCTATCGGGGAGCGAGTGGAAATGATACCTAGCCACATTGATACGACGGTCAATTTGCACGATTTTTATTATGCCCACCGTGCCGGAGTAATAGAGGCTATCTGGCCCGTCTCGGCACGCGGCAAAGTCCAATAGATACTAGGAGAACGCAAGATGCCACAGGCAACAGCAGTAGGGGTAAATATTGAGCGGGCTACCAATCTGGCACGGGAAGCTATCGCTCGTTTCTTGGAAGAACGCCCCGATTTTAGGGATACCAAACGTAATTCAATCGAAGATTTAGTAATGTTTCTGGAAGTGGAAGAAGATAGCGCGGAATGGTTGCCTCAGTTTGCTGGTAGCACCCGCTCTCTATCTAATTTATGGCACAGTCTGGCCCGCAATGCCCCAATTCAGACCGAAAGCGACCTGACACTGGTTTCCCAACCTTCCAACGAAAGCCCGAAACCCAAAAACAAGCGCGTCGTTAGCCGAGTCACTCCAATTGTCACCGCCAAAAGCGAAGATGTAACCGCCCCTCCGCCCCTTATAGAAGATGTTATAGTGGTGACGGAAGATGTTCCCGATCAGCAGAGTGAGCAGGTGAAGCAAGAATTATTAACAGTTGGAGCCGAGTTGGAACTGGTACAAGCAGACCCTACCCTACCCGAAAGTGCTATCCAGACCAGCCGAGCTATCGCCGAGCAGTTCGCCCTGGTTAAATATCGGGAGCAGCAGCTTTCGCAGGTAAACCGCTCCGTCGAAGAATTAAACGAGGCTCTGGCGCGGGCCAAACAGCAGCAGGCCGATGTTTTGCAAGCTTATACTCATTCGTTGGAGGAACTGGCCCAACTGTTGGCTACATCGTTGGGGCCAAAAGCAGGTGATTTCGGCAAACTTTTTAGCCGGGTGGTAAACGCGGCTGGCAACCGATAAGCTTTTTAGCAGTGCTAAACGTGAATTGCTACAAGCACGGGTGCGGGTCAAATTTTTGCGTTGCTAAAGGCGTGACGGTGCTATATAACGCACACCTTAAAATCACGGTAAGTGTTCAAAGTTACCCTTTGTGCTAAAATAAGAGTATGACGCAAGCCGAAGAAATCAAACAGTTGCAGGTGGAAAACGCCGCCCTCAAAAGGCAGTTAGCCCAGGCATCTCAACAACTGGTCGTTACTCAAAAGCAGTTGAGCGAGTTG
>JBBQZT010000027.1:0-63795 GCA_038207455.1 Chloroflexia bacterium
TGGGCTCGGATCTCACGTAAAAGCTACATCTGACCTTATTTTTCAAACAAGTGGCGGTAGAGGCCATGTCTGAAAACCTGGTTTACCCTAGCTATCGTGAGCGTGTAGCGGCTCTCAAAAATGGGTAAAGTCGAGCTTAGAATGACAACTGTATCGGCTGGCGGAGCAGCCTCCTACAGAAAACGGGACACTGAATAGTTATAATCAAGGCAGCTGGTCAGCTTTACTCTTAACTTGTAGGCGGCGCGTCCCCACGCCCGTGCTACTCATGATACTTATAATGTAACTACTCAGGCTGTTTGTAGGAGGCTGCTCTGCCAGCCGGTGGTTTTCGGTCTTAGAATGACAGCTGTATTGGCTGGCGGAGCAGCCTCCTACAAACAGCCTGAGTAGTTACATTATATTAATATTACCAGGAAAGAAGAAAATGTTAGATGATTTAGAGCCAGCTACCAGGCGGACGGAACGACGTGGCCCGATTTTAATAGCTATATTTGCAGTATTTGTCGCGGTGATAATCGGTGCCTCAATTTTGGTGTTAAACGCCAGTCCGCCCGCCGTCACTCAACCGACAGCGATGGCAACGGTGGTGCTACCATCTTTAGCTCCCGGTCAAAAAAGCCTTTTCGACATCAGAGGCAACAGTGCGACTAATAGCAACAAATTTGTAGTAGCGGGTAATTGGGACTTATATTGGGCCTATGATTGCACCCAATTCAGCCAGGGGAATTTTACCGTTTATATTTACGAGGACTCCCGGCTGTCGTTCGAGACAGGGAGCGTTACTCAATTCGGCGCAAAGGGTAGAGACGTAGTACATTACCACAACGGCGGCACGTATTACGTGCAGGTAATTTCTAGTTGCGCCTGGAATCTAAAAGGGGTTAATCTCTAGCTCTGAGTAGCTACAACTCACAATCACAAACCAACGGCGTGGCGGGCATAGCTGATGGCCTCGACAGTCGGCACAAAGCCATACTCATAACACGGTAGCTCTTCCAGTAATCCGGCGATAAAGTCGAGCGTGAGGGTCAGGCCATCCTTATTCCAAACGGTGGGGAAAATCTCACGCATCAGCCAGGTGAGGGCGTGGCTATCGTGGGCTGGTTGTAACCAATTGGCCTCGGCGTGGCTAATCAAAAAAATGGCCGCCAGTGGGCCGTTGATCCGATTATAAATATTGCCTTCGCCCGGCCAGGGCGTGCCATAAGCGCGGTAGCCAGTCGGGGAGGTCGGGTCACGCCGTACCGCAATCCGTTCATCACATAGCTGGGTGCAGTCGGCTACTTGCTGACTAAGCTGACAAAGGGTGGTTTTACCCGCCCCGCTCGGCCCGGTAAACAAAATAACTCCATTCGGAGTGCCAATACCCGAAGCGTGCAGCAAAAAGCCCTCGTCTCGCATCAAACGATTGGCAATCATCAGGCGGTCAAGTGGATAGCCAAATAAACTAGATGAGTCAAGCGGAAGGGACTGCGTAGCACCGTTATAAATCAAGGTGCCGTGCCGATAATCAGGCTCTAATATGAGTATCTGGTGATAAATACCCGGCTCAAGGCTGGGAACTACAAAAATATCCTGGCCCTGGGTGGTTTGTTGATAATACCAGGGCGCATCTGGCACCCGATAGTACGCATCGGTTTTGAGGGTGTGGGCGGCTGGCAAGGCTTTTTGCCAATCGGCTTTGCTGGTAGCAGCTTGCAGACTAATATGCAAATCTGGCGGCGGACTATCTGCATAGACCATATCAATAAAGGGCAAATAGCACACGTCTTGCGGTTGGTGGGTAAACGTCATATTCGGGTCAGGGCTTTGCAGACGTACCCGAAACCCACCCAATTCTAAATCAAGTTGATCAGATAAGGGTTTTTGTAAATTAGAGTTGGCAATAGACACTGGTAACAGACCTTTTAGTGATTAACAAATAAGCCGATTTTAGAGGCAAAATCAAAATAGGAGAGATAGAAAAGCAAAGTTAGCCTGGTACTTTATAGCTAAAACTTTTTTCAGTTCCACGCTATAAAGTACCGGAAGAATTTTATTGCTTGATTGAAACTTAATGAAGTTTAGCTGCCACTGCCTAAAGAGTTGCAAGGGTTAGAACTTGCATCTCGACAGTTACCTGTACCCGACCCGCTTTTGCCAGCACTGCCAGTCTTGCATACGCCAAGTGTGACCCGCCCCTCAACCAAACTGATTTCAAAAATTTGTGGTGCCTGGTAAGGTAAGCGTGTGTCCGAACTACTTTCGTAAACTTCTTTTGAGTTGGATTGTGAATTGCTCAAAGGATAACCCCCTTCTTGTGGTTTATAATAAACTATTAAAACAACTCTGAACCTGCATCGTTACAAGTCAGCCCTGGTCAAACTACAACAGCCACCTGTGCTTGTTTAGATTTAGAACCCGCTTTGGAACCAGAAATCGAAGATAGTAAAATGGTGCGCTGTCCAGTTTTAGGTTGATAAATGGGATTAAAGGCTTCGTGACGCGCATGATTAACTTCGCACAGCCAATCATTGGGGGTCTCAAAGTCGTTATACTCCATCATAGACCAACCGGCACACTGAGTACAAGATTGCTGGATGTCGCAGCTGTCACAGCGTTGCGTACCACTACGTTGAGTCTGCCTCAATTGATTAAAAACTACATTCCAGGCATACTCGAAGGAATTGCGCCGCAAATCCACTCCGGGCTTACGCACAATTTGGCAGGTGCTGGCTATGCCGAAAGGGTCAACTGTAAAAGACACCTGACCTGCACCACACGTAAAGGCAGCTTTGGAAAGAGGCTGCGGGTTTTCGTTCATCCCAGTGCATATCTCAATAGTCCGTTCGGCCCGCTCGTTCTGCTCAATGTCCATTGAGATGATTTCGGCAGGGGTCAACCGTTGCTCCAGCGGATAAGCTTGCCCATCTATACGAATATTGATATTGGGGTCATAAAAGAAATTGAGACCCAAGCCTTCGGTGTAATATTTCATCTGGCTCAACTCGTGAAAATTAGACTTCAAAGCCACCGATTTGAGCTTGAGCGGGATGCGCCGTTCGAGCAACAGGTTGATACCCCGTAAAGCTTTGTCAAACGAACCAGGCAGACGTGTGACCTTTTCGTAGGTCTCGCGGGTAGCTCCATAAAGGGTAATTTCCATACTACGCGGCGGATATTCTACCAGAAAGTCGGCAATTTCGGGCGTAATGGCACTACCATTGGTGTAAAGCATTGGGATAATACCTTGCTTTTTGACGTGCAGGTAAATCTCTTGCCAGTCTGGGCGGAGCATAAACTCGCCACCAGTTATCAGCAGATAAAAACAGCCCGCTTCGGCAATTTCTTCAATGATGCGTTTCCATTCGGCGGTAGTTAGTTCGCGGGCTTTGGCTACCCGATCTCCGGTAGGCAAGTTGACATAGCAATGTACGCAATTATAGTTGCAACGAAAAGTAAGCTCCAGGGTGCCGTTCAGAGGTACGCGCTGGGCCACACTGCCAAATAACACTTTGGCGTGAAAACTATGTTCCAGTTCTAACGCTGTCTCAGCTGCGGTCATAGCCATAGTTTGATTCTCCCGATATAATATAGACTATCAACTGTTTTAATAAATGAATATTGTGTGACAAACAAACGGAGATTGTCCCGTTCGCTTATAAACCGCAATAACCGTACACCTAACCTAGTATAACATATTTTGAGCCGACTTATTCGGCTTTGAATGGGGCCGGTTGGTATAATATTAAATCCCTTATTTTTAATTGGGTCAGGAAATCAGATACGTCAGTGTGAGCCTGCTCAAAACTGACGGCATATTGGGCAAGCACAGAGGTTACTAAATCAGACTCGGTCTGGCCGACTTTAAGTTCGTTCCAAAGAAAAGCCCCTACCGGGTTGAGAGTGTACATCGCTTGCATATCTACATGAGCCTGTCTTAGCGGCACCAACACAAACTCTCCAGATACCTTGCGGGCTACTACGTCTGGGTGACGACTCCAAAGACCTGCCCCCGCTTCCGGGACTGCCTGCGCCGGGTTGTTGTCAAAAGCTTCAACGTGGTTCAATTTTAGGCTCCTATGCGATAGCACCTGACTCAGGTTGGCTGCTACAAATCAATGGGTTTAGAACTGCAAATCTGCTAAAACCTCAACTGCTCTATTTTAACCTAAGAAAGTTATACTGTCAAAATACCATAAAAATCTCTTTAGGTCAAGCTTTTTCCGATAAGATTCTATAAGTGGCAATCTCAGTTGCGAGGGGCCAGCTTTTTCCTTATACTGAATTGGATTAGTAGCTAAAAAGAATTGTAAGCGGCGCGGGGACGCACCCGCTATGCTGATAAGGTTTCGTACCGTGTGGGCGCGGGGACGCGCCGCCTACAAGCTAAGGGTAATTTTGAACAGCCACATAAAGAAAGCGGTTATGGCGATATATTCCGATAATGCGGTGGGTTTGCCGTTGTTCCAGTTTGAGCTTTTGCGAAACCAGCCGGGCTTTGTACACGGTATCAGCACCCGTCACGCCCCGCGCTTCCCGCGTTTTTCACCGATAGAAAGCAGCGAGACCAACGAGTGGGAAGTTAGCGGTGGGGGCAAACGGCCCTTGTTGTTAGCCGACTCCGCCCGCTACGATACCCTGATTCGGCAACGGCGGATGGAGTTTTTAGCTGGGTTGGGCCTTGATGCAGCCGCTATTTTGAGCCTAACAGCAGGTCAGCAACGACATACCGCTAACGTCGCTTGTATTGGCCCCGAAGCCTACGGAGCGGAACTGAACTGGCGGCGTTCGCTACCCGATATTGACGCGGTGGTAACAGATTTACCAAACCTACCCCTGATGACTATTCACGCCGACTGTCCACCCCTGGTATTATTTGACCCGGTACAAAAGGTGGCCGCGACGGTGCATAGCGGCTGGCGCGGGACGGTGGGCAAGATTGGGTTGGCGGCAGTTGAAACAATGACGCAAAAATATGGTTGCCAGCCAGCCGATATTCTGGCAGGAATTGGGCCTAGCATCGGGCCGTGTTGCTACCAGGTGGGTGAGCCGGTTCTGAGTCAGGTGCGCGAGGCTTTTGGGGAAGCCGCCGCCTATGGTAAAAATCCTTTGCTGCAAAACCGCGACGGTAGCTGGTATTTCGACTTGTGGGCGGCAAACCGCCTGTTGCTGTTAGAGGCGGGTTTATTGCCCACTCACATCGAAAACAGCCAGCTTTGTACCCGTTGCCACGCCGACTTATTTTTCTCGTATCGGGCCAGCGGCGAAGCCCAACGCAATGCCGAGGGTTACGGATTATTCGGCTCTATCGTAGCTTTGACTAAAAACTAAGCCACCAGTTCCTCTAGCAACTGTTTTAACTTGCCCTGCCACTCGCCTGGAGGCAAACTTTTGACGTTAAGGCGCATCTGGTTGGGCGTAATACGCAGCGACTCGCCATAGACGCGCATCAAGCGGCGCACATCTACGTTGGCGCGACCCGTCGGTTTGGCGCGGGGCTGCAAATCAGGGTTTTTGACCCCGGCCCTGCGGCGCAACTCGGTTTCGGCGGAAGGCGAGGGCCACCGGAAGAAAATCTCCCCCGTTTGCTCCAAAATCGCTTCGATGCCCGCCCGAATCGCCAGCACTTTTACGTCAAGTAGATACATCAAGTTCCGCACCGGGTCTGGTAACGCCCCGAAACGGTCTTCCAACTCGCGCACAATCTCGCGCACCTGCCCGGCGGTCTGCATCGGCGCGGCCAGCTTGCGGTACATATCGAGCCGGATAGCCTGGTCTTCGATATAATCTTCGGGCAAGAAAGCCGAAAGCGGGAGCGACAAATTGACGGTGGGCGCATCTACCTGGGCTTCGAGCGGGCGTTCGTCGGCTCCGCGCTGTTGTTCTACCGCTTCTTCCAACAGCCGCACGTACAACTCAAAACCGACAGCCGCAATCTGGCCGCTTTGCTCCGCCCCCAAAAGATTGCCCGCGCCCCGAATTTCCAGGTCTTTCATCGCAATCTTAAAGCCTGCGCCGAGTTCCTGCGTCTCCAGCATGGTGTCCAGCCGCTTTTGGGCATCCTCGCTCATCACGCTGCCCGGTTTATATAAGAAGTAGGCGTAGGCCCGGTTGGTGCTGCGTCCGACCCGCCCCCGCAACTGATAAAGCTGGGCCAGACCGTACATCACCGCGTTATCTATAATCAGGGTGTTGGCGTTGGGAATATCCAGCCCGCTTTCGATAATGGTAGTACAAATCAACACGTCCGCTTGATGTTCGGTAAAAGCCAGCATCACTTTTTCTAGCTCGCCTTCATCCATCTGGCCGTGACCCACGATAATGCGGGCTTCGGGGATGGCTAATTTGAGGCGGCTGGCAACCTCGGCGATGCTCTGCACCCGATTATGCACAAAAAAGACCTGACCGCTCCGTTCCAGTTCGCGCATAATCACTTCGCGCACCAACGGGTCGTTGTAAGCCGTGACATAGGTTTTGACGGGCAAGCGTTCGGCGGGCGGCGTTTCGATAATGCTCATATCGCGCACACCCACCAGTGACATATGCAGTGTGCGCGGGATAGGCGTGGCCGAAAGGGTCAGCACATCAACCTCCTGCTTCATCTGCTTGAGCCGTTCTTTATGCTTAACCCCAAAGCGTTGTTCCTCGTCCACCACCAACAGCCCTAAATCTTTGAACATCACATCTTTTTGCAACAAGCGGTGCGTGCCAATGATTATGTCAACCTTACCTGCCACCAGTCGCTCCAAAATTTCGGCTTGTTCGCGTTTGGTCTTGAAGCGCGACAAAGTCTCAATCACGACGGGGTAGGCTTTGAGACGCTGGCTAAAGGTCTGCCAGTGCTGCTGCACCAGAATGGTGGTTGGGGCTAACATCGCCACCTGTTTGCCATCCATCACTGCCTTGAACGCCCCCCGCAAAGCTACCTCGGTCTTGCCATAGCCCACGTCGCCACAAATTAGTCTATCCATCGGGCGTGGCTGCTCCATATCGGCCTTCATATCAAAGATAGCCCGTAGCTGGTCGGGTGTTTCGTCGTAGGGAAAGGCTTCTTCCATCTCGCGCTGCCAGATATTGTCCACCGCAAAAGCGTGGCCTTGTTTAACCTGGCGTGAGCTATAAAGGGCAATCAAATCTTTGGCAATATCCTCGATGGCAGTGCGTACTTTGCGTTTGGTGCGTAACCATTCTGCACTACCCAGTTTGTTGAGGGTGGGCGTGGCCTGGCCGGGCGCAGTATAAGGCAAAACGCGGTCAACCTGGTCTATCGGCACGTATAGCTTATCGGCATCGGCATACTTGAGGAACATATACTCGCGTTCGGAGGCTTCGACGGGCCGCCCGCTCTCGTCGTAAGAGGGTTCAGGCTTAAACTTGAGCAAACCCTCGAAACGGGCGATACCGTGTTCGATATGCACTACATAGTCGCCGGGCTTGAGGTCGCGCAAAAAAGCGTCGCGTTGAGGCTGAGTACGCGAATTCTGACGTTTTTCACTGCGGGGCGTGCGTTGGGTTTGCCAGACCCCACGTTGATGCCAACCAAAAATCTCGCGGTCTGTTAGCACCACCATTTTTAGGGTCGGCGAATTCCAGCCCGCCGCCAATACTCCCGCCACCAGATTGAACGAACCGGGCGAAGGCTGGTTGGTTAGCAGATGCTGCTGGCCTTCCTTGCGTATTACCGGAAATAAATCGTGGTCTTCAAACTGTTCGCGTAGCCGTTCGGCCTGCTGGCTGACAATAATCACGCGCTGCTTTTGGGCCAGAAACGCTTCCACGTCTTCCATCAGCTTGCCCGTGTTGTTGACGTATTCGCTGACCCCGCCGAACATCGCCTGCACATCCAGGCTGTCTTTACTTTTAGCAGCTGCAACTTCGGTTTGACTCGCGCTTATTTGGGTTTCCTGGCTTTGATTTTCGCCAACCCTGTCGTCCTCCTCGTTGATGCGCTCAATCAACAGACGCGGATATTTTTGCAGGCTGACTTCCAATTCCGGCCAGGTAAGGTAAGGTCGCAGCAAACCGGAAGGCGTTTCGCCCTGGTTTTCAAACTGCTGACGCAAACTTTCGGCCTCGGTAGTTAGCTCGTCCACCGCGAAACCCAACTGATTTGCGCCGTCCAGAATCACGATAGCTTCGGCAGGTAAATGGTCAACCAGGCTGCATAAATCTTCGCCACCCGTGTAGTAGGGCATAAACTGTTCGATGCCCTCAAAACTCTCACCATTATCTATGCGCCCAAGCAATCGCTGCCATTCTTCCCCCACTTCCTGGCGCAATTGGCTTACGTCCACCGCTTCCAGTCGTTCCAACGCTTCGCTCGAACGCCCCAACGGAACTTCCAGGGGCGGCACAATCGTGATTTGCTCAATTTGATGCTGGCTGCGCTGGCTAACCGGGTCAAACAAACGCAGACTGTCTATCTCATCGCCAAAAAGCTCCACCCGCACCGGAGCAGTCTCGCTCATCGGCCACAAATCCAAAATACCGCCCCGCCTGCTAAACTGGCCTGCGGCTTCCACCGCCGACTCCGCGCTATAACCCAGCCGCACCAACTGACCCAAAGTGCGGTTCAAATCTAGTTGCTGGCCGCGTTTAAGTGAGAAAACCGCCTGCCTAAAATCGGTTTTGCTCAAGGTGGGTTGCATCAAACCTTTGGCACTGGCAACAATCACCAGATGTTCGCTCTGGCCCGGCTCAATCCGTTGCAGTGCGGCCAGAGTTTCCAAACGGCCCGCCACGATAGCCGGGTCTTGAGCAATCCGTTCGTAAGGCAAGGTATCCGGCGTGAGCCAGTTCAAAACTAAATCAGGTTGGGCCGAATAAACCGCTACCGCCTCGGCCAGAGCGCGGGCCTGGGCCGGACGAGCCGTTACCACCAGCAAAGGGCGACCAATACAACTTTGCAAGGCCGCCAAAAAGTATGGGCGGGCCGCCGGGGAAATCCCGCTCAAATTTAGAGCCGGGCCGGGCTGGTTAGCCTTCGCCGCCGTTTCCAGACGGTCACATACGCGGCGAAATTCGGTATTTTCGGTCAAAAACGGGAGTAATCCCGCGATATTTACATTCATCTACTTGCTTAATTGTCATAAATATGAAAGGCACAAGGGTTTCCCGGTCACAGCCCGCGAAACTGCGTCAATTATAGCACATTCTTTCGTCCAAATTCGCGTGACCGCTCAGTCTAAAATCGTTACCATTATTCACCTTTTTTTAATGATTTAAGGGTTGACAAACAGCAGAAATGGCTATATTATTAGACAGTAGTTAGACAAGAATTAGACAAAGCTTCTAGCTACTCTCGATTGGGCAAAAGGGCGGGGTGTCACCTCTAGATATAAGTCCTCCATAAGACAAAAGGAGACATTTGGATTATACCTGCCTAGCTCAACAAGTCCACATCCACACTCATAGCACAGAAGCCAACCGAAGTCCCGGTTGGCTTCTCTATTTTATAGCTAATAAATTAGTAACTATTATAGTTGTTCGCGTCCGGCTTTTTCATATTCGTCCTGGGCGGTAATTTGGAGAATGGTCAAGACCTGGCGGAGTTGGTCTAGTTGGGCGGGGGTTAGCTGGGCGGTAATACGCTGCTCAACGGCCTGGGCGCGTTCAGATAGACCTTTCGCTGCTTCATGGCCTTTGGGGGTGAGATAAACACGGGTCAAACGGTTGTCTTCTAGGTCAGACTCCCGTCGTATCAAAGCTTTTTCTTCCATCGCTTTGACCATACGGGTGATAGCACTGGCATCTACCTTCATAATATGGGTCAGTTCGCTTTGGGTTAAGCCCACATGAGCTTCTTTTTTAGCTAGCATCAACAATATCCAGACCTGTGGCCCGCTAAAACCCATATTTTTCTCGTAGGCCAGCTTGAACGACCAGACGGTACGGGCTAACTGGTGCATCAGGGGCAGCTTACCATCGTGCGTCGAAAATAAATCGCGGATCAAGTCTTCGCGGGTCTGCAAAACCTCTTGTTCGTTCGGCTTTCTAGCTTTAAGGTTATTTTTGATACTGTCTTTTATACTCATATATCTTTATTTAGGTTCGTTAAACGGTTAAGGGCTAGATTATTTGAAGGTGCGGCTTATTATATAGTACCTGGCTCACTTTATGCAAACGGTAAGCTTTCTTTGTGGTCTTGACAAAAGGCCGAAGTGTAACTACAATGATTACAGATAGGGTGTGACGATAAAGGGGTTTAGCGATGGTGACAAGTAGCCGTTTTCCGGTGGCAGTACATATTTTAGCTTTGTTGGCAATGCAAAAAAGGTCATTGTCTTCTACCGCCATTGCTGCCAGTGTCAACACTAACCCGGTAGTCATACGCCGTATTTTGGGTTCGTTAGCCCAGGCTGGATTAGTTCTGACCCAACTTGGTTCGGAAGGTGGGGCTACGCTGGCCCGCCCAGCCGAACAAATCAACTTGTTGGAGGTACAGCACGCCACCGAAAAAGACGACCTTTTTACCCTCAATACGGGTCAAGCCAGTCTTTTTTGCCCGTGTGGGAAGAATATTCAGCCCGTTTTGGCAAACGTGTATGCCCACATGGAGGCGGCAGTAGAAGAGGTTTTGGCTCACACCACTATTGCCCAGGTGGTGCAGGATATTGAAGTACGCATTAATACATAATTTTTTAACAAACAAAGTGTAACAGCAATAGCTACTGTTACATATTTAGAAAGGGAGAAAAATGAGCGGTAAAATTTTGGTGACAGGTGCGACTGGCAAAGTTGGCTCGGAAATAGTCAAGCAGTTGGCGGCCCAACACGTTGCGGTTCGGGCCGGAGCGCACCATCCCGATAAAACAAAGGCTCCCGCCGGAGTCGAGATGGCGCATTTCGATTATACTGACGCGGCCAGCATCAAAGCAGCCCTGGAAGGCGTAGAGGGGCTGTTTTTCATGTCGCCACCGCCGCAAGTGGGGAATGACCATACGGCGCAAACGGTGGTTGACCTGGCAAAGCAGGCTGGTGTCAAGCACATCGTTAAGCTATCGGCTTCCGGTGTGGAAAACAACGACGCTACACCGCTGCGGGCAGATGAGAAAATAGTTGAGGCTTCGGGCATCCCCTATACTCACCTGCGCCCGACCTTCTTCAATCAGAATTTCAGCACTGGACAGGCCGAGAGTATCAAGAATGGGGCTATATATTTACCCGCAGGCGACGGCAAAACAGGCTTTATTGATACCCGCGATATTGCCGCAGTTGCTGTTACTGTCTTTACCAACCCTGCAAAGCACGCTAACCAAGCTTATACGTTGACAGGCACTCAGGCTCTTGACCATTACGAGGTTGTCGAGATTATTTCTAAGGCTACTGGCAAAGACATTAAGTACGTAGCTATGTCGGACGAGGAATATCGGGCTATGGCTACCGAGCAGGGCTGGCCGCCAATGATTATTGAAATGATGAGCAGTCTTTATGGAATGGTACGACAGGGTTGGACTGGTGGTTTAAGCAGCAGTGTGAGGGAGATATTGGGCCGCGCCCCAATTACTTTCGAGCAGTACGCGCGTAACTACGCCCAGGTCTGGAGCTAATCGGTCTTATTCGGAGGTGGGGCATATTCTGCACGGTCAGGCAATACCGATGGTTAAAGTTCATCAACCATCGGTGCGTCTCATTGGCGGTTTGTAAGTATCATCTCAAAAAGTAGGGGCAAGGTTTATCACGCCCGTTGGATTAGTGCGTAATAAATCTCGCTCCTACTCCCCGAAATTGTGGGATGATACGTTTGTAACCCTGTAAGGTGAAAATCTAACCAGCTAAAACTGGCCTGTCAAGCTCAACGAAACACTACCAACCACAGGAAGGCAGCTATAATAAGCAAAATTAACAGCACCGCTACCACCAAAATTACAGGTGAGATAGCCGGACGGTCTGGCCGTGCATACATCCCTACAGTACCAGGCCGCCGCGGCTTGTCCGTTCCGGCTGGCTTTAGGTTGGGGTCGTTACTCATAGTTTTTCCTCAATAAATTCGGTAAATTAAAAGGAAGGAGTGTAGTTGTGGCACTCCCTCCTTTTCTCATCACACTTACCTATTTGCTTTGTAGCAAGTGGGTAGTTGCTTTACCTGCCCACCACCAAAAGCTTACTTGTGGTCTTCCATCTGACCGGATTCGATGGTGTAAAGACCTTTCCTGCTCATGTTTTCGGCACGACCAGCCCCAGCAGTCGCAGCATTATCCGCACCCGCCTGAGCAGCATTGGTGGCACGCCCTGCATCACCTGTCAGGCGTTCAGCCCCGCCCTTGACAGCATTCACAGCCCCGCCTACAACACCTTTCGCATCATCAGCGACAGTTCGCGCCGCGTTGCCCACCGTGTTGGTTGCGCCCGTCGCAGTCCGCTCCGCAGTGGCAGTAGCACTCTGGCCCGGTTTGCGGAAGCTGTCAACCTGCTCAGGGGTATAAGCCTGGGCGTTCGGGTCGTAACCCTTGTAACCGCTTTGCTTCCACTCTGCGCCGCGCTCGTCAATGTCAACCGCGCCGTGCGTTTGCATAATGTCGTAAGCACTTTGAGCTTTAGCGTCTTCAGCCTTGACAGTCACCAATGCACCACCCCGGCGCACGCCTTCGTTATAATATTCGGCATCCTCTTTAGGCACGCCCATACCAACCAAAGCTCCCACAATACCGCCGATACCAGCACCGATACCAGCACCCAAAGCGGTTGAACCCAACACTGTTGCCAGCGTACCAGCTGCAACCACCGGGCCGATACCAGGGATTGCCAACGCGCCAATACCTACCAGCAAACCTAACGCACCACCAACTACCGTACCACCAACGGCACCCGCGCCAGCATCGTCTCCAGCTTTGGTTGCGCCAGTTTCCGTGCCAGTTTCGGTTGTGCCAGTGGCGGCAGTATCTTTGTAATCACCTTTAGCGTTGTTCGCGGTCAGACCAATGTCGTTCCGATTGAAACCACCATTTACTAAATCCTGTACCACGCTTTGGGCCTCATTCATAGTATCGAATAGACCCACTACAGTCATAGCCATTGTCAAAATTCTCCTTTTCCATTTCCTTCTTAGTCGTTCTTAAAAAACAACCTGAGTACCCTATCATCTTACGCTTATGGTATTTGCAAGTTATGGGCCACCAACCGCAGTAGCCGTCAGTAATCAGTTTTTAGCCAACAGTCAACAGCTGAGACAAAGGGTATTTTGTTGGATATTGCTCCGTCAATAGACTTTGCCGGTTTTAGTTTTAACTGACGGCTGACGACTGACGACTGACAACTATCTAAATATTTGCGTTGGCGCATAGGTTGGGTTACAATAAAGCCAGATTGTGAAGTTAGCAACAATTAAAATAAGAAGGTAAAATTGCAAAGTTCGGCAAGGAGGCTGAAGTATTTATGAGCGCACGTAAAAAGGTAACGGTAGTGGGCGCGGGCCAGGTCGGAGCGACAACGGCTCAACGGCTGGCCGAACGAGATTATTGTGACGTGGTGTTGGTGGATATTCCCCAGGTGGACGGCGTACCCCAGGGCAAAGCTTTGGATTTGATGGAAAGCGGCCCGGTGGAAGGCTACGACTCACATCTAGTGGGTACAGTTGGCTATGACGAGACGGCTGGCAGTGATGTAATCGTGATTACGGGTGGCTCACCTCGCAAGCCCGGTATGACCCGCGACGATTTGCTCCTGTTGAATGCTGGTATCATCAAAAGCATCACCGAAAACGCGGTTAAACAATCGCCCAACGCCATTATTGTAATGGTCACAAATCCCCTCGACGCGATGGCCCATACCGCCTTCAAAGTGAGCGGCTTTGCCAAAAATAAAGTAATCGGTATGGCGGGCGTACTGGACTCGGCCCGTTTCCGTACCTTTATCGCTATGGAATTAAACGTTTCGGTGGAAGATGTGACGGCCTTTGTGCTGGGCGGTCACGGTGATACTATGGTGCCGTTGCCGCGTTACAGCACCGTCGCGGGTATTCCTATCACCGAACTAATCTCTCCCGAACGCATCAAAGTCATCAGTGAGCGCACGGCCAATGGGGGCGCGGAGATTGTGCAACTGCTCAAAACTAGCGCGTGGTATGCCCCGGCTTCGGCAGTAGCGGCGATGGTGGATAGCATCTTGCTAGACAAAAAACGTATTATGCCTTGCGCCGTGTATCTTGAAGGCGAATACGGCGTAGATGGTTTGTTTGTAGGTGTGCCAGCCAAATTGGGCGCGAACGGGGTGGAGCAAATCATCGAAATCAAGCTCAACCCGGACGAAGAAACTGCTTTCCGCAAGAGTGTGGGGGCCGTCACCGAACTAATCGAGGTATTGCGTCAGAAAATGCCCGAAATCAACGCCTAGCCCAAAAGTGATTATCCATTGGCGGAGCAATGTCACACAAAGGTAGCTGTCCTGTAATGGGCATTTTGTGTGAGATTGCTCCGCCAATGGAGGGTTTGGGAAAGTCCATTGACGGAGCAATCTCACACAAAGACACGACTGTGCAATAGCCTTGCCTTGAGTTCGATCTATATTTTGCCTTAGCTCAAAATGTGCTATAATATAGGTGTCCGAGCAAGTACCAGGAACTATTGTGCAATTGTAGAAAGGAACGCCGATGCCCTCTACCTTCCCCCGCATTTTCACTATAGGTCACTCGAATCAATCTATAGAAAGTTTTATCGCGCTCCTCAAAACCTTTGAAATTGAAGTGTTAGTGGATGTGCGTTCTTACCCCTATTCAAAATTCGCACCTCAATTTGATAAACACGCTCTTAAAACGGCCATAACAACGGCTGGCTTGAAGTATTTATTTTTGGGCGAAGAGTTGGGAGGCAGGCCAGCTGAAACGGAATTTTATGATGCTAATGGGCGGGTCTTGTATTCGGCTGTGGCAGAGTCGCCAATATTTTTGGCAGGTATTATGCGTCTGGAAACTGGGACGCAAAAGTATCGGGTGGCGATAATGTGTAGCGAAGAAAACCCTATAGGTTGCCACCGTCATCTATTAGTCGCCCGTGTTTTGACTAAAAGAGGTATTGCGGTTGAGCATATTCGTGGAGATGGTACTTACCAGCGCGAAGCGGATTTGAATTATGATGGGGCGAAAAAAGGGCAACAAACGCTTTTTGAAACGCAGGAGTTGATTGAATGGAAGTCTATACAATCGGTTTTACACAAAAGACCGCAGCAAAGTTCTTCGAGCCATTAAGAAAGGTGGGTATCAAGAGATTACTGGACGTTCGTCTCAACAACTCGTCACAACTGGCAAGATTTACCAAGCAGGACGATCTGCCGTTTTTTCTCCACGAAATTTGTGATGCAGATTATATACACGAACCCCTGCTTGCTCCTACTCAAGAAATGCTTGACGAATATAAGAAAAAGGGCGGAAGCTGGCAAAATTATGAGCGGCGTTTCCTTCAGTTAATGGGTGAACGGAGAATAGAGGAGAAAATTGACCGTAAGCTTTTTGAAGTCCCGACTGTGCTGCTTTGTAGCGAACCTACCTGTGAATGTTGCCACCGTAAGTTAGTATTGGACTATCTTCAAGAGAAATGGGGAGGTTTACAGGTAATCCATTTGTAGTAGTTACGTAGAATTAAATAAAGGAGTTACGCTATGCCTATCGTTGAAATGATTTGTCTTGCAAATTCGAGAAAGCGTCAAGGAAGATGTATTGCTGGTATTAGAACTGATGGACACGGCTGGATACGTCCAATCACAAACACCCCCGACAAAGAGTTATATCTACGCCATCTTCAGTTGGACGATGGCTCTGAAGTGCGCGTTTTAGACTTGATCAGACTTGAGGTGGTAGTCCCTCAAGCTGTACCACACCAGCCGGAAAATTGGACATTAGGACGCACACGTTGGAAGCTGGTAGAACGTCCAGTTTCTCAAGCTACTATGCGTCAAACATTACGCCCACATCTTGTTAATGGTCCTGAATTGTTGGGTAATTCGCTTGACCGCATTTCTCACGCTTCCTTCTCCCAAACCCCTGCTTTTGCTTCTTTAGCTCTGGTTTTTCTTTATCCCCAGGCTATAAAGTGGAAAATCAAAATAGAGTATGGCAAACGTAAAACAAGAGTCCTGTTCAGTTTGAACGGTGTTTCTTACAATCTATCTCTTACCGATCCGTTTTGGGAGCAGCGTCTTAGCGGCTTACCTGATGGTGTACATTCGTCCGCCGCAGCTGGATTGGACGCTAAGAATGGATTTTTGTTGACTGTTAGTTTGAGTGAGCCTTTCAATGGAGATTGTTACAAACTGGTGGCAGCGGTTATAGTTTTGTGAGGGCTACCTGCTTCTGCAACCTGGAGGTAGTGCATATTTTTGTCCAGGTAAAACTTAGTAACTATTCATCACTTGTAACTACTCAGGGTTGTCACGGCCCGCAGGGTTGCGGAGCGAGGAAGCTGTGGCTTTAAAAATTTCTCATGCCGGAAAACCAAAACAGCAGCAGACTCCTCACTCCGCAGCCACCAGTTGACGCTTCCGTTCGCAACCCTGCGGGCCGTGAGAATGCTATTTAGCACAACTCCCTGGTTACAACTTAATCGTTAATGTTCTAAGCCCACAAGCCCAGCTATAAGTTTTTTTATGAAAAATAGCTTAAAATGCGGCAAAAATCTATCGTTACTCAACCAAAGCAGACCCAAAACTTATTGCATTTTCAAAGAACCTTTGGTAATATAGTACCAGAGACTGTATTTAGTCAGCCTTACCCTTTTGCTGCTAGACCCAACCCTACAGGGTTTGGTTTGGTTAGTAACTTTGCAGGTTAAGCCAGCTGGCCGCGTTTTCAGCAGGTTTGGAAGGTATGGTAACTTACTTAGAAATTGGAACTGGTGGCCTCGTATGCCCGTGTCCTATCGGCTGGGAGCCGTCCCCATTCAAGGTCAAATTGCCTCTCATCAGGAAATTGACGCAAACAACCTTTCTAACGAAAATTGACTAAATTAAGCTCGCATTATCGTAGTGTTTGATTATGACCCTATTTAGCTAAAAACCATTTCAAGGAGGCCCCACAATGACCTTTGTGGACAAGACATTGACGTGCCGTGAGTGCGGTAACGAATTTAACTGGACGGCGGGCGAACAACAATTTTATTCGGAGAAAGGGCTGGTGAATATCCCAAGCCGCTGTGCCGATTGTCGTCGCGCCCGTCGTACTTCGGGCAGCAGCAGCAGCGCAGGCAGCAGTTTTGGCAGTCGCGAACGCGCTCCCCGCGAACGCAACCTCAACCGCGTGCAGTACCCGGTGGTGTGCGCCAATTGCGGCAAAGACACGACAGTGCCGTTTGAACCCAAGCATGACCGCCCGGTTTATTGCAGCGACTGCTTCGACAAGATGCGGGCCAGCGTGCGCTAGTCGTCCAGATTTTGCTTTTGGAAAAAAATTGCTCCTCAATGTCGAGGAGCTTTTTTGTTAGTTTTTGATTTTGGCGACGGTTACGCCTTCGCCGCCCTCGCCTTGCTCACCACTCCTAAACTCTGTCACCAGCGCGTTGCCCCGTAAATAATCGCGCACCACCTGACGCAACACTCCTGTGCCTTTGCCGTGTATCAAGCGCACGAAAGGCAGCCCGGCCAGATACGCATCGTTGAGGTAGCGGTCTAGTTCCGAAGCCACTTCTTCCGCCCGCCAGCCCCGCATATCCAGTTCGTAGGACATATCGGAAGCCACCGCAGTCTGACTACGTACATTGATGCGCCCGGCAGCCGCTGCTTCTTTTTCGCGGGCCTCGCGGTAGTCGGCTTGTTCGCGCTGGCTAATCGGAGCGGGACGGGGTTTACCGCGCAATTTGCGTAAATCTCCCACGTTTACTTTGAGCTTGAAGCTGCCAAAACTGACCTCGCAACGACCTTCGCCGTCAGGTACGCTCAACAAAACCCCTTCCTGGCCCAAACTTTCGATCATTACCCGGTCTCCGGCTTTGAGCGGCGTAGTATCTTCGACGGACTGGGCAATCTCGCTCAGGCTAGATAGATGGACAGGGCGTTGCTGGGCGCGACGACGGGCTTCGCGTTGCAGAGCTTCGGCGGCACGTTCGGCTTCAGCCAGAGCTTTGCGCTGCCGTTCCAAACGTTGGGCAAGTTCGGCGGTTTCAGAGGCTTCACGGGCCACCTGTTCGATGTCTAACAAACGTTGGCGCAGCTGGCGACCATCATCGCGCAAGCTCATCATTTCATTTTCCATCGTCTGGCGGGCTTCCTGACGGGCCTCGCGCACCGCCTCCCGACGGGCCTCGTCAGTAGTGCGGAGTTCGCGGCTTAGTTGTTCGCGCAAGCGTTCGGCCTCGGCCTGCACTTTAATCGTCTGCACCCGCACCTGGGCAGTTAGTTCCCGCTCTTTGTAAATTTCGGCCAGCAACGCATCGGCCTGGGTTTCTTCGGGCGACAACAAACCCTGGGCCTGCTCAATTACATCCTGGCGCAAACCCAAACGGCGGGCGATTGCCAGCGCGTTGCTGCGTCCCGGCAAGCCGATGTCCAGATGATAGGTAGGCGACAAACTTTCCACGTCAAACTCGACGCTGGCATTCTGCACACCCGGCGTGGCATAAGCAAAAGTTTTGAGTTCGCTATAGTGCGTCGTAATCAGCGCGTCGGCCTGCCGCTCCAAAATAAATTTGATAATCGCCCGCGCCAGAGCCGAACCCTCGGCAGGGTCAGTTCCCGCCCCCAATTCATCCAAAATTACCAGACTTTGCGGGTCAACTTCATCCAAAATTCTGATAATATTATTCAGATGCGAACTAAAAGTGCTGAGGTTCTGTTCAATGCTTTGTTCGTCGCCAATATCGGCAAAAATCTTTTGGAACACAATCGCTTGCGAACCCGCTTCGACTGGTAGATGCAATCCGGCCTGGGCCATCAAAGTCAAAAGCCCTGCCGTCTTTATCGAAACGGTTTTACCGCCCGTGTTCGGCCCGGTAATCACCAGCACCCGAAAATCCGCCCCCAAATACAGGTCAATCGGTACAATTTTACCCGTGAGCAAAGGGTGACGCGCCTGGACAAAATTTAGCAAACGATTGGCCGCGTCGGGGTCGGTAGGCGAACTTAGTTTGGGTTGCTCGGCTCGCAACACAGCGGCATAACGGGCTTTGGCAAAGTGCAAATCCAGTTCGGCCAACGCACCCACCGCGCCGATAATTTCCGCGCCGTACCGCCCCACTTCCTTTGCCAGTTCCCGCAACACCCGCTCCACTTCTTCGCGCTCGTCCAGTTGCAGTTGCTTCCAACGGTTGTTCAGGTCAACCACCACCAGCGGCTCCAAAAAGACGGTTGCGCCACTGGCCGACTGGTCATGCACAATACCGCGCAAGCTGCCCTTGAAATCGGCCTTGACCGGAATGACGTAGCGGCCTTCGCGCATAGTAATAATGCTATCCTGGATGGCCGACTGATACTGGCTGGACGAAAGGATCGAATTCAACTTTTCGAGCAGCCGCCCGTGCGCCACCTTGATTTCACCCCGGATACGCCGCAAGGCAGCACTGGCACTATCCAAAACTGTACCATCGGGGCCAATCGTCTGCTCAATCGTGTTTTCCAGAGTAGGCAGTTCCACCAACCGTCGGGCGATTTCACCCAAATAAAAAAAGCCGCCTGCCTGTCCTTGTTTGACAATAGCGCGACGCAAAACCCGACTGCTGGTCAGGGTCGAAGCGATTTCCAAAAACAAATTCGGGTCGAGCGCAAAGCCCATCCCGGCCATACGGGTGGCTTCCCGAATATCGTGCGCCCCACCCAACGTCAATTCGGGCTGGCGTTCCAACAAGCGGCGGGCCTCCCCTGTCGTATCTTGCCACGCCTGCACCTCGACCATATCGGTACTCGGTAACAGAGCCAGAGCCAGTTCGTGTCCTGCCGAGAACGAAGTGTGCGCGGCCAATTTCTCTAAAACTTTCGGGTATTCTAGCACCCGCAAAGTACGTTCGTTCAACTAAAAATCCTTTTCCAAAGTTATCAATCTAATACAAAAAATACCTACGTTTAGCTGCTTATATTATACTATATCCCACATCAGTTTGCAGTATTTATTCTTAAACTCAGGGCGATTGCAAGGCGAGGGCTACTGTCTGCTCCCACTCCAGGTTTGAACCTGTGTCCCAGGCAACCTTAAAGGCAGTGGGGGTCAACAGCGTACCGAGCAAAGCCAGATCGCGATTATAACTGATGCGGAAGAAAGGCTCGAGGCTGGTACTAAGGGATTTCACAAGGTTTTCGGCAGCGGCGGCTAATTGGACGGCTTTTTGAAAATAGAGTTGGAGCATAGGAGTATTGATGGCAGCTTGTGCTTGTAAACTAAAGCCGAGGGTGACGCTAACCAGGGTGACTAAATTTTGAAGGATAGTAATTTTGTCCCCGATTTCGTTGCCCAAACGTAAACTGGCGTGCAGATTAGTAAAAGCGTCAGGGTAATTGCCGATACGGTGTGCTACCGAGCCTGACACCACGAGGGCAAGTGCAATTCCCCCTTTGTCTCCCACCTTTTGGTAGATAGCCAACCCCTCCGCTAGACACTGGCTGGCCTGGTTATAGTCACCCAGGTGAGCAGCACACATACCCAGATTGGTTAGTAACAAAGCAATACTGTTTTGGTTTCCAAGTTCGCGCATCAAGCTCAAACTCTGCACCCAAAAAGAGTTTGCCAGCGTAAAATCTTCCCGAAAGTGAGCCAGGTCGCCCAGATTTGACAGCGTATTAGCGATACCCCACTTGTCCCCAAGTTCCTGGCGGAGGACCAAACTTTCTTGCCCAAAGAGGTTAGCGGCCTCAAAATCACCTTGATATAAAGCCAGATCGCCCAAATTGACCAGAGTGTTGCCGACACCGCGTTTATCGCCCAACTCGCGTTTGAGACGCAAACTTTCTTCTAAAACGCGGCGGGCCATCGGTAGGTCGCTCAATCTTTTGAATACTACCCCTAGATTGTTCAAAGCGTTAGCCATTTGTAACCTGTCATCGGCTGCCTGGGCCAGAGCCAGAGCCATTTCCCAGTAACTACGAGCGTGGTTAAATTCGCCGCGAAAATAAGCCAGGCGACCCAAATTATTGTAAATCTTGTTGAGACCGCTTTTATCATCCAATTCTTGGCACAATTGTTGGGCTGTTTCCAATAAAACCTGTGCTTGCGGATAATCCCCGATGTCGGTATAAACATTACCCATATCTAAAAAAGTCGTGCTTACGCCTTCCTGGTCGTTAGCTTGTTCAAAATTGGCACTGGCCTGACTTAGCCAGGTCAAAGCTTCGGGATAATCGCTACGTTTCCAGGCCAACCGTCCAAGCAGGCGTTGGCTTTGAGACTGGAAAGGCAGGTTATCCAAACTGATTGCCATAGCCAGAGCTTCGTGGTAAAGGGTAGCTACCGCGTCCCACCGACCAATTAGCTCCAAAATTTGCCCAAGCTTGAGCATAATAGTCAGCCGTTCAGGGGGAGCTTCAAGCAGATTTAGTAAACGTTGGTAATATTCAATTGCCACTTCGTTGGCATACACCAGGCGGGCCGCGTCCCCAGCTTGTTGAAAATATTGGCGTTGTTTGGCAAGGTTAGGGCTGCGCCCGTAGTGATAAGCCAACAAATCCAGATATTGTTCCAGGCGGTCTGCATAGGTCAGTTCGATATAAGCCGCGATTTGCTCGTGCAGCACTGTGCGGGTAGCCAAAGCCAGACTTTCGTAGGCGACTTCTTGGGTAATAATATGTTTGAAAAGATATTCTAGCTCCGGTTCGGGTTTATCTAGCGGTGTCAGTTCGTGATAGCTAAGATTTTCCAACTGCTGCTTAACCTTTTCCGGCTCGCCTATTTGGGGATATATCTGCCACAACCAGTTTGCCTTGAACAGACGGCCTATCACGCTGGCAACCTTAATCGTGATTCTTTCTTCCTCGGTTAGCTGGTCAATCCGACTAATAATCAAGCTTTCCAGGCTACTGGGCAAATCCAGGTATTCCAGGTTTTGCGTCTGGTGCGGATCTAAGCCTTTGCTTTGCAAATAATTAAGTAGTTCTTCAATATAAAAAGGATTGCCCGCCGCCCGCAACTTGAGTTGGTTTGTCAGCGCGTCAGGCAGGCTGGCGGCTTCGGGGCCAAAAAACTGCGCCAGCTTGAGGCTAATCAAGCGTTCGGCTTCGTCCGGGGTAAAATCTTTGAGCCGAATTTCGGTGTAGTGGGGTAGTTGGGTCACGCGCACCGTTTGGAGGCGTTCCAGTTCGGGCGGACGATAAGCCAGCAATATTATTATCGGTAAATCCACGATGGCGCGGCCCAAACTTTCAAGCAAATCGTGGGAAAGTGGGTCGAGCCAGTGACAATCTTCCAGCACCAACAGCAAAGGTGTAGTTTTGGCCCGCGCCTTGAGGCAATCAATCAGCAGAGCCTCAAGCGAAGTTTTCCGCAACTGGCCTTCTAAGGCGTGAGTTAAATCGTTATCTGGGATAGGCAGGTTGAAAATAGCCGACAACAGAGGCAAACGCGGCAACAGAGCCGGGTCAATCAAGCTCAGTTGGGTTTCCAGCACGCTAATCTGGTCGGCTACGTCCCAGGATTGGTTGATGCCAAAGAAGGCCCGCAAAATCGGCTGCCAGACCAGATAGTTACTACTGGTGCCGTAAGAGTGACATTCCCCGCCATAGCCAATCAGCCAGTGAGCGTTTGCCAGTTGAATAATCTCGGCCACCAGACGCGATTTACCAATGCCCGCTTCACCCACAATCCCCAGAAGTTGACCTTGTTGTGCCACCAACAAGGTGTCTAGTTTCGCAGCTGCTATCGCCAGTTCTGTCGCGCGTCCCACCATCGGCAAGACGTAGTGCGGCTCTTGTAAACGAATGGCCCGCACCTGATTGACCCCTTCAAGGCCAAAAATAGTGACGGGAGCGGTTTTGCCCTTGACCAGGATTGGCTCTAAAGTTTGCCAGCTAAAAGCGGCGGCAGGTACGGCCTGGTGCGTGGCTTCACTAAGTAATATTTGACCGGGCGCGGCAGCCTGCATCAACCTCGCGCTCAAATTTACCGCGTCCCCGATAGCGGCATACTCGCGGCGCAAATCTGAACCCACCAGACCACAAAAAACCTGCCCCGTGTTCAGGCCCGTGCGGGTACTGATACCCAGCGCGTGAGCAGCCTGACGCAAATCCAGGGCGCAATGTAAGGCCCGCACCTCGTCATCTTCGTGGGCAAGCGGCGCACCAAACAACACAATATACTTGCTGCCTTTATCGCCCATTTCGACCTGTCGCAAATGGCCGTCATAATTGCGGATAATTTCCAGCATTTGCCATAAATAGTTTTGCAGTTTGGCGGCCACCTGCGCGTCGTGGTCATAGTCAAAACCGTCGAAGCCGATAAAAAGCACGCTGACCTTGCGATGCTCGTTGATAAAATCGGCCTGTCCTGCTGTCACTAACAGATGCGCGATAGTAGGGT
This sequence comes from Chloroflexia bacterium, assembly GCA_038207455.1. GTDB lineage: Bacteria > Chloroflexota > Chloroflexia > Chloroheliales > Chloroheliaceae > JBBQZT01. The sequence continues at coordinate 23,402 of JBBQZT010000027.1, forward strand.
GCAAATAAGCGGCAAAAACAGGCAGCAGGTCGGACGGCAAGGTGGTAGGCAGAGCCGGGAGCGGAGCAGGACTGGCCGCTTGTAAAATCTGGCTAACCTTTACAAAATCATTGTTTACCAGGCTACTTTCAATTTCGCCCAGCAGTGGTAGCAAATCGCGGTGGCTAATAATATCACCACTTTGGGCGTAGTGTTCGGCCAAAGCAGCCCTTTCCAGTACGCTGCCAGCCACGATATATTCCAAAAGATAATTGCTTTGGCCGACGCTGGTGCTAAAAACTTCGCCGATTGCCAGTCCTGCCTTCATCGCCAGAGCAAAAGTTCCGGCACTGGTGACGATAGATTGGTAAGCGGTCATCTGTTGTTGCATCGCCAGGGCGCAAGTCAGGGCGCGACGGGCGGCCTCCTGGCGGAGAGTGGCAGTGTCAACGCAAGGAAATAAAACGGTCAGAGCATCACCTCCAAACTTGGCAACCGTGCCGCCATAAGCCTGGATAAGCTCAATCATCGCGCCAAAATATTGGTTGAGCAGAGTAGTTAGCTCTTCGGTGCCTTTTTTGCCAGTGCGGGCCAGACTCTCGCTCATCGGTGTAAAACCGGAGATGTCGGCAAAAAGCACGATCACCTCGAAGCGTTGGGGCTGGGCCACCGGGTCATAGTGCGGGTGTTGGAGCAAATCGGCAGCTAAATAATGGGGCAAACAAGAGATTAACGGGTGCATAACAGTGTCCCTTAGTTTCTAAAAAGTAGTAGGTAAAACGTATCATCACAAAAGGTAGGAGCGAGATTATTAACATTAACAAAATAATTCGGTATTGACGTTGGATTATCCAATGGCTTTGCTATACCGAATTATTTTGTTAATCTTCATTAGCCTAGCCTTGTGCGCTGGAATAGCCGGGCTTGCCATCGTAGTTGTACAGGCTCATGGTTTCGGTAATATCGAAGCCAGCCCCCACCACCCGGCCTAGCAGAGCGACTACCGCTTCTGGTTTGGTAGTGGCCGCCTGGCCCATAAAACGACACCGGAAATGGTCAATCAGGAAAGTTTCGGGTAAACCGCCGGGCCATACCTTGACCCCGCGACAGGTAATCATGGTCAGTTCCAGGTCATCGTTGTTGGACTCGGCCACTTTTTGGGCCAGTTCGTTAGGATTTTTGCCGTTCCACTGCACAAACACGTCCACGCCCACCAGGTCTTTCTGCTCGGTGTTGACCTTAGCTGTCCGTTTGGGGGCGGCGGTAGCGGCCTGATTTGCCCCGTAGCTGACGGTTTTGAGTTGCTGGGGCTTCTGACCCACCCGGTCAACCACGGCCTGGGCAAATTCTTTGGTGCCAACTTTTTGCTTGCTGATACCGTCCTCGTAAATATCGTAGGTGTGGATACCGTCCTCGATGGTGCGTAGCCAGGCGTTATGCACTTTTTCGGCCACGTCTTGCTGCCCAATATGCACCAGCATCAACACCGCCCCCAAAAGCAGACCGGACGGGTTCGCCATATTTTGCCCGGCCCGACGCGGAGCCGAACCGTGAATGGCCTCGAACATTGCACACTGGTCGCCGATGTTGGACGAACCAGCCAGACCCACCGAACCAGCGATTTGAGCGGCCACATCCGACAAAATATCACCATAGAGGTTGGGCATTACGATTACGTCAAAGGCTTCGGGCGTATCGGCGAGTTTGGCCGCGCCAATATCCACAATCCAGGCTTCGTTTTCAATATCGGGATACTCAACGGCAATCTCATCAAAAACTTTGTGGAACAAACCGTCGGTCATCTTCATGATATTGTCTTTCATAAAGCAGGTGACTTTTTTGCGGTTGTAGCGGCGGGCGTACTCGAAAGCGTAGCGGACGATTTTTTCGCTGCCGGGGCGGGAAATCAGCTTGAGGGTTTGGGTCACATCAATGGTCTGGCGGTGTTCGATGCCCGTGTAAGTGTCCTCCTCGTTTTCGCGCACAATCACCACGTCCATCTTAGGGTGTTTAGTGTCCACAAAAGGGTGATAGGAAACGCAGGGCCGCACGTTGGCATACATTCCCAATGTGTTACGCACCGTCACGTTCATACTCTTGAAGCCGCCGCCCTGGGGGGTGGTGATGGGAGCTTTGAGGAAAACTTTGGTACGACGCAAAGACTCCCAGGCATTCGGCTCAATCCCGGCCATGTGACCGCGATTATACACACTCTCGCCGATTTCAATTTCCTCAATGTCAATCCGTGCGCCCGCCGCCTTGATAATTTGCAGCGTCGCGTCCATAATTTCCGGGCCAATCCCGTCGCCCTTCGCCACCGTAATCGGTACATTCTCACTCATAAAAGTCTGCTCCTAAATTTGACTATTTGCTGCTGAAAATTCTTAACCTGCCTTTTGCTCGCTTGATTATACTACGGAATTTTAGGGCTTGCTTCAAAGTCCGATTGTGGTTGCCTATCAAGACTATAGGCCAATCACGGGCGGGCAAGCACTTCATAGACCCCGCCGCAAATCTCGCGCAGCAGGTCGCAAATCTCGCGCAAACCGTTTTCCAGATATTCCGCGCTGGTGTTGGCGTTGCCCTGGACGTAAACCACCAAAGCCTGGGTCGTTTTAGTCACTTTGGTCTGGTCGCATTGCTTTACATCTAGCCTACATATAATTTTGGTCGCGTCCATACAGGCATATTCCCCGACGGCCACCGGGCTGGGTGCGCTTTCACCAAGCGGGACGTAAAGCTCCGAACCGTCGGTCAAGCGAAAGGTCAGGTCGCCTTCGACAAAAGCCAGGTCGTGCGCCCCTACCGAAAGTCCAGTTTGGGCCGATACCAAATTGTAACAGTCCACTACGGTGTTAATATTTGGGAGACGGCCATTCCGCTGGGCCAGCCCAATCAGGTGTTCGGCGGGGGGCGTATAATCCGGCAGGTTGAGCGTGCGATAAAGCTGGTGGTAGCCCTGCAAAACCGAGTGGGCGGCAATATCCAGACTTTGCAACCCGGCGATGGCTTCTTTTTTGCGCCGCTCCAAAATATTGCTTTTATTAGAGATGGTTGCGCCGCGCACCGTTACCAGCCGCGCAGCAAGGCCCAACTCTTGTAGCTGGGGCGTGATTATCAGCTTCATCTTTTAGCCTTCGTATTTCTGCCTGACCGAGTAGTTACATTTCTTCCTATTTGACATTATAACAGGCCACGACACAAGGTAGCTACGTGTCATCCCAAAAAGGGTAGCTTAACCATCGCCAACGGTTGAAACCGTCGTCTATGCAGCCCAAACCTGATAAATCAGGTTAAAATACCCCTACTGAGTAAAAATCGGTGCATTTGAGAACCCACTTGAGTGGGTTTGGGTTGAATAGACGACGGTTGAAACCGTTGGCTCCGGCTACCGCCTCTTTCATTGGTTCGGCGTAAATATGCAAAATTATGCACCACACCCTCTCAAAGAGTAGGGGCATGATAAATCGCGCCCCTACGCCCCACAATAATGAGAAGATACGTAGCTACCACATTTTACAAAAGTGGGGTCAGGTTTAATACTCTTTTAAGCTTTGAGTCGCGCAGGTTTTACAATCCAACGTTATGATGATTTCAGACAAGACGCACAGATACGTCAGGTCTGGTAATTTGATAAAGCTTGATAAAACCGAAAGATGCGATAAAAGGAGTATTTTTATGAAAAGCAAAAAACAAACGACAATTCTGGTCGTGCTTGCGATGTTAGTTTTCAGCGTGGTTTTGGCCGCTTGTGGGGACGCAACCAGCACGCCCGCCAGCACTACTACGGTAGCCGCCGCTGCCAGCCCAGCCAACCCGACTACCACTGCACCAGTCACCACTGCCAGTAGCAGCCCTACCGCCGCTGCTGCCACTACTAACGGTGCGATCACCACTGCCGCTGCTACTACTAACGGTGCTGCCACCACCACTACTACCCCTGTGCCAGGCACGACCCCCGGTGCTACTGCTGTGCCTGCCAAGAACAAAAAGGGTACTGGGGCAGCGATGGTGGAAACGCCGGATAGCAGCGTAAAGACCTTGCTCAACGCGGTCAAAAACAGTAACACTAACAAAAATGCTGGGGTTACTCAGTTGCTTTCCACTAGCTTGCAAGCCACTCTCAAAGGGAGTAAAGGTGTGGCTGGTTTAGATAAGCTGATTGGGATTAGCGATGGCACCAGCATTGACACCATTACCGTTGCCAGCCCAAACATCACGGGCGATAATGCGACGGTCACGGCTACCCTCAAACTCAAGGACGGCTCGACTGTTACTGACAACATGACGCTGGTTAAGAATACCATCACTACCAAAAAAGGCCAGTCTAATACCGTCTGGCAGGTAGATGCCATCACCCAGGCGAAATAGTTTTTTATTACCGCCGCTATTGATAATCCAAAGGCCCAGAGAATAAAATCTTTGGGCTTTTTCTGACTGCTTGTATTCTCTTGAATAGTTATCTATAATGTAGCAAAGGTCAGGCGCGAGTAAGGTTTATACCAAAATGAAAGGCGAATGAAATAATTGGATAATTTTAAGCAAGCGGTGGAGTCACGCCGGGCCAAGATGCTGGATATGCGCCGCGATTTGCACCGCCACCCGGAATTATCATTCGAGGAAACCCACACCGCCGCTTTGATTGAGGCGGAACTAAAAGCGGCTGGCCTTGAGAACGTCCAGAATAACGTGGGCGGGGTACACGGAGTAATGGCGACATTGCGGGGGGGCAAGCCGGGCAAGACCTTGTTGGTACGGGCCGATATTGACGGTCTGCCGATTCAGGAACAAAACCAGGTAAATTATCGTTCCACCAATGACGGGGTGATGCACGCTTGCGGCCACGACGGACATATTGCGATTGCGGTCACACTGGCTCAGGCGTTGGCTGCCACACGAGATGAGTTGCCAGGCACGATTAAATTTGCTTTCCAGCCCGCCGAGGAGCGCGGAAGCGGAGCGATGCCGATGTTGAACGCGGGTATCCTTCACGACCCCGAAGTGGAGGCGGTGCTGGGCTTGCATCTTTGGAACAATCTACCAGCCGGGCAGTTAGGCGTGTGCAACGGGGCGATTTTTGCCGGAGTGAGCAGCGTGGATATTACGGTTAAGGGACGCGGAGGACACGGCGCATTGCCCCACCAAACTGTAGATGCCCTGTTGGTAGGCACGGCCATCGTAGGAGCGTTACAAACTATAGTCAGCCGCGAGATTGCTCCCGACCAAAGCGCAGTAGTGACGGTGGGCAGCTTTCACGCCGGAAGTGCCAGCAATGTTATCAGCGAACAAGCGAAATTGAGTTTGTCACTGCGTTCGACGACGGCCCAGGCTAATACTTATTTGCTGACCCGTGTGCAGGAAATCGCCGATGGGGTGGCCCACGCGATGCGGGCCGAATGTGAGTTCGTGGTGCGCGAAGGTATCCCGCCCGTTGTCAACAACCCCCAAATCGCGGACGCGGTACGGCGGGCCGGACGCACAGCCATCGGGACAGCCAACGTATTAGAAGTAAAAACCACCACAGTCTCCGACGATATGGCCTATTTTTTGGAAGCCAAGCCGGGCTGTTATTTCCTGATGGGTTCTGGCACGACCAGTCACGGCAACTTGACTGCTTTCCCTCACCATCACCCGCGCTTTGACCTGGACGAGTCTTGTCTTGCTCCGGCTGTCGAAGTTTTTGCCAACGCGATTATGGAACTAAATCAATAATTTTCAAATAAAGGGATTAACCGTAATGTTTGAGTGTCGGCCATAATTCATCCAACGGTGTTTTCAGCTTGCGGCATAGATAAATTACGTAGTGGGTTTCTTCGTTTTCCGTATCGTATTGATTGGTAACTGTGTTGACTTGCTGAACATCGCCACATACTGCTTGCAATTTGCTCAAGCCCTTCGGGGTATAGCCCAGCACAATATAGGTGTTGGCTTTTAAGTTTCCCTGCGACCAGTAATAATAGGTATTAACGGGACTGACCATTTTTGGCAAGTTGTAGGCCGGGCCGTACATATTAATTGCTCCAGCTTCGCCATAATTTCCGGCTAAGATGGCTGTATTGGCCCGTTCCTCGGTTGGCAATCCCTGGTAAATGGTTGCGACTGAACCAACCAATTCTTGCCAGCCAATCATTTCTGAAAAAGTATCATTAACTTTAATCACACTGCGCCATAGCGACGAGCCAACAGGTAAAAGCGGCAGACCTATCGGCGCAAAGATTAGCCCACCCACCACCAGCAGACCCAGGTAGCTGTATTTCAGGCGCGACCCTCTCAGCAGCCATTGCTCTAACATTACCCCACCTGCGGCAAATAAAACTGGATAAAAAGGCCCAAGATAGTACGACCTGCCACGCAAAACCAAGAATAGGATAAAAACTATCAAAAAAGCGTACCCCAACAGATTGTAACGCTTTTCCTTAAACAAAACGTAGTATAAGCCCGCCAGCCAAACCGGAACGCTGATAGCATTGGTGACTTGAGTGAACTGTTCCAAAACAAAACCGTCCGCCCGGCCTTCGGCCACATCACGAGCGTTGATGGAACGGGTATAATCCAGCGATACAAAGTTGTGCTGGATTAACCAGATTAGATTAGGCACGAAGATAACCAATGCAATCAACGCGCCCAGCCATAACCAGGGGCTGCGTAAGTATTTGCGGGCTGGAGTCAGGACTAGCGCAATGACCAATCCGGCGACAAAGAAAGCTACCGAATACTTGTTCATAGCACTAAGACCAATAGTCACGCCAATCCAGGGCCACAATTTTGGATTATCGGTTCGCAGCAGCCTGACAAGCAAATAGCAACAAATCACCCAAAAAAGCTGCTCGAAATCCGCCGCTTGAAATATTACTCCAAAGAGCAGAGAGACAGGCGAGATAAACAAGCATAGAAAGGCCGTCAATTGGGCCAAACGTCCACCACCAAATTCACGGGCAATTAAGCCTACAAAAAACAAAGTGCTGGCACTGGCGAGGGCTGGGAAGAAGCGAAAGCCCACCAACGAGTCGCCAAAAAGGAAGCGGGCTATGCTACCCAAAAACGGAGCCAAAGGGGGATGATCTACGTAACCCCAGTCCAGGTGTTTCGTGTCATCAACATAAGCCAATTCGTCCCTAAAATAGCCGTACTGCCCATTGACTAATAGGTGCAATAGCAGCTTGAGCAACGCCAGGTAAAACAGGATAGCCACGTCATTCAAAACAAGTTTACGCGAGAGCATAATTCGCGGTGCGCTTTGAAAAATCAGCATAAGTTATTGCCCTATCCCGGTTCAACTATCTCCGCCAAAACTTCGCGCACCAGTTCGCCCGGTACGTCACGCTTGATTTCGAGACGGCCTATGGCGCGGGGCAGTATCCAGCGCAGACTACCCCCTTCTACCTTTTTATCCAGCTTGAGGGCCGCCAACGCTTTGTCTTGATCTACTTTAACCGAAAGCGGCAACCCGAAGCGTTCGAGCAGACGGCGTTGGCGTTCCACAAAAGCCGAGTCGCACAAACCCAGCCGTTGCGAAAGTTTGGCCGCGCCGTGCAACCCAATAGCCACCGCTTCGCCATGTAGCAAGGTGTGATATGCTCCGGCGGCTTCCAGAGCGTGGCCGTAGGTGTGACCGTAGTTGAGGGTCAGGCGCAGACCCGTTTCGCGTTCGTCCTGAGCCACTACGTTGGCCTTAACCGCCACCGAGTCGCGCAAAGTCTGGCTCAAAATAAGGGGTTCGCCATCGAGCAAGCGGTCACAATCGTTTTCAAGCTGCCCGAAACGGCGCAACGCTCCGCGTTCATCCGGGTCTGCGCCAGGGATAACGGCGTGCTTGATTATTTCGGCCCAACCGGAGCGTCGCGCTCTGTCCGGCAAACTCGCCAACACGCTCACATCCTCAATCACCAGGCGCGGCTGATAAAACGCCCCAATCAAGTTTTTGCCCTTAGCGTGGTTGACTCCGGTTTTGCCGCCGATGCTGCTATCCACCATTGCCAGCAGGGTGGTCGGTATCTGGACAAAAGGCAGACCACGCAACCACGTCGCCGCCACGAACCCGGCCAGGTCGCCCACCACGCCCCCGCCCAACGCCACGATTACGTCTTTGCGCTCGGCTCGTTCCGCCAAAAGCCAATCGTAAATTTTGGAAACCTCGCTTAGATTCTTGCTTTCCTCGCCCGCCGGAATCGTCCAGGTATCGCTCCGCCACCCCGCCGCTTCGAGAGCCATTTGGAGTTTCGCTCCATAGACCTTTACCACCTCGGTATCGCTCACCACAAAAACGCGCCGCCCGATTGCTTCGGAAAGATTTTCGCGCAACAGTTGGCCCGTTTTATCCAGCAAACCTGCCCCAAAAACAACCGGATAAGTTGCGCTGCTGGTCTGGACGAGCAAGCTATCAGGGTTGGTTTTGGCTGGAGCAACACGCGGGCGGGCAGCGTGGGGTGTACCAGGGGTTGCCGGACTGCCCGCGCCACCTTTTTCGCCTTCGCCCCGCCGCGAAATAATGTCCAGGGCGTGTTCGATTTCCTGGGCTACTTCGGCAGGAGTCAAAAAGTCGGTGTGGATTGTCCAGTCGGCTTCGGCGTAAAAAGGCTGGCGTTCGGCTTTGAGCGAGACAATCCTGCCAAAGGGGTCATCGCCTTTGAGCAAAGGGCGTTCGGCCTGGTCGGGGCGTTGGCTACTGTCCAAAAGCAGCCGCACATACAGCGTTTCGGGCCGCGCTTCCAGACACACGATATAGCCGCCAGCCGTCATTTCGGTACGGTTGGCTTTGCTCAAAATGATACCACCGCCCGTCGCCACCACCTGCAAATCTTCGCGGCAAATTTCGGCCAGCACTGCGCTTTCAAGCTGCCGGAAAGCCGCCTCACCGTCCTGCTCAAAAATAGCCGGAACAGTTCGGCCCGTGGTGGCTTCAATTTGCAAATCGGTATCAATATAATCGTAGCCCAACCGCTTCGCCAGTTCGCGCCCGACGCTGGTTTTGCCCGTGCCGCTAAAGCCAGTCAAGAAAATATTAAATTTCATCTCTCGTCCTTTGCCTTAATCTTCTCAATAGCCGATCTTGCCTTGTTCTCCTACAATCCATTGGCGGAGCAATGTCCCACAAGAACAAGAGCATTTGTTGGATATTGCTCCGTCAATAGATGTTCCCATTCTTGAGCTTAACTGATAATTGAGGACTAACAACTATACAATTTGATTTTACCACAAAAAAAGAAGCGGCTACACACCGCTCCTTTTCTCAAACTACTTATTTGACGCAGCCGTTGGCGTTACGTTAGGCCGGGCGTGGGGCGGGGAAGCCTCCACCTGTACCTGTATTGCCCGGCTGTGGGTTCTGTACCCGGACGGCGGCTTCGCTCTGGCCCACCAGTTCGGGGGTACGATTGCCACCCGGCAGATACTCCGGCTTGAACAAAGGCTTGGGCGCAGGACGGGGGTTGTCAAACAACTGCTCGAACTCGTCCGCTTCCAAAGTTTCCTTCGTCACTAGCAAATGGGCGATAGTCACCAGCTTGTCCTTGTTTTCCAACAAGATACTCTTGGCCCTGGCGTAAGCGCGGTCAATAATCGAGCGCACTTCCTTGTCAATCTCGTAAGCAATTTCGTCGGAATAGTTGCGCTGCTCATTGATGCCCCGACCCAGGAAGACCATCTCCTCTTGCTGCCCAAACTGGATGGGGCCGAGCTTGGTACTCATACCGTACTGAGTCACCATACGGCGGGCCATATCGGTAGCCTTCTCGATGTCGTTGCTGGCTCCGCTCGAAATATCACCAAAGATGATTTCTTCGGCGGCGCGTCCACCCAAACCCCAGGTAATCTGGTCTTCAAACTGGCTCTTGGTTCCCATAAAACGGTCTTCGCCGGGCAACACGCGGGTGTAACCACCAGCCATACCGCGAGGGATGATAGAGATTTTATAGACCGTATCCATACCCGGCAAGAAGCGGGCAACAATCGCGTGACCGAGTTCGTGATAAGACGTAATCAGTTTTTCGGTTTCGCCAATCACCCGGCTCTTGCGTTCCGGCCCGGCGATAACACGGTCAACCGCCTCGTCCAGTTCGTTCATCGAAATAGTCTTGCGGTTACGACGAGCCGCCAGAATAGCCGCTTCGTTGACCAAATTTTCCAGGTCAGCCCCGCTAAATCCGGCGGTCTGCTTGGCAAGGGTGTCCAGCGAAACTTCTTTCTCCAAAGGCTTGTTCTTCGAGTGGACTTCCAGGATAGCGATACGACCCTTTACATCTGGGCGATCCAGAATTACCTGACGGTCAAAACGGCCTGGCCGCAACAACGCCGGGTCTAACACGTCCGGGCGGTTGGTAGCCGCAATCATAATGACATTGGTGTTGGTATCGAAACCGTCCATCTCAACCAAAATCTGGTTCAAGGTTTGTTCGCGCTCGTCGTGGCTGCCGCCCAAACCTGCACCGCGCTGGCGACCCACCGCGTCAATTTCGTCAATGAAGATAATACAAGGCGAATTGCGCTTGGCCTGTTCAAACAAGTCACGCACGCGGCTTGCACCGACACCGACAAACATTTCGACAAATTCCGAGCCACTGATACTAAAGAAGGGTACTCCAGCTTCTCCAGCTACCGCCCGGCTCAACAAAGTTTTACCAGTTCCGGGAGGGCCAACCAACAGCACGCCCTTCGGAATACGCGCCCCTAGTGCGGCGAACTTGTCGGGGAATTTCAAAAATTCGACTACTTCGGCCAGTTCTTGCTTGGCTTCTTCCACACCCGCCACATCCCCAAAGGTCACGCTAGGCTTGTTAGCTACAAACATTCGGGCGCGGCTCTTGCCAAACGACAAAGCTTGATTGTTGCTGCCCTGAGCTTGCCGCATCATAAAGACCAAAACGCCGATGAAAAGCAGCGTAGGCAGGATGAAAGTCAAGGTGTTGAGCAAACCACCCCACTGCGAAGCTTCGCTAACCTTGATAGCTACCGCGTTCGGGCCTTGAGCTTTACTAAAATCGTAGCCCGCGTTGTGCAACATAGTATAAAGGTCGGTCTGAGCTTCCTTCCGCGAAAGCCTTTCGGTGCCGCTCTTGTACTTAACGTGTATCACATCGGAGTCGTTGGACGCAGCAATCTCGGTAATCGGGTCGCTACCGGGAGTGATTACTTCCGAGATGACCGTACTAATCGGGATAGGCTGACCTTCGCTGCCTTTGCCGTTGCCCAGAAAAGTGAAAAACAAGGCCAGCACCGCTACCATAATAATCAGATAGACGAAGCTGTTTCTGAGCCACTTATTATCACCCATAATTAACCTCCAGGACACTTCCGTACCGCTTCTAGCCAGGCAATAGCCCTGGGTTTAGGGTTAGACTGGCAAACCATCGGCGGGACGGGAGCGGATTTATTTTTTAAGTGCAGGCCGTTTTAGGCGGCTACAAAATTTCCTGTTATGGCTATAATGACGAAAAAGACCCCGCCTATGTACTTCACAGCGTTGTTTCGTATCATTACCGTCAGACCAGTGCAATTATATCAAACCCATCGCCAAAAAGCTAACCTTTGCTATCCTTTTTGGCGATTCAAACACAATATTAACGCTAGAGTCGCGACTTGAACCTGCTACGTACCTTCGGCACAGCCAGCCCAACCGACACACTTCCATTTTTGTCCAAAGTGCCAGGATTGGCTGTACGCGAATTCACACTCACTAACAAACCAATCGTTCTAGCTAGAATAGATACGCCCTGCAACCTGGAAAGTTTCATAAGATTTGTATAAGGCACTAGCATAATTTGCGCCAATGCCTACTTGTGCAAAGCCAGCCCCTTTACCACTTTGTCCAAAATGCTGCGTTCGGCCCTGAATGCCATACCTACAATTTTGAGTTCGGCTTCTGGCACGGCTTTAACGGCGGCGCGGTTGTCTTCATCGTTGCCAGTAGCAAAAAGCTCCTCAGTGTAAATAGAAAATTGTAGGTCGCGGCTCATGGCCCGTCCATAAACCGTTTTGATTTGCGCGGCGGTGGCCTCAAAAATCAGGACTGGCTGCACCATCATCGGTAGATAAATATTGTCGGAAGCGTCCTGATAATTCTGCCCCATAATTCCGGCCACTGTACCAGCAATGCTACTGATAGTGAAGGCGGTCACGTTTAGCTTTTGCCAGGTCTGCAAATCGTCGCGCAACACGACAGCGATTTTAGTATCAAATTTCATCTTTTCCCTTGTTTATTATTTTTGCTGCGTCCTTTGTGAAATAAGCAGAGGTTGATCGGAACGGCCCACCATACCTTTTTCATCGAAAAGAGTGGCGATGGTCAAGCCAACCCCTTCAGTTTGTAATAAAGTGGTTGCGTCCAGGCAAATCCATTCGCCCTGAGCAGAGCGGAGGCTGTGAATACTGAGGCTAGGCGGAATAAATTGCCAGTGGCGAATATCTAGTGGGCTGCTGATGCCGTTGGCGGAGTCGGCAGCGGCAATTAAACGTTGGGCCGGACTGGTGACTTCGCCTTCGACCAGCGGATAACGCAGACGTGTCCAACTAGTGGTCGCTCCCAGTTGGTTGTGACCCCCTTTGACGGGTCGCCACTCTGTCGCCCGCGAAAAGCCACAATCCCATTCGGGTGATAGCTTCCGCTCAGGAGTGGTGGTTGGCAAGGGTGGGGCAGTGGGGAGTGGTTCACTTATAGGTGGTCTGGTATCGGGCAGCTTGATCCGCCAGCCCGTCGCCCGCATCACAATACGTTCCTCATAGGTGAGGGTAGCCTCCACTAACTCAACGCTACGACCCGGACGTACTAGATTAGCCTGGGCGTGAAGGCGGGCAATCGGTATCGGGCCAAAAATGTCAATGCTGACACGGGCCAATAACATATCGGGGCGGGGCGCACATTGTTCCAGCTGGCGCACCAATAGGGCTGCTGGTGGCCCGCCGTGCTGAAAACGGGCATCCCACGGCCCCTGAGTATGTATGGTGGCCTCGAATATATCCTGGTCGTGGGCTACAAAAAATGCTTCTGCGGTCATAGTTGCGCCTTTCTGTATATCAAGCGGGTGTATCCGCGTCTTGGGCCAACTCGCTCAACATTTGTCGTAATCGAGCCGCATCAGCCGGGCTAAACTGGCTCAAAATCTCATTGTTCAATTTGTAGTTACTATTTCCCACACAACCTAACACATAAAAACCCTTTGTGCAACAGCTATTATAGCAATTATTTATATGACAACCTTTGGCTTACTTCCTTCATCATAATATGGATTCATCCATCGGTGCTGCCAAAACTTAACACAGCCACAAACCCATAAAAATTGGCTAACTGCTCGACTCTATGTTAGAATATATCCACCCCAGGGTTAGTTTGTGGCCTCAAATTTGCGTTAAATTTGAGCATTATAGCCTTTTTATGGCCTTTCAATGTGAGCGTGGCCGAGGAGCAAGACTATGAGTGTTGATAATTCGATTAATAGTAATACTTTGACGCGGGACGACATCGAAAAGATGCTGCACGATTTGGGCGAGGCGGCCCAACTTAATCTGGTAGGGCGTGACCTCAACGGGATAGATTTGAGCAATTTAGTGTTGAGCGAGGCCAACTTGAGCTATACCCATCTAGCTAACGCTGATTTGAGCAATTGCGATTTGAGCAAGGCCAACTTGCGCGGAGCCAGCTTGATTGGGGCGAACCTGCGTGGGGCGAACTTGCAGGAAGCCGATTTGACCGAGGCCGAATTAATGGGGGCGAATTTGCAGGAAGCCGATTTGACCAGGGCTTTGCTAACTGGTGCGGAAATGCGCGATGCCGATTTGACCCAGGCCAATCTTGCTAAGGCCGATTTGGTGGAAGCGGATTTGACTAACGCCACAATGGAAGGAGCCTATCTTAAAGGGGCGGACACTGCGGGGGTCGAAATGCCTACCGAAGTCGCTAAATAAGCCTATGTTCAAAAAAAACAGCTATGATGCGGTGGTGGTGGGTTCGGGGCCAAATGGTCTGGCGGCGGCTATTGCGTTGGCTCAGGCCGGGCGTTCGGTATTGGTGGTGGAAGCTAAAGACACCATCGGGGGCGGAATGCGCTCCAAAGAGTTGACCCTACCCGGTTTTGTACATGATGTATGCTCGGCGGTACATCCGTTGGGCCTCGGTTCGCCTTTTTTGAGTACCTTGCCGCTTGAGCAACACGGTCTGGAATGGATTCACTCCCCTTCGGCCCTGGCGCACCCGATGGACGATGGTGCGGTGGCGATGCTGGAACGTTCGGTAGAAGCCACCGCCGCCAACCTGGGCCGCGATGCCAAAACTTATCGCCGCATCATTGGCCCGCTAGTGGACGAATGGGATAATCTTAGAGATGCGCTGCTAGGGCCGTTGCGCTGGCCGCAGCACCCTCTCGCGCTGGCCCGTTTTGGTTTGGGAGCAATCTGGCCCGCCCGCTATTTTTATCAAACCCTTTTCCGAACCGAGAAGGCGCGGGCTTTGTTCGCCGGAATGAGTTCGCACTCAATTATCCCGTTGGAACGCCCGCCGAGTGCCGCTTTTGGTTTTGTGCTGGCAATGCTGGGTCACGCTGTGGGTTGGCCGATACCGCGTGGTGGTTCGCAACAAATCGCCAACGCCCTGGCTTCTTATCTGCTGGCGTTGGGCGGCGAGATTGCCACCGAAGTGGAAGTGGACTCGTTGGAAATGCTACCCACTTTCAAGGCCGTGTTGCTGGACATTACTCCGCGTCAGGTGTTAGCAATCGCCCACAAACAACTGCCCGACGGTTATAAACGCCAGCTTGAGCATTACCGCTATGGCCCTGGCGTATTCAAAATTGATTATGCGCTGGACGGCCCGGTTCCCTGGAAATCGCCCGCTTGCGCCCAGGCTGCCACGGTGCATTTAGGCGGGACAATGGCCGAGATTGCGGCAGGGGAACGGGCGGCCTATCGGGGGCAAGCTCCCGAAAGTCCGATGGTCTTGGCTGTCCAATCCAGTTTGTTCGACCCCACTCGTGCGCCCACCGGAAAACATACTTTATGGGCTTATTGTCACGTCCCCAACGGCTCGACTTTCGATATGACCGCTCGGCTGGAGGCTCAAATCGAACGTTTTGCCCCCGGTTTTGGGGAGCGCGTCCTGGCCCGCCACACGATGTACGCGCCAGATTTGCAAACCTACAACCCCAACTATATCGGGGGTGACATCAACGGTGGTGTCCAGGATTTGGGGCAGCTATTCACCCGACCTGTCGCCCGCCTCAACCCTTATACCACGCCCGCCAAAAACATTTTTATCTGCTCGTCCTCCACCCCACCTGGCGGCGGCGTACACGGGATGTGCGGCTTTTTCGCGGCCCAGGCTGCCCTAAAATCAGTCCTGAAATAGCTGTCATTTAGCAGTTAAAATTTAGAAGTAGCCCTGAGATAACACGTCTCTTTCGATTGGTGCCTCATTATCTAACAGTTTGCCTACGTGTTCTAAAAAACGCTGAAACATTTCTACCTGCAAAGGATTGGCTTTCAAATGCGAAAGATACTGCTCTCTGCTGGCCTGGCGACCTTGAAAAGTAGAAAATTTGCTGCGAACATTCGACTGTAACCTTTTTGCTTTCCGTAAAATTAAGACCTCATCAATATCCGTTGGAGCGGTACTAAGTGGAGTCATATCTAACCACTCACACAGCAAGAAATATTTTGCACCAGAGACTGCCGACTTAACATCGTGAGCAGTAGCACAAGCTTCTTAAAACATCGTTTTATCCAGATTGGTTTTGCATTCCGCCGCCACATATACCAGATTGGTACTTTTCTCGGCAACGTGAGGCGGCTCAAAGCTGCGCGAATGAGAAGCTTTAAGAAAAAGCTTTTTACTGATGGCAAAATCCTGGTCTTTCTCTCTGATTTCCAGGCCACCACCGGAACGCGGCACATCCAGGCTAGAATCAAAATAAACAGCAGAAAAAGCTTTAGTTGGGCCAATATTCAAGTCTTCGGCCTGAATTTTTGGTAATAGACGTGGACTTATTAAGCGTGGGAGAAACTCCTCCAGAATAGAATTATCAAGTTTAAGCTGCCCCTTCTGGCGGTAGAGGAAATCGGCAGGGCTGTCAAAAACCAGGTCTATATCCACGTATAACCGATATTCATTAAGCAATTGCACCATTTTCCCAAGTATATCTGGTACAACGTCTTGAGTTGAAATTGCCGCGTCCAAATCCTTAATCCATTGATGATACCGAGAAATAGCATTTTCGATGCGTGGCTTGTCATCTAAAGGCAGTTTGTCACTCTTCAGAGTAGTATGTAATTTTTCAAGATGTGGTTTTGGATAAGCCATAAAGTTCTCTAATGCCCTAGAGCAAACAAAGGTGAAGGTTTCACATTTTCAATTCGTATTAGTGCGTCTAAAATTTCGCTGCGAACAACCGCTTGTGCCGTGTCTGCCGCCTCTTGCAAAAATCCTTTAGCAACGGCCCTGGCACTTTGTTCAGTTGCAACCACCTTTTGTAAATTCGGCTCAAGATACAAAATATCTTCGTAAATTTGCTCGCCAAATTTGTTCTTAAACTTTCTTTCCTGACCGTTTTTTAAGGTAAACCCGCATACACTTGTAGCCAAAGTCTCCACTAACTGGCTATTCTTGAAGCTAATGCCTCTAACACTGGACTCTCTGCCTACAACTAAGATAGCTGTTGCGTGGGGGCGTAACAATCGGTGTAATTCGGACAGAGTAGTAGTTATATCTAAGGCATATTGAATTACGGTTAAAAATCTATTCTGGCGATGTTTACGATTAGAACCTATTTCTGACCGGGCTATATCAAGTAAATTCCAGCCAAGTAATTCCATCGCGGCTCGATTATTTTGGTGATAGTTGAAAACGTTGATATAAGGTGGCGAAGTGATTATTAAATCAATACTATTGGCTGATAGAGGCACGACGCGGGCATCTGCGTGGAATACTTCATATTTTTTTTGTGTAAATGGCAAGTTTTCTACAATAAGGAAATGTTCACGTAAAGCACGGGCAAAATCGCCCATTGTTGGTTGGCAACTAGATTGGCTGCAACGAATTATAGCGTTGATCAACAAATTAGTCACATAGGGTTGCTCTAAGGTACTTTCCCGTAACAAAGCGGCAGTGGCTTCCAGCGAAAAGACGGTTTGTAAGGAACTGACATCGCTACTTTTGTTATAATTGAAAAGGTCTATTGCAAAATTGCCAAAGTGGTCGTTCAACAGTTGTTCGGCGGTTTGGAGGTAACTTCTTCTGTCCGCAGGTGGCACATTTACAAAGTAGATAGTGTTTGCCATCTCGATAGCGGACGGGTTTATTTCACCACCATAACATTCTATCCCACGCCTGGCACACTCAAACAAAGTTGTGCCACTACCGACGAACGGGTCGAATACAACTGTAGTTTGGTGGCTATATTCTTCTAAGAATAGTTCGACTAGCTCTGGTGAAAATTGACCACGCCAAGCAAAAAGGCTTGACCGCTTTTTAGCTGTCAAATCAAGTTTTGCTTGTGAAATAGGGTCAATTGGAAAAGCTTGCTTTGATACTTGCATATATTTATATCTGTGTGATAGTGGTAGTCAAAATGTTGGATATACTTTACTACCCAGCTACATAATCGGAACCATAAATCAAACCATCGGCATATTCGCTCATCTTTGGTGCCGGTGACTACTGACTATCTTTGCTCGATACCCGCCTCACGTAAAATAGCCCTAACCGCTTCTTTCTTGCCAGCCAGCAAAGCTTCAAACGCTCCCGTTGCGGTACGTTCTAGCTCTGGCACCCCTGTCATTATTTCTGTGGCAAACTTCTTCTGTTGAATGCTAGTATCAGGCGCGTTTTCCTCGTCATCGTTGATGGAGGATGACAGTTCAATTACTTGCTTATATTCCTTGACCCACTTTAAGTTCTGACCAGCCCGATAGTTCTTAAAAGTGCGGTTTGCTACAAATTGCACCTCGGCCACCAATTCTAAGTGTTTAGTTTGCGCTTTGTCACTATTAATGCCAATCCAACTATTACCTGCACGAATAGACAATTGGCCTGCCACCAAACGGTTACGGCGGCGTGGCAGACGTGGGAACGAGCTTTTACAAAGGTCGGCCACTCTTTTAACCAAATCTTCATTACCATACAGCCGCCACTCTTTGGACTGGTCATCCCATTTCGCGCCTAATTCTTTAATCTGTCGCGCAAATTCTCGCTCTTGGGGTACTCGGACTGAAATTAAGTTTGGCCCATCTTCACCTTCCCCATCATTCTCAATAAAAATATCGGCTGCGTCTATTTGTGTCAATTCTTCTTTCCTTTGTCTTTTCTTTTTATGTTGAATGGAAGCTATCTAGCACAAATCCCTAGATAAGTGACCAGAAGGAGCTTATACTCTGTGCCAGCCGTTCGCCCTGTATCAGCCCTGCCCTGGCCGAATTTGCGCGGTTGGCAGGGTCTAACACATTCACCCCCATTGCTCGAACAGCGGCTTCGTCTGCCTCAACGACCATAACCAGACTACCCTGCTGCTCTAAGAGGGCTTTTTCTACTCCGAGATTGCTTCCCAAAATAGGCGGTATGTTGTCTGGTTGTGCCAACGGTACTAAAATCAGCACTCGGTCATAGCCCACTGCTAGGTCGGCATTGGTACTGGAACGCATTCCCCCATCCATATAGCTTCGCCCTTTGATCGAAACCGTCGGCCAAACGAGCGGTACTGCACAACTGGCTGCTACTGCATCTACTAAACCTACTCCGGCCTCGCGGTCAAAGACCACAAACTCACCACTGGTAGCCTCTACCGCCGTTATCTTTAATTTAGTTGAGGCATCGGCACTAGGCCAGTCGTGGGCGGGTAATCTAGCGGCGATAATAGCCCGTCGCTCTGCTTCCGAAATGGGACTGGTTTGAGTGGCCGCTAGTGCCTGCTTACCGATGCCTATACGGATCGCTTGAGCATCATTGCCATACTCTTGGTAAAGGGTCATAATCATCTGCTGGAAACGGACTATATCGAAATCCACTGCTCGTTCGCTAGACTGGGCAAGCGGAGCTAGTTGCGTGGCAAATATTTCTTCCAGGCTAGACCCACTCGTAATCTGTGAACCAACTACTGAGCCAGCTGAAGTACCCACCACCAAATCTGCGTGCTGCGCCAGGTTAAAGCCAGCCCGTTCAAAGGCGGTTAAAATACCCAATTCCCAGGCTACTCCGCTTACCCCACCTCCTGCCAAAACCACTGCCTTACTCAATTTGCGCTTCGTTTCCATTGCACCTTCCTTAGTCAAAATAATCCAAGCTTGTGTGGCTTAGGAACCTTTTAGGTTTCAACGGCTTTTCCCTATTATATCCTAAACAGGTGGCGATTTCACACCCCTCTTTGGAGTAGGAACAATGTCCACAAATACCTGACTTTGCACACCTGATGGCAAAGCTTCGGTCTGGCTTTGCCATTACCCCTACATAGGGTTATAATAGCTGTATCAGTCAAAGCAAGGCTTCGCAGCAACAAGCTTGATTAATTATAAGCAAAAACCACATTCAGACAGTTAGTTTCAAAAGCAAAGAATACTAAGAAAGGATTTTACCGTGACAATAGCCGAAAATAAATACACCCATGTCGGCCATTCGGTGACACGCACCGACGGTTTGGAAAAAGTAACCGGACAGGCTCTTTTTGCCGCCGATTTGCAGTTGCCCGGAATGCTGCACGCCCGGCTGGTCATCAGCCCTTATGCCCACGCCCGGATTACCAAAATTGACGCAACCGCCGCCAAAAAAATAGCGGGCGTAGTGCGCGTGGTGACGGCTAAAGATTTGCCGATAAAGAAGGAAGAAGCCGAGTCGCGCAAACGTAACCCGTTGGCCGAAAGCGAAATAATGTTTTATGGGCAGCCTGTCGCCGTCGTTTTGGGGGAGACCGAGGCGGCGGCGGTGGACGGAGCAGCGGCTTTGCAGGTTGAATATCAACCCCTACCCGTCGTAAGCAATATTACGGACGCGCTCAAAGCCGAGTCGCCAGTTGTTCGCAGAAAAGAAGCGCACGGCACCGATGAAGATATGGGCGCACACGGTGGCGGTAGCGGCGGCGGAGTGGATGCCGAAGCCAAAAGTCTTTCGCCCAACGTCTCCAACCATATCCATTTCAAAAACGGCGACGTGGAAAAAGGTTTTGCCGAAGCCGATGTAATTGTTGAAAACACTTTTAAGTTGCCAATGGTGCATCAAAGCTATATCGAAACTCAATCTTGCGCGGCTGCCCCCGACCCGTTTGGCGGCCTGACTATTTACGCCAGCACCCAGACTCTGTTCGGCACCCGCCAGGAAGTCTCACGGGCTTTGGGCATTCCGCTCAACAAAGTCAAATCGGTGGTGACAACGGTAGGCGGGGCCTTCGGCGGCAAGTTTGTGTTGCTAGAGCCGCTTTGTGCCGCCCTCGCGGTTTTGAGTAAACGGCCCGTCACGCTGACCTACTACCGGATGGAAGATTTAGCGGCCTCCAACCCGGCCACCGACTGCATTATCGAAATAAAAACCGGAGCCAAAAACGACGGTACCCTGACCGCTATCAAGGCCCGCGTAATTTATGATACGGGCGCGTATCCGGGTTCGCCGCTATGGATAACCGGAGCGATGCTGGCTTCTTATTATCGTGTTGCCAACTCCGACATCGAAGGTTTTGAGGTGTTGACCAACCGGGTCGGGGCGGGAGCATATCGTGCGCCGGGTGCGCCCCAGGCCACTTTCGCCATCGAGTCGCAGATGGACGCAATCGCCCACATTTTGAAGATTGACCCGCTTGAATTGCGCCTCAAAAGTGCGGTCAAGGAAGGCGACACCATGAATGGCCGTCCCTACCCGCGCATCGGTCTGATTGATGTGATGGAACGAGTACAGGCCAGCGACTTCTGGAAAAACCGCGCCAGCAAAGGCCCGAACGAAGGTTACGGTCTGGCTGTGGGTGGTTGGATGGGTGGCCTCGAACCAGCCAGTTCGATTTGCAGACTTGACCACGATGGCAACTTTACCGTCACGACGGGCGTGGCGGATATTAGCGGTGCTACCACCAGTTTGGGCTTGATTGCCGCCGAAGTGTTGGGGACGGGCATTAACAATATTACTATGAACAATGCCGATAGCGATAGTGCGCCTTATGTGGGTGGCAGCGGCGGCAGCAAAACGATTTACACCCTGGGGGCTGCCGTCAAAAAAGCGGCGGAAGATGCCCGTCAGCAAGTTCTAAAGATTGCCGGGGAACGTTTGGAAGCCAACCCGGAAGATTTGGAGTTGGAAGACGGCAAGATTTCGGTTAAAGGTGTGCCTTCGCGCTCCATCACCACAAAGGAAATTGCTAACCTAAGTATGAGTTTCGGCGGACGCTTTGAGCCAGTTTTGGGTAATGGCAAGAGTGCGATTACCAGTTCCGCGCCCGGCTTCGCAGCCCACGTTGCCCATATCAAAGTTGACCCGGAAACTGGCGATGTGCAGGTATTGGGTTATCTGGCGGTGCAGGACGTGGGTTTTGCGGTCAATCCGGCGGAGGTGGAAGGGCAGGTACACGGGGGCGTAACCCAGGGTTTGGGTTGGGCTTTGTATGAACAGATGGTGTATGACGAAAACGCCGCCCTCATCAGTGGTAGCTTGATGGATTACGCCATCCAGAACGCGCCTCAAGTGCCGCCGATTCAAACCGAACTGGTTTATATTCCATCCGTTGATGGGCCGTTTGGTGCGAAGGGCGTGGGCGAACCGCCGATTGTGCCGGGTGGTGCTACCATCGGCAACGCTATTTTTGACGCGGTAGGGGTGCGGGTCAACGAGCTACCCGCCACGCCGGAACGTCTGGTAGCGGCTATCCAGGCCAAATCCAACGACAAGATAACCAGGAAGGGTTAAGAATGTTAGAAGTGGAGCAAGTCGAAACGGGTCAGGACGATGTGACCGCGTTTCTGGCAGCCAATCCGCGTTCGCACGCACTGCACGATGAAGCCGAACAGGTTTTTTGGGGCGGGGTAACGCACGCGGGCCGCTATTGGGATCCAGCCGGGGTCTATATTACCCACGCTAAGGGCGCGTACAAGTACGATGCCGACGGCCACGAATATATAGATTACTGGATGGGTCACGGTTCGCTGTTATTTGGTCACGCGCACCCGACATTGGTAGAGGCGGTGACGGAGCAGGTGGCACGCGGCACGCATTTTGGTGGCAATCACGCGGGCGAGGTGCGGTGGGCCGAACTGATTTGTCGTTTGATACCCTCGGCCCAAAAAGTACGCTTTTTCAGTAGTGGCACCGAAGCGACGATGATGGCGATGCGGCTGGCCCGTCTGCATACCGGACGCACCAAAATTATGAAGTTCGCGGGTCACTTTCACGGCTGGCACGATTATGGGGCTGTCGCCGCATCGGGTGTGGCTGCACCGGGTGTTCCAACAGGCGTGGCTGATACTATGCTGGTGCTGCCGACGGACATCGAGGTGGTCGAAAAGACCCTGGCGAGTGACCCCGATATTGCGGCGGTGATTTTGGAAGCGGACGGAGCAGGGTGGGGCGCAGTGCCGTTGCCGCCCGGCTTCCTCAAACGCCTGCGCGAACTGACCCAGGCGCACGGCGTGGTTTTGATTTTTGACGAAATTGTAAGCGGCTTCCGCTATGGGCCGGGCGGTATCCAGGCTTTGGAAAATGTCACGCCGGATTTAACCTGTCTAGCAAAGATTTTGGCAGGTGGGTTGCCGGGTGGGGCGGTGGCGGGCCGGGCCGAGCTTTTAGAGCCGTTTAGCCCAGGTTCGCAGCACGCGATTATCCATCACGGCACTTTCAACGCCAATCCGCTTTCGGCTGCCGGAGGCGTGGCTACCTTGAATATGATTGCCACGCCCGATGCTCAAACCCGTATTTACGATTATATTGGCAACTTAGGTCAGCGTTTACGTGATGGTCTGAACGACGCGATTGAGGAAGCCGGACTAACGGGCAAGGGCATAGTCTATGGTCGAGGCGCGGTGTTCCTGGTGCTATTGGGTTCGCAAGCCTGCGCCGGGCTGCCTCTGGATGGTAATTTGTACGACTCGGCCTTCGCACCCCAATTAAGCAAACTGGAAATCCAAACACAGTTGCGCCAGGGTATGAGCAAGCCACTCAAAACTGCTCTGCGGGTGGCGTTGGACAATCAGCGTGTTCAGTTTATGGCTGGTATGGGCGGTTTTGTATCGGTCATGCACACTGCCGCCGACATTGACCACACGATAGAGGCGTTCGGCGTGGCTCTGCACCATCTCAAGCGCGACGAAGTAGTGTAATTAGATATGGCAGACCAACAAAACCCAAAGCAGTCTCAAATCGAGCTAAATCCGCCCACCCCCGGCGAAGCAAAAAACGGCAATGTCAACATCTGGTTTGCGGTGGCGGCGGTAGTGATATTGATTGCGGCAGTGGTAGTAATGCTGATTATCACTGGTAACGATGTAACCCCGACGGCGGCCCCCGCTACGCTTTCTACCGAAGCCCAGGAAGGCAAAACGCTTTTCGTGGGTGTGGTGGCGAACTGCAACAAATGTCACTTCCAGGAAGGCCGCGCCGGGGGAGTTGGGCCGCGTCTCAGCACTACCGGCGTTAGCGATGAGGCGATCCGCCGCGTGGTGCGGAACGGTACGGGTGGGATGCCAGCTAATAAGAATTTGAGCGACACTCAGCTAAACAAAATCATTGTTTATATTCACGCAATCAAACCAACCTAAGATTTACACCGCAGCAACCAGTTGACGGCGCAGAGAACGCAGAGTAAAGGCAAGCTAAAATAACAAAGTAAAAGGGACTGCTTATACAGCAACCATCTGACTACTGAAGACATCAACTTCTAATTTCTTTGCGAACTCTGCGGTAAAAGTATGAAGGAGAAAAATGGCTACGGAAGCTTTTAATGAGCGGCATAAGGCTTTTCTGGCCTACCCGCGCTATGGTATTGTTTCGACGATTAACGCAGATGGGTCGCCCCAGGCTACCATTGTCTGGTTTATGCGAGACGGTGACGACCTGGTTTTTACGACGGAAGCCGAGTCGCTCAAAGCTAAAAATATGCGGCGCGACCCGCGCATCGTGATGGCGATTGCCGACGGCGGGCGGTTCGTTTCTGCCAAAGGCTCGGTTGAGTTAGACGAGCGTCCCGAAGCGGGGGCGGAATGGTTGCTACGTATCGCCAAACGCTACTACGGCGAGGAGGAAGGCACCAACCAATTTAACTCATTCAACCAAAAGCCCTCAATTGCCGTGCGCCTCAAGGTCGAGAAGGTCTTGTCGGTCAGCGTCTAAACTCTACTGTTGAATTTTGTAGGCGTTGAGGTATAATAAAGCCAACTTATGAATAATCGCTAAATCAAGGGGTTGTTATTAAGATTTTCAGGTAAAAGTGAGATGAATAAATTAACAGCAGATGAGCGGGCTTACTTGCAGAAGTTTTTGACAGATTCTTTCAGCACGGAAGAACTTAAAGTGCTAACTTCTGATTTAGGTCTGGACTACGAGGCTTACCCTTACGAAAGCCAAAGAAAATTCGTCCGGGAACTGATTTCCCACTTCGAACGCAAAACTACCCTAAATTTTTTCTTAATTGAAATAATGAAAAGAAGACCTGACCAAAAAATTGCCCAACTACTAGACCGGTTTCCGGTTTCTACTTCTAATGGTAATGGAGGCAAAAGAGTACAACTTACTGTTTCTTATGCAAAGCCAGAGATTACAGAAGCAATTACAAAGGCACTGGCTCAAACACTTGGCGTTCCAGAGAGTGAAATAAAGCTAATAGAGGCATCGAATGGCTGAGGCCGACCCGGTTAGGAAACGTATAGTAATTGAATTGTCGGAAGAAGATGCTAACAAATTTATTTCCTCTTTAATGGCACTAATAGGTGATAAAATCAAGTTACAACTGAAAGTGTGACACTTGATACAACAACTAATAGCAGTCAACCATTAAAGCGTTCTTTACAAGTTTTCTTATGTTACGCCTCTGATGACAAACCAGCCGTGCGAAGCTTGTATCAACAACTAAAAGCCGAAAGAGGCATTGTACCCTGGTTTGATGAAGAAGCTTTGTTACCTGGTCAAAAATGGAAACACGAAATTCCGAAAGCGGTACGTAACTCTGACATTGTGTTGGTTTGCCTCTCCCAAAAATCGGTCAACAAGAGTGGCTATGTTCAAAAAGAAATCAGATTTGCTTTGGATGTAGCTGATAATAAGCCTGAAGACACTATTTATATCATTCCAGTTAGATTAGAAGAATGTGAAGCTCCCGAACGTTTACGTAACCTACAGTGGGAAAATTTTTTTGCTGAAAACGGTTACGAACGCTTGATGCAAACATTACGAAAACTGGCGGACGAACTGAGCTAGATTGCCTCTCCGAAATTTCTCCGTATTCTTTATGTCTCTTAACGCATCCAGCCGCGTTGCCAAAGTAATTGTGCGCCCACCGCTCCAGGTGTGATTTTATGGCTAACCGGGTCGTATTGCAAACGGGCGCGTTCAAAATATTGGACGGTGTAGGTCTGGCCGTCGAAAGGGTTTTGCTCCACGAACTCGCGGCTAAGGGGCAGCCCGAACATTGGCAAGCCCCCGTTGCCTTCCCAAAAGGTCTTGAAACCGTTGGCGAGGCTCTGTCCGGTTTGGGGAAAATAACATTGGGTCACGCTTGCCGCCGCTTTGTCGCCACAATTGGGCAGATTACTGGAGTTGGCTGGGGGCGAAGTAAAAAAATAGTTGTCGCTAAGATTGGCGGTTACTTCGCGCCCTACCGCCCCCAACACCACCTGGGGGTGCGCCTCCAACCGCCCATTTTGGAAATACTGCACCCGCAAAACACTACCATCAACCTGCTTTTCGGGCATCTCGTCGGTGAGGGGCAAACCTAACAGCTTGAGACCATCGTGCTGATACCAAAAGTTTTTGAAAAGCGGCGACAGAATATGCCCGCTTGCGGCCAGATATTGGCCGCCCGCTGGAACTGCTATCTTTTGGTTTTGGCGCGAAGTAGGGGGCGTGGCCGCACCAATCGCACTCCAGCCGCCTGACCCTTCCTGGCCCAGCCGCCACGCTGCAAAGCCTCCCAGTCCCAATTGCCCCACCAAATCGAATTTGGCGGTCAGCGAACGCTCGTCTTCAAACCAGATTTGATGGGTGTCGCCGTCCTGCACAAAGGTCGCGTAGGGTGACTGGTAAATTTCGTCAAACTTGAGTTGTCCATTATATTTTGTAACCAAATTCTGAACACCCGTGTAGCTACGCCCGTTTACGTATTTGTGCTGCGACGTATTCCATTCATAGCCATAAAAAGGCACGCCCAACAAAACTTTGCGCGGCCCGAACTGGCTGGCGGCGTATTCGGCTACCGCTTTGACCCACTGCAAAGGGGCGATAGGGCCAGGGTCTCCACCCGCGTAACTGTAATCGTAGGTCATAATGGTGACGTAATCTACGTAATTACCCAGGGCGTAGTAATCGTAAGCTCCGCCAAACTTATTGCCAATTGCGCTGAGTTTTGACCCCACCGCCATCGTCACCAGCTTGCCTTTTGAGTGCAGTCGTTCGTACAAACGGCTCATAAAGCCAGTCAGGTTATCCTGGTCGTCGCGGTTGACCGCCTCCAGGTCAATTTGAAAACCGTCATAGTGATAGCGATTGACCAATTCTTCTAACTTGTTGATAGTTTTGTTCACCCAGGCCGGGTCGGAGATAAAATCGTGAAGTTTGTCCCAAAGCGGATTATTTTGCAACATCGGCACAAGTTTTACTCCCCGGCTTTGAATCAGCGCAGTATCGGCGGCGTGGTCACTCCCGCGCACCTCGCCATCGGCACTGATAATAAAATAAGCCGGGCTAACTATGTCAAGCTCACCGAGATTGGCTTTAAGCGAAGCCTGTGAAGCCGGGTCGTCGGGAATGTAGTAGGCCCAACGCAAAAAGGCCGGGTTAGGTACGTGTGGCCCGTTTGCCAAAGGCGTGGCAGTGGGTAACGGCAGGGGCGTAGGAGTGTCGAGCGGCATTGGTAGCAGCGTAGCGGGTGGGGAAGCAGACGCGCCTAGGTTAGCTGTGGCGGAGCTACGGGAGGATGCGGTGGACTTGTCGTCCGAACAGGCCACCAGTAGCAAGCTCAAGAGCAGCCAACCGACCCCGCCCACCAGCCCAACAAATTTTAGGGAAGCAGCTTTAGGTTTCAATACTCTGAAAATGTGTCCTTTGAATGATTACAAAAACAACTTCTGGTTTGTATTATAACACGCTGACGGCTGTCCATTGGCGGAGCAATGTCCCACAAATACCCGACCTTGCAATGGCCCTGCCAACTAAAACTCCATATTGACAAAACCAAAAATAATGGTACACTCAATCTAAATCAAGTGGGCGTTATATCCTTCTTTAAGACAATTTCCTTTCAAAACTCTCCACGTGCGCAGGCTGTTAATAGGCGAGTTTAGATATAGATACCTTTCCCAGGTGATTTGCCAGTGGAGCAAATCACCCAGTTAGCTATATATGTTATATGACTTAGCCTTAATTAGTCTGCCTTGAAATTAGTGCTTACTAAGCATAGCTACTCAGAAACTTGCTCACATCGTGTTTCACAGACAGTTGAAATTAACCCATAACCAAGTGTGCTAAACAAGGAGCATCATGTATGTCAACTATGTTTAAGGTTGGACGGTTGCGGTCTGCTACAGCCTCCCGTCCCGCCTATCTTGCTGTACCGCGCAACACCTCGTCCCGTCCTGGCTATTTACGGCGAACCAGCTTGCGTCTTTTGAGCCTGTTAATCGCGGGCTTATTGCTAGTGCAGACCAGCAGCCTGGCTTTCGGTCAGAACTCCGTCAACACCGATGCGGCCACAAGCGCGGTTGCATTGGCTCCCTCCAGCCCGCAAAGCATCACTGGTGTGTTGGAAGCGGTATGGGGAACACCAGGGCCACAGGCGCGTTCAGCCCCAGCTACCCACTACTCGCTTTTGAGTGATAGCGGGCAAGCCTATAGCCTGAACTTCAGTTCTGCCGCCTTAAACAGCAAGCCCTACCCGGATAGTCTGGTTGGGCAGCGCGTAAGTTTGACTGGCACAGCCCTGGCTGTCCAACCTAATGTCACTGGGTTCCTCTCCACTTTCAAGGTAGCGACAATAGCCCTGGCTGCTGGCTCCCCAAGCCGTTTAGCTAACCCGCACCTGAGCGGTTCGCAGCCTTTCATCTCGGTTTTGTGCAAATTCGGGGACGTTGCTACTGAGCAGAAAGACCGCACCTACTTTGTGAACCAGTTGACCAATGACCCCAAGAGCCTGGATAACTATTTTAAGGAATTGTCTTTCAATGGGGTAAACCTGCAAGGCAGCGATGCTCAGGGTTGGTACACGCTACCGCAGCCCCGTTCGTTTTATGTGACTGGCTCTCCCGAAAAAGCTAATCTGGACAAGCTGGCCCAGGATTGTACTGCCCTGGCCCAAACCGATAACGTAAATTTCAGCCCCTTTTATGGCATCAATATGATGTTTAACGCCCCGTTGGACGGAGCGGCCTGGGGTGGCAAAACCATACTTTCGGTGACTGGACAGCCTAAAGCCTGGCCCGCTACCTGGATGCCTTACGCCCCTCCTAAACCTGGTTTTCTTTCTGGAAGTGCTTCGGTTTTCGGCTGGCCTACTGAGAGTATTATAGCCCACGAAATGGCCCATGCTTTTGGAGCCACCCATTCAAACGATACTGTTGGGTACGAATATGGAAGTGCCTGGGACGTGGTAAGCAAGCCATCCTGGAACTGCTTAAACGCAGATAGCACCCCAAGTGTGTATGTTGACGCTAATTACGGTTGTCTGGGCCAAGGGGTGATTGGCTACAGTAAAGTTAAGATGGGCTTTCTACAACCTAACCGAATCCTGGCTTATGATGCGAGCATGGGGGTCGCCACGATAAATTTGGAAAGATTGACCCAACCCACTAACACTAACCCACTGATGATAACCATACCCGTTCCTGGCTCGACCCAAATATACTACACTGTGGAAGCCCGCTTCCGGGTTGGTTTTGATGCCAAACTACCCACCGATGGCGTGATTATCCATCAGATTGATGAAACTGGCAGCCGCCAAAACCCGCCGCAACTGGTAGCCCCACCTAATGCGCCTGATAAGGGTGATGCTGGGGTAGCCTGGTTGCCTGGTATGACCTTTAATGACGCTGCTAATAGCATCGCGGTGACTGTACAAAGTGCTACCACTACAGGCTTCGTGGTGACTATTAATGCGCCTAAAGCAGTCAAACTTACCGTCCAGGCATCCGACTCTGGTGCGCCTACACCTGACAATAACTATAGCACCACCTACACCACCACGGTGACAAACTCTGGCCCGGCTGATGCTACCAATGCCTCTACTAAACTCAACATAGCTTTTCCCTTCGCCGCCGGAACCCCCACCTCTAACCCAAGCCAGGGGACTTTTGACCCTAATACTGGCGTGTGGAGTATCGGCACTATTCAAGGTCCCACTACCGTCACCCTGACTGTGACTTACGCTGCCACCTTAAGTTCAGCCAATCTCAACTCCAAACTCGTCAAACCCTCGGTAACAGTCACACCAACTGGTTCGGTGACGAGCCTTTTTGCCCAGGCCACTGCGAACGACCAGATACCCGATAAATACAGCACCAGCGACCACGCCGCTGTTAGTTCCCAACCCACTGCTGACCTGGACTTGCTTGCAACGGTCAGCAACGAAAAACCATTTGTAGGCGATGTCGTGACGTTCACCCTGTCAGCCCTCAACCTGGGGCCTGATAATGCCAGCAATGTCAGTTACACCACTCAACTACAGGCGGGCCTGACCTTCGTGGCAGCTACCCCCAATATTGGTACATATAATAGCTCCACTGGAGTGTGGACGATACCCAGTTTGCCCAATCAACAGGAAGCTATCCTGACAATTGCCGCCAAAGTTACCCTGGCGCAGGCGTTAAGCCTGACTGCTACCAAAACCGGACAAACCGAAGTTGACGATTACGCTCCAAACGATAGTGATTATGCCACCGTCTTCGGCACAGAGCGCGAACTGTTGCCTTATTATGACTCCAGTCCCATCGGGCCAATCATTGTTGATACCGGAGTGGACGTGGCTGGGCAAGACCCTTACTATAGTGGCGTACTGACCTTTACGGACAGTGCGCCAGGCCAACCAGTCAGCTATACCTTGGAGGTATTAAATCTAGGTGAAGCTGCGCTTACGCTGTATGATTACGAAATTTTGGGAACCAACGCCAATGACTTCACGATAAGCACACCTTCCACTTTCCCGAATAATATCGCGGTAGGTGGCACCCAAAACGTGATTATTCAGTGTAACCCTTCGGCAGTGGGGGTACTCGACGCTTACCTATTCATAGACACCAACGACTTTAGTCTGAATACAGCCATGTACCATCTGGTCTGCAATGCCAACGGCGTGGGAAGCGGCTACACCTATTACCTGCCCTTCCTGGCAAGTAATGCCGGGGGTTTCACCAGCTACCTGGCTTTACAGAACAGTGGGACGACGGCAGCTAATGTGGCTATTCAGTATTACGACGCAAGCGGAGTCGCTATGAACAGTCCCGCTCTTAGCGGTGCCAATTGTAGCCCTGTTCCGCTTTATGGTGAATGTATAGCTGCTAATCCTTTTGCCAGTGGTGCTAAAGGAACGGGTATCATTAAGAGCGACCAACCTTTAGCGGTGATTGTGGCTGAAGCCACACCCTACGGTGGGAGTGCCTACGCTGTACCGGCAGGCAGTGCGAACTATCTGGTTGCGCCATTTGCCCTTAATGGAGCTTACGGCGGTTTCCTTACTCAATTGACTGTGTTCAATGGAGGCTCTAGCCCGGTCAGCGCGACAGTATCGTTCTTTAATCAAGACGGTACGCCGGCACCTGGCGGCAGCACCAAGCAGCTGACGATTCAGCCTTTCACCAGTGCTAATCTCGACCAGAGCAATGCTACTAGCAACTTACCGGCTGGTTTCAATGGCTGGGCGCAAATTCAAGGTTCAGCAGTAACGCTAGTAGCACAGGTGTTGGAGCAGAACCCGGCACTGCACTTCGTAGCAATTGCCAACGCCATCAGCAACGCCCAAAGTACCTTGTTTGCCCCGGCTATCTTCAATAATGCCTACGGTGGCTTCTATACCGGAGCGAACATTGTCAACCCTAATAGCACACCAGTTACCGTTACCCTGGCTTACTACTCGATTACAGGCACAGTGAAGACGGCCCCGGTCTTTACGATGCCAGCCAAGTCAGTAGTGGGAATTTTCCAGGGTAATACCAGTGGAACGGGTTTACCCGTCGGAGGCTTGCCGCTAGGATTTATTGGCGCAGTGGGTGTCACCACGCAGGGAGGTGGCGTAGTAATGAGCGTCAATGAAAATGGTGGGCTGACAGCTACCGGAAACTCACGTAGTGGCACTTACGCTGCTACCGCGAGTGGGGCCAGTAGCGTGAGCCTACCTGTAATCAGTAATGGCGGGTACAGCTATGTAACAGGAGATACTATCTTCAATACTGCCAGTTCACCTGTTACTGCCACCATCACTTACTATAATACTAATGGGACTGTGGTAAGTGGGACGCAGCAAAGCTTTACGATTGCAGCCAATGGTAGCCAGCCTTTCTTTCAGGGAGCCGCAAACTTACCAGCCAATTTCTACGGGACAGCAGTGGTAACGCAAACGAATGGTCTAGCCAATAGTTTGATCGTAACCACTAATGCCCAAAGCGCAAGCTTGTTCTATACCTACATAGAGCCAGTTTCGCAGTAACTAATCCAAAAAGGTGGTTATAGTCCTACAGGGCTGTAACCACCTGATTGCTTGGGGCAACCTCACTGGCAAATAATGCTACATCAAAGTATTTATTCAGGGGTTGTCATTCTGTGCGGAGGCTCTTGCGAAGCGTGTAGCGAAGAATCTGTGGCTAAATGTCGAGAAAAACAGACCCTTCACGCAGCATCGCCTCCGTTCAAGACTCGTAGGGTGGGACAGGCGGCATAGTTACCAATCAATCCTCTTATTTCAAGTTTTTAGCCTACGTCTGCTTTCACCGTTTACTGAGACTATACCATCAGGCTGGGGCGTGGTATAATCCAGCTATGGAGCCAATTCTTTACGAAACAATTGATTATGCCAAAGCCGCGCGACGCAAGAAACGCCGCCGTTACTGGCTGTTCGCCATTCTGACAATCTTGATAGTCGTCGTCGTGGCCTACGCCGTTTTGCTGCTGCCGTTGCTACTACGGGATAACAACAGCGCGATCAACTCCTGGCAAGACAAAAATATCCCGCTCTACACCAACCAAAGCTTTCAGACGCGCACCAACTATACCTTGCACGACCCCAAAACCCAAAAGCCCACCTTTTATTTCGAGAAGCGGGTCTATATCAGTCCAGACCGCGAGCAGCAAATCAAAGCTTTTTTCAGCCAGCAGCTACCCGCCTCCGGTTGGACAATCGTCAAGTCCGAGCCGCCCGGTGGTCTTGATGCCAGTAACGGCTTGTCGGCGGTAACGGTCACGCTCAAGCGCGGCAAAAACCAAAACCTCACCCTCGAACTCGGCGTACTTGGTCAACGCACCCTCATGAGCTTCAACTATCAAGAGACGCTATCCTGACGGCTTTTATTCACCATCCTCGTAATTAAATTCTACACGACTTTGCCGGATTATTTCGTTCAAGATATTTGCCAGGCGACCCTGTTCAACAGCTTTTCCAAATCGCTCTATCAACACAGGTATATTTATAATTTCCTCTATACTTGCCATATAGTTATCTACAATTGCCTCAACTGAATATTGCCGCTTCGCACTTTGTTTGATACGGCTTTTTATAGCCGCTTCGTCTTCCTCTGATTTAATCACAAAAGTAAGCGGATATTTCTCAATTTTATCTATATCCAAAAAAATATTTTCTAATGTCGAATGTCTCAGTGACTTGAAAGAACCTACCCAAAGGCTTCATCACAAAGTCAACTCCACCATCATTCGCGTTTGTGCGACCAGTTTTATAAAGCTTGAGGGCTTCCTTTTGGAGCTTATCCAATTCAAAACCAAAATAAATACTTTGCTCATAGTAGTAATATTTGAGAATAGCATAACTGACAATTTCAAATATCCTGGCATCAACATTCGGAGCTAATAAGCTCTGTATGAACTCTCGAACTTCGGCTTGCTCACCGGTTTGAAGATGCTGTAAATCTTTACAGGTTTGGATGAAGGCTTCAAAAGAACCTTTTTTAGCTTCGATGTATCTGTCAATTATTTTAATGATTGCAGTGGCTAAATTGAAAACTTCGCTATCTATGTGTATCTTCACAAGATTTTCGTTAATCCAATATCTGTTTGTTTTAGGGTCTCTTAAAATCGGAATGTATTCGCTTTGAGGGAAATATCGTCTAAATTCTTCATTCATTCGGCTATTTAAGGCGTGATTTTGAAGTTTCGTACCAAACGGCAATTGTCTTTGTCTTTTTAATAAGTTGGTGAAGGTAGCACCCTTATAGTGAGTATAGTCGCCTTCGTTATGATAATTATTAGCTATGTAGTCCTCAACAAGAACATAGAATGCGTACAAATTAGCGTAACTACCTCTAGCTTTTGAGCTTCGGTTGGCAGAACGGGTTTTGATATTAAGATATTGTAATAGTTGGCTGCTTCGGAAAACTTCCTCTGCCTCATTTCCAAACTCTGTTTTTAGCATCAAGGTGATAGTATCAGTAAAAGCGTATTGCATTTAGGTTGTCTCTAACAATTTTAGTTTCAGTTGTTCTTCTTGTGGGAAGATTTGGTCTTCATATTCGTTGGAAATTTCCAATCTATGCGCCCCTATTTTGACGTAAGCCTCCTCGATTTCGATACCAATAGATTTTCTACCCAATTGTTTGGCTACAAAAGAGGTAGTAAAAGTTCCTGCAAACGGGTCTAAAATAGTATCGCCAACATTGGAGCTTGCCCTAATAATTCTTTCTAAAAGCGCAACTGGCTTTTGGGTGGGGTGTTCTTCATATTCGGGCATCTTGAACCTTACTCTGGGCAGTTCCCAAACGTTTCCCGGCACTTTTTGGGCATTATAGACTGTAGGAATGGCTTTTCTGTAATCAATCAGTTTTCGCTGCGCCCCTGTTTTCGCCTCTACCAGCACATCTGCGGCGTTGAAAGTGTAATTAGCTTTATCTTTAACACAGAACAAAATTGGCTCATACAAAGAACCATAATAATTTTTGGCCTGCACTCCCGAACTATCGTAGTACCACACTATACGGGAAAGGATGATTAGGCGTTTGCGTAAATAAATATCGAAAAAAGGCATATTTTGTGTGGCGGTCATCACGTAGAAACTACCGTTGGGTTTAAGTTTCTTGATACATAAATCCAACCAGGAGTAACACCACTCCAGATAAGCTTCTTCAGAAGGCCAGCTATCTTTTCTACCGTTGAAATTTTTGCCGATGTTGTAAGGTGGGTCAGCAAAAATCAAATCAATCGAATTATCGGTTATTTGCTCGGAAAGAACCTGGATAACGTCCCCACAAATTATTCTATGCTCGTTTTGTTTAACCTTATTCATAGCTGA
This sequence comes from Chloroflexia bacterium, assembly GCA_038207455.1. Classification (GTDB taxonomy): domain Bacteria; phylum Chloroflexota; class Chloroflexia; order Chloroheliales; family Chloroheliaceae; genus JBBQZT01. The sequence goes on from JBBQZT010000027.1 coordinate 57,967, forward strand.
TAATCCTTGTGGCTATAACTGCATTATGACGGCTTCGGTAACTTGTTTGGTGGTGGCTTGGCCGCCCAGGTCAGGGGTGAGCTTGCCACTGGCGATAACGCGGCTGACGGCGGTTTGGAGGCGGGTAGCGGCTTCGTTCTCCCCGATATGTTGTAACATCATCACCGATGCCAGCAGGGTTGCTAGAGGGTTGGCGATACCTTGCCCGGCGATGTCCGGTGCGCTGCCGTGAACTGGCTCAAAGATTGCCCCACTCAAGCCGATGTTACCCGACGCAGCCACGCCCAAACCGCCCACCAGTTCGGCGGCCTCGTCCGACAAAATATCCCCAAAAAGATTGGTGGTGACGATTACCTGGAAGTTTTCGGGGTCTTTGATTAGCCGCATCGCCATCGTATCCACCAAAAGCTCTTGCATTGCGATACCAAGCGGGGCGTATTCGGCGGCCACTGCTAAGGCTACCGTGCGGAATAAACCATCGGTCAGGCGCAAAACGTTAGCCTTATGCACCACAGTAACCCGGTTTTTGCCAGTTTGCTTTGCCAGTTCAAAGGCGTACCGGACAATCCGTTCGCTCCCGCGTTTGCTAATAATGCGTTTGGCAACCGCGTAATCGCCAAAATCTTCTTCCTGGCCGCTATATAAGCCTTCAGTGTTCTCCCGCACAATATAAAAATCGAGGTCGGGCCGATAGTGCGCTCCTTGCAGACCGAGCGAACGCACCGGACGCAGGTTAGCATACAAGTCCAGGCTTTTACGGAGCGTCACGACGGCACTCCGATAATTGGCGAGGTTGGGCGGAGTGGTGACGGCCCCGAAAAGAGTAGCTTCGGCCTGGCGTGCCGCTTCGATGGTGGCCTGGGGAATAGCATCGCCATTTTCCAAAAAGCAGGCATACCCGGCGGGGGCTTCCTGCCAGTGCAAATCTAGTTTCAGAGCAGCCAACACCGTGACGGCGGCCTCGGTTACTTCCGGGCCAATCCCGTCGCCTTTGATTAACAACAAATTATGGGTCTTCACGCCTGCAAAAGTTTCCCTTCTTTTTTGGTAATTATTCACCGCTGAGAGCGCACAGGGCGCAGATTTACGTCACGAACCTTGTGTCTCGTCGTTCGGTAGTTCGGAAGGCTCGGTTTCAATTGGCTGGAAATCTTGCACCAGTTGGGCAGTAACTACATCTACTATGGCCCAACTGCCACAAGGGATTTTACCCAAATCTTCATAACTGGCAGGTTCTCCCAACAACTGACCTCGCAAAAGCGTTAGAGCCATCCCATGTGCGATAATTGCCCCCGATTGAGCGTTTTGCTTTAAGTCGGCTATAATATCGTGAAAAGTGCTAACTACCAGATGACGCACTACACCGCTGGTGGCCCAACCAAAAGCGGCGGGTTTATCAGGGTGGGCAAAAAAGGCGCGGGCGCAGCGACGGTATTCTTCTTCGGGCAAACTTTCTATACTACGTTGAGTTTCGCTAAGGCCGGGGAGAGCGTGGCGTTTCAGATGGGGATGACGCGCAGTGATAATCTCGGTGGTTTTAATGGCCTTTTCCTCGGGGTTGGTATAGATAATAGCCACGTCTGACCACCAAGCCAACTCAGCCAACCGCCGCGTCTGTCGCTCCCCAAGCTCGGAAAGCGACCAGTAAGAAGACGGTTTGGATAAGTTAGTTTGGATTGCCGGGTAGCGAACCAGGTACAAAGAATTAGCCATAAACTTGTCCCAAAGTAACTATGCCGCTGTCTAACCCTTCGTTCAGAATGACAATACCTGGCTGAATAGTTACGTTCCGAAATTATTTTTGGTGGGCGGCATAGCGCAAAATACCCGCCACACTTTTCGCATCACAAATCGTGCCAGCTTCAATCATTTGAAGGGCAGCGGCCAGCGAAACGGTCAACAGTTCGATATGCTCGTCTTCGTCGGCTGGCAACGGGCTAGAGGTCAATCCTTCGGCCACGAATAAGTGCAAATATTCAGTACAAAAGCCCGGCGCACTATAAAAACCGCCCATTGCCGTTAGAACGGCTGGCTTGAAGCCAGTTTCTTCCTGCAACTCGCGTTCGGCACAACTGCGCGGTTCTTCGCCGACTTCGAGGGTGCCTGCTGGTAGCTCGGTCAACACTTTACCCACCGGGTGCCGCCACTGTTTGACCAGCAGCAAACGGCCTTCCTCATCCACTGGCACAATCACAACCGCCCCTGGGTGAACCACCACCTCGCGTGCATAAGATTTGCCGCCCGGCTCGGTGATAGTATCGCGCTGCAAAGTGACCACCTTACCCTTGTAGATAGTTTCACTTTGGGTAGTCTCAGCGGTCTCAAGATTATTTTGGGTCAAATTGGTATCGCTTTCACTTATTGAGCAAGTATCCACAAATCCTTTACCAAAAATTGCTGGAAATCGTGTATCTGCTCTCTCAGTCTTTCGTTGACAGCCATTTCTGGTCTAGGGTCAACGTAATATACACCATCTAATCTACTCAATGCTACAGTGTAGCCCAGAAAGTGATTGGTTTTGAAAGTAGAATTAACGCCAAATATGTTATTACCCTGCTTCCTTGAAAGCCTCTAGCGACTCGATAAATAAATTGCTATTTAATGGTCGGGTAATCTTATAGGCATAATCTTCGCTATATTGATAGAAGATATAATGCGATTGCGAAGGAGAAACTATGCGAGTAGGATTTGTGCTTGCCAAAAATGTCAGGTAGGCCAAGCAAAGGGCGGTATAATCTTCTAATTTCGCAAAAGCTGACCTGTCCTGGACACTTTTTTGTAAATCTGCAAGAGTTGTTTCGCTCACCGGATAGCTTTCCTTCTGGAGCTATTTTCTACATCCCGCTTGACCCAATCTTCTATTGAGAGTGTTTCGACTAGCTCCAGCCTTTCGGCTGCCCAGCCACAATATTGGCTGGAAATATCGCAGCCTTTCCATTTCCGTCTTAACTGCTCGGCCACCACCGCACTGGTACCAGAACCAAGAAACGGGTCAATTACAAGGTCGCCAGGATTTGACGAAGCCAACACAATTTTTCTTAACAGTTCTTCCGGTTTTTGGGTGGGGTGGGGAGTTTTTTCGTTCATCCCGTTGCAAGTAGTTGGGATTTCTATAACGTCTCTAGGTTTAGCTCCTTTTGGATGTGGCTCCCATAAATAGCCTTTGTTATCCCCCTTCCCGTACTGGCTCGTTTCAGCTTGAGGATGCTCAGGGTATTTCAAAGTGTGATTTCCGTAGGGTATGCGAACTTCATCAATATTAAAGGTGAATTTTTCGCTTTTTCTAAAATGCAAAATGCTTTCGTGAGAACGTCCCCAATCCTTTCCCAGATTAGCTTTATTTTTATAATGCCAGATAAGCCATTTGCAACCGCGAAAAAAACGTGAAGCTGGTAATTTCAAATCGGCTAGAATTTCAGAAAAGCCACATACATACAATGTCCCAGTTGGTTTTAAGACTCTGGCTGCTTGCTCAATCCATTGCATTGACCAAGCCACATACACTTGCTGAGACGCAAAGCTATCCCATTCTGCTTTCCTGATGTTGTAGGGCGGGTCAGCAAAGATTAAATCAACTGAACCACTTTCTAACGAACTTAACCAGGCAACTGCACCTCCCTGCCAAATCTCCCCACTGTGATGGGTGTAGTAGAGATGCGGTGCCTCCATTTTCGCTGGTTGAGAGTTCTTTTGAAGGTGTAGTTTACTGGTCATAATTTGGTTTTACCCTCTAAAAAAAGTAGGTTGCATTGAGAGAGTTTGTAGATTGAGCTTTAATTATAACATAACTGCGGTTACAATTGGAGAAATTGCTAACCCGCTTCCGGCTCACCGCTGCGCCCACTCCGCACTATCGCTACCGCCGCCGCCAATACCCCCACCAGACCCATGATGATGCCGATAATAGCGAAAGTGGTGGCGGCAGATGCACTATTTTTGGCTTCGGCCACTTCCTGCCGGGCCGCTTGCAATTGCTGATTGCTGGTCGCCAACTGGTTTTGCACCTCACTATTGAGCGGGGCAGTTACCACTACGGCGGGAGCGGTAGCAAGCGGTGGCGTTGGGGCAACGGCGGAACTGAGATTACTGCTTAGGGTAGTTGGGACGGCGTTGGTGATAGTCGCAGCCGTTGCTGGCACTGGTACGGTAGCGATAGGACTGGCTAAGGGTGCAGCCAGACCAATTTTATCGGGGAACTGAATCGTTTTGATGTCCTGCACCGGGTCGAAGCCGTCTTTGGCCGGGTTAAAAGTTTCGTCTATCTTATCCAGCCCAATTGTACCCACGAAACGGAGGCTATATTCGCCCACCGCCGTCGGCACAAAAGTCGCGCTAAATTTGCCGGGCCGTCGAAAGACCGGGGTCAGCTTGAGCGGCAGCTTCGCGCCGCCAAACAAAACTTCCACTCCCAAAGTCTCATAAACGCTGGTATCGCTAATCGGGTTGACATAGTTGCCACTGCCGTCCGTCAGGACGTGGCATTCGCCCTGGCAGATGGTTAAATCCACTCCGTTAGGTAAATTCTGGTAAGCTGGTTCGTCCAGCAAACCTACTCGAAAGCCGTATTTACCTGCCACCAGACGGTCAGCGTGGGCCAGGGCTGCCTCCGGCCCGCCCCAACCCAGCGATAATCCTAAAACGCAAATAGCGACCAGGCTCAAAAAGATGCGCCGCCCAAAGTTTTTATGCCAAAAACCAGCCATTTTATCTCTTTATTTGTTACTAGCCCGACGATGCAAAACCAGCAAACCGCTTGCCGCCAACATCAGCCCCACCAGACCGCTAACCAGTCCTAACCTATCGCTGGAGTCAGCAGCGTTCAAAGCCGAGCCACCGCCGCCCGTAGCCGGGGCTGCCCCAGGAGCGGAAGCGGCCTCTTGCTCAACCGTGCCACTGGCCGCGCCCGCCGCCGTCGTTCCCGTGCTGGCAACCGTGAAGGTATAGCTGCCATCTACTAAACCACCATCGTCGTCGGTCAGCGTATGATACTTTATGGTGTAAACGCCATCCGCCAGCCCTGCTTTGAGGTTGATAGTCCAGGTTTTGGCATCGCCCGCCGCTACCGTAGCTGGGCCACTGCTCATATCCGCTCCCTTACTATCCAGCACCTGGATTTTGGTTTCCTTGAGGCTGCTTTCTTCGCCAAAAGTTAGAGTAATCGAAGTCGGGGCTTTGTTGAGCGTGGCCTGGGGCGCAACCGTTGCGCTTTTCAAATGCGCGTGAGCCGAAACCAACGACGCAAAATTGCCCCACAGCACGATGTTCAGGGCCAGGGCTAAAAGCAACCCACTTGCCCACCCGCGCCCCTGCCGATTATTCCAAAAACGGTTCTGCATCATCAAATCTCCCGATCTATTCTCTAAATTTTATCACCTCTACTGAGCATTACCCTTTAATTGTCGGCGCAATTCGGCCAGTTCCGCTTCGGCTTGCTGCGCCCGTAATTCGGCTTGTTGGCGGGCCGTCTCCAATCGCTGCCGTTCAACCTCCCGTTCGGCCTCCAACTGCTGCCGTTCAACCTCCCGTTCAGCTTCCAATCGCTGCCGTTCAGCTTCCCGCTCGGCCTGGTTGCGACGGACTAATCTTTTGACCCGCCGTACCTGCCGTTGCGCCTGCTCTGCCACCTCATCTATCGTCATACGCCGTTTGTTCGCTTTGTCGTACAACCGCAAATATGGGTCATCATCTACTAGCTCGATAGTCAGCCAGCTTTCTAACTCCTCGCTCCACATTCGTCCGTCTTTCGCCAGCGTCTTCGGCTCGAACAAACCCGTTACCCCTTTGCGCTGCCAACCCAACAACCGCCCCCGCTTGCGCCACTCCTTTGAC
>JBBQZT010000028.1:0-62167 GCA_038207455.1 Chloroflexia bacterium
AACCCACTAAAGTGGGTTCTAACAACCTGCTTTAGCTGGTTTGGGTTGTATAGACGACGGTTTACCTGTACCCGGCACGGGTGAACCGTTGGCGGTCTGCTAATCACTACTATTCAAAACCAGCTTGACAAAGTAGTACCCCCTGGGTGGGAGCAATGTCCCACCAGCACCTGACCCTGCAATGGCCCTGGCTGGTTCACCCCCAAATTTGACAAGGTTGCTACAATGAGCTATAATTCGCGGGCAATTCGAGATATTCAAGACTGGCTGGAATAACTGTTTTGGGCCGATGTAGCTCAATTGGCAGAGCAACGGTTTTGTAAACCGTAGGTTGCGGGTTCGAGTCCCATCGTCGGCTTCTCATCTTTAACAACTAAATACTAAAGCAAATAAAATGGACAGATGGCCGAGTGGCTAATGGCAACGGTCTGTAAAACCGTCGAGCGGAAGCTCTACGCAGGTTCGAATCCTGCTCTGTCCACCATTTTCTACTTGCTTTTAAGCCGCCCACATAGCTCAGTTGGTAGAGCACATTCTTGGTAAGAATGAGGTCAACAGTTCGATCCTGTTTGTGGGCTTTTTTTATTTCATACTTTTGGGCTTTTCTCATCTTTTGCGTATTGACAAACCTCCTCTCTTCTGTTACATTCATACTATAAAGTTGTTACTATCAATCGGTAGTAACAGTTTTTGGAAATCAGGTTACAAGGAAGTAAGACACCAGGGTGTCAGGAAGTGCAAAAGGCTAAAGTATGTTCGCTAATGCTAATGACGCAAATGCAAAGCAAGATTTTTTGCCGTTAGAGGCGATTGACCACATCGAATTTTACGTGGGTAACGCCCGTCAAACCGCCCAATTTTACCGTACTGTATGGGGTTTCTGCCCGATGGCCTATCAGGGTTTAGAAACGGGCGTGCGTGACCGGATTAGCTATTTGCTGACCCAGGGCAACATCAAGTTTGTGGTCACGGGCGGGCTTGACCCTGAATCACCTATCGCCGAACACGTTAAACAACACGGCGATGGCGTAAAAGACATTTGCTTCCGAGTGCGCGATGTTGACCAGATTTATGCCGAACTGACCAAACGCGGCGCAAAAGGCGTGCTTGCTCCCACTACTTACCAGGATAATTTTGGAGGCGTGCGTAAAGCTTCGATTGCCGTTTATGGCGATACCACCCATTCTTTTTTGAGCCGCACCGACTATATTGGCCCGTTCTTGCCTGGCTATCAGGCTTTAGAAACGGCGGACTATGTTCCATCAACCCTAAACGCCCCTAGCCTGGCGGCCATTGACCACGTGGTAGCTAACGTGGGCTGGAACGAAATGGATTATTGGGTCAACTTCTACCGCGAGGTGATGGGCTTCTCCCAAATGCTTTCCTTCGACGACAAAGATATTTCGACGGAATACAGTGCGTTGATGAGTAAGGTGATGCAAAACAGCACCGGGCGTATCAAGTTGCCTATCAACGAACCAGCCCACGGACGCAAACGTAGCCAGATTGAGGAGTTTTTGGACTTTTACAAAGGGCCAGGTGTGCAGCATATTGCCCTGGCTACTGGTAACATTTTACAGACAGTGCGGGAACTCAAAGCGCGAGGCGTGGAATTTATCAAAGTGCCGGAAAGTTATTATGAAGATGCGAAGGAACGCATTGGCGACATCAAAGAGCCGTTGGAAGAAATCAAGCGGCTCGGAATTCTGATTGACCGGGACGAGGAGGGCTATCTGCTACAACTTTTTACCAAACCCATCGCGGATCGCCCGACTTTCTTCTTTGAGATTATTCAAAGGCGACACGCGCGGGGCTTTGGCAAAGGTAACTTTAAGGCTTTGTTCGAGGCTATCGAGCGCGAACAGGCTTTGCGCGGTAATCTTTAACGGCTGTTTACTTCTGCCACAAATGACGCAAACAGGTTGTAGGCCGCGTCTTGCTTGCGCCACAATTCTTCGGGATGCCACTGGATCGAGACTACATAGCGATGGGTCTGGCTCTCCAGTGCTTCTACCACTCCGTCCGGTGACGTGCCGACTACTTTAAGGCCGTCACCCACCTTTTTAACCGATTGATGATGCAGAGTGTTGACCTGGAGCGAGGTTACGCCCATCAGTGCCGCTATTTTCGAGTCAGGGTCAAGGTTGACATTATGGGCCAGATAATCGCGTTGCTGGCGGTGTGCGCTTTCCTGATGGTCTTGGGTAGTGCTGGGCCTAAAATCAGAGGGAATATCCTGATAAAGCGAGCCACCCGCTGCCACGTTCAAAAGCTGGAGACCTCGGCACACTCCCAAAAGAGGTCGGTCTTCCTCCAACGCCCATCGCGCCAACTTTAGTTCGGCCATATCGCGCTCATCGTCAATATCCTCACTGCCGTCAATTTCTTCGCCATAATAAGCCGGATTGATGTCCGCCCCGCCCGAAAGCAGCAATCCATCAACCGCGTGGTAAGCCGACAAAAGCATGGCTTCGTTTTGGGTGGCCGGAATAAGCAGCGGAGTTGCCTCCATCGCTATCAGCGCGTCAATATAGGTGTTGGCAATATAATGTAGAGTGCGCCCATTTCCCCGGTCAAGTCGCGCACACGGGATACCAATAAGTGGTCGTTTGTGATTAGCCATTTTTCTATACTTTCTTTTCGTGTAACTACTCAGGTATTGTCATTCCGAGCGAAGCGAGGAATCTCTAATTCAAAACGGGTTAGAGATTCCTCACTCCGCAGAGCCTCCGTTCGGAATGACAAATAGGCTGGGCTGAGTAGTTACCATTTTGTATTGTAATAACCAAAATCTATAATTAAAATTTGCAGCCTATTTTGACATATCTGACCTGTCTTTGCAAATTGTGACTATGTTGTAAGTGTTCAGAGTTGGGGTAAAACGAGTTAAAGGTAGGCGGCGCGGGGACGCGCCGCTCATAAATCAAGGGTAGTATAAAAGTGGAAGCGTCTTTTGGCTTATAGTCCCAGGGCTTCTTTAGTCGGGCCATCGGTCATTGACCAATTGGGATAAACTGGAGCGGGACGGGTTAGTTCGTCCAGGAGATGTAGCTCGTCCGACGATAATTTGAGTTGGGTCGCGCCCAGGTTGTCGTCCAATTGGGACATTTTGCTTGCTCCTACTAATAAAGTGGAGACGGCGGGTTGGGCCAGCAACCAGGCCAGGGCTACCTACGCCACCGTCGCGTGATGGCCTTCGGCAATTTCGCGCAGCTTGTCCACCACCTTAAAACCAAGCTCTTTGTCGAAGGGGATAACATCGAACCTGCTTAGGCGGTTGTCGCTATCCTTGAGGTTGTCACGGGTATATTTGCCGCTCAGAAAGCCGCCCACCAAAGGACTCCAGACCATCAGCCCCACTCCAGCATCGTTCAGGAACGGGATGAAATCCTGTTCCAGGTCGCGCCCAACCAGGGAATAATACATTTGAGAAGTGATGAACCGCGCCCAACCTCGTTCGCGTTGCATCTGGACAGCTTTGGCCGCCATCCACCCAGGCCAGTTGGAAAAGCCGACGTAGCGGGTCTTGCCCTGACGCACCAGATCGTTGAGGGTTTCGAGCGTTTCTTCGAGCGGGGTGAACTCGTCGGTTTTATGCACTAAAAAAATATCCAGGTAGTCGGTATCAAGGCGTTTGAGGCTGGCTTCACATTGGGCTATCAAGTGCTGACGCGATAAGCCTGACTGTATCAAAGCTTTGCCCGCCCGAAAACCCGCTTTGGTAGAAATTACTACCTCGTGGCGGCGGGCGTGTAAGGCTTTACCCAGCATAATCTCGCTCTGCCCGCCAGAATAAACATCTGCCGTATCAAAGAAGTTCACGCCCCCGTCCAGCGCACGCTCAACTAAAACCTTCGCATTATTCTCATCTACTTTATCAACGCCGGGCCAATCGCCTGTGCCAAAGGTCATCGCCCCAAACGACAACCGCGAAACAATCAAACCCGTACCACCCAATCGCGTATATTGCAAAATTTTCTCCTTCTTTAAGGTATGAATATCTCATACACTTTTATTGTATATTAAAGAGGGGCGGCTGTCCTAAAGAGCGAGGGAATTTGTTGGACATTGCTCTGTCAATGGACGGTAGCCGACTGTGCGCTATGTCGCTGCCGACTTGCGTGTTTCTGGTATAATTTCATGTGTTACTAAAAATATTAGCACATAACGTGCATATCGGACTACGTGAGATAGTATGACAAAAAAGATCGCTTTGTTGGGCTGTACTGGCTCAATTGGCACCCAAACCCTGGACGTAATAGCTAATCACCCTGACCAGTTTGAAATCGTAAGTATTGCGGCGGGCGGCAGGCTGGACGTTTTGCGCCAACAAATCGCGCAGTTCCACCCCGCCCGCGTCGCAGTAGGTGAGGCTCACCTGGCGGCTCGTTTGCAGCAGGAAGATTTGGGCTACCAACCGACTATAGTCTATGGCCCGGCAGGACTGATTGAACTGGCAACTGACCCCGACGTGGATTTGGTGGTGGTGGCTACCAGTGGGCAGCATGGCTTTGCTCCTACCCTGGCCGCGTTAAAAGCGGGTAAGCAAGTGGCTCTGGCAAACAAAGAAGTGCTGGTGATGGCTGGCGAACTGGTCACGGCCCAGGCCCAGGCTGCCCACACGCAAATCAGGCCAATCGACAGCGAGCATAGCGCAATTTGGCAATGCCTCAAGGGTGAGACTACCGCTTTTTGGCCCAATCAGGAAGAAAACTGGAGCGAAGCTAATCCCCAGGTACAGCGTCTAATTTTGACCGCCAGTGGTGGGCCGTTCCGTACTTTTACAAAGGCACAGATGGCCGACGTTACGGTTGAGCAAGCGATGAAGCACCCGAACTGGAATATGGGGCCAAAGATAACTATAGACTCGGCCACCCTGTTTAACAAGGGGCTGGAGGTAATCGAGGCTCACTGGCTGTTTGGGCTGCCTTATAACAAAATTGATGTGGTGGTACACGCCGAAAGCGTCATCCATAGTATGATTGAATATGTAGATGGCTCAATCAAAGCCCAGCTTGGTACTGCCGATATGCGAACACCAATTCAATACGCCCTGGCCTACCCCGCCCGATTGCCCAATCCGTATCCGCGCCTGGATTTTACCAAACTAGCCACGCTACATTTCGAGTCAGCCGACACCAGCCGTTTCCCGGCTCTGAAATTGGCTTACGAAGCGGGGCAGCGCGGCGGTACATACCCCACAGTTTTGGCGGCGGCGGACGAAGAAGCGGTACGGTTATTTCACGAACGTCGGGTTAGCTACCTGGGTATTGCTGAACTGGTGGAGCGCACCTTGAACTCCCACGACTCTATTGCCCATCCCACTCTGGAAGATATTGCCGGAGCGGATAGCTGGGCGCGACAGACTGCGATTGAACTGGCCCAAAATGTAACTATGGCCCGCTAATTGCGTATATGCAGTAGAGCTTTTTCAATTTAGCCAGCGTTTTGGTATGTCAAGAAGCAAATGATATTATTTTACTTAAAAAACAGATAAGGGTAACAAAGCATGAGTTGGCTTTATTTTATCCCGGTGTTGCTGATAATGGTGCTCATCCACGAAGCGGGCCACTTTTTTATGGCGCGTTTGTTTGGAGTCAAGGTTTTGGAGTTCGGCGTAGGTTTTCCGCCCAAAGCCTGGTCACGTGTAAGCAAAAAATCGGGAATTGAATATTCGGTGAACTGGCTGCCAATCGGTGGCTTCGTGCGGATGGACGGCGAAAACGGCGATAGCTCCGACCCCAACAGCTTCGGAGCTAAACCGCCCTGGCAACGGGCTATTATTTTGATTGCCGGGCCGTTTATGAACCTCGTCCTGGCATTCGTGATTTATCTGATTCTAGCGACGGGCGGCCACGACGTTCCCAAAGGGCAGGTAGGTCTGGCGGCGGTTTCGGCGGGTTCTCCGGCGGCGGCGGCAGGGCTGCAACCCGGTGATATTATTCTGGCGGTCAACGGCGATAACGTTAAAACCACCAACGATTTGCTGCTGGACATCGCTGTGAACCGCAGTCAGCCTTTGGATTTGACACTCTTACGCAATAATGAAACCCGACACATTACAGTCAAGGCCCGCACCCCCGAACAAACCCCGCAAGGAGAAGGGGCCATTGGTATCGCCCCCGATTACATCTACGGCAAAAGTATTGCGCCTTTCCAGATATTTGAAAGCCCGACTGGGCCGGATGGTAAAACCTTGCTTGGTGCAGATGGCAAGGCTCTGCTCCAGGATGGCGACTTGATTGTTAGTGCGGATGGGCGAACTTTTAACACCAATGCCGAACTCGGCAATTACCTCAACACTGTCAACGCCGATTCGGTGCAGCTGACCATTAACCGTCAGGGGCAGGTTTTTGATGTGACTATGCCCCAGCAGGTTTATATCTCTACTGTATATAAGGGTTCAGAGGCGGATAAAGCGGGCTTATTAGCTGGTTCAAGTGTTTTGTCTCTGGATGGTACGCCCGTGCATACGGTGAGTGAGTACGCCAGTTATATGCAAGCGCATCAGGGCCGCACTGTCACTATGGTTTATTACGACACCACCGCCAAAAAGCAAGGTAGTATCGTAATTCCAGCTAACTATACCGCCGATGGCAACCAGACTATCCAGAATAGTGGCGTGAGTTGGTCTCCCCAAGTAGGCCAACGGCTGGACAGTCGGACTTTTGGCAAGTCTCTGGCTTTGCGGATGCCTTCCGAACATCAGTCGCTTTCTCCGGCTGGTATGATTGGCGATGCCTGGAACCAAACTGTCTATGCTATTACCTTGATACCCCGTACCTTCAATGGTCTGTTCAACGGCTCGGTTTCGGTCAAGCAACTGGCTGGCCCAGTGGGTATGGCTCAAATTACCAGTCAGGTAGTGGATAGGGGCGGTCTTCCCAGCTTAATAACCCTAATGGCTTTGCTGTCGGTCAATTTGGGTATCGTGAACATTTTGCCGCTTCCGGCTCTGGACGGTGGTCGTTTGGTCTTTGTGCTGATTGAAATGGTCACACGCGGCAAGCGCATCCCGCCAGATAAAGAAGGACTGGTTCATCTGGCCGGGATGGTAGTGTTGCTGACGCTGATGGTTTTTATCGCCTGGAACGACATCCTGCGTCTTTTCACGGGCGGCAGCTTCAGCTAGTTATCCAAAAGCTGCGAAAGGGCGGCCCAACGTTTGTCTATCGGTGTGTCGGCGGCTGGTTCGGCTTCAGCTTCTGGCACATCTGCATTAGCTCGCTCGACATAATCATAAAGACCTGGGCAATCCAGGCGACAAATGGGCTGCATCGGCAGACTTACCAGAAATTGTTGCCTCAACGCCTCGCCCAAATTCAACATATGGTTCGGGTTTATCTTGAGTTTTTCCTCGTCTTCCAGGTCTTCCAAAGTGACTGGCAAGCCCGTTGCCACCTCGATGCTCGGCTCATACTCCTCTTGCAATTCGATTTCCACCAAATCACTAAATTCTTCCAAACAGCGCACGCAACTCATATTTACGTCGGCCTCGAAACTTCCCTGCGCCAGAATTTCATTGCGAATTTTGGTAAAACGCACGTGACCCTCGATATTGCGGGCGACCTGATTATCTTCGGCAATCAATACCAGTTCATCGGCTTCCACGTCATATTCGCGGGTGCTGCCTTCGGTATCCTGCATCAGTTGGGCTACGTTGAAAACTAAAGGGCTACGTTCCTGTGAAACCAACTCTTTGCCCCGCCCAAAAATCTGCTTCAAATGGGCAGTGCTACCTCGTTTCGTGCTTTTGGGCTTGCTGGGCAACCGTTCCGGGATGGGGACGGAAGTGGGTGCGGGCGCGGCGAGACGGTTACTGCTAAAATTAAAACGAGAACGCGGGCTAGGTGGTGTGGTCTCGGTTTTTATCCAGCTTCCAGGCGTGGGTTTTTCGGTTTGTTTTTCGCTCTTCCGCTGAGGGTGGTTGCTCAAAGCCCCATTTTTATCTTCAAAATCATTCGTGGTATCCATAATAAATCTTCCTTTTTGAAAAATATTTGGCATACATTATACCATAGAGCCGTAATTTCAGAGCTATAGCACCTCACTTTTTCAAACCCTCGCAGTACAACCAACTAAGCAATGATTTTGGAAAGTGACCAAAATTTTGCCAAAAAACTCTTGACAAACCGAGACGAGTGCTATATACTACAACCAGCTAATCAAGAAGAATAAGAACCGATTAGCCAATACAGGCAACTATAAGCCTGGTTAGCAACTTTATCTAGTGGGACGGTGGGCGGATTACGGATTACTTATGGGCATGAGGCTGATTGGAAAGGCAACACGCTTGCAACGTGTCTAATGAGGGTTCGATTCCCTTCGTGTCCATCACATACATATGATACCTGGGTAGTAGGCCGAGTTGGTTTGGCAGCAGATTGTAAACCTGTGGCGCGAGAGCGTAGGTAGGTTCGACTCCTACACTACCCATCAAATAGTTGTCAGTCATCAGTCAAAACTGAAATTAGGAATAGTGCTTTGGTTTTAACCGATAGGCAACGTGGGTGCGTAGCTCAATTGGTAGAGCAGATTTGTCACATAAATAAGGTTGGGAGTTCAAATCTCTCCGCGCCCACCAATTTAATCTAGGGGTGTAGCTCAACCGGCAGAGCAATTGTTTCCAAAACAGCAGGTTGGGGGTTCGAGTCCCTCCGCCCCTGCCATAGTAACCCACTATTATTCGGGTTTCGTCTAAAGGTAGGACGACTGGCTTTGAACCAGTTAATCAGGGTTCGACTCCTTGAATCTGAGCCTAAGCAAAATTAAGATTGGGGCGTAGTCCAATAGAACGAAAGTAACGGGCAGTCATTCAATGGTCAGGATGCTTCTCTGATAAGGAAGTCGCTGTTGGTTCGATTCCAACCTGCCCGATCTAAAAATTAGGATGGCGGCTATAGTTCAGTTGGTAGAACGCCAGATTGTGGTTCTGGTTGTCACGAGTTCGAGTCTCGTTGGTCGCCCTCGTTGGCACTTTAACAAAAAGCAAACTTGAGAAGGTCGGATTGGTTTAGTCTGGTTAGAATACCTGCTTGCCATGTAGGTGACGCGAGTTCAAATCTCGCATCCGGCTTCGTTAAAAGCTATCGGCCAAACCTGACGATTTAGCTAATGGCTGCTGGCTGCTAACTAAAGCGGCGCATTCGTCTAAAGGCGGGACGCATCTCTTTCAAGGATAGAATAGGGGTTCAATTCCCCTATGCGCTACCATTATTTTACCTGACAAATTTACAAAAAGCTAAATGAGCCTGTAGTTCATCTGGAATAGAACACCAATCTGCGAAGTTGGAGGTAGCAAGTTCGACGCTTGCCAGGCTCATCACTACTTTAAACCTAAGCTGATTATTGTCATATTTTGTGACCGAAAATGCTGGGCTGATGGCGCAACTGGCAGACGCACACTTCTTAAAAAAGTGTTGTTGAGAGTTCGAGTCTCTCTCAGCCCACCAATCCATACAATATAAATAAATATAGGCGTGTGGCCCAACTGGTAGGGCAGCTTCCTGTTAAGAAGTAAGGTGCAGGTTCGAGTCCTGCCACGCCTGTCTTCTTTTTTCCCTCAACTCGACTTCTTTTAGTGTTCCTCATACACAAGCAAGGAGTGCCGCAGAGCAGACGGCACTTTTTTATTTCGGTTTAAATTTGTTAAGTAAGCTCCTCGCCAAAATTCGGGTTGCCACTGGGTTGTTTACCATACGTCCGGGCAGAAGTTGCGAAATTCACAATCGGTACAACGTCCCCGCCACGGAGTTGGGTCTGGCAAAGCTTCGTGTTCTACCATACGGTGGATATTGTGCAACCGTTTTAGCACGCTCTCCTTTAAGATCGAATTCAACTCCACTTCATGGGAAGTTTTGGTTGGGATAAAATGGACAAAGGCTCTTTTTACCTCAACTCCCCACTGCTCCTCAATCATCAAAGCATAAGCCGCCAGTTGGGTCAGGTGGTTTGATCCTACCTCGTCCGACGTACTATTTTTATATTCGACTGGAATAGCCTCGGTGGGGGTAATAATCAACATATCCAGCCAGCCGCTCAACTCAAGGGTCGGTGAATTGAGCCGCACCTCGAAGTGACGTTCGCCCTCGGTCAGACCATAGCCATGCAGGGTGCGGCGTTCCTCCAACCATGTTACCTGTTCGTGAGCCAGCAACCCTTCTTGCATTTTGTAGGTAGTGGGCCGTCTGCGTCCCAGCCCGACGCAATGGGTGAAATAAACGATACGGGCGCAATAATCGTGTTGGCGCAAGTCGCTTACAGTCAGATGAAAGCTCATAACCAAATCTCCTTGTCTTTGCCAGTTGGTTTAAACCGCCGCCCCCGCCGTCAGTTGTTTTTCTTCCGATAAGCTATAGCGGACATACTTGCGCGAACGGGCCAAATCTTGCGGTGTCAGCACAAAAAGCTGCAAGTTACCCGCCCCGTCACTTAGCACCCGTTTACATTTTAGCCAAAGCTCCTCCTGGCGGGTAGTGGTCATGCTGCCCAGGAAAGCCGAATACTGGATGCGGGTGAGGCCGTAATCCTGGCAGATTTGAGCAATTTTATTCCGCGCCCGGTCACTCGTAATATCATAGACAAACAAAGTAGTGGAATTCATAGTCAAAACTCCTTCAAATTACCAGCTACAGATAAAAGCCTCGTAAGGTCGGGCCAGGTCGCCTTTGACAAAACTGGCGATGTGGCGGGCCTGGTTATATAAAATATATTGCAGTTTTTGATTTTTGCGCTCGTACCGCTCCTGTCCTTCCAGCAAACGCTCAGTGAGTTTGCGTACCAGTAGCTTGCGAGTTTCGGCGGTCAAGCGGCCCTGCTCGTCTTGTTCCAGGCCAGCTTTGAGGTTTAGCAAGGCAAAAACGGTGCGGTCAACCACGGGCTGGCGAAATTCCTCTACCAAATCGTAAACCAGACTCGGTTTGCCAGGGCGGTCAGTGTGAACAAATCCGGCGAAAGGGTCAAGTCCGGCCAGCATCAAAGCCTGCTCCACTCGTGTATATAAGACCCCGTAACCATAATTCAAAAGGCTGTTGACCAAATCGGTAGCTCCTTGCCCTTCGCGTCGCGGCCAGTTGATGTCTGCCAGCAACAACTTCTGCATCTGTTGCCAGTAAAGATGGGCCGCCCGTCCTTCCAGGTTGAGTAGCTGACCTCGCACCGCGTCAATGTTTGGTCCCGGCAACGCCATTACCGCATCGGCCATCGCCTCCAGGTTTAGGACAGTCTGGCGCACCTCGGCAAAAAGTTCAGGCATTTTTTCGCTACGGTTTTTGCTCATATAACGCAGCAAGTTCGATTGATTATGAATTTTGCCTGCCGCAAAACTTTTACCCAAATGCAAACCGCGCTCGTCTCTATAAGCAAAAATTTGTTCACGCCTGGTTTTAACTGTGCCAGTCAGTTGACCCGAAAACAAGCTGGCATAAGCCCGGCCAGCATAATCCATAAAATGCACCGGAATACCCCGTTTGGCGCATTCCTCAATCGCATCGCTACTAAGACTGACCCCGCCGCTCATCACCAAAATTTGCTGCAAATGCTCAAGTGGTACTTCTTCGGACGGGCCAGCTTTGCGACTAATCCGCAAGCGTTCGCTGTGTTTACCTACAAAAGTACCCCAACCTTCGATTATCAGTTCGGTAGTATGGGCCAAAGCCGCCTTTGCCGCCACGTCGTCTAACATCGAGTCGGTAACGTGAAGTTGGATTTCAGTTTCGGTCTTTTTGTTAGGCATCTGGTCGCTCCTTTGTCTAAAATGTATTTTCGTATCCTCATATACTTGTTCCTGACTATGGCAAAAGTGCGACTCCCAAATTTTTTACAGTAAAGAGTGCAGAGAAATTTTGGAAATAAAAAAGCCGCCAGATGGCAGCCTTGAAACCATTTCGTAGCGAAATATTGACCGACTTTATCAGGAACTGACAACGGGCAACCTTATCGCCGAGGGGTGGGCCGCGTCGTGAAAAATGGTTTGTTCGGCGGTCAGCATGGCGGTGGCGGTTAATAAAGAGTCGCCCGTCCCCAGGTTGCGGTTCCAGCGCGGGTGAGCAGCACTGGCTACCTGCAAACGTAACCGATGGCCTGGCAAGAAACGATGGGCGATAGCGGCAAAATCTATCTCCAGACAAAGGCTGCCATCAGGCTGACGTTCGCCATCGCCGGGCCTCAAACGCACAATTCCATCGCAGATATTGAGCGAACGACCATCAGGCCATACATCACACAAACGGCCAAAGAAGTCGGTATGCTCCAGGTTCGACTTGATATAAAGCTCCAAACAAACCGGGCCGACTACTTCCAAATTGCCACTTAAAGGCGCAGAGGTGTAGCATAGCACATCGGGCCGCGCCTCGACTTCTCGATTATCGGCCGGGCCAGCTTTGGTACTGAAAATTGCCCCACCCACCGAGGGGGTAGGATTAGAGGGGTCGTAGCGATAGTGGTCTGGCGGGGAGGCTTGCTCCGGTTGGGCTACTTCCAGACGATTTTGGCTATGCAAAAAGTAGCTTTGAGGCTGGGCTGATGGCGGCCAGCTGGGGGTTTCGCGCCACTGCTTTGCCCCGGTTACGAAATAGCGCACGGCTTTTTGGCGTAAGCGGCTGTGGTCGCCCTTCATCTGCGCCTCGAACCAGATATTGCCCTGGCGGATTTGTTCACCCAAACCACCCAGGCTCAAGTGACCCCAGGGGCCAATCGTTAGATAAGGATTTTTGCCCGCCGCCTTGAGCCGGGCGTAGTCGGCCAGTAGCTCGCGCAGCATAAAATCGTACCAACCGCTTACGAAATGAGCCGGAGCCTGCACCTCGCCAACCTTATCACTAAAATCGCTGTTGTGCCAGTAAGGGTCGGTAGCTTCGCCCTGTTCTAGCCATTTGCGGTAGAAAGGAACGGGTTGACCCACCACAATTTCGTCGGCCTCGCTAACAGGCAAATGTTTAGCTGCTTTTTCGAGCAGAATTTCGTCTTTTTTGGTGCCGAATTGGGCTATCATCTCTTTGATAAAGCTGGTGGTGCTGTTGACTTTAGTAATTAACAGCCAGCGCAACGCCCCATCGTAGCCGAAAGTCTGGCGCGAAACCGTATAAAACTCCGAAGTAGTAATACACGGCACGATAGCCTTGAGTTCGGGCGGATTATCCACTGCGACGGCCCATTGCACATAACCCAAATAGCTCGGCCCCCACGTCGCTATATTGCCATCGGCCCACTCTTGTTTTTTTATCCAGTCCAGGGTAGCGTGTCCATCAGCAGCTTCGTAAGTAAAAGGCTCAAATTCACCACTGGAGTCAAACCGTCCGCGTGTATCCTGCACAATCACGTGATAACCGCGTTCGGCGAAGCGTTCGCACAGATACCGCGAAAACAAACTTTTGCGTCCGTAAGGCGTTCTAACCATAATAGTCGGATATTTACCTTCGGGTTTAGGGCTAAAATGGCTGGTAGCCAACTTTATACCATCGGGTGTGGTAACAGTCAGATTGTGGTCAATGGTCACGTCGTTGGTGGCGGGGGATAGGCCCAGCCATTTAGCCATTAGTTGACGACGATAGCGATAGACCGCCAGATTTGCCAGCGTCCACCCGCCTAAAGCCCCTAAAACAGTCCTTTTCTTCAAAACAACCCTCTCCTAAAATTAACCAGGTTTTTACCGCAGAGGACGCAGAAAAATGCAAGTTCGCTTTGCAAAAAACGTATTATTGCTAACCTTGCAGGTAATTCTTTGCTTTTACCAAACTCTGCGCTCTCTGCGTCCTCTGCGGTAAAATTTGCTAAAATTCGATAAATCCTGCCGCTTGTTCGGCCAGTCGCAAAGCTTCTTGCGCCAGCCCGCCCGGTGCTAAAACCGTCACATGGCCCAACTTACGCCCCGGACGCGACTGGCGTTTGCCATAAATATGCACGTTTGCACCCGGCACGACCAACGCTTTTTCCAGTCCTTGCGGGGTGGCCGGCCCGTTCTGCCGACCCAGCACGTTGACCATCGCCGCAGGCGCAACCAGGGATGTTGAGCCGAGCGGCCAGCCCAACAGCACCCGCAAATGGTTTTCAAACTGGCTACAGGCACAGGCTTCGATGGTGTAATGACCGGAATTGTGCGAACGCGGAGCCAGTTCATTGATTAAGACTTCGCCCTCCGCCGTCAGGAACATTTCTACCCCAAAAAGCCCCACCCCACCGATAGCCACAGTCGCTTTTTGGGCAAGCAAAGCCGCTAACTTTGCTACATCCGGCCCGATATTGGCGGGGGCGGTCACGCTATGGCAAATATGGTTGATTTGCACGGTTTCGACCACTGGATACGTCACCACCTGACCAGCCTGGCTGCGTACTACCATCGTGGCTAACTCGCGCTCAAACGGCACGAATGCCTCTACCATTAGTTCGCGTTCAGGTGCGCCCAGGCGTTGCAACCCTTCTGCAATATCGGCTGACGATTTGAGCGTCCAATTGCCACGCCCATCATAGCCATTACGACGCGCCTTCAAAACCAAAGGCCAGCCGTATTTCGCCGCGAAAGCTTCTATGTCTGCTGCACTACTAACGGCGGCGAATTTTGGAACAGCCAGACCCGCCCCGACCAACGCTTCTTTCTGGCGCAACTTGTCCTGGATTTGAGCTATGGTTAAAGCACTCGGCCACACAGGTTTGCCTTGTGCCTCTAGTTTCTGTAGCACATTTGCATCCACGAATTCGTTTTCGAGCGTGATAATATCGGCAGCATCAGCAAAATGGGCCAACGCTTCGTCGTCGCTCCAATGTCCTACCACCTCGTAGGTAGCTAGTTGTCCTGCCGGACTATCGGCGTGGTCTTCCAGCACGATGGTTTTGAGACCCAATCGCGCCGCCGCCAGCACCGTCATCCGAGCCAGTTGTCCACCGCCCAAAATCCCGATGGTTAAATCAGTATTAGTCATAATGTTTGGAATAATTTGAAAAAAGCGCACCCACCGACGCGCCCTTGTGTATCCGCATCACCGTTTCGCCCAACATTTTGGAAGCAGTCAAAACTGTAAATTTGGCTATGTGGTTTTCCGGCAGGAGCGGAATGGTATCGGTCAGCACCACTTCTTTTATATTAGACTTTTCTAACCGTTCAATAGCCGGGCCGCTCAAAATGGCGTGGGTACAGGCGGCGTAAACCTCGGTTGCACCATTTGCCAGCACCGTTTCGGCGGCCTGGGTTATCGAACCTGCCGTATCAATTTCGTCATCAATCAACACCGCTTGTTTGCCTTCCACCGAGCCAATCAAGTTAAGCACCGCCGAGCGGTCATTGTTGCCGAGTCTACGCTTTTCCACCAAAGCCAGGGGTGCGTTGAGTAGTTCGGCAAAGTTGCGGGCGCGTTTGGCGTTGCCCAAATCTGGCGATACCACTACGGGGTTGGTTAGCCGTTTGTGGTTAAAATAGTCGGCAATGATATAACTGGCGGTTAAATTATCAACGGGAATATTAAAAAAGCCTTCGATCTGACCCGCGTGCAAATCAATTGTCAAAACGCGATGCGCTCCGGCAACAGTAATCATATCGGCCAGCAGGCGGGCAGTAATAGGCACACGCGGCTGGTCTTTTTTATCGGTGCGGCCATAGGCATAATAGGGGATAACGGCGGTGATACGTCCGGCACTGGCCCGCTTGAGCGCGTCAATCATTATCAAAAGCTCCATTATCGAGCGACTAACCGGCCTGGACAAGCTTTGCACTACAAATACATCGTTCTCGCGCACGCTTTCGTTTATCTTCACAAAAATATTTTCGTTGGAAAACTCGAAAATCTCGGCCCGACCCAACGGCAAGCTGATATAATCGCACAAATCCTGGGCCAGTTTCGGGTTGGCGTTCCCGCTAAAGATATTAATTTCGTTATAATTCCCGCTCAATCTTTTTCTCCTATTTGCTACAGCGAACCCGTGTCCCCTCAATATTATACACACATGACGGGTAAAAAGCAGCGGGCAATCAGTTTTTCTTGTCCAACACTTTTTGATAAAATTCAAGTTGGGTCTGGGCGGTGCGTTCCCAACTAAAATTTTGGGCCAAACGGCGTGCGCCTTCGGCTTTGGTATGGCGCAATGCGTCGTTTTGCAAAAGCTCTAGCAGACCGCGCCCATAAGCTGCAATGTCGAAGGGCGGGACGCGCAACCCACTGGCGGGCGTTACCAAATCGTCAAAGCCGCGCACGTCAAAGGTTAGCATCGGCTTGGCGCAGGCCAGGGCTTCGTAGGCCACCAGACACGACGTTTCGTAGCGCGAAGGCAGAGCCACCAGTTTGCTGCGGGCCAACAGGCGTAAGCGTTCGTCTCCTATAATGCGTCCCAAAACCTCCACCCGTGCGCCAATTCCCAGTTCGTTTATCAAAGCGTGCATCAGGCTTTCGTCGCTACCGCCCCCAATAATCCGCAAGCGGGCACCAGTATAGGGCGCGATTTGGGCAAAGGCTTTGAGCAATAAATCCAGCCCTTTTTGATGGAAGTCAATCCGGCCCATATAGGTAATAAAATTTTCTTCTGGCTCGTTCTGGAATTGGAAAGCGGCTGGCTCCATCGCGTTCGGGATAATTTCGAGGTTGGCACGCGGTTGGCGTTTGCGAATATAGTCCGCGCCCGAAGGAGACAGGGCCACGAAGTCGCGGTAAAGTTTGTAGCCGCTTTCCTCTACTGCCCAAAAAGGCAACTTGAACTCGGCACTCATCTCGCGGGCAAAAGTAAACTGAACCGAGGCAATCACCGGGCGGCGGGTGTAGAGGCGGGTAAAGAGAGGGCCAAAGGGAGGAGTAAAATCTTCAATTACCAGGTCGGAAGGGTGGCGGCGCAATACCAAAGGCAGCGCGGCTAGATACGCCGGAATATTGCGCGGAAAACGGCTGGCACTACCCACGCGGACAAACTTGATACCTTCCAAAATCTCGTCGTGGCTACCAGGGTAACGGCTGGTGGCAACGGTAACTTCGTGCTGTTGAGCCAGCCGCCGATTGATTTCCCAGGTTCGTCGGGCCTGACCACCGCCTAATGTATCGTTGATGTCGCCCAAGTCAAAATGCAAAATTCGCATCAGGCCAACACCTTTACATTTGGTATTGCTACAGATGGGGGTGAGGTTGGTTGGGTCTGGTTTGGAGCGTGGGCTGCCGGGCTAAAGGCCAGCCCAATAATAGCCCACAATGTCCAGGAAATCGCGCTGTCGCTCCAGTTGGGCAAGGTGATACTGGCAACACCTACCCCCAGCAGTGTAGTGAGGCCCGCCACGCTCAGGGCAGTTTGCCACATCTGGCTACTCAGGCTGGCCCGCCGCCACTGTTGCAGCAAATCCCAGACCGTAGTTGCCAGGAGTGCCAGGAACAACAACAGACCTAACACCCCCAACTGACCCGCAATCACAAAATAGTAGCTTTCGACCCAGGGTAGCGGATTTTTGATAGTACCGTCGGCGATATAATGGTTGGCTACCGTGCCTTCCATACCCAGGCCCGCGCCTAATGGGTGTTTGAGCAAGAGTTGGTTCACGCCGATGTCGAGCAACGATTTGACGTGATAATCGCTTGTTCCGTCGCGGCCTTTAAGGGTGGCCGAAGTATAACTGCTGATGCTGCCGAAAACCCCGCCCGCCTGACCTAGCCCATTGTCACCCGAAACAAAAGGCAGCGGCAAGCTGTTCCAGGGAATAAAATCGCAAGCTACCACTGCTGCTATTATCAACCCATACAGCAGCAGATTTTTCCCTGGGGCCGGACGCAATCTTTTGAGCAAGGCTAATGCTATTAACGCTGCTACTGCCAAAGCCGCCCCAATCCAGGCACTGCGGGTGTAACTGAGCAGCAGCGCGTTGAGCAGCCCCGCCGCCACTGCTAAAGTCCACAGTTTGTGACTCAGCTTGCGCCAAAAGACAAACAACGCCAAAGCCAGACTGCTGACCGTGACTGCGTAGAAAGACAACAAAAGCGGGTTCATCAGGGTGGAAACGGCCCGATAGACTGGTTTGGTATCCACAGTACCATACAAGTAGTTGGCGGTCAGGGTATTAAAATCGGGTGTACCCACCGCGTAACCAGTCCAGATTAACCAGGCGGCGGTGCCAGTTATCAAATATTGAATAATCGTCACGACGGCTACGATACCGCCCGCCGCCACCACCCAGGCCAGCCCGCCCAGGATTTTCTGGCTCGTATTTACGAAATTCTGACCAACCCGGCGCGATTGGCCGACCTGCCGGGCCACCAGATAGACCCCAAAACAGGCGTAATCTTCCACCAGCCCCGATACGCCTACCACCAGTTTGGGTGCGACCCACACATAAATCAAGCCCAAAACCCCAAATAGTGTCAGAATTTTTTCGTGGAGCAGTAAGTTCTGCCACAGATTTTTGATGGGGTTGCGCCCGGAGCCTTTTGGCAGAGCCAGAAATTTAGACCGCAACTGCCAAAACATAGCCACCAGTATTAACAGTAGCAAGCCTTGTTGCCAGTAGTCCCACAGCCTGACAAATTTCCAGGGTGCTTGGGCGGTATAAGCGCGGAACAGATTGTGAAAAGGTAGTAACGCCAGCAAACCGAACAAGCCCCACTCGAAACGCACCAAAGCCAAAACTGCCACCAAACCTATCGCCGCTACCATCAAAAAGGCCAACGGCATCAGTAAGCCCGCCACCAGCCCGATTGCCAGTCCCAACAGACCCATAAATCCAAACTTCAGGCCAAAAGGGATGCGCCGCACCCAACTTTGTTCAGGCTGAAGTAAGCCCTTTGCGCCCAACCCGCCCAACCCCAAAGCTACCAGCACAGCCAGGGCCAGCGCGAAAATTGGTTCGGTGGGAGTCAGACGATGGGTAGAAACTTGAGCGGTAGTTTCCAATCTCAAATTGAGGGGTTCATGCCGCTCGATTTGCAGCAATAGCAAGTTTGCGCCGATACCGCCTGCCAGATATGCGGCGGCTTGTTCAGAGGCGGCTTCCACCTTGATTTCCACAAAAACCGTGTCACGTACTACCTGGGTTTGGACGTTTGGCTCGATCTGGGCGGCTGTCAGGCCAAATTGCGGGAACTGGTCGGGCAGTAGCGCGATGGCTTCGTGCAGACGAGCGGGCGTAATCAGGTTGTCTAGCGCGGCATTGCGCTTGAAAATATCGTCCACGCTCAAGACCGGGGCGAAAGGTAACTTTTCTTCCTCTTTGTTATAAAGGCGTACCAGTTCGGTAGAAGTGTAACGCGCCGGAATGCTAACTGTAATCAGCAGCGCACCCACTGCGGCCCCAACCAATGCCACCATCACCAAAAATATCCAACGACGGGGCTGGCCCTGCCAAAGCTTATTTAGATTTTTGTCAAAAAATGAACTCAACTAATTTCTCTGCATTCTTCACATCTTGGGCGGTAAACTGTTTTTTGCGGGCCAACATCACGTATCCGAGCGTGAGGTTACGTTGGCGGTCAAAATTATCCAACAAGCTGAAAGCGGTCATAATAAGTTGGCAAAACAAAGCCGGAACAATTTGTACCAATGCTGACTTATAGACGAACGGCCCGAACAAAAAGACGCTCAAAAGCTGTCCGATAGTCGAACCAGCCCCAGTGTGCGTCACCATTTTAACTACTTCCAAACCGTGCGTCGTGGCTAGATGGTGCAGCC
Source organism: Chloroflexia bacterium (assembly GCA_038207455.1). Lineage (GTDB taxonomy): Bacteria > Chloroflexota > Chloroflexia > Chloroheliales > Chloroheliaceae > JBBQZT01. Next base: position 19,621 of record JBBQZT010000028.1, read on the forward strand.
CGAAGCGAGTGTAGCGGAAGAAATCGTAAGGAGCGCGATGGGTTTCCCAGGTTTGGGGCGTAGTTAGCAACAGATAGCCGCCGGGTTTCAGCACACGGGCCATCTCATCAAAGGCCACAGCCGGGTTTGGGACGTGTTCGATTACTTCGGTGCAAAGCAGCGTGTCGAAACTGTTGGCGGCGAAAGGTAGCGCAGTCGCGTCGGCAGCCACGTCCATTACGCCTTGAAACTCGGTGTCGCTATAATCTGTGCCAAAATGCGCCGTGACATAGGGCGCAAACATCTCGCGGTACGGTTTGTTGCCGCAGCCAATATCTAAAAGGCGGCCCGCCGCGAAAGTCTTACATTCTTCCAGACCCAGGCGAATATTTTCACGCTGCAACCGCGACGGGCTGATATAACGCCGCAGACTTTTTAACAGATTTGGCACGGTTTCCCTTCTGGATAATTACAACAGCGAACTTTTATCGTTAGCACCCAAAAGCTTGCGGCGCAGTAGCGGCACGGGAGGCATACCGTTTCCTACGCATTCATTGTGAAAAGCTTTTAAGTCGAAATTAGCTCCATCTCGTGCTTTAAGGTCGTGGCGCAACTTGAGCAGCATCAGTTTACCCAAAGTATAGGAGAAATAGCCGGGTTGAACGCAGCCCCGCAACACCTCGGCCCGCGATGGCCCTTCCGCCATAAAAGAGTAGTGCATAAATAACTGAACCGCTTCTTCCACCGTCATACTCTGGGTGTGCATCTTGATACTGGCAACATAACGGCAATCCCGCCAGATGGCGGCGTAGAGTTGGGCCATTTTGAAAGCCGGGTCGCCTTTGCCAAACCCTTCTTCCAACATCATCTGTTCGGTGTAATGCGCCCAACCCTCAACGTGAGCCATACTACCAAATAGTTGTTTGCTCACTTCTCTATCCGACTCCCGCACGTGCATAAAATGTACAAAATGGCCCGGATATACTTCGTGGACGGAGATATTTTCCATCTGGACGTTATAAAACATCCGCATCCAACCCTCCTGACGGGCTGCGTCCCAATCCTGTTCCGGCAAGGTAATATAATAGTAACTTTCGGGCGACTTGTCATACGCTCCTGCCGGGAACATCATAGCAAAACCAAAACGAAGCGGGGGCGGTGTGGGAGCCACAATAGGGCGCACTTCATTTGGCAGACTAATCAAATCGTGGTCTACCAAAAATTGGCGGATATTCTCCAGCCGGTTCTGAGTAAAAGCCATTAGTTCAGCGGCGGTAGGGTGTTGGGCCTGTAAACTTTCTAAAACCTCTTTAACAGTAGCCTGGGGGTCAATCAATTTGGCCGTCGCCACCATCTCCTGATAGTTACTTTCCAGGTCGTGTTCGCCAGTCGCCAACACGTCGGCCAGGGGCATTTCCAGCAGTTCGTCGTAGCGCAAAAGCTTTTGGTACATCTCGCTGCCAATCGCAAAGTTATCGTCATATTGGTCGGCCTGGCCTTTTAGCCACTCTAGCAAACTTTGGATCACGGTCAGGGCTTCCTGGTTGGCTTTTTCACCTTCGGTGCGTTGCTGGGTGCTAAGTTCCTGGCTTTTTAGCAACTCGATTATATCGTGTTGACGATATTGTACTGCGCCGCCCCATAACATCAAGCCCATTTCCATAACGGGACGGGCAAAAGGCGGTTTCAAGTTGGCCCGCATCGCTTCCACCAAAGCTGGTATCTGAAGCTGGTGGCGCGTGAGGGCGGTCACTCGTTCGGGTAGTGGTGCATAATCTCGCGTAGTATAGGCCAGTAAGTCAACCGCATCTAAATAAAATAAAGGGCTTTTTTCCCAATCGCGTTTCTCGTCCAGGTTGAAAACCGCACTTTCTAACTTAAAACGCAACAGTTCTAGCTCGAAATTTTCCTGCTGGGTCAGGCTGGTTGGAGTGGTTGGAGTGGTTGGAGTGGTTGTATCTGTAGCTGCCTGGGTCAACGCTTGTATATGGGCCAAATCCTGACGGCAAATTTGAATAAAAGCTTCGATGCCTGCACGCGAGTAGTCCGGCATTACACTATCGTACTGAGTGTGCAGCCCCACAAAAGTTCGGGCGTTCGCTGGGTCAAAATCGTGTAGATGTTTTAATATACGGGTGCTAAGTTCGGTGAAAGTTGTCATCGTTTTTCCTCCATAAAAGTTTGTAATTATTCAGGGGGTCACGGGGAACGCCCCGTGCGGGGCGGGTACTACTCTGTCAACGACCATTTGAATAGCTCGCCTATGGATACACCAGTGCCGGGTGCAGGCATCCACAGGCTACCCACCTCAAACCCACTAAAGTGGGTTCTAACAACCTGCTTTAGCTGGTTTGGGTTGTATAGACGACGGTTTCAACCGTTGGCGGTCTGCTAATCACTACTATTCAAAACCAGCTTGACAGAGCAGTACCCACTCGTGGGTGGGGTGTCCCCTGAAAAAATCCTTTTCCACTTACTCTTTCCGTTGGGCTGAGTAGTTAGGGAGTTGTGCTAGATAGGATTGTCACCCTGAACGGAGGCTCTGCGGAGTGAAGGGTCTATTAGGTTTTAAGGTTTTTGAACAGACCCTTCCTTCGTCAGGGTGATAACTAGCACAACGCCCTAGTTACTAAATTTGTAATTATTTAGCCTACTTGTTTTTTGTAAGAGGCTGCGTCAACTGGTTGCCGTCAGCCGATGGTTTTGCTCTTGAAATGTTAAGATATATCGGCTGACGGAGCAGCCTCCTACAAGCAGCCTAAGTAGTTATTTTCTTTCGATAAATATTTAGGGCGACATCATCACCCTTAACTGTAAGTCTTTGGTCAGCCAACCATCAAACAGAACTGCGCTGCCATCACGATTGATAGGCGGGCTTAGATTACCTTCGCTTTGGCTTATCTGCACACCTTCGGGCGGCTTAACCTCAATGTGATAGTAAAAGTTTGAGCCGGGCTGTTTTTGCACCGTCAAATTATAAAAGCTGCTATTGCCACTTGAATGTGTACCCGCCAGAGCCGGAGTTTGCCAGCTAAAAGTAAAATCGCGTTTTTGGCCTGGTTGCAAAGTTACTAACTGACCCCACACCTCGCGCCCGTACTGCTGCACTACTCCGTTACTATCATCAAAGCCGCTTCGAGCTATTATACGCGAACCAGCCGCAAGATAAAAGCGGTTATAGGCCACATGGTCAAGTAGCTGCTGTGAACTCTGGTAGTCGGCCAGCGTACCAGTATAATTATAAGTCAAAACCACTTGATGAGTAGCACTACCGTCCGGGTTGAGGCTAATTTTGTCACTAATTGTCTGGCTGACGACGCTATTGGTTTTGTTGCCCGCCTCGCTGGTATCAGCTACACAAAGGCAGTCCTGCTTGGTTTCGAGCCGTCCGCCCCAGCCCATCTTATCTATCAATTTTTGGGCCATCGGGTCGGAAAGATATAGCAGCAAATCGCGTTGGTCGAGAGCCGCTAGTGCGTCTTTGCCAACTTCAGGCAGCTCATTTTTTGGTAGCGTCTTGATTTTAGCCAGTACCGCTACCGCCAGATAGCGAATAAATTTCTTGCGTTGGTAAAAATCCAAATCCTGGTTGCGCTCGTCCAACGCCTGGTGATAATGGATGCGCTCCACAAAGTTCGTGGCATCCACGTTTTCGTCGTATTCGGGCAAACTCAAAACTCGCACCGGGCCACTGGTTTGCAGCAAATTCTTGATAAAGCCAGGGTTGAGCGCGATTGCTCCGGTCAAATTACCGCTAACCCCTTCTTGATACAGTAAATGCTGGATATTCTGCACCGTATCGGGCCAATCTGGTGTCAGGCTTACGTCGCGCAAACCCCAGGCATAGCGCAAGGGCCACCATTCGTTGTAAGGCGCAGGCACGTTGATTGGCTCTTTTGCCAAAACCGCGTCGTCGGGCCGATAGCTATTTTCCAATTTGAAACTGACTATTTGAGCGCGCCAAAGCGTTAGTAAAGCGTAGTTTCCGGCAAAACCCCCATTGGGTCGTAGTTCGTCCGCGTCATTGAGCAGCACCAGGAAAGTCGCTGGCTCGTCAAAACCCAAAACCCTCCGTACTACGCCTAAACCAGTGCGGGCCTCGTCCAAACCGTTGCTCAAAGTCGAAAATTGGGCGCGAAGATAGTCAGTCACACGAGTGAGGGGCGCGTCCGCTTTTAGCGAGTTATAAGGAATACGATTGAAATCTGCCAGTCCTTGCTTTACATAACTATCTATTTGACCTAAAGATTGGTCAAGCCGAGCCAGTTGAGGTTCGTCCAGCAAAGCAGCCCCACTTTGAGGCTGGCTATCGTTTTCCAGACCCGGTATAGCAAAGCTGGCGAGGTTATCAAAGCCGTCTAAAGCGATTTGAGCCGCGTCCAGAGCTTCGTTTGCTGCCAGTAAAAGGTTCTGACCGCCCGCGATTAGATATTCAGTTGTTTCCAGGTCGGCCCGAAAAGGGGTAACATTTTTGGCAAGCTGAATTAGGAGCTGATAACGCTTAAATTCGGTCTGGATAAAGTTTAGGTCGGTCTGGATTGCGTCGAGGGTGGGCTTGAAAGGTTTTAAAGGCTGGTTGGCTTGGAGATTAAAGGTTTTGAAGCTCTGCTGCAAAAGTTGAACCTGCTGGTTAGCATCTTGAGCGTGGTCTAGCAAATCAAGGTAAAGGTGGAGAGCCAGGGAAGCTACCAGCCCCAACCAGACCAGGGGGATACAGATAAGCAAGGCGGTGGGGGCTAATTTTTTTACCATAGGAATAGACTTATATTAGAAAGCCCCTTTGCGTTTGAAAATCACGCCGATGGTGCGCCAGATAATCCGCAAGTCTAGCAGCAGCGAATAATGTTCGACATAATAAATGTCTTCGGCGGTGTTGAGGTGCAAAGGTTTGTCGCTGCGGCCATTGATCTGCCACCAGCCCGTCATACCCGGAGGTACGGATAGTCTGCCGAATTGGAAAGGTTCGTATTGGGCCACCAGTTCCGGTAGTTCAGGACGCGGCCCTACAATACTCATTTCGCCCATCAACACATTAAACAGATTGGGCAACTCGTCCAGACTGGTAGCCCGCAAAAACCGCCCGATTTTAGTAATGCGGGGGTCGTCGCGGTGTTTATGCACTGGTTGGCCGTCAATCTCGCGGGTTACTTCGTGCAAACGGGCGTGCGCCCCTTCGCTCATAGTGCGAAACTTATGAATTTTGAATAAGCGGCAGCATTCACCAACCCGCGTTTGGGTAAAAATGGCCGGGCCGGGCGAGTCGAGTTTGATTAGTAGAGCGGTGACAAGCATTAGAGGGCTAAGAAAAATCAGGGCGAAAGTGGCGATTACCACATCGAAAGCGCGCTTGACCAGGCGGTTCAAGCCTTTGATGCGCGTTTCGTTGAGGTTTATTAGCAAGACCTCGCCCACTTTGTCCGCGCTCGTCCAGACCAACCCGCTATTGTGCAAATCAGGCACAATCAAAACTTCGACAGAGCGTTTTTGTAGTTCGATTACTAATTGTAATCCGGCGGCTTGTTGCTCGGCGGGCAGAGCCAAAACCACGATTTCAGGCTTATGTTTTTCCACCAATCCCAAAAGTTCGGCGCGTTGGCCTAAGATGGGCTTGCCCATTATTTCTCTGCCAGCTTCCTGCTGGTCATCAACAAAACCGAGCAAATTAACCTGGCGGTGTTTGAGCAGATTGCTGGCGGTGGCAGTACCCAGGCCGCTTGCCCCCACTATAATGATGCGGCGGGCGCGAATCTTGAAGAAATTTAGGTGCGTCAGCCAGATTTGGAGCAAACGCGGTGCGCCCAGGAAAGCTCCATCCAGCAGCACAAAATAAAGATACAAAACACGCGGAATTTCCCGGAAAGACAGATAAAGCACTCCGGCCAGCAGTACCGTACATAAACCTACGCCAGCCAACACTGTTTTGAGGCGGGAATTTAACGAACTGGCATACGAGTAATCATAGACCCCCAATGTTACCAGCGAGACGCTCCAGATAGAAACAACGAACAGATAGACCAATGAGTCAATCGTGGTGATATTAGGGCCAACATCTACGGTCAGTGGGATTGCCAGGCGGAGAAGCGAGGCCAGGTGAAGAGCCACGCAGGTTAGTATAATATCCACCAGCAACCAACTGTACCTGACTTTTGAATTTCGCATTACGCTCCTTAACTATTTCACCTTAAAACTTATCATTCCTATCTTAGGAACGAGACAGCCCGAATTTGGTTGCGTCATATCAAAGAAGTAAATCTAGCGATGTGTGTAGTTCGTCAAACGCGGGCCTAAAAAGAGCCGTAACGAACTAACGCACGAGCTAACCTCTTTGTTACGCATCGTGGACTGCACTTTGGCAAACGACGCAGCTTTTTGATTGGCTACGCACATTTACCTGCTTACAAAAACTCAAGGAATTACTGCTTACTTGACAAAAAAGTGGAAAGAAGCTTAGTGACAGCCGCAACCCCCCCCGCAGCAGCCAGGCGCAGGGTTATAGGTGCTGGCGGGCCGGGTTACACCATCGGTACGGCTCAAAGCCATAAAGCTAGAAAGCTTGCGTTTGGCCTGACCTGGAGTACCACATTCAGGACATTCAAGTGCGCTATCATGACTTTTATCGCTCTGGCTCATACCGCGTAACCGCTCAAAATCGTTTCCACACGACATACACTTGTAGGCGTAAATTGGCATTTGATTTCACCTCTGCAATTCATAATTTCCATTACTATCACAGATTATACCACAAAACAAAATTTACTTATTCTTAACCAGGCTATCGTTGCCCTGCAATTCCCATTGCCATAATAGTTCGGCGACGCGGTTGACCCCTGCTTTCAAATGGCGACGGTAAGTGCTGAAAGGTAAATCCAAAAGTTCGGCGGCTTGTTCCTGGGTGGCTGCTGGGTGCAAATAGGTGTGATAGACCACACGGTGAAGCTTGTTATCACGCGGGACAGCCTGGAGTAGCTCCGAAGCTTCTTTGAGCAGGGTTTGCAAGGTCAGGGCGCGTTCATTCGGGCTGGCGTTGGGTTTGCCCCGCTCCATCACTAACCGCGAACGGGTCAAGGCGTTACCACGCAAAGCCTCCGGTCTGCCTAAATCGCGCAAGGCATCGTGAACCGCCGCTCCGAACTCCGGTTCGCTCAAAACTACCAGCGTTTCGACAGGTTTGGGCTGACTGACTATCTGGGGCAAAAGGGCGTTTTCGCGTTGGGCCAACAGTGCCAGCCACGCCATTGGTGGGACGTTGCGCCAGTTATGCCCATACACCCCAAAACGCTGCTCACCTATAGTGAAATCAGACGGGGGGATGCGTTCCAAATCGGCGTAGGCAAACATTACGCTCCAAAAATCCGGGTCGGCGCAGGCAAAGAAGGTGTAGGCCAGATTGGGTGTGGTCAGATAGTGGCGAATAACATTGATACCGATGATACCCTGGGCCGCGCAAAAGCCCTGATAGTTGTCCTTATCCATCCAAAAGCGTAGCACGGTTGAACCTTCGCCGGGCCGGAGCGGACAATTGGTCTGCAAATACTGGTGAGCAGCCCGCGTAGCCGGGTCTGCCTGAATTTCGGCGTTGTCTGCTTCGTTTAGCATCACCAAAGCCATGAAAGCCACTGGTTCGCGTTCCAGATTCCTCAGAACCGTGACTCCGTGCGGCTGGCTGTCGAACCAGTGGCGGGCATATTGGGCAGCTTCCGGCCCTTCGTGTTTTTCCACCATCGCCAGCAGAGCCGGAATATCCTGGTCACGCATAATATCGGGCAGCAGGCTACCGCTATCCTGCCAGGTTGCCAGTGAACCATCGAAAAACGGCTTGAGAATCGGGCTGTTGCGGTGCAGATAAATATAATCGGTTAGCAGGCGTTGTTGTTCGCTTTCTCCGGCAGACTGCAAGCGACTGGCGTAGTAGGTGCGTACCCGCCCATTCAGTTCATCGTTCCATTCGGGATTACGCCACCGTAAGTCTGCCAGCAAAGCTTCGCGGGCCAGGTCGTGGGGGAAAAGCCCTTGCTTGCCAGCCTCGATAAAGGAAAGTTCACGCAACCACTCGAACATTTCTTGCGCGTCCGGTATTTCCAGGGCGTAGGCTAGTAAGGGCTGAGTAGTCAGACGTACCAGCGCACATATCTCCAGAGCGGTGCGGTGCGCCTGGCTGGGCGACTTCTGCATAAAGCGTTCCAGCAGCGTTTTAACCACATCCGGCACGTTTTCGGTGTGGAACTTGAGGTCTTGCTGTTGGGCAAATACGTCGGCTACCAGCGATAGGGCCAGCGGGTGGCCGTGTGTAAAACCAAGTACGTCGTGGTGCTGTTCGGTTGGCACGTGGCGGCTGGTTAGATAAGTCATACTTTCTTCAGGCCGCAGATTACGCAGCGGTAAAGCCCGCACCAACGCTTGCCAGCCCGCGTCGGAACGCCAGGCGGCAGTAGGCGCAAAACGGCTTGCCATCACGATTAAGGTTTCAGCCGAAAGTTGGGGCAGGAAAACTTCACGCAGCCAGTTATCAAGTGGGGCAAAATTCTCATAGGTATCCAGTAGTAGCACCTGACGACCTGGACGCGCGGCCAACGCCGCTATCGGTGCCGTATCGGGTGGTAAATTCAGGGCGGTACGCAAAGCTTCCAGAAATGGTTCGGGCGAAGCCTCTATGTTGCGGGTGTCCAAATAGATAGCCGGAATTTGCAGTTGTTCACAGATGCGCGTGAATTCACCTAACAAAGTAGTTTTGCCGATACCGCCCGGCCCAAAAATATGTAATACACTAAAAGGCAGTTCGTTTGCCACCACCGCCGTTTGGAATAAAGCTCGTTCATTAGCGCGTCCTACAAAATGGCGTTGTCGGGCCGCATTCAAGCGACTAGCTAAACTTGCTGTCACCATTGACCAATCTCACCTCTCGTGACCTGCTAACTTGTCTTTTGCGCCCACTAAACCCGCAAGAACTTTCGGGAAAAGCAGCGCGTCAATAAAACTATCTTAGCACTTTTGGCATTCTTTGCAAATCAACAAGTCAAAAAGCTAGAATAAAGGTATTGAGCCTAAACCTTTTTGATGGCTAAAGGATAATAATAGTAGAGATGCCATCAAAAGTTATAAGGGGTTAAGTATGGACGAAAGTGCGGCTATAGCACAACTAAAACAGGGTGACATTAGCGGTTTGGAAACGTTGGTTCGGCAACATTACTTCCAGGCGGTACGAACGGCCTACCTGATTACCCACAATGTCGCCCAGGCTGAAGATGTGGTGCAAACCGCTTTTTTGCGGGTCTATGAGCGGATTCAACAGTTTGATTCGCTGCGCCCGTTTGCATCCTGGTTTTCACGGATTGTAGTCAACGACGCTATTAAAGCGGCCACTCGCCAAAGTTTGCATGAAGTTGGGTTGGCCGACGAAATTCAAGCTGAAATGAGCAGCGACGAATTAGAACCGCAGACCTGGCTGGAACAACTAGAAACCCGCCAGGAAGTGTGGCAAGCTTTAAGTCAACTCTCGCCTATGCAACGGGCCGCCATTGTGTGCCGCTACTATTTAGAACTGAGCGAGGCCGAAACTGCCGAACGGTTGGAATGTGCGCCCGGCACGGTCAAGGCGCATCTACATATCGCCCGCAGGCGTTTGCGGGTATTGTTGTACGATTTGCAACCAGCACCTGCTACTCACCCCAAACCAGGTAAGCTAAACGGAGGTGTCCGATGAACGAACCAAAACCACAGCCTCGCACGCCACTAGGCCGAATCTTAGATGAACAAGCGCGTCTGGGAGTGCCGGATAACTTTGACCCCTGGCCGCTTGTTTTTAATCGTCTGCAAGGTGTGAATTCGGACAGCAAAGTTGAGCAAAGTTCCGCTCTTACTCAAATTCCGACGGTAGCAGCCCGCCCTGCCAAAATTAAAGTCTGGCGCAGACCGATACTGGTTGGTTTGGGTATCGCCGCGCTTCTGGCGATATTTTTGGTGGCAATTTCAGCTTTGTTATTAACAAACAGGCCGGATAATAAGGTTGCCAATATCCCAACCATCACACCTACCAGTCAGGCGGCTTTGGCGCAGACTGCCCAAATTTTAACCCCTGTCGCAAGTTCGACTGGTGCTTCTTCGTCTAGCCCCGTTGCCACCTCCAACATAGAAGCTACTTTAGGCCCAATCCCGCCAAACTGCCCGCCCACTCCACAGCCCCAAGAATTATCTAGTATTTTCGGGCCGGGGGTTGGCAGTTACCCATTGTGGCTGATCAGTGATGGCAGAGTAGGGCTTAACGGTGACAAACAAACGCAATACGGTTATTTGCAAAAAGCTTTGTGGGAAGTCGAACCCAGCTTTACTGGTACTGTCACGGTACGCGGCACGAATTTGAGCGATGGCACTCCCCTGTATTTTCAAGCAGGCGGAGCTACGCCGACAATGACCATGTTGCTTGATACTAACAATCCAGGTACTCCCACTGGTGCGCCCTGGAAAGGTTGGCCGTCCTACATTTACGCTACTAAAGCTGGTTGTTATGTAATCGAAGCGCAATGGACGGGTGGAAGTTCGAAGCTTAACCTCGAGGTTGGAGCCGAACCCACTACCCCCACTACTCCGGTAGCCACAAGCATACCTCCCACCATTGTCGCGCCCTCTCCTTCAGTCATAGGCGGGGTGGGCTTGAATGTCCAACCAAATTCGTTCACCGGACAGGGTAAATTAGCTTTTGTTTCACAGGGTCAGCTTTATGCCCTTGATGGTGCAACCAATCAATACCATCAGCTTACCAAAACAGGCGAAACGTCAGGCCAATTTGCCTGGTCAGGTAACGGGCAATGGCTGGCCTATGTAATTAGCGATACTCAAACTAGCCGGATTTCGTTACGCATCAGCCACAGCGACGGTAGCAACAGCAACCAAATTCCAGGTTGTAGCGAGTTTGCATGGTCACACGTCGGCCAATGGTTAGCTTGTAGCGGACAAGGCGGGTTGTGGCTTAGTGCCGCCGACAGTAGTAGTTTGCGCCAGTTTACCGCTTCTGGTGGGTTTGCGTGGTCGCCCGTGATGGCTGAACTGGCGGTGGCGCATCTAACCAAAGACAACGGACTGGGCATTCTTACCCCTGACGGCAAAACCCGGCTGCTGGTTAATGTCAATACCGGTGCGCCGTTATGGTCTCCCGATGGCAAAACTATTGCTTATACTACCAACCTCACCGCTTCCGGTGGCCCTGCCAACGCCGAACATATTTTTACCATCGGAGAAGCGGGTGGTGAAGCTAAACAGCAATTTGTCACCAACTCGAAAGATAGCCTGCAACTGCTGGATTGGTGGCCTAATAGTAAAGGTTTGCTTTTCCAACTTGACCCACAAGGTTCGGCTTCAATTGCGGCAGACGGTTTGGCGGTGCAAAGTTTAGAGTTGAACAAACCTGCCGCCACGCCCCAGACGCTGGTTCAGAATCTAGTCCATCCTTCGTGGCTGTCGTGGTCGCCTGATGGCAACAAATTCGTGGCGGTTGAGGGCAGCGGACGTGAACTTTGGCGCAACAAGTGGCTGTTGATTTGCGATCTGCTGGCTAACGATTGCAAGAAAGTGCCGCAAGCGGCCAACACGGTTTCCCTTGAACCAGCCTGGTCGCCGGACGGTACGCAGATCGCCTTTGTGCGAGCCGACGCGCCAATTAACTATGCGGGTGGCGACGCGGCGTTCGCGGCCTGGAGTAACACCCGCGCCCTTTGGATAGTGGATGCCTACGCCTCAAATGTTCATCTGGTAGCCAGTCAGTTTAGTGGAGTACAAACTCCGATTTGGTCACACGATGGCAAGCATCTGCTATGTGGGCGTACCAACGGAGGTTATAACAACGGGCTGTGGCTGGCTGACGTAGGAGCAGATGATGGCAAACAAAATTTTGCGGCCCGTTTTGTGGCTGGGCCTTTAGGAGCTAACCAAAATAACCTATTCGGTTTCTATGGCTATATCAATTGGGTTGGTTTATTGAGTTGGTATAGCTAGAATTGCCTATTCAGTCTTAAATTCCGCAAATCTATTCAAATGGTAAACCAACCAGGCACGGGAGGTTCAAATTCGCTGGCGAGACAATCCATAGTAAGGTCGTCATAACGTTGCCCGTTGAGCAGTATCGCTCCACGCTTCCGTCCCGCCTGTTTGAAGCCAGCTTTTTCGTAGGAACGGACGGCTCTGGCGTTAAAACTAAAAGTGTTGAGATAAATGCTGTAAAGGTTAAGGAAACGGAAACCGTAGTCCAGCACCAATTTCGTAGCTTCGGTGCCAAAACCTTTGCCCCAGTAATCTTTGTGTCCAATCTCAATTCCAAAACTGGCCGTGCCATTGCGGTGGCTAACCTCGCGCAAGCCTCCAGTGCCAATCATTGTCAGGTTTTCCAGTTCGTAGATGCTAAAATTGTGGCTTTCTTTGAGGAAATCATCAAACATTTGGCCGGTTTGTTCCAGCGATTGAGCTTTGAAGCCGCCGCCCGCATAGATTGATATTTCCGGGTCTTGCATATAAGCCACAAAAATCTCGCGTTGCGTGGTCAGCATTGGGCCGAGAGCCACTTTCTGACCGCGCACATTGATAACGGGCGGTCTGGTTGCTTTTTCGTCTTTTTGATTTTCTATCAAAAGTTCCTCCTTGATTTGCTTAGTGTTGCTCTTTTCAGTAGAATAAACAAAGCTAAAGATAAGGTCTATTTTACAGGATTGGAACAACTTTGTGGCGCGGACTGATTTTAGTGAGCTTGACGCGAATGATCGAATTGCGGTACGGGTGCGCTGGCGCGAGCTAGGGCCAGTTTTTTTGATACCATTGATAGTTCTTTGTCTGCTTACGCCGCATATCGTAGATTGGCTCAACCCACTCACAGGGGATGAACCTTTTTATTTGACGACAGCCATCAGTCTGATTCAAGACCACGACCTGGACGAAACCAATCAATACCTCAATCACGATTACTGGCAATTTTACCCTACCTGTCTAACTGTTATCAATACGCCACGTTGGGGTAGCAGCAGCCTCAAAGACCACGCGACGGATAACACGCCGGGGGTGTACGCGCCTGGTATCCCCTGTCCCAACCTGGGAAACTTTCAATACCTGCCTCCGCACACTTCGCAAGGAGTGATTCGGCCCGGCCAATATACCAAACACGGAGTTGGTCTTTCCTTCTTGATTGCGCCTGCTTATGCAATTGGAGGTCGGATTGGTACGGTTTTCTTTATGAACTTCTTGGCTGCGCTTTTAGGAGTCAACTTGTTTTTGCTGGCCTACGAAACCACCCGCCGCCGCCAAATCGCCTGGCTGGTGTGGGCGACGCTACTTTTTAGCGTGCCGTTTTTGAGCTATGCTTTCCTGATTTTTCCGGCAACTCCGGCAGCTTTATGTGTAATCTATGCGTGGCGGCGGCTGCGGCTGGCGGCCCAGGTGCGAATTTGGGCGCGAGAAAATAATATATTCGTGCCAGTGGTCAATAATACCCTGCGGTTAGCTTTGGTGGCGGTCTGTATAGGCTTTTTGCCCTGGCTTCACTCGGTCTATCTTTCGCTGGCTTTACCCTTAGTTTTGTATATGTGGTTGGGCGGGCGCGATGTTTGGCGTAATGGCTGGCGGTGGCTGCGGCTAGGACGTTTTACTTTTGGCTTTATTGCCGAAGACATCAGCTTGACCGGATTTACTGTGGCCTTCGCCATTTTGACGTTTTTTGGCGGTTTGTTTTTGCTGTTTTATCTATACTATTATGGCACGCCCCTACCCAATACCCAAGACCACGCTGGTTTCGCTCCGCTTCCCTGGCTTTGGGACGGTATTCTAGGTTTTCTGTTTGACCAAAAATACGGTTTGCTGATGTACGCGCCTTACTATTTGCTTGCGCTGGTTGGCATCGCGCTGCTTTGGTTCAAGCCCACTAATCCGGCCTACGCAGTCAGTCGTCATAGCGATTTAGTGTGGCTGGCTCTGGTAGCCGGGCCGTACTTCTTGATAATGTCCGACTACAATCAGTGGTGGGGCGAGTGGTGTCCCCCGGCCCGTTACCTGGTACCGATTTTACCCCTGCTGGCTTTGCCTTTTGCCTTGGCCTTAAACGAGATGCGCTCCAGGCTGGCACGTGGGTTTTACGGTGTGGCGGTGGTCTGGTCGTCTGCCATTGCGATTTTGGTAATATATAACCCGCATCTGGAATTTGATTGGCAAAGTAGCAATCCGGCCAAAATTTTGCAGTTGTTACAACAAAATATTCCGTTTCTCCACGAGCAAAATGTCGGGGCGTGGTTTCCAGCTTATGTTACGCCTGTTCAGCCCGACGCTGGTATTGGTTTTTGGTTAGCCCCGTTGCTATGGGGAGTGGCTGCGATTGGGCTGGGTGTGGCGATGGTACGGCAAACTTTACGTCAACGGTCATCTTTCTCCAACGTTCGGCAGGACGGGCGTAGCCTTGATACCTCTGCCGATTTAGTGGTCACTCAATTTTCGGAACACCATCAATAAGATTGTTGAGAACCTTTCATAATTAAGGTTGGTTGTAGCTTTTGGGTGCGCCAATGGTTGAAACCATCGTCTAAACAAACCAAACCTGATAAATCAGGTTCTAATAACACGTTTTAACGTGTTTGAGGTGTATAGACGATGGTTTCAACCATCGGATACTCATAAAAGCTTAACAGTTTGCTTGGCGATTAAGCAACTTACACCAATTATGAAAGGCTCTCGATTGTTAGCTTAAATACAGACAAACAACATATAAAAGGTAGGGGCGGGATTTATCCTCCCATTTTGCTTGGGGCGTAGTAACACTTGAGCGGGATAAATTTCGCTCCTACGCCCGCATTTTTGAGATGATACCAAACAAGTTTATAAATCTTAGGTCCGCCAATTCTACCTATCCGGTTTGCCTGTACAGTTACTAAAAATAATAATATAATATAGCCTAGTTGCCCTGTGTTGCAGGGTTCGCCATATATAAAGCAACGAACAGTGAGGTTCAAATGACCAATCCTTTTTTGTCCGTTTGGGACAATTTCAATTATGCTACTACCCAATATTCTAATATGTGGGACGCTTCGGTTAAAGTGACCAATCACGCTACGCAGGTGTATTCGCAAGCGTGGCAAGAGCTTTTCTTCGCGCCCCAAACCTTATTCAAGCGGAATTTAGACTACTTTCAAGAGGTGATGTCGCCACCACTTCCCGATTGGCGGACTAGCTATGTCGAAGTACCGTTGCCTCCTCGTTTCGCGGCTATCATCAAGCTGCTGGACTTCTCACCTACTACGCATCCAGACAATCAGGCGATAGTCCCGACCCTGGTGTTACCGCCCCAGGCCGGACATCATTCGTATATCGCGGATTATAGTGTCGAGCAAAGCCAGGTGCAAACTCTGGCCCAAAGTGGTCTGACCAGAATTTATTGCGTCGAATGGTTGAGTGCCACGCGCCAGACCAGCCAGACCAGTATTGAAGATTATATTGAAGCCTTGCGTTATTGTATCGAGCAAATGGGAGGTAGGGCCAATCTGGTGGGCGATTGTCAGGGCGGTTGGTTGGCCGCGATATACGCCGCTATCCATCCCGATACCGTCAATTCTTTGAGCGTAGCTGGTGCGCCAATAGATTTTCAAGCGGGTAACGGTGGCATCAAGCAAGCGGTCAACCTTATCGCCAAAAGTTTCCCCGACGACGGGATGAGTTTTTACCGCAGTCTGGTGGATTTGGGTGGGGGCGTACTAAACGGCAACTTTTTGATTGGTGGCTTTAATGTGATGAAACCAGAGCAGTTGCCGGAGCGGTACTTAGACCTCTACGAGAACATTCACGACCCGGTGGCTCTCAAACGTTACCGCGAGATGAAAAACTGGTACGATGCGGCTCAAGATATTTCTGGTACGTTTTATTTGTGGTTGGTGGAGCATCTTTTCCGAGATAATGAGCTAATTTTGGGCAAGTTGCAGGTGGATGGTCAGACGGTAGATTTGAAGCGCATTAACTGTCCAGTTTTCTTGCTGGCTGGAGACCGCGACCATATCACCCCGGCAGACCAGGTGTTCAATATGGCTTACTATATTAGCACTCCGCCCGACCAGATTCGCAAATCGCTTGTGAAGGCCGGGCATATTGGTTTGTTTATGGGTAAAGAACCGTTGGCCCAGGCGTGGCTACCGTTAGGCCGGGAAGTGGCTATATTAAGCCGCCACCGCCGCTAAAATCTGAGTGGTGTTGGGCATACCGCGCTGGTAGAAGGAGATTTTGCCTGTTTTATCTATCCCAACTACCGTGCGGTTGACAATTTTGAGTGGCCCTAGCCCCATCACTGCGTCGTACAGAGCCGCCACCTTCAACCCCTCATCTACCAAAAGGGGGGTGGTCAAGCTATGTTTCTGGATAAATTTTTGGTGTGAGCCAGAGCTACCAGGGTTCACGCCATACACTACCGCCCCCACCGCCTGGTATTGGCTGGTATCGTCGCGGGCCGCACAAAGTTGTTTGGTGCAGCCCGGTGTCTGGTCTCCAGGGTAAAAAATCAGCACGACGGAGTTTTTGCCCCGGAAATCTGTCAGATGTATCGGTTGGCCCTGTTCGTTCATTAAGGTAAAATCGGGAGCAGTGTCTCCCACTTGTAACTTAGCCATTTTTGATAAAAATCCTTTCTCTTTTGTAACTACTCAGGGGTTGTCACGGCCCGTAGGGTTGCGGAGGCACGAGCGAGGCATCTTGCGAAGCAGCTAAAGTTTTGGTTTGAGCTATGGTTTCACGAATTTTTAGCAACCGATTCCTCACGCAGCCAAGCCTCCATTCGGATTGACAATAACTGAGTAGTTACTATCTTTTTATTTATACCCAAAAGCCTTTGTATTATACTACCTGGCTCTGGTATTTCTCTCGATTTTGTGATGTGGTAAAATTAGACGATATAACAGCTTCTCCTAATCAGCTACTGGATAAAATGTAGCTACTAGAACAGGAAAAAAGGTTGACCCAGGCGGCAGACGTTTTCGATGTAATCGTGATTGGGGCTGGACATAACGGCCTCACCTGCGCTTGCTATCTGGCAAAAGCGGGCTACAAAGTGTTGGTATTAGAACGGCGGCATATCGTGGGCGGAGCGGTGATGACCGAGCCGGATATTTTTCCTGGTTATAAGCTGGATACCTGTAGCAGCTACCACGTGGTTATCAACGGCACGCCTGTCGTCCAAGACCTGGAACTGGAAAAATTCGGCCTCGAATATATCGAAGTTGACCCCTGGGCCTTTGCGCCTTTTCCCAATGGCAACCATATAATTTTCTATCGTGACGTTGACCGCACTGCTCAATCTATTGCTCAATTTTCGCCTTCCGATGCCGAGAATTACCGCCGCTTTATGCGTAAATGGATGCGAATTAACGATACTATGATGGCGGTGTTTTGTGAGCCGCCCACCCTCGGCTCGATTGCTCAAGCGGTCTGGCGGCGGGAAAGCCAGCAGTTCAAATTTAGTTCGCTACGCGGTCTGGCCCAAATGCCCGGCAACCTTAAAGATATTCTTAGCCCGTATGGTCAGGTTATTCGCAATAATTTTGTTTCGCCGGAAGTACGGGCAGCCCTGGCCTGGTTGGGAGCGCAAAGCGGGCCAGGGCCAAACGAACCCGCCAGTGGTGAACTGATGGCGATGCAGCAATCGTTATATCATTTGCTAGGGGTGCGTCGTCCTAAAGGCGGTAGCGGTATGCTGACCCAGGCGATGGCGCGTTGTCTGGAGCATTATGGTGGAACGGTTTTAACCGAAGCCGAAGTAAGCCAGATTCTGGTCAGAAATGGCAAAGCCAGTGGGGTTGAACTTGGCGATGGTCGCCGTTTCCAGGCTGCTACGGTTATTTCTAACGCTCACGTCCAGACTACTTTGCTCAAACTCACTCCGCCGTCGGCCTTATCCCCATCTCTACGCCAACGGGTCGCCAATATCAAGGTTGCCAACGGTTTCGGTATGACCGTGCGTTACGCGATGAACAGCCTGCCCAACTATACTGCTCTGCCTGCCCAGGTCGAAAACGGTAGCGTGCAGCCCAACTTAACCCATAGTGGGATGCAGCTGCTTTGTCCTTCAATGGATTATCTGCTCCAGACTTACGCCGACGCAGGCCAGGGCCAACCACCCTCTCAGCCAGCCGTGATTGCTATGACACCCAGCGCGATAGACCCAACCATTGCCCCACCCGCTCAGCACGTGCTGTATATTTGGGCGCAAACTCACCCTTACAAATTATCTAATGGAGAGAAATGGGAGGATATTCGGGAGCGCGAAGCTGATAAATGCTTGCAGGTAGTGGAGGATTTCGCCCCCGGTATTAAAAGTCAGGTGGCTGGTACCTATATCAAGTCGCCCGTAGATTTAGAACGGATTGGCGGTTTGGTGCGCGGTAATCTAATGCACATAGATATGAGTATTGGGCAGATGTTTATGCGGCGACCTCTGCCCGAATTATCTAACTATAAAACTCCTCTGCCCGGTCTCTACCTGACCGGAGCCAGCACGCATCCAGGCGGCGGCGTGAGTGGTGCGCCCGGCTATAATACTGCCCGTGTTGTCCTCAAAGACCTACGCAGTGCTTCCTAAGCTAGATTTAGCAGCTATTCGCCGCCGAGGTTGAGAAACTTTGCCATATTAATGCGTTGCAGCTTGCCAGTTGCCCCACGTG
Source organism: Chloroflexia bacterium (assembly GCA_038207455.1). Classification (GTDB taxonomy): domain Bacteria; phylum Chloroflexota; class Chloroflexia; order Chloroheliales; family Chloroheliaceae; genus JBBQZT01. The sequence continues at coordinate 38,259 of JBBQZT010000028.1, forward strand.
GTAATTCTTGCAAAAAATGGAATTTGCGCGGCACTTTGAACTCAGCCAGCGATGCGGCGCAATAAGTTTTCAATTCGGCTTCGCTGACTTCACTTTTGAGGACAAGCGCAGCGTGAATATCTTCGCCTAGCGTTTTGTGCGGCACGGCGAAAGCCAACGCTTCGGCTACCGCCGGGTGACGTAGCAAAACATCGTCAATTTCCAGGGGCGAAATTTTTTCACCACCCCGATTGATAAGCTCCTTGATGCGTCCGGTCAAGGCCAGGTAGCCGTCTGGGTCAATCACGCCCTGGTCGCCCGTCCTGAACCAGCCGTTGACAAACGCCGTCGCGTTGGCCTGGGGATTATTCTCGTAGCCGTCAATCACGTTCGGCCCTTTGATTACGATTTCGCCCTTCGCCCCATTATCCAGTAAATTGCCCACCTCGTCCATAATACCCACATCCACGCCCACCCCGTAGCCCACCGTTCCGGCTTTATGCGGTTTGGGCGGTAATGGGTTGGAAGCCATTTGATGGCTGGCCTCGGTCATACCATAAGACTCCAGCACTGGTGCGCCGAAAGTTTGCTCCAATCGCTCCATAATCACGGGTGGCAGCGGTGCGCTGCTGGAACGGATAAAGCGGAAGGGATTGGCTTTAATTATCTCCTGGTTGCGGTCAGCCCGCGCCAACAACATCTGGTGCATAGTTGGAACGGCGGAATACCAGGTCGGTTTGAACTGCTGGACTACGCCCCAAAATTCCAGGGCGTTGAAACCGTTGGGACAAACCACAGTACCGCCACTAGCCAGGGTCGAAAGCAGCGAGGCTACGATACCGTGAATGTGAAATAGGGGCATCACGCATAAAGCAGTATCAGCGGCAGTCAGGTTGTAGGTGCTGATAATATTTTGGGCAGAGGCGGCCAGATTGCGATGACGGAGCGGCACACGTTTGGGGCGACTGGTAGTGCCACTGGTATGCAAAATCATAGCGATGTCGTCGGGTTGAGCCAGTGCGACGGGACGAGAGGGACGGGTATTATATGCGGCTTCAAAAGTCAGGGTGCCATTGGGCTGACTTTGGGCGTAAATTAAAGTCATCTGGGGCGAGAGGGCGGCGTAAGCGGCTTCGATGCCCGCCTCTCCTGGGAACATTATCAATGCTTCGGCCTGGGTGTCTTCGTAATAAAAAGCAAATTCTTCTTGCTTGTATTTAGGATTGAGCGGAGCCGCTGTGCCGCAAATAGCCGCCGCTAGATAACTAAGCACCATTTCTGGCCCATTATTCATAGCGATGGCAATACGTGCGCCGCGACCCAGGCCAAATTCGTTGAGTTGAGCGGCCAGAGCCAGTATATTCTCCCGCAGTTGGGCATAGGTTATAGGTGGTTTGGCGGGGGCAACCAGAGCCGTTTGCACATCGTCTCCGGCTAATAAATCGAACACAGTTGATACTTGGGCAGGTTTGGAATTCACGTTGTTCTCCTGGTGGCTACAGACTTTTACAGATTGTTATTCAATTCGCGTAATTTAGCTTCCAATTCGGCCAAACGGCGTTCAGCTTCCTGTCGGGCTAACCGTTCGGCAGCCAGTTGGCGTTCGGCGGTCTGACGTTCGGCAGCCAGTTGGCGTTCGGCGGTCTGACGTTCGGCCAGTAAGCGTGCTTGGGCAGCTTGGCGTTCCCGGTCTAATCGGCGTTCGGCAGCCCTCAGTTCTTGTAGCCCGGCTCGACGTTCTTGCAGTTTGGCCCGACGTTCCTCCTCAGCTTGCGACAGATAGCGGCGACCCCGGTTGTTATGCAGACGCAAAAACTTACTATCAGGGACGAGCCACGCATCTAACTCTTCGCTTCGCATCCAACCCCGTGCATCCAGGGTCAGTTCCTGGGCCTGGCCGCCTCTATATTGCCAGCCGCGTAAACGCACGCCATTAATAGCCCACAATGCAGGAGTGTAAGGGTCATAGGCAAAATATTCGCTTACACCCAACAGCCGATATTCGTTTATCTTCTGGTCAATATCGTTACGCCAAGTGGCTTTAGATGCGACCTCAAAGACCACTGAAGGGGCGGGCCGATTGGGTTGACCGATGCGCCAGCTACTTAAAGTGGTGTTGGGCGGGGTAATAGGCAGGGTGATGTTTTTGACGATAGCAATATCCGGGGCAATATCCTGTCTGATACCTGAGTCACGCCGTATCATTTTTATGTTACTCAGAATGTACCAGTTTCTGTCGCGGTAGAGCCATTCCAGCAAAGGGGTAAGATATTGGATCAGTTTAGTGTGTTCGTCGGCTTCAGACATTTCTTTTACTGTCTCCGGGTCTATATAAACGTGCGTCAGTACCTCTATATTTTTTGTCGTCATAGCTAACTCCGAAATAGTTGTCACTCATCAGTCCTGAACCAGAAATGTTGTAGCGATGACCCTAAGTCAACTTTGTCTCATAAAGGGCCGCTTACCACCTGGAATTATATACTACTGCACCAAAATTTTCTTCCAGAAGACGCAAAGCTTTGAGCCGCACCCCCCACGAAAGGGCTATTGCAAATCAGTTTTTGGTATGTTATGTTATGTCTATTGAATATATATAGTTATGTTCAGTTGCGGTGGCAGTTTGGCCTTCTTATAAAGCAGTGGGAAGCTTATGGCAGGCGAGAGAGACTCAGGAGCAGAATTCCCCCAACCCAGAAGCGAGCTTGAACACACCAGCGATCAGCCAGGGTTCGAGCCACGCGCGGAAGTGGAAGCCGAACAAACGCGGGAACAATCTCGCCAAATGTTGAGACAATTGCGCGGTCAAATCAGAGGCGGTACGAGCGTTTTGCGTGCCTCTAATTTGGCTGTACCATCTGCGCCCCGTCCCAATGTAACGGCCAGCCCTGCCCCTGAACCTGTCGCGTCGCCTGTACCCCAAGTTGGCCCTGTTAATAATTATGAACCAGCTGCCTTTTTCGACGAGCTTTTTACCCAAAACGTGTTAAAACAGGTGCAGCAGACAGAGGCGATGCCAGCCAGCCAAGTCGGGCCAGAGCAGAATACTCATCAAACTCGTCCTTACCAACCATCAGCCCCTGCCTTTTCGCGCCATCTACCTGCAATCAAACCTAGTGTACAGACCTCAACCGATACTTTTCATCCAGCAATTGCCCGTACTCAAACCAAAGCCGCCCGCTTAGAGCCAATTCAGCGAGCCAAACCCGGTTATAAAGAACGTTCCAATACTCGCCGTTGGCTGGACATTGTAGGTCTGCTTTTGGAGGGCGCGGTTATCCTAGCTATTGTGCTATGGTTAGGCTACGCCTATCTAGGTTGGTTTCAGCCCGCTTTGCCCGTCACCAGCAATTTGTCCAGTGGCAACCCGGCGGCTTTGTGGAATAATGGCGCAGTTATCAATGTAGATGCGGGCAACACATTTTTGAACTTACCTGACGCACCCACGCTGTCCGCCCCTACTCTTACGCCGCCCGTTCCTACTGCTACGCCAACCGCTCAAACTAACCTGGACGCTACCCCTACTTTCGTAGCTACTGTAGAAACGGTAGTTCCAACTGTAGCTGCCGCCTCCGCCACACCCGAACTGGCCCTACCCTTGACTACAGTGGCTGTTCCGACAGTCAGAGTTAAACCAACTCTGGCGGCTACCCCTACCCTCAAGCCAGTCGCCCCCGGATCAGCCGATTACTCTCAAAGCCCCCCCACACGGTTGGTTATTCCTAGATTGGGACTGGATACTTCGGTCAAGGATGTGACGGTTAAGTTGGGTAGCTGGCAGGTAGCCGATTACGCGGCGGGACATAATTTGGGAACGGCGAATCCTGGCGAAGTGGGTAATATGGTATTGGCCGGGCATCGAGACATTCGGGGCAGTGTTTTTTTGCGTCTGCCCGACCTTCAAAAAGGCGATAACTTCACGGTCTATTCCAACGCCGGAGCTTTTCGCTATGTTGTAACCGAAATATTTGAAGTGGCACCCACCGATATTAGTGTGATGAACCCGACTAGCGAAGCCAGCGCGACGCTGATTACGTGTACCCCTCTCGGCACGTCCACCCGACGGCTGATTGTACGGGCTAGATTAATCAATTAAAGGAGCTACCTATGCAACCACCGTCCAGGCCAACCAGAAAACCCGCCAGCACATCCAGACCGCGCCCCAATCGCTGGACATACCTGGAACTGACGGGGCTGGCGGCCTCGCTTTTTTTGATAATCTGGCCGCTCATAAATCTGGTAACGGGGCTGGTTTTCCCTAATCCATCCCACGCCGCCGGAGTGGGTATTGTCAAAACCGTCAGCGCGATCCAGGCTACTATTGGTGATAGTATTTCGTATCAAATCACGGTGATAAACGGCACGGGCAGCGACGATATATTGAGCATCAGTGACAATTTGCCAGTGGGTCTCACCGTCACTAGCGCATCAGTAAATCCTGGCTCGGCCTGTCAGGTTTCGCAGGTCAACAATGGCGGCCAATATTCGGTTTTGTGCCTGAGCAATAATTTATTTGCCAACAATGCCCAGGCCATTCTTACGATAGTCGCTACTATCAATAACCGGGTAAGCGTGGGCAATACCCTGGTTAATCAGGCTTCGGCTTCAATTGGTATTTTTTCTGGCTCGTCCAATTCGGTTGCGACTACTATTCGGGCTTCGGCTGCTACCCCCACGCTTGTGCCACCGACAGCCACCGCTACGAGTGCCGCGCCCACTGCCACCCCAGTAGTTCCGACAGCTACCGCCTTACCGCCAACGTCCACCACCACGAATGCACCCACCGCCACCCGTACCAACGCTGTCACCGCCACCCAAACAGCCGTTCCCACACTTACACCAACTATCCGCCCAACTACGACAGTCGCGCCTACTTCTACACCGCGCACGACAGTCGCGCCAACCGTTGCCCCTCCGACCACTATTGTAAATAGAACTTTACCCCCTGCAACTATAGGCAATTCGATCATTGCCGGGCAGGTTTTGGTTAATGGCGGCGCGGCGGTAGGTTTTACCTTGCGTCTTAACGGCGGCAACTATCAAAAAACCGATAGCAGTGGCAACTTTAGCTTTACCAAATTGTTACCGGACAAATATATTCTCACTGTGCTGGTTGACCATACTTTGTACTTAACAGCCGATGGAACTTACGACCAGACCGTAAATTTGAGCGATAACCAAACCGTGTCTAATATTGTTTTCAGTTTGACCGCCACCGCCCTTGCGCCGACGGCCACGCCGGGCGATACTCAGACTCCGCCAACCGCTACGCCGACTGAATCCACGCCCATCGTCACAACGGCTGTACCCTTACCAATCACTACCGAAACTCCCACGCCAATTGCTACCACCGTTGCTCCGCTAGATACTCCTACATCTGCTCCCGCCACCACACTTGCAGCCACGGAAACCGCTACCCCTATCCCGCCAACGACGATTGCAGTGACGACCAGCCCTACAGAAACGCTGACGGTTGTAGCGACAGCCACGCTCGTGCCAAATACTACCACTATTGCCACGCCACCAGCTACCGCTACATCGGTTTCGGCTACTACTAAAAATTCTGGTGGTGGCGTGATTGCCACACCCACACTGGCTCGGCCAGCTGCTACTCCTACCTTAGTAGTTAGTAACGAAGCAACCTCCACCGTTAGCACAGGCGGCAACCCTACCGCCGCGCCTGCCTTACCTCCAGGCACGACCTCAGTCGGTAACGGCAGCAACACTTTACCCACGACGGGCGGGGAGTTACCCATTGCTGGCCTCGTTTTGGCTTTGCTAACTTTAGTGGAACGCCGCACCCGGCTCTTTTTCCAACGTTGGCGCAGCCATTAGTTTATATTTCCAGGCCAGCGAACAGGAAAAGTAAGCTGGCTACTGTATTCTGACCTGCTCCAAATCCAGGTCGTGCCGGACACGCCGCAATATTTCATTATTTTGTGCAAGCAATATTTTTATTTATAAATTGAAGCTCAGGATAATATTAAGTCTATGCAGAAAATTCTGGCACTGTCACGGGCCGCAGGTTTGGACAGCAGCCCAACCACAATCCAATCTAGTGTAGGTCAATAGGATTAGACAGGGTTGGTACTTTTGGTTCTTTACTTAGGTAGCCCTTTTGGGTTAAAATAGCAAAAAATCGGACTAATAGTCAATACTAGATGATTTTCTAACTTTATGGTATTCGATGGAGCAAGATGATGCCCAACCCGCTTTTCCCAGCCACCAACACTCCCAAAATCCGGCTGGTCGTCGCAGAGGACTCGCAAGGGACACGCCATAACCTGATAAATTTGCTGGGTTTTGAGCCAGATATTGAAGTAGTAGGGGCAGTTGGTTGGGCGAAACAAGCTCTGGATTTGGTAGCCCGTCTCCGCCCCGCCCTGGTTTTGATGGATATAAACTTGCCAGATATGGACGGCCTCGAAGCTACCAGCCGCATTTACGCCTCTTTCCCTCAAATAAAAGTAATTGTAATGTCAGTACACGATGAGGAGAGTTATTACCGCCGGGCGCAAGCAGCCGGAGCAGTAGCTTATCTGGTCAAACCGTTTACCGGAGAGGAATTAATCAAGGTTATCCGTCGCCACACTACCGTATAGTCGTGAAATCTATGGTATAATTTCACCAGCAACCGATTGGATGGAACGGTTGGACTATAGCAAGCCGGAGCGAGGTAGGACGTGGGGGTAGTATCAAAATTTGAAAACGCAATGGAAGGGGCAGTGGAAGGCTCGTTTGCCCGCCTTTTCCGTAGTAAGTTGCAGCCCGCCGAGATTCAAAAGCGGCTGGAAAGGGTAATGGAAGAGCAGCGCGAAATTGCTTTGGGCAAAAGTTTTGTGCCAAACCGCTATGAAGTTTTTTTGAACCCTCAAGATTATAGTCAGTTCGCCCCTTACAAAACCACGCTCGAACAGGAAATGAGCAACCACATTTTGCGCTATGGGCAGGAACGACATTTTAGCTTCCAGAGCCTACCGCGCGTCTGGCTCAATCAAAATGCCGAGGTGCGTCGTCGCCAGATGATTATCAAAGCTTATACCGTTGACCCGACCCAATCTATTCCTGTCCACTATACTCCGTCTCAGCCCGATGCTAACGCGAACATTGCTACCAATCTTAACCCTGATGTCGAAAACGATGCCTTAGCTGGACGCACCGCTATTATGAACGTGGGCGCACAAGTTCTAACCGGGCAGCATAAAGCCGTGAACACAGTAGCCCGACCCGAAGCGACACTGGTAATTCTGGACAAAGCTATCAACTATTCGTCTCGCTATATCCGTTTTAACAAAGATGTGAGCATTGGGCGCGGTCTGGACAACGAGGTGGTTTTCGATAACGATGTGCGGGTATCTCGTCACCACGCCCGCATTGAATTTAAGTACGGTCAGTTCGTTTTGAGCGATACCAACAGCACCAACGGCACTACGGTCAATAGTCGCCCAGTAACGCAAATAGTTCTTAGCCCTGGAGACCGCCTTTCCCTGGGTGGTCTGGACTTGTTATTTCAGGTAGATTGAGGCATAATAAAAGCGTAAAATGGAAAATACCGTCTTTGATGTAATCATATTGGTGCTGCGTATCGCCTTCATCTTCGTGCTGTATTTTTTTATTTTCCTGGTTGTGCGGGTCATCACGCGAGAATTTAATAGTTCTACCCAGCGGCGTTCGGCTTATCCTTCGGATAACGCTTACTCGCAAGAAATCCCCCTGATCGCGCCTCCGGTCAACCCAAATACGGGCGTGCCGGGCCGTCTGGTGGTCACTACAACGGGCAACGCTACGACGGTGCGGCCGGGCATGGTTTTCGAGCTACAGCCAGTTACGCCGCTTGGTCGCCGCCCCGACAACGCGATTGTGCTGGATGACAATTATGTATCCAACCAACATTCGCTGATTGCCCTCCGAGATGGAGCGTGGTGGTTGAGCGATGTCGCCAGCACCAACGGTACTTTGCTAAACGAACAGGCGTTGACCCAACCACATATTTTGAACGTGGGCGATGTAGTGGGTGTGGGCCGGGTACGCCTTAGATTAGAACCTTAGAAATCAGTGTGACTTTTGGCGCAATGCTGCGTTTATTAACAGATGTAACATTTTTAGTACGTGCAAGTTTTATCTTCTACAAAACTAAAAGGGACACCGGACTAGCATCATCAACGACAGTGGGACAATTAGGACAAAACGCCAGGGGTTTTTTAAGCAAATGCGAATTAGAAAGTTTTCGGGTAATTTTTTTAATACTCAGACCGTTAATCATACAGCTACGTTAGAGGAGCAAGCCACTAAACCTTACTCCTATCAGCTAGGCGAGCCTGAACCAGCCAGTAGCAGCGATACTCCTCAGCCTAAGAAGAGCCGGGCCAGACTCTGGCTTTTGGGTATCTTTTTAACGCTTTTATTTTTGATAGTGGTAGCGGCTGGCGTTACATATATCGTCAATTCTAATCTGGACAGTGAATACAAAGGCAAAATCGAGCCGGGCGTGAGTGTGAGCGGTGTTTATCTTGGCAAAATGAGCCGTGACGATGCTAAAGTCGCATTGCAAAAACAACTGGAAGGTTACACGCAAAAACCAGTTGTGTTGAGCTTCCAGGATAAGAGTTGGCATCCAACTTTAGACGAGCTTGGCGTGAGTATCAACCTGGAAGGTAGTCTGGACAAAGCAATGGCTTTTTACCAACAGACAGGCTTTGTAGAAAGTTCCCGCATTTATAAGTTGATGAACCCACGCACCACTAACATCCCGCTTGAAATTCAACTAGACGAGGCCAGACTCAAAACTTATCTTAATACCATTTCCAACACTATCCGGCAAAACGCGATTGAGCCGGATTTGCAATTCAAAGACGGGGTGGCGACAGTTACAGCAGGGCAAATAGGTTACCAAGCTGATTACGACAAAACCTTCCAGGCCATTCGGGATAGTTTGGTGACGCTGGTGCCGACGCAGCAAAATTTGTTGCAGGTGGATACCATCAAGCCGCTCACCAACGAAGCCGATTTGAATGCCACCCAAACCGCCCTTAACGCCATCACGAGCCAGCCAGTCACTATCCAGTACAAGGATAAGACCTGGACGTTTGACCAAAAAACCCTCGGCAGTTTGGTGACGTTGCAACGCACGGCTCAGGCTGGTCAGTCAACTACTTTCAGTTTTTCGGTCAAGCAAGATTATGTCAAAAACTTTGTGGCGGGGTTGGCTAAAGGTATCAACCAGGACCCGGTTGACGGTAAAATCGGTTGGGATGGCAAGCTGGTAGCGAAGGTGCAGAGCAAAGAAGGCTTGCAACTGGCTTTAGATAAATCGGTTGAAGCGGTGATGCAGCGCATTAATGACCCCGCTAACCGCACGGCTCAACTGGTGGTAGATGTCCGCAAACCGGCTCTGGATACCAGCAACCTGGACGCTTTTGGGGTCAAAGAAATCATCGGGGAAGGGGTTTCGCATTTCGGCGGTTCGATTGAGGCACGCGGCCACAACATTGAAGTGGGAGCTAGCTATCTGACTGATACATTTATCAAACCTCATTCGACCTTTTCGTTTCTGGACACAGTGGGGGAGATTAGCCAGAGACGTGGCTATGCGAAGGGTTACGCAATTGTGGCCGAACAGACCGTGCCGGATGTCGGTGGCGGGATTTGTCAGGTTTCGACTACCACGTTCCGGGCGGCGTTCTTTGCTGGATTGCCGATTGTCGAACGCCACGAACACGCTTACCGGGTGCATTGGTACGAGGAAATGGACGAACCAGTGGGTTTCGATGCGGCGGTGTATCAGCCGGGTTCGGATATGAAGTTTGAGAACCCCTACGACACTTGGTTATATTTGCAGGCTTACACCAGTGGCGGTTATTTGCACGTGCGCTTGTGGGGAACGAAAGTACCGGGCCAGACCGTTGAGTTGAAAGCGAGTGGGCCAAAGAATTTTGTACCAGCGAAACCAGACCGCACCGAAATTGATCCATCGTTGCCGTCTGGAGTCAAGAAGCAGGTGGATTACGCTCAGAGGGGTCTGGATGCCGACATCACGCGCATTATTAAGGTGAACGGGCAGGTAGTCAAGACCAGCATTTTCCCCAGCCATTTTGAAGCCTGGAGTAATATTTTTATGGTTGGGCCTCCTCCGCCTACCCCTAAGCCCGAGCCGCCTACAACTGCCGCTCCGCCGCGTGCGCCAGTCACAACTACCGCTCCACCAGCACCCGTCACAACTGCTCCACCAGCCCCTGTCACAACCGCTCCGCCTGTGGCAACTACGTTGGCAGCCAAACCACCAGCTGTTACAACTACGCCCGCGCCTGTTGGCACAACTTCTCATTAAAAAAGTTATAGGACAAGTTTTAAGAAAAGTCAATGACTTTTCTTAAAACTTGTCCTATAATAAACTCAAATTGACAACCAAACTCATTTTTCCAGAGTTGGGGAAAGATAACTCAACTCAGGCAAAAACCGACTTTTGCTGGAACCTGTTAAAAAGATACTATTGTAGGTAAGGTGGCACAAATGAAAAATCTATCGGCTCGAGTGCGTCTGACGAGTGGACTAGCCATAATTTTGCTCATGCTCTCACTTGGTTTAATATTTGATGCCCCATCTGCTAAGGCATATACTTGTAGCGATAATAGCCACTACGATGAGAATTGCTATGGTGCCGTTTATTGGCATATAGATAGTGGTTTCCCATATTTATCTTCGCGTGGAGGCAGTTCTCAGATACAAGTTGTTCCATTAAACAACACCATTCCTTTATTAATTGATAATGAGCTTTGGATGAAGGATGTTAGTTCTGGTGCTGGTTGCGATGCTTATCCTCACTGTTGGATAGATGGTGGTTATACACACGCTAATTGGTGTTTTTCTGATGTTGGCTGTCAAACTGATTATTACTTTTCAGCTGCCATAAACCCGAACTTTTACCCTAACAATCTTTTTAGATTCGATTTTGACGGGAACGTAACTACATATGATATAAGTTCTAGTGCGAGATGCGGTAACGGGGGATTTTGTTACAGCGTGGAGATAAAACTTCAAGCTGTAAATGACAAACATCAAGAAGTATATTATGTAACGCATAATCTTCCACGACTAATTTTAGGCTGTGGTTCTTCGTGTGGTAATCCATCTATTACGCTTTATCAATTCACCGGACCTTGGCAACCAGCGTTAAGCTATCAAGAAATTGGCCTTAGAGTGGCCGGAACCAGTGGAGCCTCCGCCCCTTTTGCTGTCTTTAATCAAAATATATATTATGATTGGGCTGGCAACCCTCATTATGAAAACACAAATCCTTCAGTTATTCAAACTATACCACCTTATGCAGGTTGGTTATATTACCCCTCTCAAAGCTCTACTGGAGGTACTTTTTACACTCAATGTGGTCCGCCAAACGTTTCGAATAACTGCTAAATCAACTTTGATGGCTGTTTAACCGACGCGAAAGATATTATAGAAGAATTTGAGTTAGTTAAGCAAGTTAATAGGAGGTTTTATGAATAAAAATTATTTTCTTCTTTTTGGTTTGTTTGGCTTCTTAATTATTCTTGGTTTGTTTGGCATTGCATTGTCTGATAGAGCCGAAGCAACTAATGTTCCGGTTTCTAGGCAGCCACTGTCACAACAAAGTATTGCGCCTGTTACTCCAGCACCGTATGGTTTGTCAGCGATTAAGCCGCACATAAATTTAGACGTTTCCGCCACAATTACTAATGTCGCCACTTTTACCGAAGCTGACATCAGGCAGCATTACAAAGATCACTTAGTAGCCGCCGGGCAACTTCAGCAAAAAGACCTGCCTGTGGTTGAGAAAGTAGAATTCACTACTTATGGAAAAGCAACCGACCAAGTTGGTGCTGTATCTGGTATTATATCTAAACACATAGGTATATCAGATGATATGCTGGTTTGTTTAGTTACTTTGAGTGGTGACTTCGCCCTTGCAAGTGGTGGTGGCCCACCCCTGCCAGGTGATAATCCTAAGGCTAAAATTACAAGTACCCTCATACATCAACACGTGTATGAGATGTATGATGCTCACACTGGCAATTTGCTTTCAAGCTCTAGTGGCCGTTAAGCCTAGCAAATATTCGGCTTCAAAAAAAACCTGGTTTGCATAGAGCCGGGCTTTTTTGATTCGCCTTTAACCGTTGGCGTTTTTGGGCCGACTTGACGCAAAAATCTGACGCTCACCCCTCTTTGCACCGCCCAATGTCACCGTTATCAGGCTTCGCTATATTTGAAGAAGCGCGTCGCTAATAATAGACAAACCGCGCCGTACAAAAGTAGCACCCCGATGGCAGGTAAAACCTCGCCTAAAGTCTGACCGAAAATCATCAGGCCGTTAAAGCCGCTCATTGCCCAACTATTGATAGTGACTTTGCTAACCTGCTGGATCCATTCGGGCATCAGGAAAAGCGGAAACCATGCCTCGCCCACTGCCGAACCAATCAGAGCTACCAGTGTTACCACCAAGCCAGCCGCGCTTTCGTTTTTGAAAAGGCTGACAATTAACATATCCAGAGCGGTGGCCGCGAAGCTTAGAGCCGTGACCAGCAAAACAATACCGACGATATTGCTCTTTATTGCCTCAAAGTGTTACAATTGTAATGGTAATATTTGACGTTGATGTAGTTTCACTCGGCCATGCAGCTAGTAGGCCATCCTGCCAGGAGAATTTAATCCGATGTGTGTGCCTGATGCCGAACCGCCAACCAATCCCACTCCACCCTCCACTTTAAGCAACCCACTTCCTAACGCAGATAACTCAATTTTGGAGGAGGTGCAACGCCAGAGCCGCGAACTCGAACTATTTCAACAGATTCGCACGGCTATGTTTTATTCGCTTGACCCTGACCGCCTTTTTGAAGTAATAGTGGGTAACATCGCTGCGGGTTTCAGCTTCAAGCTGGTCAGCATTTATTTAATCGAAAATAACGAGCTTAAAATGAAAGCCCAGCAAGGCTATCAAAATTACTATGAAATAATCCCCCTGGACAAAGGTATCAATGGTAAAGTGGCCCGCACTGGTGAAGCGGTTTTCCTGACCAGCCTTTCTAATCAGCCCGATATTGATTATCTGGAAGCGATGGAAGGCGTGGATAGTCAAATCTGTGTACCATTAATCAATCGCGGTCAGGAAGTTTTGGGGACGCTAAGTATTGAAGCCTACTCCACTTCTCCACTTAATCAGCGCGACTTTCAATTGTGCCTAGCCCTAGCGGAACAGTTGGTGTTGGTGGTAGAACACGCTCTATCTTTCAAACGGGAGCAACGCCGCAGTCATCAGCTGAGTTTGCTAAATCAGGTAGGCCGAGATTTGGCCGCCACGCTGGACGTGCCGACTATTATTGACCGTGTGAGTGGCCCGGTGCGCCAGAGTTTGGGTTTGGGTAGTGTCAATATCGGCTTGGTGGAAGGTGAAGAACTGGTTTATCGGCGCGGCGCAGGCAGCAATATGCGTGAAGAGATTATTCACCGTGCTTTGAAAATAGATTGCGTAAGTTGTCACTGTGTCAATACGGGTGAATTCGCTTTGCTAAACGATGTCAGCCACGCAGTAGGCTACTTGCCAATCTCCAATGAAGTCGAGGTCAAGTCACAGGTCGTAGTGCCATTAAGGGCGGAAGGGCGCATTTTGGGTGTAATCGAGGTCGAAAGTAACCGCTTATATGCCTTCGATGACGATGATGTGATTTTGCTCAAGACGCTGGCTGACCAGACCAGTATCGCTTTGACCAACGCCCTGCGTTTTGAACGCCTGCAACGCCAGAGTGCCGAATTGAGCCAGAAAAACGTGGCTCTAGCCGAAGCGGTGCGGCTCAAAAGCGAGTTTGTCGCCAACGTCAGCCACGAACTGCGTACTCCGCTTAACTCGATTATCGGCTATATGGATATGCTGCGCGATGGTTTCTATGGAGAGGTGTCGGAAGGTTTCAATGACCCTATTGAACGAATTAGCCGCAACAGCAGTCAGCTTTTGAACCTGATAAACGCCGTACTAGACTTATCTACAATGGAAAGCGGCAAGCTACAGTTAGAAGCCGACCAGCTGTTTTTGCCTGAGCTTATCGAGGTTGTCTATGAAGCAACTTTGCAGCAAGCCACCCTTAAAGAACTGAAATATACTTATGCGGTTGACCCACAAGCACCCTTTCTGGTGACAAATGATCTGGCCCGCTTGCGTCAGGTGTTGCAAAATCTGGCTTCAAACGCTATCAAATTCACCCGCAAAGGTTATGTTAAGCTTGAAGTTAAATCCGCTCCGCCTGGGGTTCTGCCCAACTACGACGGGGAGTGTTACCGTATTTTGGTCAGCGATAGTGGTATTGGTATCGCCGAAAACGAATTTGAACATATTTTTGAGAAGTTTCGACAAGTGGATGGTAGTGCTACCCGCGAATTTGGCGGTACGGGTTTGGGCCTGACAATCTGTCGTCGTATCGTGGGTTTGATGCACGGTACGCTTACCGTCGAAAGCTTGCCTGGAGTGGGTAGCACTTTCACTTTGACCTTACCTACCCAGATAAATTCCCTGGATTAGAAACTAGATTTGAAATGATATTGCAAAAAGATGGCGTAAAGAAACTGGCACGCGATGGACGGGTGTGGCTGGCGGCTGGCGTAGGCGCAGGTGTGGCTGGTATGGGCTACAGCTATGCACGCTTTGTTGAACCGCACTGGTTGGATGTAAGTTACCATAGTCTTCCAGTGGCCGATTTGGAACTAGGGGAACAGTGGCGCGGTTATAAGGTCGCCTTTTTGAGCGATTTGCATATCGAGCGGAGCGGCCCGCTCTTGCCAATTTTACACGCGGCTATTGAGCGCGTATTGCAGGAGCGGCCCAATTTGGTGCTGATGGGCGGCGATTATTTTACCTGCGGAGTCTGGAACCCACAGCTGGGCCAGCTACTGCGCCAGTTGACCCAGGGCGGGTTGCGCGTGGTGGGTGTGATGGGCAATCACGATTATTTCGGACGACGCAAAGACCCTGACCGTATCGTGGCCGGGTTCGAGGAAGCGGGAGGGTGTATGCTGGTGAATCGGGCTACGCCGCTTGAATACAATGGGCAGCGCGAATGGTTGGCAGGGTTGGACGATGCCCGCAAAGGCGACCCGAGCCTGGCCGAAATTGCGGCTGATTTGCCAGTTGGGGTACGCCCCCTTATTTTTTTGTCGCACAATCCCGACTTTATCAAAAAGCTGCCACCGCGTTACTGCCGAATTATGCTGAGTGGGCATACACACGGCGGCCAGATCAATCTGGCTTTGCCGCCGCTACACGAACGCTTGAACTGGCTCAAATTTACTCGCACTCAGCATCGTAGCGATTTCCCGCTCGGTTGGTACAACCTCAACGGCAACCATCTGTATGTGGGACGTGGCCTGGGCTTGAGTGGTTGGCAGTTACGTTTCAACGCGCGGCCCGAACTGCCTATCTTTGAGTTGGTATAGTTAATAATCAGTTGGCAGTCGTGATTGGCTTTCAAACGCAAACATCTGACGCACCCTTCGAGGGACTGGCAAAATGGAAAAAATGAGCCTGATCAAAAAAAAAATCCGGTGGTGGGCCAGTCTGATGTTGGCAATCACGCTTTTGGTACTAACCGCTTGTGCCGCAAGCTCTACTGCTACGCTTATGCCTACCTCAAGTAATGTTATTCGTATTTACAGCAGTTTGCCGGACAGTGGAAGCTCCAAAGCCCAAACCGATACTATGATTAACGCTATGAAGCTGGCTGTCGAGGAGGTCAATAGTCAGACTGCGGGCTTCAAAATTGAGTATGTGCCGCTTGATAACGCAGTTGCGACTGATGGTAAAGGAGACGCGGGGCAGGAAGCCGCTAATGCCGGTAAAGCGGCTAATGACCCGGCTGCAATGGCTTATATCGGGGCTTTCGATACTGATACGGCCAAAGTCGCTATTCCGATTTTGAACAAAGCTGGTATCGTCCTGCTTAGTCCAGCCAATAGCTATCCCGGCTTCACCCGCGCCGTTGCGGGCCTGACCAAAGCTGGTGAACCAGACCAGTATTATCCGAGTGGCACACGCAACTATATGCAGCTTGTACCCAACGACGACTTGCAAGGTCCAGTAGATGCCAGTTACACTGCCACCAGATTGAAGGCTAAAAGTGTCTATGTGGTGGAAGATGGGCGCGGTTATGGGGTTAGTTTGGCTAAAGCTTATGAACAAGCTGCTCCCCAAAATAATCTGAATGTCTTGGGCCACGCTTCAATCACCGATAGAGCAGCGGATTATAAGGCTACCGCCCTTAAAATCAAAGCTGCCGCGCCGGACGCAATTTTTTACGCTGGAAACGAACCGCAACAGGCTGGAAAGTTTTTTGCCGAAATCCGGGCTGCGGATTTGAAAATCCCGTTTTTGGGCGGCGAAGGTATCCAGGACGACCTTTTCCTCAAAGCCATCGGCCCGGCAGCCAGGGGCGTTTTTTCCAGTATTGGCATGGTTGACCCGGCGGGACTACCCCCAAAAGGTCAAGACTTCCATAAAACTTATAAGGCTAAGTACGGTGACATAGTGCAACCCTACACTGCTTATGCTTATGAAGCTATGAGCGTAGCTTTGTATGCGATTAAACAAACTGGCAAGAAAGACCGATTAGCTATTTTGCAAACGGTAGCTAACCTCAAAGACTTTGATGGTGTGCTTGGGAAGTGGAGCTTTGACCCCAATGGTGATACCACCCAACGCATCTTTAGCTTTTACACTGCTCATAATGGTAGTTGGGTTTTCGATAGCAACGTCAACACTGGCGCGGAATGACGTTTAGTTCGACGGTCAACTTGACAAATAACGCCGAAGCCACTATAATCGGCCCCAATACACTAATCTCTTTACGCGGAATTCAATAGCTTGTAAAGAAAAGCAAGAGAAGCTCCTCGCTCGGCAAGGTCAGCCAGGCTATCACGAACATTGCAATAGGCAAGAGACGCTGGCTGCAAGACAAATGAGTACATTAACCTTACAGAAGTTTATATTTTGAGTACGTTAAGCAAGATGTCATCTCAACTTAGAGAAAGACATCGGAGGAGAAGATTTTAGTATGCAACAAGGTAAAAAAGGCAAGAAGATTTTCCAAGTATGGTCAATCTTGATGGCAGTGGTGTTCAGCGCATTGCTGTTCGCCGCTTGTGGTGAGACTGCCACTCCCGCCGCCACCTCGGCCCCGGCTGCCACCACGAGTGCCGCCGCTGCTGGCACAACCGCGATGGCAATGACTTCAGCTGCTGCTGGCACAACTGCAATGGCTGCTGGCACAACTGCGATGGTCGCTACCACGAGTGCTACTGGTGCAACTACGGCAGCTGTCGCTGGTGGTTCAGGTCAGACTATCCGTATCTACAGTAGCTTGCCAGACACTGGTAGCTCCAAAACCCAGACTGACACCCTCATTAATGCTATGAAGCTGGCGATTGAGCAACAAGCTCCGGGTGGTATGGTAGCTGGTTTCAAGATTGACTATGTGCCGCTTGACGACGCGACGGCTGCGGCTGGCAAGTGGGACGCGGGTCAGGAAGCGACCAACGCTAACAAAGCCGCCAACGACCCCGACGCGATGGTTTACATCGGCACGTTCAATAGTGGCGCGGCCAAAGTCTCCATTCCGATTATGAACAAAGCTGGTATCCTGATGATTAGCCCTTCCAACACCGCCATTGGTTTGACCCACGCGGCGGCGGGTGTGACCGCCCCTGGTGAGCCGGATAGCTACTATCCCAGCGGTGTCCGTAACTACTTCCGTATCGTGCCTGCTGACGATTTTCAAGGCCCGGCGGACGCTAACTTTATGGTTACCAACCTCAAAGCCAAAAACGTCTATGTCGTGGACGATGGTGAAGACTACGGTACTGGACTAGCAAAAGCTTTTGAACAATCCGTCACCAAGCAGGGTGCGAAAGTGTTAGCTCACGACTCGATTACTGGCAAGGAATCGGATTACAAATCGTTAGCAAACAAGATCAAAGCGGCTCAACCTGATGGCATCTTCTTTGGTGGTATCAGCCAGCAGCAAGGTGGTAAACTTCTGGCCGACATCCGCGCTGCGGGTGTGAAAGTGCCTTTCTTGGGCGGCGATGGTATCAACGATGACGCTTTCTTGAAAGACTCTGGCTCGGCTGGTGAAGGTGCTTACTCCAGCGTAGGCGGAATTAACCCGGTTGCTCTGCCTCAAAAAGGTCAAGACTTCCTCAAAGCCTACAAAGCCAAATACGGCGACACCATCCAGGCGTACACCGCTTATGGTTACGAATGTATGAGTGTAGCTTTGTATGCGATTAAACAAGCTGGCAAGAAAGACCGTCCTGCCATTATCCAGGCAGTGGCTGGTATCAAAGACTTCGACGGAGTTTTGGGCAAGTTCAGCTTCAATAAGAATGGTGACACTACCCAAACCACCCACAGTTTCTATATCGCTAAGGGCGGACAGTGGGTTTATGATAGCAGTGCCGACGCAGCTGCTTCCTAAACCTCAGTGACCTGGTTTGTAGTTTGTAGGTGGCCGTTGTGGTTGTTCTGACAGTTACTTTGTCAGGTCAGGGCTGGCCTTCTACAAGCGCACTGAGCCAGGTTCTAAAAAAGCGTAAGGCAGGTCTGCGGGCCTGCCCTACCGTTTGAATAAGTACCATTTACCGTTAGCCAAAAAAGCTACCCAGCACAAATAATAAAAGAAAGAGCCGCGATGGGTCAGATTGGATTGCTACCTTTTCAGATAGTGGTGTTGGCCGTCTGGTTCGGCCTGGCTATTTATGGCGTGCTACGTTTGACCGCCATGGGCTATCGCACTCGTGTTATGCGAGTTTGCGCGTATTACCTTGTGCCTGTAGTAGTAATCGCCTATTTCATTTTAGAATTTGCTCAACCTATAGATACCTCCTGGCCCAGCAATTTACCGAGTATGTTGGTAAATCTGGTTTTGGGCGGTTTGCTTTGCTACATCAGCCCCGTACTATTGGCCGCTTCTTATCTTTATCCTAGCAAAAAACAAGTCGAGGCTACGGCTCTAGTACGCAGACAGGCCCGTTTTGAACGTTTCCGGGGCTTTTTCATTTTCGGCAGTCTGGCCTTCATCGTTATCTTTGTGTCCTTAGTAGCGCAGTTGATTTTCCCTAGCCAAACCGATGCGACCGGACGGGTTTTGGTCAGAGTCTCACCGGGCTATGATTTGGTACTCGGCACATTTATCAACGGCTTGCTGACTGGAGCTTTAATTGCCCTGGTTGCCCTCGGTTACACCCTGGTCTATGGTATTGTTGAGCTTATCAACTTCGCGCACGGCGACGTTTTTATGATTGGTTCGCTTACTGGCTTCGGGGTAATGAGCCTGTTACTGGGAGCTAAGTCCAGTACCGCAGTTAAAAACACTTCTCTAATCTTGATTATTTTGGTGATTATCGTAGCCTTTATAGCGGCAATGTTGGTTTGTGCTACTCTAAACTACCTTATTGACCGAATTGCTTACCGCCGGTTGCGAAACGCCCCCCGTCTCGCCCCTCTTATTACCGCTATTGGGGTCTCCTTTATTTTGCAAAACATCGGCCAGTACATTATTGGAGCCAGCCCCCAGGGTTATCCCATGCTTTTCCCCAACAGCACTTCTACCGCTAACTATGACCTGATTAGCGATGGTCTTGGCAACGAAAAGCTGTTGCTCCAGTTTCCGGTAACAGCCTTACTGGTGATTGTGGGGACGGGAGTGCTTCTGTTGGCAATGGGTTATTTAATTAACAGTACGCGCATTGGCAAAGCGATGCGGGCGGTGGCTCAAAATAGTGAAGCGGCGGCTCTGATGGGTATAAATATCAACCGCACCATCAGCGCGGCTTTTTTGATAGGCGGCGGGTTGGCGGGCGCGGCGGGCGTAATCTATGGCATTTATAACGTCCAGAGCAGCGTGCGCTATGACCTGGGTTTTGAAAACGGCTTGTTTGCTTTTACGGCGGCAGTTTTAGGTGGTATTGGCAATATCAACGGGGCGGTTTTAGGCGGCTTCTTTATTGGGATGATTTATGCTATTAGCCAAAGCGATTTGTTTGGTTTAACCAGCAATTTGTTTGGGCCGAGTAGCCAGCTTCACCTCAGCCTTTCGATTTGGGCGCCAGTCTCGGTTTTCGGGGTGTTGGTTTTAGTGATGGTGTTCCGACCTAGCGGTATTCTAGGTGAAAATGTACCAGAAAAGGTTTAACACGCATGGCAAATGTAATGACCAGGCCGCTTAAATTGGGCCGCACACCCGAAGTAAGTAATAAGAAGCGACGTAATCTATTTGTGCTGATTGGAGCTTTCATAGTCACCTTGTTGCTGCCACCGCTTGGCTCGTTAATCCTGCCAGGTATTGGCCCCACCCTCTATGGCGATATTATCATACCGCTCGACCAGACCCTAGTTTTTGTTTTGTTGGCTCTCGGTCTGAATGTAGTAGTAGGGTACGCTGGTTTGCTCGATTTAGGCTATGCGGCTTTTTTCGCTATTGGAGCCTACACTATGGGCTTCCTGACCTCAAATCAAACACCCTGGTATAACTCTTTTCACCTTGATTTCTGGATAGCCTTACCCCTCAGCTTTGTATCTGCCGGGATTTTTGGCTTATTGTTGGGTGCGCCCACACTTGGCTTACGTGGGGATTATCTAGCAATCGTAACTTTGGGGTTTGGGGAAATCGTGCCGACGGTTTTCAAGAACTTGACTACTATTACGGGTGGTAACAGTGGGTTGGGCGGTATCAAGTCTGACGCGACTACTATACGCGAGTTGGTCGGTGGCGGAGTATTACCCGCAGGTGGCACTCGTCAGGCTTTCCTGGATGACACCTGGACGTGGTGGTACTACGTGATTATCGCTGTAATTATTCTGTCCATTTTCCTAATCTTGAGGTTGGTCAATTCGCGGGTAGGCCGGGCGTGGATGGCGATGCGCGAAGATGAAATCGCGGCCTCGGCGATGGGTATCAACATTGTATCTACCAAATTGATCGCCTTTAGCACGGGTGCGAGTTTTGCTGGTTTCGCCGGAGCTATTTATGCCAGCACTTTGGGTACAGCCAATCCCAGCCAGTTTTTGTTCTCCGTTTCGATTTTGGTGCTTTCTATGGTAATTTTAGGTGGAATGGGCAATATTTGGGGTGTAATATTTGGAGCGTTGGTGTTGGGTATGAGCAATTCAATCCTAATACCCAACCTGACCCGTAGTCTGGCTAATCTCGACCCCAACAATGCCTTTTTGCAAAATGTAGCAACTAGCTCCGGTTTCATGATTTTCGGCCTCATTCTGGTGACAATGATGTTAGTACGACCCGAAGGTCTCTTTCCGAGTGGCCGACGCAAGATGGAACTTAGATATGAAGATGGCGACGATATTCAGCCTTTTGTTGCCGCTTCCGACAACACTGTCGAGGGGCTAGACAAAATGCGCTCAATTAATTACAACCCTTCGGTGACGGAAGGTGATGGCACTAGCGGACGCAAAAAGAAATAGCTATCAGCCTACCAACCGATAGCTGACAACTGATAGCCCATAACTGAGGACTACTTAATGGCTTTACTAGAAGCACAAGATGTATCGAAAAACTTTGGTGGAGTGACTGCGGTTAGCAAAGTAGATTTTGTCATTCCCGAACAAAGCATTGTTAGTTTGATTGGGCCGAATGGGGCGGGCAAAACCACCTTCTTTAACTTGATGACTGGTATTTACACTCCCACCACTGGCACGGTTATGTTTGATGGCAAGCCGTTGGCGGGCCTCAAGATGCACGAGGTTACCAAACGCGGGATTGCCCGTACCTTCCAAAATATCCGGTTGTTTGCCAATATGACCGCGTTGGAAAATGTGCAGGTTGGCGAACATACCCGTTTACACTCAGGAATTTTAGGGGCGGTGTTCCGTACTCCATCGGTCAAAGCCGAAGAAAAGTTTGCTGACCTGCACGGACGCGAGCTACTGGAATATGTGGGTCTGCGGGGCAAAGCGGACGAATTCGCCAAAAACCTATCGTATGGCGACCAGCGCAGACTTGAAATTGCCCGCGCCCTGGGTACGGAACCCAAATTGTTGTTGTTGGATGAACCAACTGCCGGAATGAACCCCAACGAGACCGCTACCCTTACCAATTTGATTGAACGTATTCGTACCGAGAAAAAGATTTCGGTGCTGATGATTGAACACGATATGAAAGTGGTAATGGAAATCAGTGATCGGGTGACGGTTTTGAACTTTGGGCGCAAAATTGCCGAGGGCCTGCCCGAAGATATAAAGTCCAATACCGAAGTGATTGAAGCCTACCTGGGCAAAGCTTACGCCGAAGCCGTAGCCAAAGAGAAAGAAAAAAGTAAATGACGAATGAACTTGATGTCCGCAGTCGGGCGATGGGCGAGGCTAACGGGGCTAATACCAAAGCGGCTCTCATGCTTGACAAGGTTTCCAGCTTCTACGGCAACATTCAGGCTCTAAAATCTATCTCCCTGACGGTCTATCCGGGCGAGGTTGTAACCCTGATTGGCTCGAACGGGGCGGGCAAAACCACGACCCTGAAGACCATTTCCGGTATTATTCACCCGCGTACCGGAAATATTGCCTTGCAGGGCCAGCCCATCGAACACCAGCCGCCCGAAAACATTGTCCGCCTGGGAGTATCGCACTCACCGGAAGGCCGCAAAATCTTTCCGCGTATGACAGTATTAGAAAATCTGGAGATGGGCGCGTTTTTGCGAAATGACAAAGACGGCATCAGCCAGGATATGGAAAAAATTTATGATATTTTCCCTCGTCTCAAAGAGCGCATCAAGCAAAAAGCTGGGACGATGAGCGGTGGCGAACAACAGATGCTGGCGATTGGCCGCGCTATGATGTCACGCCCCAAAGTGCTGCTTTTGGACGAGCCTTCGATGGGGTTGTCGCCGCTTTTAGTCGAAACCATTTTTCGGGTGATTAAAGACCTTAACGATAACGGGCGCGGCGTAACGATTTTGCTGGTGGAGCAGAACGCCCTGGCTGCCTTACAAATCGCCAATCACGCCTACGTACTCCAGACTGGCGCAATCGTCCTGGAAGGCACAGGACGCGACCTGCTCACTAACGAAGCGGTGCGCCGTACCTATTTGGGCGAAGAAGCCTAAAATTGCACCCGTAAAACGCAAAATTCAAGGAGAACGCTCAAAAAGAAGGTAATCCTATGTTGGTTTTCCTGGTTGAGAAATAAATGGAAAAACTGACTTATCTTGATCTATTTTGTGGTATCGGAGGTTTTCGGATTGCTGCAAGTAAAGTGTTCAACAAAAGAGAAATTGAGACCACTTGTGTATTTTCCTCTGATATTGACCCTGATGCCCAAGCTATTTATGAAGCAAACTTTGGTCAGAAGCCTTGTGGTGACATTCGCGCTATTTCAGTATCCGAAACACCAGACCACGGTTTGCTATTTGCAGGTTTTCCCTGTCAACCTTTCAGTACTATGGGTTCGTTGCGGGGCTTTGAAGATACACGCGGCACGCTCTTTTTTGAAATCGCTCGTATAATAGCCGCAAAGAAACCCAAAGCTTTTGTTTAGAGAACGTTAAGTAATTGATAGGGCATAACGAAGGCCGTACCTTGAAGCATATTCTTGATATTCTAAAACCTGCTTGATACCGAAAACAAAATTACTAACGGTGCTGTTGAGAAGTATATTTATCTAAAGTTTGAGGAAAGGCAAAGTACGGTGGCTGGCATTATAGCCTTGATAGAACAGTCTAATCCCAAACTTTCAATGTTGCAGATATTTTCTCGCTTTTCGAGCTAACTACCTAAGTTTCGTCCAAAATTAACCTGACCCCTAGTTGAGCAAAAAAGGCTTTTAGGGGTGCAAAGAAGCGTCGGGCCAACTCGTGCCAGCGCGCTAAACGTACCTTAACAATTCGACCAGCCTTAAAAGTCAGGCGGC